>NZ_CP040018.1:2472779-3090973 GCF_005280255.1 Arthrobacter sp. 24S4-2 | reverse complement strand
CCAGCGTGCGCTCCCAAAGGTCCAGGATCAGTGGCACATGCGGGTTGTGCGCCCCGTGTTCGGCGACGAAGGAGGTGACTTTGTTCAGGTACTCCCGCTGGATTTCCAAGGCCGTCAGTTGGCGGCCGTTGGCGAGCCGGATCAGCGCCCTGCCGCTGAGGTCGTGGGAGATCTCGCGAATGCTCCGGATGGGATTTTCCATCCGCATGTCCCGCATGATCACCCCGGCCTCGATCATCCGAAGGATCAGGTCAACGCTGCCTACCTTCATCAGGGCCGTGGTTTCGGACATGTTGGAGTCGCCCACGATTACATGCAGGCGCCGGTAGAACTCGGCATCGGCGTGTGGCTCGTCGCGGGTGTTGATGATGGGACGCGACCTGGTGGTGGCGGACGATACGCCTTCCCAGATGTGGTCCGCCCGTTGGGAGAAGGCAAAAGTGGCGCCGTGCGGGGTCTTGAGGATCTTTCCCGCGCCGGCGATGAGCTGCCGGGTCACCAGAAAGGGAATCAGGATTTCGGCCAGCCTCGAGAATTCACCGCGCCGCGGAATGAGGTAGTTCTCGTGGCTGCCGTACGAATTGCCCGCGGAATCGGTGTTGTTCTTGAACAGGTAGACGGTGCCGTTAAAGCCTTCCGCAGCCAGCCGCTCCTGCGCCTCGTCCACAAGGTCGTCCAGGATCAGTTCGCCGGCCCGGTCGTGGGCAATCAGCTGGCCCAGGTCGTCGCACTCCGCTGTGGCGTACTCGGGGTGCGAGCCCACGTCGAGGTACAGCCGCGAACCGTTGGTCAAAAAGACATTGGAGGACCGCCCCCAGCTGACCACCTTGCGGAAGAGGTACCGTGCCACTTCCTCGGGTGCCAGCGGACGGGAGTCCGGGCTCGAGTACGAGATGCCGAACTCGGTTTCAATGCCGAAAATGCGCTTGTCCATTTCAGTTCTCCTCAGAGAGCAGGGCGGCGATTTCGTCGTCGTCCAGGCGCCGGAATGCCCGCCGGGATCCCCGGTTGCTTTCCGAATCGCGGTCCAGTACGGCCACCTCGAGGGCGGAGGCCGGCAGCTCGCCGGCCTCCTTGTCGGTGACCAGTCCTTTCATGGCGAGTCTGATTGCGCCGGAGAAGTTGAGCTCCCGCTGCCACCCGCCTTCCACGGTCTCGGATACTTTGTCCGCCTGACCGCCCATCACAATGAAGCGTTTTTCGTCAGCGATCGAGCCGTCGAACGTCAGCCTGTACAGGTGGTCGTCGGCCGGGCCGCTTCCCACCTCCGCGACGGCAAGTTCCACTTCGAACGGTTTTTGTTCCGCAGTGAACACGGCGCCCAGGCTTTGGGCGTAAACACTGGCGAGCCCCCTGGCCGTTACATCCTCACGGTCGTAGGAGTAGCCCCGGACGTCCGCGTACCGGACACCCGCCTGGCGCAGGCTTTCGAATTCGTTGTACTTGCCGACGGCGGCGAAGGCGATTTTGTCGTAGATCTCGCCGATTTTATGCAGCGAAGGAGAGGGGTTTTCCGCTACGAGGGCGATCCCCTCCTCACAGCTGATCACCACTACCGAGCGGCCCCGCGCAATTCCCTTCCGTGCGAAGTCCGCACGGTCCTTCATCAGCTGTTCGGGCGACACATAGAACTGTTGGGTCATATCAGGCCTCCCGCCGCGCTGTGGTTCTGGCTTCGATGATCGCCCCGGCCACGGCGGCCAGGTCGTTTTCGGGCACCCGCCTCGCGCCGGTCCTGCCCACCGTGTAGACAACCGGCCACAGCTGGCGGACCGGGTCCGGTCCGCCGGTTGCCGAGTCGTCGTCCGCGGCGTCATAGAGCGCCTCGACGGCCACTGCCACCGCCTCTGCTTCGGTGAGTCCAGGCCGCCAGAGCTTCTTGAGGGCGCCGCGGGCAAACATCGCGCCCGACCCCACGGCGTGGTGTTCCTGCTCTTCATACCGTCCGCCGGTGACATCGTATGAAAAGAGCCGGCCAATGCCGGCCGGCAGGTCAAAGCCGGCGAAGAGCGGTACCACGGCGAGCCCCTGCATTGCCATCGGCAGGTTGCCGCGGATCATGGCACCGAGCCGGTTGGCCTTGCCTTCGAGGCTCAGCAGGGTTCCTTCGATCTTTTCGTAGTGTTCAAGTTCCACCTGGAACAGCCGCGTGAGGTCTATGGCAATGCCTGCGGTGCCCGCTATTCCCAGCACCGAATATCGGTCGGCCGGAAAGACCTTTTCAATGTGCCTACTCGCGATGATGTTGCCCATGGTGGCCCGGCGGTCACCGGCCATCAGGACTCCCCCGCCATAGGTCAGCGACACAATGGTGGTGGCATGCGGAACCTGGAGTGGCTGGGTGCCGGCCGACGTAGCGGGTAGCGACTGGTTGTAGGGAAGTAGGCCGGGCCTGTTGCGTTGGAGGTGTTCAGTGAATGATGACGTCGCGTTGGCAGCTACCTGGTTGGCTGTTGTGTCCTGCACTGATGCACTCCTTCAACTGGATCAACGTCTGTTCCGGCCCTCCGGGGCTGCCGTCCTCATTTTCGGCGATGGCAGCCCCGGCCCTACTGGCCGCCCTTTTGGACGAACGCCCGGACGAACTCTTCGGCGTTGGATTCGAGGACGCCGTCAATTTCGTCGAGCAGATCGTCCACGCCCTGGGTGGCTGCGGACGCCTGGGCGTCGCCAGCTGCGGGCGGCGTCGCGGGGGCGTCGTCTTCGATCTCGCTGTCCCGGGACTGCGGCTGCTGCTGCTCCTGGCCTGCCATTTCCTTCTCCTTCTATCCGTCCCCTGTAAGAGGGGACATCCTGTATGCCAATATTGCCACGGCTTAAGGCCTAGTGGGGTGCTTTATGCCGGTGGCGGAGGGCTGTTTGCCCAAGCAGTTCGGACAGGAACGGACCGGCGGCTTTGTGCCTGGCGAACAGGCCTCCGGTGAGGGCTTCCGTGCCCCGCAGCGGCTCGCGCGTGGGCACCCGTTGGAGCCGTCCGTGGCCGGGGACGTCGAAGATCACCGAGTCCCAGCTGGCGCCGACCACGTCCTTGCTGAAGCTGCTGACGCAGCGTCCGCGGAAATAGGCCCGCGTGTCCGACGGCGGTTCGGTCACCGCCCGGGCGATGGCCTGCTCGTCCACAATCGTGTCCATCCGGCCGCGTGCCAGCATCCGGTAATACAGCCCCTTTTCGGGCCTGACGTCCGCCCATTGCAGGTCGACGAGCCCAAGCCTGGCATCATTCCATTCCAGTCCGTCGCGTTGCCGGTAGCCTTCCAGCAGCGTGAGCTTTGCCAGCCACTCAACGGACGACGCCGCGGCCGTCCGGTCGCCGTCGAGATCGGTCAGCGTCGCGGCCCAGCGTTCCAGGAGGGAGTGCGTATGCCCGTCGCCGTCCACAGCATCGCCCACCCCGGTGTCCTGGGCGAGCTTGGCGGCCGCCTCGTGGTAAATCCATTGCAGGTCCAGGGCCGTTACCCGGCGCCCGTCCACCAGGCGCAGGGTGGCCGTCAGCGAGGTGTCGTGGCTGACGGTCTGCAGTGCAGCCACGGGCTCGTGGACCTCCACGCGCGGGGCGAGGCCTGCCTCAATCAGGCTGAGCACCATGGCCGTTGTGCCGAACTTCAGGTAGTTGGCGGCCTGGCTGAGGTTGGCATCACCGATGATCACGTGCAGCCGGCGGTATTTGTCCGCTGTGGCGTGGGGCTCGTCGCGGGTGTTGATGATGGGCCGACGGATGGTGGTCTCCAGTCCGACCTCGGCCTCGAAGAAGTCCGCCCGCTGGCTGATCTGGTATCCCGCGCGGGAACTGTCCTGGCCCAGGCCCACCCGGCCGGCGCCGCACATGATCTGGCGGGTGATGAAGAACGGCGTGAGCCCGCGGACTATGTCACCGAAGGGCACCGACCGGGGCATGAGGTAGTTCTCGTGCGAACCGTAGGACACCGACTTGTTGTCGGTGTTGTTCTTGTAGAGGTTCACGGGTGGTAGCTGGGGGTCGGCGGCCATCCGGCGGACCGCTGACAGTGCCACGACGTCGCCGGCGGCGTCCCAAATGACGGCGTCAGTGGGGTTGGTGACCTCGGGGCTGGAGTACTCAGGATGGGCATGGTCCACGTAAAGGCGCGCACCGTTTCCAAGCACCATGTTCATCAGGAGCGAGCCCGCTTCGTCCTCGCCGTCCCGCTCCAGCTCGTCGCGCCCGTAGGCCAGGGCGACGGCCTCGGCGTCCAAGACGGGTGGCTGGTCCGTCAGCTGGCTGGGATCCGCCTGGTTCCGCTCCAGCGTCCACCCGCGGGCATCGTGGAGCGGTTCCTCATCCGTGTAGTCCCAGCGCGTTTCTGCGCCGCCGGCTGCACGCTGGCGTGTCAGCTGGGCATAAGCCTGGATCACGCGGGCGGACATCATTGTGGCATTGGCGCCCGGGGCGGACGGCGCATGGATGCCGTATTCCGTCTCCGATCCCATCACCCGCATGGCGCCGCCAACGGGCAGCGGCCCCCCTGGCAGCCCGTCGCGGCGGGGCGTCACAGGTACTGGCCCGTATTGGGCATGGTCTCGATGGACTTGCCGGGCTCCTGTCCCGCCTTGCCCTGCACGATGGTGCGGATGTAGGTGATGCGCTCGCCCTTCTTGCCGGAGATGCGGGCCCAGTCGTCAGGGTTGGTGGTGTTCGGCATATCCTCGTGTTCGCGGAACTCGTCGACGACGGCGCGTAGCAGGTGGTCGATGCGAAGGCCCTTCTGCTGCGTGGTCAGGAGATCCTTGATGGCGTACTTTTTGGCCCGGTCCACCACGTTCTGGACCACGGCACCGGAGTTGAAGTCCTTGAAGTACAGCATTTCGGTATCCCCGTTGGCGTAGGTCACCTCGAGGTATTCGTTGGACTTCTCGGTGGAGTACATCGCTTCGACCGTGCGCTGGATCATGGCGTCAACCGTGGCCTGCACGTCCCCGTCGTGTTCGGCGAGGTCTGTCTCATGGAACGGAAGGTCGGTGGTGATGTACTTGTAGAAGATGTCGGCGGCAGCCTCGGCGTCGGGCCGCTGGATCTTGACCTTCACGTCAAGCCTGCCCGGGCGCAGGATGGCCGGGTCAATCATGTCCTCGCGGTTGGATGCACCGATGACGATGACGTTGTCCAAGCGTTCGACGCCGTCGATCTCGCTGAGCAGCTGGGGGACGATGGTTGTTTCGACGTCGGAGGAGATGCCGGTGCCGCGGGTGCGGAACAGGGAATCCATCTCGTCGAAGAACACCACAACGGGGCTGCCGTCGGAGGCCTTTTCGCGTGCCCGCGAGAAGATCAGCCGGATGTGCCGCTCCGTCTCGCCGACGTATTTGTCCAGGAGTTCCGGACCCTTGATATTGAGGAAGTAGCTCTTCAGGTCCACGTTTCCGGTGCGCTCGGCGGCCCTTGCGGCCAGGGAATTGGCCACGGCCTTGGCGATCAGGGTTTTTCCGCACCCCGGAGGGCCGTAGAGAAGGATCCCCTTGGGCGCCTTCAGCCCGTGTTCACGGTACAGGTCAGGGTGCAGGAACGGCAGCTCCACGGCATCACGGATCTGCTCAATCTGGGGCCCCAGCCCACCGATGTCCTCGTACGTGATATCCGGAACTTCCTCAAGGACGAGGTTTTCCACTTCGGAGCGCGGAACCTTCTCCAGCGCATAGCCCGTCCGTGAGTCGATGGACAACGCATCACCGACACGAAGCTTCTCTGACATCAGCGCCCCGGAAAGGCGGATCACACGTTCCTCGTCCGCGCGTCCCACTACGAGGGCGCGGTCGGTACCGAGCATTTCCTTGAGCGTGACCAGTTCCCCGGCCCGCTCATAACCGAGGCCGGCCACCACCAGGAGGGCTTCGTTCAGCAGGACTTCCTGACCGACGGCAAGCTGGTTTATGTTTACCAGCGGGCTCACGCCGACGCGCATCTTGCGGCCGGCGTTGAAGATGTCAACGGACTCTTCCGTGGCGGCCTGCCCGCTGTTGCCCGCGGTGGGTTGCCGCTTTGGATTAAGCTGCAAAATAGTGCCGAAGCTGTACGGCGGCTGGCCTTCCTGGTCCAGTGCGTTCTTCAGCCGCAGGATCTCCGCCTTGGCGGTCTCCAGCATGCCGACGAGTTTTGAATTGTTCTGCGTCGCGGCCGCAAGCTGACGGTCAATGTGCCGAAGTTTATCCCGGAGGATGTTCACCTGGCGGTCGGCAACTGACAGTTCGTTGGCCGCGTAGCGGACATTCTCAGGCTCCGGTGGCCCTATGGCCTCGTCCGGTGTCCGTGAGGAGTCGTTGTTCGGAGTCTCCATCTTGCATCAGCCCCTTCCTGCGCTTCTATTAAGACCTTAGCCCCAAGAAGCCGGGTACTGCTGGAGACATCCGAAATACGGACTAGTTCGTGACCTCCGGGTCGTCCTTGACATTGGTTCCGGCGATGGCGTCGCGGGCAGCCCGACGGAGTTTCTTGTCGGACACGAGCCGCTCACCGACGGCGCCGGGTGTCCAGGCGTTGACGTCTGCCTCGTCAAAGTCGGTTTTGGAGGGCCGGCGCTTCACGGAGATGCCTGTGACGCCGTCTGCAAGCCGGCGGGTGACCAGCAGGAATCCTGTGTGGGCAACCATGCGGTGGTCAGGCCGCACGGCCAAACCTTCCAAGTGCCAGCCTCGGACCATGGACTCCCAGGCATCGGGCTCCGTGAATCGGCCATCGGCCCGGATGGCTTCGGCCGTACGGGACAGCTGGGTCACCGTGGCCACGTAGTTGATCCACACGCCACCGGGGGCCAGGACCGTCGCTACGGCGTCGAGGCATTCCCAGGGTGCCAGCATGTCCAGGACCACGCGGTCCACGGATCCCGGAGCTTCGCTGCGCACCACTTCCTCCTGGAAGTCGCCGAGGGAGATCTTCCAGGCGGGGTGCGGTCCGCCGAAGATCGTCTCGACGTTGCCGCGGGCAATGTCCGCGAATTCTTCGCGCCGCTCGAACGAGTGCAGGTAGCCGTTGTCACCGACGGCTCGAAGCAGTGAAATCGACAGCGCGCCGGAGCCCACGCCGGCTTCCACGACGCGGGCGCCGGGGAAGATGTCGGCCATGGTGACAATCTGGCCCGCGTCCTTGGGGTAGACCACGGCGGCGCCGCGCGGCATCGAGAGGACGAAGTCCGAGAGCAGCGGACGGAGTGTTTGGTACTGCTGGCCCACATTGTTGGTCACAACGGACCCGTCCACCATGCCGATGATCTCATCGTGGTTCAGGAAGCCGCGGTGCGTATGGAACGCTCCCCCGGCCTCCAGGGTGATGGTGTTCATCCTGCCGCGCTCGTCCGTCAACTGAACCCGCTCGCCCTCGCGGAACGGTCCCCGGCGGCGCGCGGCGCCCACCGGCAGGACGCCGGTCGTGCCGGCGGTGTCGCCGGACGTGATGTTGTTGGCGGCAGTTTCGCTGCTCATGGAATATTCCTCGCTTTTGTAAACCTGGGTGGCCGTGCATCGTGACGGCCGGGCACCGGGCACACGCCCCGGGTGCGGATATTTCACGACCGGCAGGTAACTCTACCGGTTCTGGGCGCTGGCGCGCCCGCTGCGGCGCATTTCCTTGCCCGTAATGGCCCTGACCACGCTGGCCTGCCGCAGGAGGCCGGTCACTTTGCCACGGTGATCTACCACGGCGTACTCGTGCCCTTCGAGCTGGGCGAGGTACTGCACCAGTTCCTGGCCCTGGGACCATTCCGGCACGTAGGCTCCGGCGCTGAGGGCATGCGAGACGGCGGTGGCCGGCGTTTGCGCTGCGGCTCCGACGGGAACCGAGGCGACGGCGGCCGTGTCCACGATCCCCGCGGGCCTGCCATCCGGTCCGCACAGAATGACTGCCGGGGTCCCTGAAGGCGCAAGCTGGAGAATTTCCGCCACGGTGGCGGACTCCGGTATCCCGATTGCGGGTTCGGCCAGCGCAGCAGCGTTTACAAGGTGCAGCCGGCCGCGGAGGCGTCCGTGCTGGATCGAGGCGGAGGCGCCCATCCAGAGGAAGCTGCCCACCAGCACCGTGATCAGCATGAGCGAAACGTCCGGGCGGTCACCGCGCAGCAAAGGGAGCAGGACAAACCAGACTGCCAGCGCAATGACGATGATCCTGCCCGCCCAGCCCGCGGCCACGGTGCCCTTTTCCTGGCTGCCGGTGGCTTTCCAGACGGCGGACTCAACGAGGCGTCCGCCGTCTAAGGGAAGCCCTGGCAGGACGTTGAAGATGCCGATCAGAAGGTTCGCCCAAACAAAGATGTTGGAGAGGATCCCAACCACGCCTGTCGGGTCGGCCGCTGAAATGAACAGCCAGCCGGCGCCGGCCAGGACGAAGTTCGCCGCCGGCCCGGCCAGCGCCACCAGCACCGAACGGCCCGGTGTGGCGGTGAACCCTTCGAACTGGGTGTGGCCGCCCCAGAGGTTCAAGACGATCTTTTCGGTGGGCCAGTTGAAAATCTTGGCCGTCAGGGCGTGTGCCAGCTCATGAACCAGCACGGAGATCAGCAGCAGCAAGGCATAGGCGAAGGCCACGTAGTAAGCGGCGATGCCCATGTCCGGGTATTGGCCCTCAAGGACCGGGCCGTACACAATCACGGTGAAGGCCGCGATGATGAACCACGAATACGCCAGCACCACGCGGATTCCTGCGATGCGGCCCAGTGATATTCCTTCCCTGCGGCCGCTGGCGACCGTCTGGTCCCCGCCGCCCTTAGGCTCAGTCAAGGCCGTGGCTCCCCACTGCGGCGTCTTCAAGGCCGATATCCCCGGCCGGGAATTCGTTGCCTCGGGTGACCAGCTCCTGGAGGTCTGCCACGGTGCGTCCTTCGAGGGAATGCCAGGTGGCCCGGGCGGGATCCGCGGGCAGCGGGACGATGTGCGGAATAGCCACCGTCACAACGCCTGACGCCATCGCAGCGGCCACGCCCGGGGCCGAGTCTTCCAGCGCAACGCATTCGTCGATCGTGAGGTCCGGATCCTGTTGCCTCAAAAGCTCGACAGCCTTCAGGTATGCCTCGGGGTGCGGCTTGCCGTTGGTGACGGTGTCCCCCGTCACCAGGAATTCAAAGTAGGGCTTGGGCAGGCTCGCCACGACCTCGCGCGCGAGCGGTCCCTCGGACATCGTCACCAGGGCGCAGCGGACACCTGACTCGTGGAGCTGGTCCAGCAATTCACGCGCACCCGGCCGCCACGGCACGGACGTGCGGACCCTGCTGATGACCTGGGCCGTCAGTGTGTCGATGATTTCGCGTTTTTCAAGCTTCACCCCGGCGTCCTGGAGGATGCCTGCGGAGAAAACCAGGGACTGCCCAACGAGCTGCATGGCCTGGGCATGCGACCACTCTCCGCCATGGGCCGCGACGAGCACATGCTCGGCTTCGATCCAGTACGGTTCGGTGTCGACGATGGTGCCATCCATGTCCCATAACGCGGCTTTAAGAAGTGGCTGGGAGGCTGAGGATCGCATAGGTCCAAGTCTACGGTGCGGCATTCGCCTGCTGCCGCGCAGTAAGCCCTCGGCGAATATCCTGCAGGATACCCACTGCTGCTGCGGCACGGCGGAGATTAGTAGCCCTTCATTTCATGCACCCGGCGGCCTCTTGGACGTAGGGTGAAGAAATGAATAGCTTCGAGGGAGACACCACTGAACCGGGTGCCACGCCCGAGCCGGAACGGCTGTTGCAGCCCGTGCCTGATGGTCAGCGCATCACCGTGATGCTGGCCGCATTTGAAGGCTGGAACGATGCCGGGGAAGCCGCAAGCGACGCCCTTCGCTACCTGAACAAACTTTGGGGCGGCAAGAAGGTGGCCTCAATTGACGCCGACGAATACTACGATTTCCAGTTCACCAGGCCCACTATCCGCCGGACGTCGACCGGGGAACGCAAGATCAAGTGGCCGTCCACCCGGATCTACAAGGCAAGCGCCCCCGACGCGAATGTCGATGTGATTTTTGTCCAGGGCACGGAGCCGTCCTATAAGTGGCGGGCCTACACGGCAGAGCTGCTGGTCCATGCTGAGGCACTGCATGTGGATTACGTCATCCTCGTGGGTGCACTGCTCGCGGACGTTCCGCACAGCCGGCCCATCCCCGTCAGCACCTCCACGGACGACGGCGCGTTGCGGGAACGTATGAACCTTGAAGCCTCGCAGTATGAAGGACCGGTGGGGATCGTCGGAGTGCTTTCGGAGGTGGCGCTGCTGGCGGGGCTGCCGACAGTATCGCTCTGGGCAGCTGTTCCGCACTATGTTGCCCAGGCTCCTTCACCGAAAGCCCAGCTGGCCCTGCTGCACAAGATCGAGGAGCTGCTCCAGGTGCCGTTGGACACGCACGAACTGGCCGAAGAGGCGGATGCCTGGGAACGCGGGGTGGATGAGTTGGCCACCGAGGATCCCGAGATTGCCGCCTATGTCCGGCAGCTGGAGGAAGCGAAGGACACGGCCGACCTGCCTGAGGCGAGCGGCGAGTCCATCGCCCGCGAGTTCGAGCGATACCTTAAGCGCCGCGGCAAGGACAAACAGTAGGGCGCGTGCAGTGCCCAACAAGTTCGGGTGTCCGGCGATCTTCGCCGGATACCCGAGCTTGTTGCAAAAAAGTTAGAGTTCGACGCCGAGCAGGGAGTTGACGGCGTCGCTGACCAGCGCCTGGTCCATCGCGGATCCGGCTTCCGGCTGCTTCAGGGAGTTCGCGGCCCAGCGGTCCACGGCTGCGAGGGCGCCGGGGGCATTGAGATCGTTCGACAGTTCGGTCCGCATCTCCGCCACGAGTTCTGCCGCCGATCCTTCCTGGGCCGCAGACAGGGCCCTGCGCCAGGTTTCCAGCCTGGCCTTGGCCTCGGCGAAGCCTTCCTCGGTCCAGGACCAGTCACTGCGGTAGTGGTGGGCGAGGATGGCAAGCCGGATGGCAGCGGGCTCTTCGCCGGCGGCCCGAAGTTTGGACACGAGCACCAGGTTGCCCTTGGATTTGCTCATTTTTTCGCCGTCGAGGCCCACCATTCCGGCGTGGGCGAAGTGGCGGGCCAGGGGAACACCGGTCAACGAATACGCATGCCCGGCACCCATCTCGTGGTGCGGGAAGGCGAGGTCGGATCCACCGCCCTGGACCGTGAACGGTGCGGGCAGGTACTTCTGGGCGATCACCGTGCACTCGATGTGCCAGCCGGGCCGGCCCTCCCCCAGTTCCCCGCCGGGCCAGCTGGGCTCGCCGTCGCGGGCCATGCGCCAGAGGAGCGGATCCAGGGCCTGGCGCTTGCCGCTCCGTCCGGGGTCTCCGCCGCGCTCCGCGAAGAGTTCCAGCATTTCGGTCTCCGAGAGCCCGGAAACGGATCCCAGCGTCCACGCGCCGGCATCGGCCGACCGTTTGCTGGCGGCTTCGACGTCGTAATAAACGTCGCCGTCGGGTTCCCCGGCAGCACCGGCGACCCGGTACGCAAGGCCGAGATCGAGCAGCCGCTCAATGGCCGGAACAATGTCCGGGACGGATTCGACCGCGCCGACGTAATGGTCGGGGGCCAGGACGTTAAGGGCTTCCATGTCGGTCTGGAAGAGCTCGATCTGGCTGGCCGCCAGCTCGCGCCAGTCCACTCCTGTGGCGGTTGCCCGCTCGAGGAGGGGGTCATCGACGTCGGTCACGTTCTGGACATAGGCAACACGTTGGCCGCCATCCCGCCAGGCGCGGTTCAGCAGGTCGAACGCTACATAGCTGGCCGCGTGGCCCATGTGGGTGGCGTCGTAGGGGGTGATGCCGCAGACATAGAGGGACTGTTCGCCCGTGGCCTCAAGGGTGCTGTAGGCCGCCTTGGCGGAGTCGAAAATCCGAACGGCGGGCATGCGGCCCGGGAGCTGAGGGACAGGGCGGGAGATCCAGGATTTCACAGGCCAAGCCTAGTGCTAGGCGCTGATGACATTGAAACCGAGCAGCAAATACAGCGCCAGTCCAAGGAAGATGCGGTACCAGACAAACAGCCGGTAGCTCCGGGTGGAGACGAACTTCAGGAACCAGCCGATGATGACGTAGCCGACAACCAGGGCGATCACCGTGGCCAGGGCCGTCTCCGGCAAGCCGAACGGGCCCGTGATCCCTTCCTTGGAGACCACTTTGTACAGCTGGTAGAGACCGCTGCCGAACACGGCCGGAATGGCCAGGAGGAAGGAATAGCGGGCTGCGGCTTCGCGGGTGTACCCCATCAGGAGCCCGGCGGTGATGGTTCCCCCGGAGCGTGACACACCGGGAATAAGGGCCAAGGCCTGGGCCAGCCCGTACAGGATGCCGTGCTTATAGGTCAGGTGGTCAAGGTCACGCTGCTGGCAGCCCACCGCATCGGCCACGGCAAGGATCAGGCCGAAGACGATCAGCATGGTGGCCACGATCCAGAGGCTGCGCAGCACGGACTCGATCTGGTCCTGGAAGATCAGTCCGAGGACGATGATGGGGAGGCTACCCAGGATCACCAGCCAGCCCATCCGCGCGTCAGGGTCGTTCATCGGCACGCGACGGGTCAGCGTACCGAACCAAGCCTTGATGATGCGGACGATGTCCCGCCAGAAGTAGATGATCACTGCCGTCTCGGTCCCCAACTGGGTGATGGCCGTAAACGCTGCCCCCGGGTCCGCCGCGTTTGGCAGGAAGGAGCCCACGATGCGCAGGTGGGCGCTTGAGGAAATCGGGAGGAATTCGGTCAGCCCCTGTACAAGACCCAGCAGGGCCGCTTCAAACCAGTTCACGTTTATAGACCCTACGTCATGAACCCTGTGTAATCCCCGTAAGCTAACAGCTATGCAGCAGCGTTATGTCGGCAACAGTGGGTTGCGTGTGTCCTCGCTATCCCTTGGCACCATGTCCTGGGCACGCGAGACCGATGAGCAGGATGCCTCCGAGCTGCTGCGCACCTTCGTGGACGCCGGCGGAACCCTGATCGATACCGCCGCGTCTTACGCAGACGGCCAGGCGGAGGCGCTGTTGGGATCCATGCTGGGCGACGTCGTCTCCCGCGCCGAAGTGGTGATCTCCACCAAAGCGGGTATCTCGACGTCGGACGGCCGGCGGAGCGTCGACACCTCCCGCAACGGCATGCTGTCCGGCCTCGACGCCAGCCTTGCCCGGCTTGGTACGGATTACGTCGACATCTGGTTTGCCCAAGCCTGGGATGCGAACGTCCCCCTGGAGGAGACCCTGTCTGCCCTTGAATTTGCCGTCCGCACCGGCCGGGCACGCTATGCAGGCGTGTCGAATTTCACCGGCTGGCAGACGGCCAAGGCTGCGGCGGTGGCAGGGTTCCCGCTCGTCGCGAGCCAGTCGGAATACTCCCTGCTGCAGCGGAAGCCTGAAGCCGAGCTCATTCCGGCCATCGAAGACGCCGGACTTGGGCTCCTTGCCTGGGCGCCCCTCGGGCGAGGGGTGCTGAGCGGCAAGTACCGCGGACACATTCCGGCGGACTCGCGTGCGGCGCAGAAGCGGCTGGCAAGCTATGTGGAGCCGTACCTCGAGCAGCCTGCATCGAGGATCGTGGAAGCAGTTGCCATGGCCGCGCGCGGTCTTGGCCGGTCGGCGATTGACGTTTCGTTGAGCTGGCTCCTGGCCCAGCACGGTGTGGCCACCGCAATAGTGGGTGCCAGGTCCCCGGTGCAGCTCAAAGAGATTCTGGATTCACAGCTGGCCCCGGTACCTGCCGAGATCGCCCGGGCACTCGAGGACGTTTCGGCTGTCGACTAGCCTGTCAGGCAAACGCCGTTGTCACGCCCAGGGCACGGCGTTCTCACTCCTGGACGATTTCCAGGTCCTCGTCGTCTTCGGCATCATCTTCGTCGTCATCCACGTCATCTATGACCTCCAGCGGCGTCACCTCGCCATAGGCCTCATAGAGTGAGTCGTCATAGACTTCGAAGGCATCAGCTACGGCAAAGAACGCCGCTTCGACCGTTGGGTCTCCATCGCCCCGCCGTGCGGAGGCTGCGATCAGGTGTTCTTCAAGGGCTGTGGTCAGGGACTGAAGCGCGACACGCGGATCGATGCTCATGACTTCACGTTAGTCGGAAATGGACGAAAATGGAGAGCAATGAAAGAACATTTTCTGAGCAGTTCAGTCCAGCGGGAGCGGGACTATGTGAGGCAGTACGAGTATCTGGTACTGACGGTCGGTCCTGAGGATTCGCTGCCGGAGGCGCGCCGACGCCTCGTTGAACACTCCGAGTACGGCAAGTGGGAGCTCGAGCGCAGCCGGCTTTACGTGGGCGGGGGCAGACGGTTCTGGCTGCGCCGCAAGGTCATCCAGGTCCAGCGGACCGTTTAGAACGGCAGGCTCCAGCGGACCGTTTAGAACGGCAGGCTCCAGCGGACCGTTTAGAACGGCAGGTTCCAGCGGACCGTTTAGTAAGACGGCGCTGCGGATTACGGTGTCTCCAGGGGCCCCAGCCAGGCGTTTGCCACTGTATTATGCGCCGACTCGTCGTTCGAGGGGTGGAACATCCCGGCGAGCACATCGCGGTAGAGCCGTTCCAGCTCGGATCCCCGGAAGTAGCTGGAGCCGCCGGATACCCTGATCGCCAGGTCAACAACGGTTCGCGCCGTCTCGGTGGCCCGGACTTTGAGGCCCACTAACCTGGGGAACCACTGGCTGCCGTGATCCACCAGCCTGTCAACGTCACGTGACAGCTCGGCGAGCTGGGGTAGAGGGCGTCCATGGCCATGGCGGCCTCGGCCACCTTCCAGCGGATGTCGGGGTCCTGCGCGTAGCTGCGTCCATCATTCTTGAAGGATGTCCGGCGCTTGACCGCCTCCACGCCGAGTTCCAGCGCCCGCTCGCCGAGGCCGGTGTAGACGCCGGCCAGCAGGGTCTCGAAGCAGGCGAAGATCGCGAAGATCAGCGGGTCCGCGTTCGGGCCCACCGGCAGTTTCCGGAAGATCCGGTCGGGGGCCACTCTGGCATCCGCCAGCACTGTGGTGTTTGACTGGCTCGCCCGCATGCCGAGGGTGTTCCAGTCGTCGAGGATTTCGTAGCCGGGAGTGTCGCGGGTGATGAACCCGTGAACCAGTTCACCCTCTCCCTCCCTGGCCGAGCCGTCCTTGCCGAAGATGCCCAGCCTGGTCCATGCCGGCGACAGGCTGGTGAAGATCTTCCGGCCGGTGAAGCTGTAACTGCCGTCAGCGTGGGGTGTTGCAACGGTCCGTGAATCAAAAAGCACCGAGTCGTTGCCGGCTTCCGAGTTTCCGAACGCGAAAATCTCCCCCTCCGCGGCCTCCCGGAGAACAAAGCCGAGCGAATCATCGCCACGGGCAGCCAGGACATGCGCGACGCCGGTCCACACCAGATGCATGTTGATCGCCAAGGCGGTGGCCGGGGCCGCCGTCGCCAGCCTTCTCTGCAGCTGCGCTGCCGCCGCAAGACCCAGCCCCAGTCCGCCGTCGGACTCCGGCACGAAGATCTTGAGGTACCCCGCCGCGGCGAGTTCCTCCAGGTCTTCGGCGAAGAACCCGTTCTCCTGGTCGTAGCGGCCGGCACGGCCGCGGATGCGTTCCAGGAGGGCATCGGCGAGGATCTGTTCCGGTGTCATGGTCTGGCTTTCGTGGGCGTCGGCGAATGCGACGGATCAGTAGTTGGTCAGCAGCCTGTCAAGCACCCTCGCGCCGAACTTGAGGGAGTCAGCCGGTACACGCTCGTCCACCCCGTGGAACATGCCGGTGAAGTCGAGTTCATCCGGGAGCTGGAGCGGCGCGAAGCCGTAACCGGTGATCCCCAGCCTGCTCAGCGACTTGTTGTCAGTACCGCCGGACAGCGTGTAGGGGAGGACCTTGGCGCCCGGGTCCTCGGTGTGCAGCGCATCAATCATCGAATCCACCAGGTTGCCTGCGAACGGCACCTCAAGCGACACGTCATTGTGGACGTACGAGACCTCTACTCCGTTGCCGGCCAGTTCCTTGACGATCTCCAGGACCTGCTGCTCCTGGCCGGGAAGCGTCCGGCAATCCACGAGGGCCTCAGCCGACTCGGGGATGACGTTGTGCTTGTAGCCGCCTTTAAGGAGCGTCGGGTTTGTGGTGTTCTGGAGGGTGGCGCCCACGAACCGTGCCACGGTGCCCAGTTCCTTCAGGAGTTTGTCCGGATCGTCCGGGTCGAACTCAACGCCTGTGAGTTCCGTCACGCCGTCGAGGAACTGCCGGGTGGTGGGTGTCAGTTCGACCGGCCACCGGTACTCACCGATGCGGGAGACGGCGCTGGCAAGGCGCGTGACGGCGTTGTCCGTGTTGATCTGTGATCCGTGGCCTGCGCGGCCGTGGGCCACCAGCCGGAGCCAGGACAGGCCTTTCTCCGCGGTCTGCAGCAGGTAGGTGCGCTGGCCGCCGATGGTCGCGGAAAAGCCGCCCACCTCGGATATTGCCTCCGTGGCGCCCTCGAAGAGTTCCCGCCGGTTCTCGACGGCGTAACGGGCTCCGTAAGTGCCGCCGGCCTCCTCATCGGCAAAGAACGCAAAGATCAGGTCACGTTTGGGTTTGCGTCCGGTACGGGCAAAGCTGCGCATCACGGAGAGGATCATGGCATCCATGTCCTTCATGTCTACGGCTCCCCGGCCCCAGATCATGCCGTCCTTGAGTTCGGCACCGAACGGATCGACCGACCACTGATCCCTGAGCGCGGGCACGACGTCCAGGTGTCCGTGAACCACCAGCGCGCTGGCCGAGGGGTCCTCGCCAGCAATGCGGGTCACCACATTGGCGCGGCCCGGTGCCGATTCGAAGATCTCCGCTTCCAGCCCCACCTCGGTGATGAGTCCTGCGGTGTACTCGGCAGCCGCGCGCTCCCCGGGGCCGGAGCCGTCCCCATAGTTCGAAGTGTCAATTCTGATGAGTTCCTGGCAGATCCTGACAACTTCATCCTCGGGGCGTACTTCAGTCATGTTTCACTCCTCATGGCGGCGGCTCGCGTGCTGGCTTCAGCCTACCCACACCTCCCCCTCGGGCCCCGATTATTTGTTTCCGGAAAAGTCGTGCTAGAGTCTTTCTCGCTGCTTCGGAGAAATCCAAAACGCTGAAAGGCGGAAACGATCTCCGAATTTCCACCTGCGCGGGTGGCGGAATGGCAGACGCGCTAGCTTGAGGTGCTAGTCCTCGAAAGGGGGTGGGGGTTCAAGTCCCCTCCGCGCACAAGGGAAAGCCCCTGGAATCCACGGATTCCAGGGGCTTTTTTCTGTCCTCGCCAACGCGAATGCCAGGGTTTCGCCCGAAACCCGGAACCGCGGCCTGACCGACCTGCGGCAGACGTAACTCCCCCGCTCCCCACCAAGTCGCGCTCCCTTAAGGGCCCGACTAAGGGCCCGACGGCGGCACTTTCCGCCGTCGGGCAGTCGCCTTGACCTGGTCGCCGCATACTGGCCAGCGGCCATGCTGAACTGCAACTGCCGTCAGAGAACCATGACGGGTTTGATCGCTGAGCCGGTCCTCATATCTTCGGCTGCCCGATTGATGTCTTCGAGCTTGTAGGTAGTGATCAGTTTGTCCACGGGGAAGCGTCCGGCTTCCATCAGGGCCACGATGGCCGGGATGAGCGTTTCAATTTCGCTGTCGCCCAGGGTGATGCCCTGAACGCGGCGGCCGGCCATGATGAAGTTGACGTCCACAGCGGCCGTGGCACCGAACGCCGGGGCGCCGACCGCCACGATCTGGCCTCGTGCCGCCGTTGAGAAGACTGCTTGCTCCAGGACCTTGGTATTTCCGGTCGCCTCGATGGCGGCGTCCGCTCCCCCTTCAGTGATCTTCCGGATCTCGGCCGGGACATCCTGGATCAGCGACGCGTCAATCGTGTGGGTTGCTCCAAGCTCGCGGGCCAGTTCCAGACGCGACGGAACCCGGTCCACGGCGATGATGGTGACGGCCGGGGTGAGCACCGCGGCCATGATGGCCGAGAGGCCGACGGCTCCGACGCCGAACACCACAAGGCTGGAACCGGGTTTGGGCCGGACGGCGTTCCAGACGGCACCCGCACCGGTCTGCACGCCGCAGGCCAGTGGTGAGAGGTGCTCAAGCGGACGAGTGGTCTCCACTTTAACGATGCTGCGCTCATCCACCACCGCCCTTCCCGCGAATGATGACTGACCGAAGAAATGACCACCGATGGATTCTCCACCCCTTGAGATCGGGGAGGTTCCGTCGTTTCTGGCTCCGCCGATCAGGTTCTCCGGAAGCCACGTGTCGCAGTAGGCCGGATGGCCGTCCCGGCAGTTGCCGCAGCTTCCACAGGAGGTAAAGGACAGCACAACCCTGTCGCCCGCATGAACGCGGGCGACAGCAGAACCAACCTCCGCGACAATGCCGGCCCCCTCATGCCCAAGCACACCCGGCAGGGGAAACGGCAGGCCTCCCCCGGCAACGGACAGGTCAGTGTGGCAGAGGCCCGCCGCTTTGATGTCGATGAGAACTTCATGGGGCCGCAGATTATCGAGCTCCACGGACTGGATGACGAACTCCGCGCCGGCGGATTCAACGACCGCGGCTTCGGTTGTAAAGGGCATGGTCGGCTCCTAGTCAGTGCCAATGATGACGGACTTGGTATGGGTGTAGGACTCCAATGCCTCAGGACCATACTCGCGGCCCCAGCCGGAATTCTTGACCCCGCCGAAGGGCACAGCCGGGTCAAGCAGCGCCCAGGAATTGACCCAGACAATGCCAGCATCAAGTTTCGAGGAAACTCGGTGCGCCCGGGCGATGCTTGAAGTCTGGACCCCGGCGGCGAGCCCGTATTCGGTGGCGTTGGCCAGCTCGATCGCTTCCTCCTCCGTGTCGAAGGGCTGGACCGTCAGGACCGGGCCGAAGACTTCCTCGCGGACCGCTGCGGCGTCGTTGTCGAGCCCCGCGATGACTGTGGGCCTGTAAAAGTACCCGCCGTCGAGATCCAGCGGCTCTCCACCCACGATGACCTGGCCGCCGGCTGCCCGGGCCCCGTCAACATAGCTCGCCACCTTTTCCAGCTGCTTGCGGCTAGCCAGCGGACCCATGACGGTTTCCGGGTCCCGGGGGTCCCCCACCGGCACACCGGCGACGGCCTCTTTCAAGACCCCCAGGACCGTTTCGTAGATTCGCCGTTCCACAAGCAGGCGCGGTCCTCCCATGCAGAACTGCCCGGAATTGAAGACGAACGCGCCAATCACGGTGCCGACGGCCTTGTCCAGGTCGGCGTCGGCGAAAAGGATGTTCGCCGCGTTTCCGCCGAGTTCAGCGGTGACCGGACGGAGGTTCTGGCCCGCCAGGGCCGCGACGTGTCGCCCGACTTCGGTGGAGCCGGTGAAGGCCACCTTGCTGACACCCGCGTGCGCCACCAGGTGGTCGCCAAGTGTTCCTCCCGACCCTGTCACGACGTTGAACACTCCCGCCGGAACACCGGCATCAGTGAGGATTTCAGCCATGAGCAGCGCACTGAGCGGGGTGTCGCCCGCCGGCTTATGTACCACCGAGTTGCCCGCCGCCAGCGCGGCAGCGATCTTGGTGCTGGAAAGGATCAGCGGGAAGTTGAACGGGGTGATCGCCGCGACCACGCCCAGTGGTTCCCTCTTCGTGAACGCATGCGCCTGCAGGGGTGTTTCCCGGACGGAACCGTCCAGCTGCTGTGCCATGGCGGCGACGTACTCGTACTGGTCGGCCGCCGTCGCCACGTCCACCACGCGGGCAAAGGTGATGGGCTTTCCGACGTCGGTGCTCTCGGTGAGCGCCAGTTCCTCGGCGCGTTCACGGATGAGAAGCGCTGCCTTGTTCAAAACGCGTGAGCGTTCCCGTCCGCTGAGGCCGGACCATCGTCCGGGGGCGAACGCGGCTTTGGCCGCATTGACTGCGGCATTGATGTCCGCCGTTGTTCCGGCGGCGACGGTTGCGACGACTGCACCGGTAGCTGGGTTGATGATGTCCGCTGTCCCGCCGTCGGACGAAGGCCGCCATTCGCCGTCGATGAACAACTGGCCCCTGGTAACGGCGCCCGGAAGCGTGGCCGACGGGGTCCGGGACTCCTGGATTGTCATTTCGGTTGAACTCCCTTGTTCGCGTGAATCTCAGCCCGGGCGCTCACTCCGCGCAGGGTCTTAAGTGATGTGGATCATCATTCGCGTCAAACAGGGAGGAGGCAATGGGCCTTTGCGCGATTTGGACAGTGAGCGCTACAGCCCCGATATTTCCGTTGATTTCTTCAACGTTTGCGAGGGTGCTTCGCCGAAAGTCTTCGCAAAGTGGATAGCGAACCGCCCGGCGTGCGGAAACCCCCAGCGTGCCGCGACGTCGCTGACCCGAGTGGAGGCGGGGGCCGAAAGAAGTTCGCTATGCACCCGACGGAGACGGATGGTGCGTAAATGATCCATCGGTGTTGTGTCCAGGTGTTTCCGGAAGCCCAGCTGGAGAGCCCGCGGGCTGACAAAGGCACCGGCGGCCAACGCCTCCAGCGTGATGGGCAGGTGGGCGTTGGACTCCATGAATTCTATGGCGCGCCGGACGGCGGCAGATCCAACAGCCTCAGCGTCCCCTGCCAGCTCTTCGCTGTAGTTGTTGGGCGCGGACAGCAGCAGCCCCCGTACGGCGTACTGGACCGCGGCGTGCGCCATTAAAGGCGCGGTCAGCAGCGAGTCCGGATTCCGCAGGCCGGCTACCAGCAGCTCCACGGCCGAACGCCATTCCTTTCCCCTGTGGGACGTCAGGTCAAAAGAACCCTCAAAGGCAACTTCCTGACGGGCGGAGCGTCCGAGTAGCGCTTCGAGTTCCTGATGCATCACGGACGTGGGAATCTTCAGCCCGAGCAGCTGCGCCGGCTCGGACCAGCCCTGGATTCCAGTCGCGCGGACGGGTCCGTGGATGGCTGCGGCAGAGGGGGTGCCCAGCACCACGCTGTTTCCTTGGGAAAACCTCAGCCTGCCGAACCGGGGAAAGTTGACCTGGTAAGCGGTCTCCAGGTCGCCGGTGGTGATCCTGACCGGCGTGCCGTACTCCAGCAGGCCAACGGTCACCCCCTGCACCTTGATGGCATTGACTCGCCACTGAAAACCGGCAGCTGAACGGCCGATGTCCAACCGGTGGGGGTACCAGACGCGGCCGCCTAATTCCGAAGCCTCATCGGGGGCGTTGCTGCTCACGGCAAGGCGAATCGGGGCCGCCTGGGCTCGATTGTCAGCTGCGGGAACCGCTGTGTCGCGCATTCGTCAACTACAGCACGGGGCCGGAACCAGGGGCAAGGGGACCGCTCCCCACTCCGGAAGCGCCGTCGAGCAAATCGATGAGCTCCAGGCCGCGGCGGCCCCATTCTATTTCCGTCTCCGCACGGGCAACCAGGCCCTCATACGTGAAGATCTTAAACTCGGTTGTGCGTCGCCGGTCCGGCTCCGGGGTTGCCGCCAGACGTTTTGCCAGCATCACGTTGGTCCCGGTCCGCAGCTCTTCGATCATCCCGGCCCACTGCTCGCGTCGAAGCGTGTGGTAGTCAATGTGGGCCTGCATATGCGCCATTGCCGAGTCGTGGTCGGCCCATTCCAGATAGGCGGCTTTCAGGTGCACCGGATCCCGCTCGCGGGAGTACTCCAACGGCGTGTTCATCCACTCACGGAACGCCGCGATACCTTCCGCTGTTATCCGGTACTGCGTCTTTTTGCTGTTGGGGCCCCACGGGATTTCCTCCCCGGCCAGGAGCCCGTCCTTCTCCATCCGCCTCAGCTCCGGGTAGATCTGCGAGTCCGGCGCATGCCACACATACGCCACAGACGATTCAAAGCGCTTGGACAGGTCATAGCCCGTCATCGGCTCCACGGAGAGTAATGCCAGCAGTGCGTAGCGAAGACTCATCGAATGAACCTCTTTCCTTCGGCCCTTGCTAATAACTATATCCATAGATATTCTGTGATTCAGCGCACTACCTATGTCGATAGGTATTTCGGACATCTCACGCAGTGCGAGTACCCACACCACGACGAATCGCTTGCATCATTGTCGACGCTGGCGGGTAACTGGAAGGATTAACCGTGACTGCTGTCCGGACCCAGAGTTCCACCACCAACAAGGTCCTTGGCTACCCGCTGAACGTCTGGTACGTCGCAGCCTGGGACAAGGAATTGAACCGCAAACCCATGTCCCGGAAAGTCGCGGGCCGCCCGCTGGCTCTGTACCGGACAGAGGACGGCAGGGCTGTGGCCCTGGCTGACGCCTGCTGGCACCGGCTCGCACCGCTATCCATGGGCAAAACGCTCGGCAAGGACCAGATCCAGTGCCCGTACCACGGCATCGTTTACGACTCCGCGGGGCGCTGCGTGTCCATGCCGGCCCAGGAGACCATAAACCCCAGTGCCACGGTGCCGTCCTTCCCCGTCGTGGAGCGGCACCGGTACGTATGGGTCTGGCTCGGTGATCCCACCAAAGCCGACCCCGAGCTGGTGCCAGACATGCACCAGCTGGACTCCCCGGAATGGGCAGGCGACGGCGAGACCATCTACGCCCCCTGCAACTTCCAGCTCGTGCTGGACAACCTCATGGATCTCACCCACGAAGAATTTATCCACTCCTCCTCCATAGGCCAGGAAGAGCTCAGCGAATCAGACTTCGTGGTCACGCACGATGCTGGAACCGTCACCGTTGCCCGCTGGATGTTCAATATTGATGCCCCGCCCTTCTGGCTCAAGAACATGCGGGACAAATTCCCAGGCTTCCAGGGCAAGGTCGATCGCTGGCAAATCATCACCTACCGTTCCCCGTCCGTCATCAACATTGACGTAGGAGTGGCGAAAGCCGGCACCGGAGCCTTCGACGGCGACCGCAGCCAGGGCGTCAACGGCTTCGTCATGAATGCCATCACCCCTGAAAGTGGCAAGTCATGCCACTACTTCTGGGCCTTCATGCGCAACTACCGTTTGGACAGCCAGCTGATCACCACCCAGCTGCGGGAGGGCGTGCATGGCGTGTTCGGTGAGGACGAGGCCATGCTCACCGCGCAACAGTCTGCCATCGACGCCAACCCGGACTACGAGTTCTACAACCTCAACATCGACGCCGGCGGAATGTGGGTCCGCCGACTCATCGAACGCCAGCTGGAATCCGAAGGCCGCCTCGTTCCCGTCGCTTAGGGAAGGGGCAGCCACGAGACAGGGAACTAACCATGGCAGCTACAAACATTGAGGTCTGGCAGCTGGGAAAAGTTGTCGAGGCCCGGAACATCGCCACCAACATCCGGAGGATTGTGCTGGAGCCTTCCCAGCCGACGAGGGCCGATCCAGGATCCCATATCGATGTGATGGTCCGCATTGACGGCCACAAGGACAAGCGCTCGTACTCCATCGTCGAGGCCAGCGAGGACGGCACGCGCCTGGTGATTAGCATACTTAGAGCTCCGCTGTCCCGGGGCGGTTCGCTCTTCATGCACACCCTGAAGGCCGGTGACCAACTGGAGATCACGCAGCCCCTGCAGAACTTTCCGCTCCGGGTCGGCGCCGAACAATACATCCTGCTGGCCGGCGGGATCGGCATCACAGCAATGATCAACATGGCCCGGATCCTTAAGAGCCTCCGCCGGGACTACACCTTGGTCTACGCGGGCCGCAGCCGTGCAGCAATGGCGTATGTGGATGAGCTCCAGGAGTTGCACGGCAACAACCTGGTGGTGCACGCGGATGACGACGGAACGCCCTTCAACGTGAAAACCCTCGTGGCCAGCGCTGCCGCCGACACCGAACTGTACATGTGCGGGCCCATCCGGCTGATGGACGCTGTCCGACGCTCCTGGAAAGAGCGGGAGCTCAAAAACTCCAACCTGCGCTACGAAACCTTCGGCAACAGCGGCTGGTATGACCCGGAGGAATTCATTGTCAAGGTGCCCAGCCTGGGTCTGGAAGTCCCGGTGGGCCAGGGCCGTTCCATGCTCGAAGCCTTGGAGGATGCGGGAGCGGACATGATGTTCGACTGCCGCAAGGGTGAATGCGGTCTCTGCGAGGTGCGGATCCTCAAGCTGCAAGGTGCCATTGACCACCGCGACGTCTTTTACAGCACCAGGCAGAAGAACGCCAACGAGCGAATGGCCTGCTGCGTCTCCAGGGCCGTCACCTCCAGAACGGACCTGATGGCCGAAGCATCCCACTCCGGCACGGCGACGGTGACCGTGGAAGTCTCCTGACGGCGTCGGGGGTGGCGCTCGTTACTGGTGCAAATCGTGGGAGCCGGAGGAAGCCGCGGACGCAGTCGCGTTCCTAGCATCCGGGAGGTTACGGCCCTTATAGGGCGAACCTGGTCGTGGCGAGCTTATACAGAGTCAGTGCGAGCGATAGGCGTACCCGTCCCGGCGCCGTGCGGATGTCAAAACCGAGCTCCGTCGAGTAGTCAGCTGCCCGAGCCTGAACGCTGGAGTGATGCAGGCCAACCTCGTCGGCAACAGCCCGAAGGCTGTTGGACGAGGCAAGGGATTCGAGCAATTCGAGAGCTTTGGAGTGCCTCGTCACGAGGCGCTTGAGTGCCGTGACGTCAGGGACTTGGTATGCGGAGGAATCGGCTGCCTCCGCAAAGACAAGAAGACCGCCCAGGTCATCCGCGAGCTGCCGGGGCTGGCGCTCGGACGTCAGGCGCAGGGCGAGCAGCGCAGATGCCCAGGAGCGGTGGAGCAAGCCGGGTTCCACGGCCAGGCCAACACCTGAGCGTGATCCGGGCCCCGCCGCCGAAAGCTGTGCGTCGCCGAGCTGTTTAGCGGGGAGCCGGGGGACAGCTGCCCGCACCGGGCCAACAACCGTGTAAATCACGGTGCTCGGCGTGGGCAGTTCGGCGGATGCTGGAACGGCCACAACCCTGTAGGCCCTATCACGGTCAAGGCGAAGCATGGCTGCGGCGTCCATCCGCCTGTCGAGAGGTGCCATGCCATCGATGAGCATCTCGATGGCCCGGCGGGAAGCGGCCACGGGGCTGGTGCGGTCGAAGGAGATCCCAAGGGCGATCGCCACCCGCTCCAGGATCATTTCGTCGTTGGCGAAGGCGGGGCCGGAACGCTCAATCCAGATCCGCCCGCCGTCGCCGAAATCGTGTCCAGGCCAACTGCCGGGTCCCTTGGAACTGTCCGAACCGGATCCATCGGCACCGGCGGGGCCGGTTCTTATACCGGAGGCATCAACGCGTAAGGAGTTGCCGCCCAGGACATATCCGGCTGGGCAGCCGCTCAACACTGCGGCGCCACTCAACAGCACCTGGGCACTTGCGTGTCCGTGGACGAGCGCGTCAAAGTACGCGATCACCTTAAGGCTTTCGGAGGCCTCAGGGTCAAGCGCCTTGAGGCGCCAAACCAATCCCTGCATATTTGCCGCTCGTTGAGTTAGCTCGTCATCCGAATTTTACTCCGCCCGGAAACTGGTAGACCGACCACCGCCTCCGTCAGGCGCCAAGCATGCGGCGAACCCATTTCGTTCGAACGTCGCGGGCATGGATCGACAGCGCGGCCTGCGGCACGATCATGTCGAAGCCATGGAATCCACCGGCCCATACATGAAGTTCGGCAACGCCTCCTACGGCCCAGATTCCCGAGGCGTAGGCAACCACTTCATCGCGGAACACTTCTGCCGTTGCCACGTCGATGAAGGCGGGCGGCAGGCCGGACAGGTCAGTTGCCCTGGCCGGTGCGGCATAAATGGACACTTCCGGCGTCTTGCGCCGGTCGCCCAGCAGGGCATCCCAACCGGTGTCGTTGCTGGTACGGTCCCACAACCCGAAGCCATCAATCTGGTAGCTGGAGACCGTTTCATTGCGGTCGTCGAGCATGGGGCAGATCAGAACCTGGCCTGCCAGCGTCGGGCCGCCTCTGTCCCGTGCCAAGAGGGCCACCCCGGCGGCGAGCCCACCGCCAGCGCTCGCCCCGGCGATGATCAGGCGCTCCGGGTCGAAGCCGAGCTCTTCCGCATGCCCGGCTGTCCAGAGGAGGCCGGCGTAGCAATCCTCCACAGGTGCGGGGTCGGGATTTTCGGGGGCCAGGCGGTACTCAACGGACACCGCAACGGCGTCCATGAGCTCCACCCACTCAATCAGCATGTCCGCCCCGAGGAAGCGGTCGCCGATCACCATGCCACCACCATGCGTGTGATAGATGCCCGGTCCGCCGGGGACATGATCGGTCCTGGTGAAGATGGAAACAATGAGGTCCGGGGCGCCATCAGGGCCGGGGATTGTCCGCTCCTGGTGAGACACGGCATGGCCCACAAGCTGCTCCTCAATGGATGCGGTGAGGGGGCCACCCCGCATCCCGGCAATCATGTCGGGAGTCAGTGTGGGATTGAGCAGATCACCCAACGAAGCGAGTGTTGAGCCCAGCTCAATGTCAAACGGTGGGGCTTTGTGGACTGGCGTCATGGCGTCTCCTGGGTGGCCGGTCACCGCGTTGTGACCTGAATTCAGCCTAGGCATTTCGTCCTGCGATTCTAACCGCCAGCAACTCGCAAAGGACTCGTGTGTAACCGCCAAATGGCGGTCATCCACACAGTGGCCGGCCCGGCAGGGGACGTCCCTTGATGTTCTTACGCCAGACGGCTCCGGACGATCTCGCTGACGGTCTTCCCATCAAAACGTCCGGCAACTTTGGCCGTTACCGGCTTCATCACGGCACCGATGGAGCGCATCGAGAGCTCCTGGCCTTCTGCCTTCAGCGCATCGATCTCGGCATCAACGATCGCTTCGACTTCGCTGCGTGTCAGGGCCTTGGGCAGGTAAGCCTCGATGACCTCGGCCTCGGCGATTTCGGCCGCGGCACGGTCGGCTTCGCCGGCTTCGGTGTAGATGCCGGCGGTGTCGCGTCGCTTCGCAGCCTCTTTCTGCAGGAGGGACGTTACCTGGGCGTCGTCCAGCTCGATGGGCGTCTTGCCGGACTTCTCCCGTGTTTCGATTTCGCCCAGCACGTTGCGCACCGTGGTGAGTGCAACCTTGTTCCGGTCCTTCATGTGGACGACGACGTCGCCGTGGAGGCGTTCCTTCAGGGTGGTCATGATGTTTCTCGTTTCGTTGGTCCTGGTTCCATTGTCGCCGGTCGGGGCGGGATACAGCATGCCGCCCGCCGCCGTCGTCACACCACAGCCAAAATATCCACCCAAAAGAAAAAGTAGGACCCGCCGGTGACGGCGGGTCCTACTTGAGCGCTTATTCAACAGCAGCGAACTGGCACCGCTGGAACGGGCCCTACATAACTGTCAGGCGCCACCGGGCTGGTCGAAGCGCTGGCCAGCAGGGTTGGACGGCAGAATCGTCATGACCAGCAACGCGAGGCCGCCCAGGAACGGAACCAGTGCCAGGAGCACCAGCCACCCGCTGAAGTTGCCGTCATGAAGGCGCCGTACGGTGAGCGCCAGCGACGGGATGAACGTTGCCAGGCCCCATGCGATGAGAAGGATCACCACAGGGAGGGCTGCCGGACCGGGCACCGTTCCCGAAGCCGTGGTGGTGGCCCCTGCCCCGCCGGCTACGGTTGCAATGATCTGCAGGACGATCCCGACGGCGGCCGAGACGAGAACCCACCACCAGTACTCGCTGCGGCTGGCGCGGCCGGAAAAGACCGTGTACTTCTTCCAGAATCGCTTTACGGCTGCCGGGAACGGGGCGCCGTAATATGGCGCCCACAGCGGCGGCTCGCCGGTCTGCCAGGTCTGTTGTTGCGGTTGCGGATAGCTCAAGGAATTCCCCCAGGGTGTCAGAGTGATGAGACGTGTTCATCGTAAGGGGGCCAAACCACAAAATGGCTGTTCGATGGATAAAAGTTTCGTAAATTATCGGTGACGGACAGTACCGGCTACCTGCAGCCGTCCAGGGTCCCGGCAATCGCGTCGTGCTCGGGCCGGGTGACCCACAGCTTGTACTTGGCCTTCACGGCCGTCTGCCGGGCGACGTATTCGCAGCGGAACGCCTTGTTGGCAGGCAGCCACGTAGCGGCGTCCTTGTCGGATTTGGCCATGTTGGCCGGACCGTCCGCGGCCATGAGGTTGAGGGGATCGTTGGCAAGCAGCTTGCGCTGCTCCTCGCTGATCTGCTGGGCGCCGGTCTGCCAGGCAAGCGACAGCGGAATGATGTGGTCGATCTGGACGGCGGAGCTGGTGTCGGCGCCTCGCACGAACTCGATCGTCTTGCCCGTGTACTTGTCGGCAAGGGTTCCGGTCATCACGACGCAATCATGGGTGCTGGCCTTAAACGTTTCGTTCGTCAGGTCCCGGGCCAGGATGTCGTTGCGCGTATCGCAGCCATTGTGGTCCACGTCGGCCCAGGCCGGACCAAAGTTGTCGCGGCTGTAGCCGGTCTTTGGCGCACGGCCCTTGACCGGGATCGTCTCCAGCTGCGCCAGGGCTGCTGCCGCTTCGGCAGGAGCAGCCGACGGCGCACCGGTTGCCCCGGAGCGTGCGTCGCCAATCGCTTCGGCCAGCTTCGTGCCGACATGGGAAGCCGCCTCGCAGCCGGTCAGGGATCCGGCCAGCAGCAGGGCGGCGAGGGCGGTCAGGGACTTAGTGGCGGCGGAGCGTGTGATCGTCTGTTCCTTCATGTGAGCGGGCAACGCTCACGCTACCCGCGTGGCCCGCCCGCTCCCGGCAGGTCCGAACATGGTGCCGCTCACAGACCTTCCGGCCGTGCAGACCTGCGAGCGTCCTTCAATTCCGCGACAGTGGCCGACCCTGGCTAGCGCGAATCGTTCGCGGAGCGGGCGCCGTACAAGTAGGCAAGATCGTTAAGTGTCTGCAAGGTCAGCTCGTGCGCCTGCGCCGCCCGTGCCCTCCGTTCAGGAGCATCGATTCCGTCGACCCGGCTGGACTGGAGGAGCGCAAGCGAAACCGCGTCATAGCCATAGAGCGCCTTCAGGTGCTCAAAATGCAGGCGGCTGCGGACGCCGTCGGCCTTCAAATGAACGTCAGACACAGCCGACAGCGCGAAGGCAACGTGCCGCCGTTCACGCCACAGGCCGGCCCTCAGGGCAAGCCGGAACAGTCCCTCCAGCTCCTGTGGAGCGGCTGTCCTGGCCTTGCCGACGTAGACCTCGGCCGTCCTGCCGGACTTTGAGTCGGCCCAGCGGTATCCGATGGGCACGGCGCGGCCTTTCAGGGTGACGTAAAGTGCCGAGGCCGTCAGGAACGAGTGCCCGTCCTCGCCTGCTGAATAACCCAAAGTGATGTCACTGAGCTTTTCGTGCCTGCACGCAGCGATGTACTCCTGGACGTCCTTGTCCCACAGCCGGTCCGTTACGCCGTTTTCCATATCCACCCACCCCCAAAATAACGGTACCGGGCGATCCCCGGCCGGCCGGGGAGACTCGCTGCGGCCAACGCCGGATTCCGGCGCATTCGGGGCCTAGGGTGGGTACGTGAAGCTGTCGCCTGTTCCTTTCGAACTCCCTGTTGCGAACCCTGCCGAATGGTGGCAGATCGTGGCTGCACTGGGGCCACTGGCGGTTCTGGCCGGCGCCGTCCTGGCCGCGTTCATTGGGTGGCGGACCCTTCGGCAAAAGGCGGCTGCGGACGCATTGGCGCTTACCCAAAGAACCAGGGCCGACGACCGCGCCGAATGGTGGAAGCGTGCGCAGTGGGCCCTGGATAAAGCCCTGCATGCAGATGAGGACGCCAAGGCCTTGGGCCTGGCATCCCTGGCCGTCCTGGCACGAAGCGACCTCGCCCGCGAAGAGGAGCTGGAGCTGTTGGACATTGCGTGGCAATCGGTGACTGAAGCGAACGGCGAAGGCGGCACGTGGGACGAGGAGGTTGAAGCCGTGGACTCCAATGACAACATCGGGGACAATGAAACGACCAGCACGGACAGAACGGAGGAGGGAACGCCATGAGCACCAGCACACCGGAACAGAAAAAATCCCGGGCGCCCCGTCATGTGACCACGTCCGGCGGACGGCAGCTGACCCCCGCCGGGCACAGGGTCCAGGTCGCTGCGGCCAGGCTGCGTGTCGCCCTCGATGAACGCCTGGGCCGCCCCACACCGGCCGAGACCAAGGCGCTCTCCAAAGAAGATCTTTAAGGCGAAAACCCCATAGCGAAGGCCCCGTGCTGCGGGGCCTTCGTTGTTTTCCTTAGACTTTCTCGGGCGTACGGTCTACGACCGGCTCCGAACCTGTGTACTTGCGCTCCCGCCGGGGGAAGGCCCAGAACTTGAAGTCCTTCACCTCAACCCGCGGTTCCGGCTGCTTCTCAGGCTCCGGTGAGGCCTCTTTCCGAACGTCCCTTCGGAAATCCTTGTTATACGGATAGCACATCACTGACCTCCTTCTAGTGAATGCCCCTTAATCCTCCTCCCGATCGGCGTGCACGTCGACACCTTTTCCCTGCCGGATTTCCCGGCGGGCGTCCGGGGGTGTCGTTAGGCCCGTGACGCCCGCGGTGGATGCAACATAGATTGAACAACTACAGATGCGTATGCCCGGATACAAGGACCCGCAGCAAGGAAACGAGGGTCCGGCAGGCAGCAGTTCCAGCGGAAGAGAGGCAGTGCACATGACGAAGACAACGGGCGTGGCATCACGGCTGGCGGAAGCGCTGGCCATCGTCCTGGGCACCAAAGGGATCCCGCTCCGGCTGCGCGCCTGGGACGGCTCGGAGGCCGGACCGGCAGGCGCCCCCATCATCGAATTCCATTCGCGGCGCGCGCTGCGCCGCATCCTCTGGTCGCCCGGGCAGCTGGGCCTGAGTCGCGCCTACGTTGCCGGTGAAATCGATGCGCCGGGTGATATTTTCGCCAGCTTCGCTGCCCTGAGCTCCGCCGGAAAATTTGCCGAACCTGGGCCGTTTCCCGCCCCGACTGCCCGCGAAGTGTGGACGTTGCTCCGGACCGCCGTCCGCCTCGGCGCCGTGGGACCGAATCCTGCCCCTCCCCCGGAGGAATCGAAGGTTCATCGCCACGGCAGCCGGCACTCCAAGAGCCGCGATGCGGCTGCGATTTCCCATCACTACGACGTCGGCAACGACTTTTACGCCCTTGTGCTCGGCCCGTCGATGATCTACTCCTGCGCCGTCTGGAACGCGGACCATAGCCAACACGGAGGGCCCGACGGGCTCGAGGCAGCCCAGGAAGCCAAGATCGACCTGGTTTGCCGCAAGCTGGGGCTTAGGCCGGGTATGCGTGTCCTGGACGTCGGCTGCGGCTGGGGCAGCTTCGCCCTGCACGCCGCCCAGCGCTATGGGGTCGAGGTCGTAGGCGTCACGCTCTCAAACGAGCAGGCCGGACTGGCCCGCAAGCGCGTGGCCGATGCCGGCTTTACCGATCGTGTCGAGATCAGGGTCCAGGACTACCGCGACGTCGACGACGGGCCGTTTGATGCGATCAGCTCCATCGGCATGTCCGAACACGTAGGCCGCGATCAGATCTCCCGGTACGTCTCCCAGCTCCACGGCCTGCTGCGCCCGGGCGGCCGGCTGCTCAACCATGCCATTTCATGGAACGCCGGGCCCACCAGCCCTGACCCGGACTCGTTCATCCCCCGCTACGTTTTCCCCGACGGGGAAATGCTCAGCCTCGCCGACATGATCGGCGCGCTGGAGTCCGGCGGCCTTGAAGTGCTCGACGTCGAGGCGCTGCGCCAGCACTACGCCCTTACGCTCCGTGCCTGGGTGCGCAACTTGGAGCAACACTGGGACGAGGCTGTGGCTGCCACGAGCACCGGACGGGCCCGCATCTGGAGGCTGTACATGGCTGCCAGTGCGCTGGGGTTCGAGGAGGGTTTGACGGGCGTCAACCAGGTGCTGGTGCAACGCTCTGGCGGCACCGAACCGCCGCTTCGCCGGACCGAATGGATCTGATGAAGCGGGTGTCAGCAAGGGACGGGTAGGGGGTCAAAGCATTGGTTGAGGACATAGGCATCATTGGCGGCGGCATCGTGGGCATTGCGATCGCCCGCGCCCTCAGCAGCCGCAACCTGGCGAACGTCACCGTCCTGGAAAAGGAACAGCGTGTGGCGATGCACCAGACCGGGCACAACTCCGGCGTTGTGCACGCTGGCCTCTACTATGCCCCCGGCTCGCTGAAGGCCATGCTGTGCCAACGCGGCCGTGAGCTGACGCGCGACTATTGCCGGGAGAAAGACCTCCCTTACCGTGAGCTGGGGAAACTCGTGGTTGCCCTCACTGATGACGAGCTCCCTGCCCTGGCAGACATTGAACGGCGTTCCGTCGCCAACCGTGTGCCGGGGCTGCGTCGTCTTGGCGCCGGCGCCCTGCGCGAGATCGAACCGCACGTCGCGGGCGTCGCCGCGCTGCACTCCCCGCAGACAGCCGTCGTGGACTTCGTCGCCATCACCGAGGCACTGGCCGACGACGTCCGGTCCAGTGGCGGACAGATTCTTTTCGGCCACGAAGCCATTGCAATCTCCACGGGCCAAGGCAAAGTGCGCGTCACCACCGGCCGGGCCGATCTGGTGTTCGACCGGCTGATCGTCTGCGCCGGGCTGCAGTCCGACGTCGTCGCAGGACTCGTGGGCGCCTCCCCCGCTCCCAGGATCCTGCCCTTCCGGGGTGAGTACTGGGGCCTGGCCGCAGCAAAGCAGCATTTCGTCAAAGGCATGATCTACCCCGTCCCGGATCCCCGGTTCCCTTTCCTGGGGGTCCACTTCACCAGGGGCGTCTACGACACCATCCACGTGGGACCCAATGCCGTTCCGGCCCTCGCCCGTGAGGGTTACGGCTGGAACCGGGTCTCCTTCAAAGACACCGCGGCGTCGGTCATGTGGCCCGGAGCCCGTGCGCTGGCCAAACAGCACTGGCGGATGGGCGCGAAGGAAATTGCCGCTTCCCTGATCAAGCCGCTCTACTACCGGCAGGCGCACAGGTTCATACCGGAGCTGCAGATCGGCGACCTGACCGCGAAGACTGCATCCGGTGTCCGCGCCCAGGCATGGTCCCTGGACGGCAGCCTTCTTGATGACTTTGCCATCGACCAGGTTGGCCCGGTGACCCTCCTGCGGAATGCGCCCTCCCCCGCAGCAACATCTGCCATGGCTATTGCGGACCATCTGCTGGAGCACTTTATCCATCTCCCGAAATGAGGTGCCGCGTTCCTGCGTGGTTGATGGACATCGGCCGCAAGCCCCGTTAGATTGTCGCCGGGGGAAATTTCCAGGCAGTGCACCGCCGGGAAAATCGCAGCCGCGTGGCTGCGCTGGCTGGTGCCCCCGTTTGGGGGAACCAATGACAAACATCGCTGAGGCAAACGTCAGTGTGGCGCGTGTACGGCAGGGAATTTCCCGCATCAGGCTTCGGCCAACCGCCCGCATCACGGAGGAGGACGGTGCACGCACCAGGGAAGAGCTTCTTGCCCTGACGGGCGGCGTCCGCGGCGGAGTGCTCCTGGAGATCACCGGGGTGGGCTCCGTCTGCAGGGAAGCGATCAATGTTTACAGCTCGGCGGTAACGGTCAGCGCCTTCGCGATCCTTGGAACGTCCCCGGTTGACCGCGTCATCGCCCACGGCCCGCTGGGACTGCCGCTGCCGGCCTGCCCGAGCCGATACTTCACGGATGAGAACGCGGCACTCGACTGGCTTGAGAACATCAGCGAATAGGCGACACGCCTTCCGTCTGCACCAAGCCTGAGGGCCCGGACGCCAAGGCGCGACCCTGCACCGAATAACCCCGCACTGAAAGAATGGGCGCATGACAGCCATCATCCTGGCGTGGAATCCGGACCGCTGGAACGACTGGAACTACACAGCGGTGGTCGAGCAGGTGCGTGAGGCCGGGCAGTACCATGCCATCTGGACCATTGCCGGGCACGTAAGCGTCCCCGCCGGGGCGGATGTATGGCTGCTGTTGCAGGGCCGGCGCGGCCGGGGCCTGCTCGGGCACGGTGTGATCGTTTCAACCCTGTCGAGTGCTACGCAGCCAGGCGAGGCGGCCCGGACACCTTCTGCGCAACTGGTGATCACCTTCGACTCGCTGCTTCCGCGCGGTGACCAGATTTCACCGGAGATCCTCCGCGAGACAATTCCGGAGGTGGGCTGGGACGGAGTCCGCGGCGTCCAGGCCGTGGGCCCCGGAGCGGAACCCCGGATCCGCGAATTGTGGCTCCGGTCCGGTCCGGCACTCTTTCCTGACTCTGCGCTGCCGGTGCCCGGGACCTACCCTGCATGGGCCGTCAGCAGAGTTGACGCCAACCGTTACGAACGGGACCCGGATGCACGCCGTGCCTGTATCGCGCACTACGGAACCAGCTGTGCCGCCTGCGGGTTTTCCTTCGAAATCGCCTACGGGGACATCGGCCGGGATTTCATCGACGTCCACCACACTGTGCCGGTTTCGCAACTGGACGAAAACTACCGGCTGGACCCGGTCACGGACCTTGTGCCGCTGTGCGCGAACTGCCACGCCATGGCGCACGTCGGCGTGACCACCGCGCGTTCCCTCTCGGAACTGCGCCAGCTCCTGGGTAGGGCCGGCTTCATGCGCGGGCGCGCTCTAAGCCCCGAGGAACTGGAGTCACAGCAGGAGGCCCACCGGATCCTTGGCCCCGGGCCAGGCTGAACCGGTGTCAGGCTGAACCCCCGCTCTGGCTGATCAGGCGCAGCGGATTTTCCGTTGGAGGATCCTTTCGAGGCCAGTAGGATGAACGGCGGAGTCAGTCAGCCGTGCCCCTTCAGCGCGTTTCGGACCACCCCGATTAGGGAACTGAACCTGGCACTGTTCGGTAGGTCATCAATGAGCACGGGCCCCTCGGGTCCCCCGAGGGGGATGCGCCAGTTGGGATGCTCCAGGTCCGTTCCGGGCTGGTTCTGAGTGCGCGTTTCACCGACGGCGTCAACGAGGGCCACGCCCAGCAGTGCGGAGGGCGTCAGGGCCGTGAAGGCGTAGAGGGCCTCGACGGTCCGTTGAACGCCCACGTCTGACTGATCGGGAAGCAGGCCGCGTTCACGCACCAGCGCCAGCACCGCCTCCTGTTCGGCGGCCGCCGCGGCGCGTTCCGCTTCAACCGGCCGCAGGAGCAGGCCCAGAGATTCGCGGAGGGCGACATGCTCACCGGCCAGGTATCCCGCCGTCGGGGGAAGATCGTGGGTGTTGACGCTGGTCAGGCACTGTTGCCGGTAGTCCTCGGGGGGAAGCGGTCCCGCCTCCCCGTGTTCGAACCACAGGATGGATGTTCCGAGGATGCCGCGCTCCATCAGGTAGTCCCGGACCCACGGTTCAAACACGCCGAGGTCTTCGCCCACCACAATCGCGCCGGCGCGCTGCGCCTCAAGGGCGAGGATGCCGATGAGGGCTTCGTGGTCGTAGTACACATAAGTGCCCTGGTCGGGACCGGCGCCGACGGGAATCCACCACAAGCGGAATAGCCCCAGGATGTGGTCGACGCGGATGCCGCCCGCGTGGCGAAGCACGGTCCTGAGCATGTCGCGGTAGGGCTTGTATCCGGAAGCCGCCAGCCTTCCGGGATGCCACGGCGGCTGGGTCCAGTTCTGCCCCTGCTGGTTGAACACGTCAGGTGGCGCGCCCACTGTGACTCCCGGGGCGAGCACGTCGTGAAGCATCCAGGCATCGGCACCGACCGTCTTGACGCCAACAGCCAGGTCATGGACGATCCCGATGGCCATGCCGCTGTGCTTCGCGGCCCGTTGTGCCGCATCCAGCTGCTCGTCGCAGATCCACTGCAGCCACCGGTGGAACTCCAGCCGGTCCGCGAGCGCTGACCGCATGCGCTCGCAGTACGGGGTGGCCGGTGAGGACGCTTCACCGGACCATTCAGAAGCGGCGGGCGGAAGCCACTCTGCCAGGGCACACCATAGTGCGAAGTCATCCAGGCCCTTGCCTTCGAGGGCACAGAAGTCTTCGAACATGCGTTCGCGGCCGGGGCTTCGACGCACAGCAAAAAGGAGCTCCAGCGCTTCAAGCTTGGCTTCGTAGCTCCGGTTCCTGTCGAGGAGGCCGTCGGCGGTGTTGGCTGTGTGGAGCCTGGCCGCGAGGTTCTCGATGGCGGCCCTGGACTCAGGGTCCAGGTATCCGTACTCCGGCACCTCCTCGATGCGGATATAGAGCGGGTTGAAGAAGCGGCGCGTCGTGGGCAGGTACGGAGAATCTTCTATGGGGGGCCGAGGTTCCCCCGCGTGCAGGGGATTGACCAGGACAAAGCCTGCGCCGTCGTTCCCTGAAATCGCTGCAAGGTCCACGAGGTCGGAGAAATCACCGATCCCCCAGGAACGGGAGGACCTTACCGAGTACAGCTGGGCCGTGAGGCCCCAATGCCGTTCCGACAGCAGCTTGCCAGTGGTCTCCAGGCGTTCGGGAGTAATCACCAGCGCGCACTCGTCCTGTTCGCCGTCGGCCTCCGCATAAAGCGTGTGCCAGCCCAGGGGCAGGTTAGCGGGAAGGGCGAAGGTTGCACTCCCCTTGAGGACGCCGTGAACGTCCCTGGGCGGTTCCGAGTCCTCCCGCTGTTCGGCATCCACGCGGGTTCCGTTCTCGGTCTGGACCCACACTCTGACGCCGGCGCCGTGGGGCACGTGTACCGCCACGCGGACCTCACGGCCCTCCCGTGAAACCACCGACGGCGGAAGCAGCCGCAGCCACGGCGCCAGTTCCACTTCGCTCAGCCCAGTTTGCAAGTCGTCCGGAGTCTGCGCGGGAACGCCGAGTGCACCGAGGACGCTTTGCAGTGTTCCGGTGGCCACAGGATGCTCGACGCCGTCCCAGCCCCGGAACGAGGTGCTCACCCCGTGCGCCTCGGCCAGGTTCCTTAGCAGTTCGCCAGCAATTTCCGTGTGGTCTTGTCCTGTTCCGTCCGCCATGGCCCTACTCTATTGCGTCGCCGAGTCCGATCCCCGGCGGCGCTCATGTTCTTCGCCCACAAGTTCATGCAACCCTGACACGGCTTCGGCCAATGACAGTCCGGGCGACGACACCACAAACGGCATGAGGAGCCTGTTCTCTTTGTACAGGTGCAGGGCGAAGATGCGTTGAATGGCACCAGCGGCTACGGCGGCGTCCACGCCCCGGGCACCGCGGAACTCCTCCACGAGGCCCACGATCACCTGGTGCTCCACCAGCATGCCTTCAACCAGCAGCCTTCCCTCGGCGGTATCCCTCGGCCCGCCGTAGAGCGGCCCTTCTTCGGCGAGCGCATGGGGCACCAGCTCGTTTTCGCACCACTCCAGCAGCACCTCGTGAGCATCATGCTCGGCCCCGGCGTCGTGCTTGGCCACGGAACTCGTCAGAGTGTCAGTGAGCGCCGTAAGGCGCCTCAGCATGCCAGTGTGATGCCTCTCCACGGCCGCCAGGGCTTTGGCCTCTGCGGCTGGGTCCTTCTCCGACGGATCATTCATGGTCTCTCCCGGCCTCATGCGCGCGTGCCATCCGGAGGGCGGCCCCGCACCGGTCTTGTAGTGGCTTCGCGCGCTTTCACTCTACGGACGCACTGCACGGCAGCAAGAGGTCTTTCGGCCCCACTATTTCAGGCAGTTTCGACGCCGCCGTCCGGAGCGGGCTAGCCTTGGACACTATGGTCGACGTCGAGAAGTTCAGGATCCTGCTGGTAGCGGAGCGCGACCGGAAGCTTTCCCTGCTGCCGTCGCTGCGGGACGACATCAGTTCCGCGAACGCGGCCCGCCAGAACTCGAACGTCGACGACGAACACGACCCCGAAGGCGCAACCATCGCCTTCGAGCTCTCGCAGGCAGCTGCCTTGCTGCGGCAGAGCACTGCCACGCTGGGCCAGGTCGAGTCCGCCTTGGCGCGCACCGCGGACGGCAGCTATGGCTACTGTGAAATCTGCGGCGAACCTATTGTCGAAGCCCGGCTCGAAGCCCGTCCCTGGACGGCGTTCTGCATTGATCACGCCAGCGGCAAGACAGGCCACGGCGTATGACGGATGTAGCCGGTTCGCTGTGGCAACGGATCGTCGCGGGTTTTTCGCAGTCGCCCACCCCGCTGGTAACCGCCACCGAGCTGTTGCTGATCATCCTCGTCGCTACCGCGTTGTCCCTCCCCCGGGCATCCTGGCGGTACTTCGGGCTGCTGGCCACCGTCACCCACGAACTTGGCCATGCCTTCGCTGCCCTCATGACAGGGCAGCGACTAGGTGGCATCAGGCTGAGCCTGGACCACTCCGGAACCACCACCACCTACAGCAGGGGCCGTCTCCCGGCAGTCTGGTCCACGTTCTGGGGCTACCCGGTACCCGGAGTGGTGGGCGCCGCCATGGTGTGGTCGGGATTCAACGGTTGGGGACCGGCGGCCATGTCCGTGGGGACGCTGATCCTGCTGTGCTCGTTTCTGTTCATCCGTAATGCCATGGGGCTCCTGATAACGTCTGCCGCAGTCCTTGGCTCTGCGCTCCTGGTGCTATTCGTCCCGCCTGAGTTCACCGGGCATGTGGTGATTGCACTGGGCCTTGCCCTCCTGGTGGCGGCGGTCCGTGACCTGGGCAAGCTGTCCAACGTCCACCTCAGGCGCCGGGACAGGCTGCCGACGTCGGACGCCCACCTGCTCTACCGCGCGACGTCGGTGCCTTCCGCCGTCTGGATCTTCCTTTTCGCGGCGGTTGTAGCCGGCGCCTGGTGGGTGGCCTGGCAGCCCATGGTGCAGGTGCTGGCGGCTCTGCTCGCAGGCTGAACGCAAATAGGGTGGACGCATGACTTCCGATTCCCGTACTGCGTCCGACCATCGATCCGGTCCCGGGTTCAGCGCCAGGGGTTCCTACGTCACCGGTGGAGAAGACCTCACCCGGGACACCAACTACATCGAAGACCGGATAACCCGGAACGGCACTCCCGGACCTAATGGCGAACCCGGATGGCCCGTGGAGGCCGGCAGGTACCGCCTGGTCGCCGCCCGTGCCTGCCCATGGGCGAACAGGACCGGGATCGATCACCCCTGACTTCGCCACGGAGTGGACGGCTTTTCACCGCCCCGGAGCCCCCTACCGGTGCGGATTTGTCGGTTCGCAGGACGCGTATTCCGCCGCCTATGCGCGTCTCCGGAATGCCCTGGACTGGCTTGAAGAGCGGCTGGCCGGCCAGAGGTACCTCGTGGGCAACACGATCACGGAAGCGGATGTTCGCCTGATCACCACGCTTGTCCGGTTCGACGCCGTCTACCACGGCCATTTCTAATGCAACCGGCAGAAACTCACCGAAATGCCGGCGCTTTGGGGCTATGCCCGGGACCTGTTCCAGACCCCCGGCCGTCCCATCGGAGACGGCACGGCGCCCGGTCCCGTCCGCAGCGGCGAGGAAGTTGCACCGGGACACGGCGGGGCCCGATCGCAGTAGTCACCCCAGGCGCGCCGCTACTGTTGTCCCATGCCACTTTCGTCAGGTTTTGCCGCGCCCGAATTCCAAGCTGTCCAGGCCCTGTTTGATTCGTTCCTTGCCGAAGACCCGGAGTACAGCGCTCAGGTAGCCGTCTACAGTGACGGCACCAAGGTGGTGGACCTCAGCGGTGGCCAGCACCTCGCCCAGGATTCCATCACGGGCGCCTACTCCTGTTCCAAAGGCGCGGCAGCGTTCGTCGTCGGACTCCTGGTCCAGGACGGCCTGCTGGACTTGGACCGCACGGTGGCGCACTACTGGCCGGAATTCGCCGCTCACGGCAAAGAGGCCATTACCGTGCGTCAGGCGCTCTCCCACCGGGCGGGGCTGCTTGGGGTGGAGGGCGGTTTCGCACTCAAGGAATTCACGACGGCGGACGGGGCCGCCAGGCTCGCGGCGGCCGCACCGCTGTGGCGCCCCGGCACCACGTTCGGATACCACTCCCTGACGATCGGCCTCCTGATGGAGGAGCTTTGCCGCCGTGTCGCGGGCAGGACCCTGCAGGAGATGTACGACTCCTGTATCCGGCTGCCCTTCGGCATCGACTTCTTCCTGGGGCTTCCGGAAGACCAGGAGCCGCGCTACCGGGACGTCCTGTACGACGTGGACCCGCGCCAGCCCTGGCTGGACCCCCTGGGCCTGGACGGGCTCAACGGAAACGCCGCGGTCAGCACGGTGATGGAACTGCCCAACCACCGGGTCATCCGTGCCGGCGGAATGAGCAGCGCCGGAGGGGTGGGATCGGCAGACGGCCTGGCCAGGCTCTACGCTGCGGCCACCACGGGCCTTGACGGCAATGACGCCTTCCTTGCGCCGGAAACAGTCAGGATCATGTCCGAGGAACAGGTGTGGGGCTGGACCGCGCATCGGGGCTCGACAACGCATTCGCCGTCGTGTTCATGAAGCCGCATCCAAGCCGGAACTTCGGCAGCCACCGCGCGTTCGGCCACGAAGGCGCCAACGCAGCGCTTGGCTTTGCGGACCCCGCCTATCGCATCGGCTTCGGCTACATCCCGGGGCGGCAGGAAGAGGGCCGGACGCCGGGCCGGGCGCACCGATTGGCCCATGCGGCACGTCAGGCGGCGTGCTCAATCCGGCAGGGGAAGGCGGCCGGCGCGTACGCGTAAGCAGGTTCGTCCACTTGTCGCACCACGGAGACACCCCTATGGTGAGGCGAGATGATCAAAACAAAACAGCAGGACGACGCAGCAGCCTCGCCAGCCGCCACGCTCTGGCGCACCACAGTACACATCCTTTCCGCTGCCGTCTCGGGGCCGAGGCTGCAACTGGCGGCCAAGGCCGGCCTGGCAGCGGGCCTGGCATTCCTGATCGCGCCCATGATGCCCGGCGCTGCTGCCCAGTACCCCTACTACGCCCCTCTGGGCGCGCTCGTGGCAATGTACGAGAACGTGGCAGGTTCCATGCGGCAAGGCCTGCAAACACTTGTAGGCCTGGCGCTCGGCATCGGACTCGCGTTCCTGCTGGTGAGCTTCAGCGAACCCACCCCTGTGACTGTCGCCATCGTGATGGGGCTGGGGGTCCTGCTCGCGGGACTCCCCCGCCTTGGAGCGGGGCGGGATTGGATTCCGACGGCGGCGCTCCTGGTGCTCCTGGTGGGCGGGCGCAACCCGGACGACTTCTCCTTCGGTTACCTCCTGCAGATGGGCGTCGGCGTGGTGGTCGGTATCGGGGTCAACTTGCTGGTCTTCCCGCCGCTTCACTTTAAGGCAGCCGCGCTCAGCCTCGCGGAGCTGCGCTGGGCTTTGGCCAAGCAGCTCTCGGACATGGGACAGGCCATGAAGGAAGAATGGCCGCCCGAACACGAAGAGTGGTCCGTGCGTTCCGAGGAGCTGGCGAAGTCAGCCCGCGCAGTCAGGGCGGCCGTCCAGAAGTCTGATGCCAGCCGGAAGGCCAACCCCCGCCGTCGCCGCCACGTCCACGACCTGGAACAGGACTACAAAGACCTTCGCGGCCTGGAGAGCGTGACCTTCCACATCCAGGACATGACGGAGGTCCTGGCGGACGTCATTTGGGATAAGGACGTACCCTTTGTGATCCCGCTTCCTTACAGCGAACCGTTGGCCGAGGCCCTGGCTGCGGTCAGCGAAGTTTTGCGGTCCATGGAAGACGAGCAGCCCGAGAGGCAAAATCAGCTGATCGAGGCGGCCAAAACGGCAGTGGATGCCCTGGCGGAGCGGATGGCGTCCGACGACGTAAACCCGGACGCGCCGAGTGCCGCCGAAACGATCGTCCTGAGTCTGCACCGTATTCTTCGGGCCGTCACTTCCGGGCAGTCCTGAGCCGCGGCGGAACTATTTTTCTAGAATAATCACGACGGCGGAGGCCGCCCTTCCGGGTGACCTCCGCTGTCGTGCCTTCCGTGGTTTGCATGCCGCAACGTCCGTCGACAGCTACAAGGCCACTACCGACCCGCTGAAGTGCCGCCGGCCGGACCGCGGATTCCAGGCGGCGTAATCGGAGCGCTGCCAGGCGCCGCCCGGGGAGTGGTCTGAACTGATATCCAGCGCCACCCGCGCCGGCAGGAACACAGGCGCTTCAAAGGCAACATCCCAGCTGAAGGTGTCACCCTTTGCTGCGCCCACGTCGGCCAGCGCCCGCGACGCCAGGTACATGCCGTGCGCGATAGAGCGCCGCATGCCGAGGGCTTTGGCTGAAAGGACACTCAGGTGGATGGGGTTGAAGTCACCGGAAACAGCCGCGTAGGCCCGCCCTGTGTCGACACCCAGCTGCCACAGGGCTGTGGGGTCCGGCGCCGAGAAGGTGGACGGTTCCGCGGGCACCGAGGGCTTGTCGATCCCGGGGAGGAAGACGCCTTTTGCCAGGTACGTGGATGTTCCCTTCCAGCGGACTTCCGCTTCACCGGTCCGGCGTACTTCCGTGACAATATCCACCTGCGTACCGGCACGGTGGCCGCGCAGGTTCTCGGCCCAGGATGTGATGTCCAGCGCTTCGGTGAACACCATGGCACCATGCTGCTCCACACGGTTGCTGAGGTGCACCATTCCCAGCAGCGGCAAGGGGAAGTCGTCACGGTTCATCACGCTCATGGACACGGGGAAGGCCAGTGCGTGGATAAACCCTGCAGGCAGGATGTCGCTCGCGGACTCACCCACCAGATGCTGGTACGCCGTGAGGTTACCGACCTGGGGCCGCACTCCCCTGACCTCGTGTCCGCAGGGCGGCAGCGTGATCCCGGCATCGGCGCCCAGCACGCGGCGCCTGGCCGCTGTAGCGGCGGCGTTGACATACAGCTTTGACAGGGACGGCATGTCCCCGAGGATCACGGGCCGGGCATTTGTCATGCGCCCACCAGGTTCTGTCCGCAGACCCGAAGCACCTCGCCCGAGATGCCCCCGGCGGCATCGCTGGCCAGGAACGCTATGGCTTCGGCAACATCGCCTGGTTGCCCGCCCTGCTGCAGGGAGTTGAGCCGGCGGGCAACTTCGCGCGTTGCAAAGGGGATCCGGGCCGTCATCTCGGTTTCGATGAAACCCGGAGCCACGGCGTTGATGGAGCCTCCGCGGTCCGAGAGGAGCGGCGCCGTGGCGCGCACCATTCCCATCACCCCGCCCTTGGACGTAGCGTAGTTGGTCTGCCCGCGGTTGCCGGCAATGCCGCTCGTGGAAGCGACCGAAACAATCCGCGGGGACTCCCGGAAGTGCTCGGACGACAGCAGCGCCTCATTGATGCGGAGCTGGGCCGCGATGTTCACGGCGATGACCGAATTCCAGCGGTTCTGGTCCATGTTGGCCAGAAGCTTGTCCCGGGTGATACCGGCATTGTGGACCACGATGTCCAGGCGCCCGTGCCTCCCCACCGCATGGTCGATCATGCGCTGGCCGGCATCCTCCCTGCTGATGTCGAGCTGCAGGGCCGTCCCCGGACCTCATTGGCCACCGCGGCCAGGTGGTCACCGGCGGCAGGGATATCGACCACCACCAGGGTGGCGCCGTCGCGGTGGAGCGTGCGGGCGATAGCGGCACCGATGCCGCGTGCGGCGCCGGTAACAACGGCAACCTTTCCGGCCAGCGGTTTCTCCGGATCGGCCGGCAGCTGCCCGCCCCCTGACGTGACGCTGAGGAACTGCCCGTCGATGAAGGCGGAGCGGCCTGACAGGAAAAAGCGCAGGGCGCCCAGGGCGCTGGGGCTGGTGGTGGTTACCTCCTCAGCCAGCACGATGCCGTTCGCTGTGGCGCCGGCCCGCAGTTCCTTGGCGAGCGACCGCACCAGCCCGTCCACGCCCTGCCGCGCTGCTGCAGAGGCAGGACCCACGGCGCTCGCAGGCGTGCGGGAGACAGTGACGACTCGGGCGTTGGGCGCCAGGTCGCGCACGGATGCCGCCGCGGAAAGGACAGGCTTTTCGAGGTCCTCCGGCCGGTCCAGCTCATCCAGGACCAGCACAATGGCGCCCAGTTTCTCCCGTGGGACCGCGTGGCGACGGACGTCGAGATCCCACCCCAGGAGGGCGGCTGCCAGCTCATCGGCACCTCTGCTGGCCCCCTGGACCAGGATGGGGCCCGGGATCAGGGGCTGGCCCGGCCGGTACCGCCGCAGTACCAGCGGCTGGGGCAGGCCCAGCTTGCGGGCGACATCCTTGCCGAAGCCGCGGCTTACGAATTGTGTGTACTTGTCCGTCACGCCAGCCTCCCTAGAGTGCTTCAAGAATCGCGACGACACCTTGGCCGCCGGCAGCGCAGATGGAAATCAGGCCACGGGCGGGGCGTCCGTCCACCCGACCTTTCTCATGAAGCATTTTGGCGAGCGAGGCCACGATCCGCCCTCCGGTGGCGGCAAAGGGATGCCCCGCAGCCAGCGAGGAACCGTTGACATTCAGCTTTGACCGATCGATGCTGCCGAGCGCGCCCTCCAAGCCGAGACGGGTGCGCCCGAATTCCTCGTCTTCCCAAGCGGCCAGGGTGCCAAGGACGGTGCCGGCGAAGGCTTCGTGGATCTCGAATAAATCGATGTCGTCCAGTGTGAGGCCGTTGCGGGCCAGCAGGCGCGGCACGGCGAACGCCGGCGCCATCAGCAGGCCGTCCTTGCCATGCACGAAGTCCACGGCGGCGGCTTCGCCGTCGACCACTGTTGCCAGCTTGGGCAGATCGTGGGAATCTGCCCATTCCTCCGAGGCCAGCAGCACCGTGGACGCCCCGTCGGTCAGCGGCGTGGAGTTGCCCGCCGTCATGGTTGCCTCGGCCCCGAGGTTCTTTCCGAATACGGGTTTGAGGGTTGCCAGCTTTTCGAGTGTTGTGTCGGCACGAAGGTTCGAATCCCGGCTCAGGCCACGGTAAGGGGTGAGCAGATCATCGAAGAAGCCGGCGTCGTAGGCGGCTGCGAGGTTGCGGTGGCTGTTGTAGGCCAACTCGTCCTGGGCTTCCCGGGTGATCTTCCACTGCGCCGTGGTGAGGGCCTGGTGTTCGCCCATGGAAAGGCCGGTCCGGGGCTCTCCCGTATTGGGCGCGTCGGGAGCCAGATCCTTGGGCCGAAGGCGGCTGAGGATCCGGAGCCTCTGGGGCAGGGACTTGGCACGGTTCAGGTCCAGCAGCACCTCGCGCAGACCTTCGCTCACCGCGATCGGTGCATCGGAAGTGGAATCGACGCCACCGGCGATCGCTGAATCGATCTGGCTGAGCTTGATCTTGTTAGCCAGGCCCAGGACCGTCTCCAGGCCGGTGGCACAGGCCTGCTGGAGATCGTAGGCGGGTGTTTCAGCGGACAGGGCGGATCCGAGAACTGCCTCGCGGGTGAGGTTGAAGTCGCGGGAGTGCTTGAGGACTGCGCCGGCCGCCACCTCGCCGATCCGCTCGTCCTGAAGTCCGAAGCGCGCGATGAGGCCGTCCAAGGCTGCCGTCAGCATGTCCTGGTTCGAAGACTTGGTGTACGCGCCGCCGGTCCGGGCGAACGGAATCCGGTTACCGCCCACCACCACCGCCCTGCGCAGCTGGCCCGCAGCCGGTGTCCCCTCGGGGGCTGTGGGTGCTTCCTCTGGTCCGGTTGCGGACTGTCCGGTAAAGGACATGTGGTGTCTCCTTATGATCAACGCTGGTTACCGATACCCAGCGTACCTGATACGCTGGGTATCGTGAACATCTTCCACGTTGAACTTGCCACGCCTTCGGATGGAGGCGCGACCGGCGGCTCCGACGGCCCCGTCGACGGGCGCGCCGCGCGCTGGCAGTCACACCGGGAGGAGCGCCGGCGGGAGCTCATCAAGTCGGCCCGAAAAGCTGTCCACGCTCTCGGCAGCGACGCTTCGATGGAGGACATCGCTGCCGCCGCAGGAACGTCGAAGTCTGTTTTCTACCGCTACTTTGGCGACAAGGCCGGGCTGCAGCAGGCCGTAGGAGAAGTGGTCCTCAGCCAGATGCAGCGCCGCATCCAGGAGGCCGCCCAAAGCGCACAGACGCCGCGGGAGGGGCTTCTGGCCATGGTCTCCGCCTACCTCCAAATGGCTGAAACCAGCCCGAACGTGTACACGTTCGTCACGACGCACTCTGCCGGCGATGCCGGGGCAGCCAGCGGAAGCATGGCCACCGCGGGTGCGCTTGGCCACTTCTTCGAAGAGGTCCGCGACATGATCGCACGGCCCATGCGCGAGCATCTGGGCGCCGGCAGGGAGGCCGTGATCGGATACTGGCCCACCGCGGCGATCGGGCTGGTCCGGAACGCCGGTGAACAGTGGCTGGGCACCCCGGCCTCCCCGGGCAAGCCTGACCAGGAAGCGATGGCCCGGCAGATCACCGCCTGGCTGTGCGTCGGGATAGCCCCGGAACTGGAAACACGGGACACCGATTGATTTCCGGATTTTGCACACCGCAGTACCACCAGAGCCAAGAATTGTCAGAACCAAAGAAGGAATCGACATGACTGACGTAGTTGACCGCCCCGCCAGCCCACCAAACCGACCGGCCAGCCGCTCAAACGCGCCTGCCGGCGCGTCTCCCGCAGTCGACGTAGCAGCACTCGGCGAACAGCTCCTGGGCAAATGGGCGGACATCCGACGCCACTCACGCGAACTTTCCGGCCGCCCCGAACTGCACAAGACTGAAGGCCTTACCCACACCGAGCACCGGAGGCGGACGTTCGGTCAGCTCAAGTACCTGGTGGAGAACAACGCCGTTCACCGGGCCTTCCCCGCAGCGCTGGGCGGCTCCGACGACCACGGCGGCAACATCGCCGGTTTCGAGGAACTGGTCACTGCCGATCCGTCCCTCCAGATCAAGGCGGGAGTCCAGTGGGGGCTCTTCGGCTCCGCGGTGATGCACCTCGGCACCGAGGAACACCACACCAAGTGGCTGCCCGGCATCATGAACCTGGACATTCCGGGCTGCTTCGCGATGACTGAGACCGGCCACGGCTCCGATGTTGCCAGCATTGCCACCACGGCCACCTTTGACCCGGCGACACAGGAATTCGTGGTCCACACGCCCTTCCGGGCAGCGTGGAAGGACTACATCGGCAACGCCGCAATCGACGGGCTCGGTGCCGTGGTCTTCGCACAGCTTGTGACCAAGGGCGTGAACCATGGGGTCCATGCGTTCTATGTGGACCTGCGGGATCCCGAGACCAAGGAATTCCTGCCGGGCATCGGCGGCGAGGACGACGGCGTCAAGGGCGGACTGAACGGCATCGACAACGGCCGGCTCCACTTCAGCAACGTCCGCATCCCGCGCACCAACCTGCTCAACCGCTATGGCAACGTTGACGCCGACGGCACGTATTCCTCCCCCATTGCCAGCCCGGGCCGCCGCTTCTTCACCATGCTGGGAACGCTGGTCCAGGGCCGGGTTTCCCTGGACGGTGCCGCCGTGGCTGCCAGCAAGCTCGCGCTCAAGACCGCCATCCAGTACGCCTCCGAACGCCGGCAGTTCAATGCTTCCTCGCACACGGACGAAGAAGTGCTGCTGGACTACCAGCGCCACCAGCGGCGGCTGTTCACCCGGCTCGCCACGACGTACGCGGCCGGGTTTGCCCATGAGCAGCTGCTGCAGAAGTTCGATGACGTCTTCTCGGGAGCCCATGACACCGACGAGGACCGCCAGGACCTGGAGACTCTGGCCGCGGCCCTCAAGCCGCTCAGCACGTGGCACGCCCTCGATACCCTCCAGGAGTGTCGCGAAGCCTGCGGCGGCGCCGGGTTCCTGATTGAAAACCGCTTCGCTTCCCTGCGCGCGGACCTCGACGTCTATGTCACTTTTGAAGGCGACAACACCGTACTGCTCCAGCTCGTGGCCAAGCGCCTCCTCGCCGATTATGCGAAGGAATTCCGCAAAGTCGACGTCGGCGTGCTGGCACGCTATGTGGTCAGCCAGGCGGCAGGCGCTGCAGTTCACCGGACCGGCCTTCGCCAGGTTGCCCAGTTCGTGGCCGACACGGGCTCAGTGCAGAAGGCGGCCATCGTGCTCCGGGATGAAGACACCCAGCGGTTGCTGCTGACCGACCGGGTGCAGACCATGGTTTCCGATGCGGGGGCCGCACTGAAGGGATCCAACAAACTGCCGCAGCAGCAGGCGGCTGCTGCGTTCAACCAGCACCAGCATGAACTGATAGAGGCTGCCCAGGCCCACGCGGAACTGCTTCAGTGGGAAGCCTTCACAGAAGCCCTCGCCAATGTAAAGGACCCTGGAACGAAGCGCGTGCTGACCTGGCTCCGGGACCTGTTCGGACTCTCGCTCATCGAGAAGAACCTGTCCTGGTACCTCATGAACGGGCGCCTGTCGATGCAGCGCGCCCGCACGGTGGGCGATTACATCAACCGGCTACTGGTCAAGATCCGCCCGCACGCCCTGGACCTGGTGGATGCCTTCGGGTACGGGCAGGAGCACCTCCGCGCTACGATTGCCACCGGTGCCGAGAAGATCCGCCAGGACGAGGCCCGCGCCTACGTCCGCAGCCAGCGGGCCAGCGGAGACGCACCGGTCGATGAGAAAGTGCTGCTGGCCCGTAAATCCCGTGAAGCCAAGCCGCCCAGGCGGTAAACCAGGCGCTAAAGCCGTACGGAACTGAGCCCGGGATCCGGGCGAAAGCGGAAACCACGACGGCGCCGCCCCCGTTAGGTGGGGCGGCGCCGTCGTGGTTTCCTGCGTCTGTTACCAGATGGCCGGGAACGGTATCCGGACTGCCTTAGGCAAGGACGGAGCGGTACACCTCAAGCGTGGTTTCCGTGATGGATTCCCAGGAGAAGTGCTCCTCGGCACGGCGGCGGCCGGCCTGACCCATGGCGCGCGCCCGCTCCGGATCCGACACCACCTCGGTGAGGGCTGCGGCGAATTCGCTCACGAACTTCTCAGGATCGAGCGGGGTTCCGGTCCCGTCGGTGACCTGTTCCAGCTCCACCAGCAATCCGGTTTCACCGTGCTGGACAACCTCGGGGATACCGCCGGTGGCGCTGGCCACAACGGCGGCGCCGCAGGCCATGGCTTCCAGGTTGACGATGCCGAGCGGTTCGTAGATGGACGGGCAGGCGAAGGCCGTTGCGTGGCTGAGGACCTGAATCAGCTCGTGGCGGGGCAGCATCCGTTCAATGAGCACGACGCCGGTGCGCTGGCTTTGCAGCTCCTCGATCAGGCGGGCGGTTTCCGCTGCGAGTTCCGGGGTGTCTGCCGCGCCGAGGCACAGGACCAGCTGGACGTCCGCCGGCAGCTTCGCAGCGGCACGAAGCAAGTACGGAACACCCTTTTGGCGGGTATTGCGTCCCACGAACACCACGCTGGGCAGACCGGGATCGATGCCCAGGGCACGAATGGCGTCATCGCCCTCATCACGCTGCCAGAGCTCGACGTCAATGCCGTTGTGGACCACCTGGACCTTTGCGGGATCAACCTCCGGGTAGCTGCGCAGAATGTCCTGGCGCATCCCTTCGGAGACGGCGATGATGGCTGCGGCCGCCTCGTAGGCGGTCTTCTCCACCCAGGAGGACAGTGCGTAGCCGCCGCCGAGCTGCTCGGCCTTCCATGGACGCAGCGGTTCGAGGCTGTGGGCGCTCAGCACGTGCGGGATGCCGTGCAGCAACGACGCCAGGTGCCCCGCCATGTTCGCGTACCACGTGTGCGAATGCACCACATCGGCTCCCGCGACGTCCGGCACGATCCGCAGGTCCACTCCGAGAGTCTGGACGGCGGCGTTGGCTGCGCCCAGATCCTCCGGAACGGAGTAGGAAGTCACCTTGGCCCCGTGATAGTCGGGATCCCGGGGCGCCCCAAAGGCCCGCACCTGCAAATCCACATGTTTGGCCAATACGCGGCTCAGCTCAGCCACGTGGACCCCGGCGCCACCGTAAATCTCCGGCGGGAACTCTTTAGTCACAATGTCTATTCGCACGATACCCAAGGTAGTCGTTACGGCGTATCTGTTCTAGTGTGAAGGAATCCGGGCGTGCCGGATCTTGGGGAAGTTACGAAGGCGTACAGGAGCGACCATAATGCCGTTGAATAAGAAAGTCCTGGCAATTGTCCTCGCCGGAGGCGAGGGAAACCGTCTGATGCCACTGACGGCTGACAGGGCTAAACCCGGCGTGCCGTTTGCCGGAAGCTACCGGCTTATCGACTTTGCCCTGTCCAACCTAGTGAATTCCCGCTATCTGCAGATTGTGGTGCTCACGCAATATAAGTCCCACAGCCTGGACCGGCATATTTCCGAAACATGGCGGATGTCCACCCAGCTCGGAAACTATATTGCGTCCGTACCCGCGCAGCAGCGTGTGGGCAAGAGTTGGTTCCTTGGCAGCGCCAACGCCATCTACCAGTCCCTGAACCTCATCCGTGACGCCAACCCCGACATTGTGGTTGTGGTCGGCGCGGACCACGTCTACCGGATGGACTTCGCCCAGATGGTGGAGCAGCACGTCGCCAGCGGTGCCAAGGCAACCGTGGCCGCGGTCAGGCAGCCGCTGCACATGGCCGACCAGTTCGGCGTCATCGAGGTGGACCAGGACGATCCGCAGAAAATCGCGGCCTTTGTGGAGAAGCCTTCCTCGACGCCCGGACTTGCGGCGGATCCCACCCAGTTCCTGGCTTCCATGGGGAATTACGTTTTCAACGCCGACGCGCTGGTGGAGGCCCTGCACGTTGACGCCGAGCGCCTCGACACCAAGCACGACATGGGCGGCGACATCATTCCGTACTTTGTCGGTCAGGGCGAGGCCGGAGTCTACGACTTCACGCTGAACGACATCCCCGGCTCCACCGAACGGGACCGCACCTACTGGCGCGACGTAGGCACCATCGATTCGTTCTACGACGCCCACATGGACCTCATTTCCCCAATGCCGGTCTTCAACCTGTACAACTCGGAATGGCCCATTTACACGCGCCAGAGCATTTCCCCGCCTGCCAAGTTCGTGCGAGGGAAGGGCAACACCGTAGGCACTGCCCTCGATTCGATCGTGGCCAGCGGCGTTGTGATCTCCGGCGGCATTGTGGAGGGCTCGGTCCTGTCCAACGACGTCTACGTCAGCACGTCGAGCCGCGTGGTCGACTCGGTGCTGATGGACAAAGTCCAGATCGGCGAGGGCGCAGTGGTCAATCGCGCCATTATCGACAAGAACGTGAAAGTGCCCGCCGGGGCGGCGATCGGCCTTGACCCGGAACTCGACCGCGCACGCGGCTTCAAAGTAACGGATTCAGGCATCACTGTCCTGTCCAAGGGCCAGTTAGTCCCTGAGCCGGATGAAGCGGAACGTGCCCTCTCGGCAGCAAACCTGCATCAGGTGCCCAACGCAGTCAAGGCGGCAACGCAAAATTCCCCCGCCGCCCGGGAGTCCGTGGAGAAGGCCGGCGAAGCCCAGGCAGCTGCTGTAGGCGCCGCTTCCAGCGGCAATTAGTCGATCGCCACCAACCCCTAAACCTTGACGGCGGGCCGGGAGCTCCCCAGGCTGTAAAATCGAAACAATGAACACCCCCGATTTGACGCCTGAGGACATCCAGGCCTGCCTCAAGGTTCTCAACACCATCCATGCCTACGACGAGGAACACCCTGACTACGTCTCGGTGCGGCGCGCCACCGGCAAGATGTTCAAGGCCGTCAAACGGCACCGCCGGGTGACCAAACGCGATCTGATAGCCGAGTCCGACCGTGCCGTGATCGCGCAGACCGCCACGGCCGCACCGGACCGGATCGATGACGAGACCCGCGGGAACAAGCTTGAACCCTCGGCTACGGGCAAAGTTGCCGGGCATCTCATCAGGTCCCGCCCCTGTTACATCTGCAAGAAGCACTACACCCAGGTGGATGCGTTCTACCACCAGCTATGCCCTGAATGCGCCGCGTTCAGCCACAGCAAGCGCGACGCCCGCACCGACCTCACCGGCCGGCGCGCGCTGTTGACGGGCGGACGGGCCAAGATTGGCATGTACATCGCGCTCCGGCTTCTTCGGGACGGCGCCCACACCACCATCACCACACGGTTCCCGAAGGACGCGGCGCGTCGCTTCGCGGCCATGGAGGACAGCGGGGACTGGCTCCACCGGCTCAGGATTGTGGGAATCGACCTCCGCGACCCGTCCCAGGTTATGGCGCTGACGGATTCGCTGAACGCCGCGGGCCCGCTGGACATCATCATCAACAATGCGGCCCAGACGGTCCGCCGCTCGGGCAACGCCTACAAGCCCCTGGTCGATGCCGAGGACGAGCCCCTGCCGGCCGCCCTCGACCCGGCGAACGGCGGCCCGGAACTCGTGACCTTTGGCCACGCCCACGACAAGCACCCCTGGCCCTCGCCAGCAGTGTGATGGAACATCCCGTCCTCGCCGGAGATGCCATCACCTCCCTTGCCCTGTCCACGGGTTCAGCATCGCTGGAACGGATCGCGTCCGGCACTGCCATCGACGCCGGTGGACTGGTTCCGGACGTGGCTGCCATCAACAGCTGGACCCAGGTGGTTGACGAGGTGGACCCGCTGGAAATGCTTGAGGTCCAGCTCTGCAACGTGACTGCACCCTTCCTGCTGGTTAGCCGGCTGCGTGACGCCATGAAGCGTTCCACGGCGCGCCGCAAGTACATCGTGAATGTCTCCGCGATGGAAGGGCAGTTTTCGCGCGCCTACAAGGGCCCCGGCCACCCGCATACGAACATGGCCAAGGCCGCCCTGAACATGATGACCCGCACCAGCGCACAGGAGATGCTGGACAGCGACGGCATCCTCATGACAGCTGTGGACACCGGCTGGATCACGGATGAGCGCCCGCATTTCACCAAGGTCCGGCTCATGGAGGAGGGCTTCCACGCGCCCCTGGACCTGGTTGACGGCGCCGCCAGGGTCTACGACCCCATCGTTACGGGTGAAAACGGCGAGGACCAGTACGGCGTCTTCCTCAAGGACTATAAGTCGAGCCCCTGGTAGCGGCCATTTTTCGGGCACCCAACTATCAGAGACGCTGGCGGTGCCGCTAGGGGCCTTATGGCCCTAATGGGTGTGCCGGAGGGACCGTAACGTGGGTTTACATGAACACGATGACACCGCCCGAGGGCCAGCTGTCCATTGACCAGTGCTGGGTTATGCTCGACACCGAGACTGTCGGAAGAATCGCCCTCATCGTCGATGGCCACCCGGAAATCTTCCCGGTGAATTTCGTGCTCCAGCGTCGCAACATTGTCTTCCGGACAGCGGGCGGGACCAAGCTCTGGGCAGCCATGACCGCCAAGCCCGTCGCTTTCGAAATTGACGGCTACGACGCTCACGAAGAGATGGCCTGGAGCGTGATGGCCCGCGGCGAATCCGAACTGATCGAAACCCAGGACGAAAAGGACGAAGTTGACGCCCTGTTACTGGAACCGTGGCAACCCGGCGACAAGGACTACTACGTGCGGCTGGCACCCAAGGCAATGACCGGTCGGCGCTTCAAGGTCAAGAAGCCGGACCTGTGGAACACGCGGCTGACGGATCCCCGGCGCGCATCGTTCGAGTAACGGGTCTACCGGTGTTTCTCCGGTGTGTGTACTACCAGGACGGGGCAATGGGCATGCGCAACACAGGCGGAGCTCACTGAGCCCAGCAACAGGCCGCTGAAGCCCCCGTGGCCGCGCCGCCCCACCACCAGCATGTCGGCTTTCCGGCTGGCATCGATGAGCGTGTGGCGCGGCCGGCCCTGCTCCAACCGCGACTCCACGTTCGGCGGGAGCTCCGCCCCGAAGGCCTTAACCACGGCCTCCTGGAGGATCTCCCCGGCACGGACGTCGAAGTCGTTGATACCCATCGCCACGTAGCCGTCGTAGACGGGCGGATAATCCCAACATGCCAGTGCCACGATGCGGGCCCCGAGCGGCAACGCAAGTTCCTGGGCCCATTTGAGGGCTTCCACCGAGGCGTCGGAACCGTCCACGCCAACTACGATCGATCGGATGTCCATGGCCCGGTTCATTGCAGCCCCTTTCTGCCAACGGCACCGCACCGTCCGCCTGCTGTCCTTCTAGAATGTGTGCCGCGGACTGGAGGTGGTAGGGCCTAAAGACATGCCGCCCGTGGGTCCAAGGACCCTTGTTGCGGTAACGGGTGTCAACGAGAATTGCAGAGCCGGATGACGGAAACATAGCCGTCACAGACATAATGGATGTGCACCGTACCGGCAAGCTGGTTGCGGACCGACCTTGGCGGCTCCGGCCGCCGGACAGGAGGACCATGATTCCTCGGGCAGACCTCGGTCCCGCTACGCGCGAGACGCAGACTGACCTGATCCGCGTGTTCATCTTGGATGACCACGAACTGGTCAGGAGGGGCTTGCAGGAGCTCCTGGAAGGCGAAGGCTTCCAGGTGGTGGGCAGTTCCGGCTCAGCAGTTGAGGCGACGCGCCGGATTCCGGCCCTGCATCCCGACGTAAGCGTCCTTGACGCGCGCCTTCCGGACGGGACCGGCATCGAAGTCTGCCGGGATGTGCGATCGGTGGATTCCCGCTTGAATTGCCTGATCCTGACGAGTTTCGACGACGAACAAGCGCTCCGCGGCGCTGTTCTTGCCGGTGCGCGGGGGTATGTCCTGAAAGAGATCGGCGGCACGGATCTCATCGGGGCGATGCGCCGGGCGGCCGCCGGCGAGTCGCTGTTCGACGACGGTGTGGCGGCGAGCATTGTGGAAAGCCTGGTGGCACCCCAGCAGGTTGATCCGCGGATCGCCGGGCTGACTCCCCAGGAGCGGCGAGTACTGGAATTGGTGGGCGGCGGGCTCACCAACCGGCAGATCGCCGGGGAAATGTTCCTGGCGGAGAAGACAGTCAAGAACTACGTGTCCTCGCTGCTGGCGAAGCTTGGTTTTGAACGGCGGACGCAGGCGGCGGTGTACATCGCCAACAAGGCGGTGCCGGCCCAGTCCCCGGCGCCCACTCCGGTACGGCGCACGCCGCTGCGCCCCAGCCGGGTTCGAACCATTCCGCCACTGCCCACTCAGGGGCCGACTCCCAGGGGCATCGGCGGTAGATGGTCAGGCGGCAAAGCAGCAGCGAACTAAAGTAACCTCGAACTAAAGCGGCACTGACCACTCGAGGCTGGTTCCGGCGTCGGGAGCGCTGGTGATGGTGCAGGTGCCTTCCAGTATCCTGGCGCGCTCCTGCATGTTGTTCAGGCCGTTTCGCTTCGGCGAACCCCTGAGGCCGTGGCCGTTGTCCTTCACCAGGACGGTCACTTTGCCCTTCAGCGCCGAGACGGACACGTCGATGGAATCTGCCCCCGAGTGCCGTATGGCGTTGCTCAGGCCCTCGGAAACCACGGCCACAACATGGTTGGCTTTCTCCGGCCGGACGGAGTCCACCGGTCCTTCCAGGTTCAGCCCGGGCGTGAACGCCATTGTCTTGGCCGCGCTGCGGGTAACCCGCCGCAGCCGGCCGCTGAGCAACTCGGTATCGCCGTTGCCGGTCTTGAGCGAGTAGATGGTGTCCCGCAGGCTGCGGATCGCCTCGTCCAGTTCCCCGGTGATGGCCCCGATCCGCTCCAGGGCGAGATCTTCCTTCGTGAAGCGGTTCAGGCTCTGAACGCTAAGGCCGGCGGCGAAGAGCCGCTGGATCACCAGGTCGTGAAGGTCGCGGGCAATGCGGTCCCGGTCCGTGAAAACCAGCAGTTCCTCCCGCAAGCGATGGACCCGGGCAAGTTCCAGCGCCAAGGCCACATGCGATCCAAACACGGCCCCCATCTCCACGTCGGTGCGGCTGAAAGTGCCGGCGCCGGGGCCCCGGACCAGGAGGAGCAGTCCGTGATGGGCTCCCTGGGTGCTGAGTGCCACGGCAAGGAGCGCGCCCGTCGCTGTTCCCTCGAGGATTCCCAGCACGGCGGCGGCTTTGTCCACGAGGAGCGGTTCGCCACCGCCAAGGACTCCCTTCAGTGCATCCGAATCCAGGGACAGCGGAAGGCCGGAGAAAAGCTCCGCATCCTCTCCGTTGGCTCCGGCCACCACGTAGCCCACCCCGCCCGAAGACGGCGCCACGACCAGGGCCAGCCGGGACCCGGATTCCCGCAGTGCCCTGCCGGCAATCGAGTCAAGGCCTTTCGACGACGATAAAGGATCGCTTCCCAGCATCAGCCCGGAGACATCCATGCAGGCTTCCAGCCACTGCGCGCGGCGTCGGGCGTCGTCATACAGACGGGCGTTCTCAATGGCCACGCCGGCAGCCGCCGCCAGGGCAATAGCCAGCTCTTCATCCTCAACCGTGAAATCGCCGCCACCCTCCTTTTCCGTCAGGTAGAGGTTGCCGAACACGACATCGCGCACCCGCACCGGAACACCGAGGAATGACTGCATGGGCGGATGGTGCTTCGGGAAGCCATAGGCCTCAGGGTGGCGGCGCAGGTCATGAAGCCGCAAAGGCCTGGGGTCGGAGATCAGCAAACCAAGGACGCCGTGTCCGGTGGGCAGGGGACCGATTCGCTGGGCCAGTTCGCCGTCGATCCCTACGGTGATGAAGTGGCTGAGGGCGCGGTCATCGCCAATCACGCCCAGCGCCCCGTAGCGGGCACGCAGCAGCTGGCAGGCCGATTGGACAACGCGCTCGAGGACGGCGTCCAGGCTCAGGTCTTCGGCAACGGCGACAACGGCTTCCAAGAGGCCGCCCATCCGTTCCTGGAACTGGAGGAGTTCGCCGGCCCTGGATACGAAATCCTTAAGCAGGTCCTCAATCCGAAGGCTACTTGCTGCTGTGTAGCGTTCGGAACTGTCGCCATTGGCATGCATGTCCACAACCCAACTCCTGACGGGGGCCGTCGAATCCGGCGGCGTGAGGCCAGAATATCGTTAACGCCTTCTTCCGTGTGTGGCGCTTCCGGACAGCGGGCGGCATCAGGCCGTTATGCCCTACGCTGCCAGCACTTCTGCGGTAGGCTCGGGCTCATGAGCACCGATCGGAAACCGGAGGCCGGCAGGCCGAACGAGGTCGAGCACCTCGACAACCACGAATGCTGGCACTTGCTAAGAACCGTCTCAGTGGGGCGGCTCGCGGTCTGGGTGGAAGACCACCCGGACATCTTCCCCATCAACTACAAGGTGGACCACGGCACACTCGTCTTCCGTACGGCAGACGGCACCAAGCTGCAGGCAGCCACCGGTGACACGCCCGTAGCCCTGGAGGCCGACGGGGTGGACGCAGATACCGGGATCGCCTGGAGCGTGGTGGTCAAGGGCCAGGCCGCCCCGGTCAGGAACCCGCAGGAGGTCCTGGACACGGTTGGGCTGCTGCTGTTCCCCTGGCAGGCCGGCACAAAGGAGCACTTTGTCCGCATCACGCCGGACACCGTCACGGGGCGGCGCTTCAAGGTCACTCCCCCGCTGACCTGGTGGACGCCCCTTGATGACGCCCCGAAGTCAGGCAACGAGTAGTCCGGGACGAGTAGCCCGGCCAACAGGGGACGCTACGCCAGGCGCGTGATTTCGACGCTCACGTTCAGTGCAGAACCTCCGCCGCCGGACAGGATGCCCTTGAGCGGCGGCACGTCCCGGTAGTCACGGCCGCGTGCCACGGTGACGTGGAAGTCTCCAGCCGGTTTGTGGTTGGTGGGGTCCCAGCTGCGCCATTCGCCGTCCCACCATTCGAGCCACGCGTGGGACTGGCCGGCCACCGTCTCGCCGATGTCCGCCGTCGAACGCGGGTGGAGGTAGCCGGAGACGTACCGGGCGGGGATACCGCAGCTGCGCAGCGAGCCGACGGCGAGATGGGCCAGGTCCTGGCAGACGCCCTGCCGCTGGCCCCAGGCTTGGGCGGCGTTGGTGGTGACGCCGGTGGAACCCTTCATGTACGTCATTTCCCCGCGCATCCATTCAAAGATGGCCATGGCGGCCGCGTGCGGGTCCCTGCCTTCGACGATCCCCGGAATGATGCCGAGGACTTCGTCTCCCGGACCACTCAGGCGGGACTGCGGGATCCAGTCGCTGAACTGGTTGAGCGTCTCGGACGCCTGCAGCACGTCCCAGGAGACGATGTCGCCCTCGGCGGGGACGCGCTCAGCGCGGTGGACTTCGACCGTGGTGGTGGCGACTACCTCAAGGTACTCGTGCGGCATCTGCATGTCGAAGGCGGTAACACGCGTACCCCAGTAGTCGCGGTAGCTGCTGACGGCGGCCTGCGACGGCGCAACCTTCATGGACGATTCCAGCACCACCTGCTGCGGATCCGTCAGCGGCGTCATGCGGGCTTCGTTGTACGAGAGCGTGACGCGCTTGTTGTACTTGTAGCCGGTCTTGTGGATGATGCTCAGCCGGGTCATGAAACTTCTCCCACCCAGGCCAGTTCGTCCGCCTGATTGAAGTACTTACGGGAAATTGCGTCGGAAGCCTGCGACACGGCCTTCTGGACCCGCTCCATGTGCTCCGGCAGTTCGGACATGAGGTCGTCCGTGCGGTGGAACTCCAGGAAAGTGCGGGCCTGGCCCACAATCCGGCGTGCGTCGTTGATGAACCCGACGCGCTGCGCGGACGGGTCAAGCTTCGCCAGGCACTCGTCCGCATCCCGCAGGGCGTAGACGATGGAGCGCGGGAACAGCCGGTCCAGCAGCAGGAATTCGGCGGCATGCTGGTCGCCGAAGGCCGCCCGGCGGGTCCGAAGGAACGATTCGTAGGCGCCGGCGCAACGGAGCATGTTCACCCACGACATGCCCGCGGAGAGCACATCGCGGGTCGATAGCATGCGGGCCGTCATATCGGCACGCTCCAGGGAGCGGCCCAGGGCGAGGAACAGCCAGCTGTCGTCGTGGCTGACTGTGGTGTCCGCCAGCCCGCTTACCATGGCCGTGCGTTCCAGCACCCAGTGGCAGAACCGGTAGGTGCCCACCACGTCCTTGCGGTGCTGGTTCAGGCCGTAGTACGTGGTGTTCAGGCTCTCCCAGAGCCCGGAGGAAACCGTTTCGCGGGCACGGCGGGCGTTCTCCCGGGCAGCACCGAGCGAACCGGCGATCGACGTGGCGCTCTGTTTGTCGTAGGCGAGGGCGTGCAGCAGCTCCTCGAGGCCGAACTCGTCACTCTCGGGCCGGGCTCCCATGACAGCCAGGAGTTCCCGGGCCACGTTGTCCCGTTCCTCCGTGGGCAGGTGGTTGAGCCGCTCAAGGTGGACGTCCAGGATGCGGGCGGTGCCATCCGCCCGCTCCACATAGCGGCCGATCCAGAATAGGGACTCGGCAATACGGCTAAGCATTTACGGCTACCTCCTGCGGGTCCGGAATCTGCATGAACAAAGATAGGCAAACTGATGCGGGCTGCACCGGCGGGCGTCGGCTCACTGCTGCTGCTCCGCCTGGCGGTCGCGCCAGTTGCTTTCGACCGGCCACACCGAAACCCGCTCGCGGACGGTGATGGACGGCCTTGGCAGGAGTTCCACCGGAACCTCGGGAGAGTCAGACAGCACCCAGGTGTCCTTGGACCCGCCGCCCTGGCTGGAATTGACGATCAGCGAGCCCTCCTTGAGGGCCACGCGGGTCAGTCCGCCGGGGAGCACCCAGACGTCGTCGCCGTCGTTGACGGCAAACGGACGCAGGTCAACGTGCCGAGGGCCAAACTTATCACCGCTGAGGGTAGGAACCGTAGACAGCTGCAGGACCGGCTGGGCAATCCAGCCGCGGGGGTCTGCGATGACGCGCTTGCGCAGGGCCTCGAGTTCGTCCTTGGTCGCGTCGGGCCCGATGACCAGGCCCTTGCCGCCGGAACCGTCAACCGGTTTGACCACCAGTTCATCCAGCCTGTCCAGGACGTGCTCGCGGGCTTCCTTTTCCTCCAACCGGAACGTGTCCACGTTGGCGATGACTGGCTCTTCGTGCAGGTAGTAGCGGATCAGGTCGGGCACGTAGCTGTATACGAGTTTGTCGTCAGCCACGCCGTTGCCCACGGCGTTGGCGATGGTCACGCCGCCGGCACGGGCGGCGTTCACCAGGCCCGGGCACCCAAGCATGGAGTCGGCGCGGAACTGCAACGGATCGAGGAAGTCGTCGTCGATCCGCTTGTAGATGACATCCACGCGCTGTTCGCCGGCGGTGGTCCGCATGTACACGCGGTTGCCGCGGCAGATGAGGTCGCGGCCCTCCACCAGTTCCACGCCCATGAGGCCGGCCAGCAGGGTGTGCTCGAAGTAGGCGCTGTTGAACACGCCGGGGGTAAGGACCACTACTGTGGGGTCGTCGACGCCGGAGGGTGCCGTCTTGCGGAGCGCGGACAGCAGCCGCCGCGGGTACTCTTCGACCGGACGGATCAGTTGCTGGCCGAAGGCTTCGGGCAGGCCCTTGGCCATGGCGCGGCGGTTTTCCAGGACGTAACTGACGCCGGAGGGTACCCGCACGTTGTCTTCCAGCACCCGGAAGGTTCCCGCCGCGTCACGGACGACGTCGATCCCGGAGATGTGGACCCGGACGCCGCCGGCCGGCTCAAAGCCGTGCACCTGGCGGTGGAAGTGGGCGCTCGTGGTGACAAGCTGGCGCGGAATGACGCCGTCGGCAACCACGGTCATCTTGTCGTAGACGTCATTGAGGAAGGCTTCCAGCGCACGGACACGCTGCGCAACTCCCCTTTCGAGGACGCTCCACTCATCGGCCGGAATCACCCGGGGCACGATGTCCAGCGGGAACGGCCGTTCCTCCCCTGCGAAGTCGAAGGTGACGCCGCGGTCCAGGAACGTCCGCGCCATCGAATCGGCGCGGGCAGTCACGTCAGCGAGGGAAAGCTCACGGAGAGCCCCTGCGACCTGCCCGTAGGACTTCCTGGCTTGTTGGCCAGGGGCAAACATCTCGTCGTAGGCACCGCTGCGGCCGGCGGCCTCGGAGTAATCCTGGAATAGGTCAGACATGGTCAATAGCCAACCACCTTTTTGTTTCGAATTCATTACTGGTGCCCACTGTGGCGTGTTGGACCAACCCATCCGGTTCGTGTTTTTCCGCACTTTTCCGGCAAGGTAGGTGAGTGCCACTGCCCAGATTCCCCGCCGCCCCCTGGGGCGGATCTCCGCACGGATCCCACCCATCGTGCCGGGACTTCTCACTGCCGTTTTCGCCGTCGGGGTGGCCTTTACCGTACACGCAATGGTGCCGGTCCTGCCTGCCATGACCGTCGCCGTGGTGCTGGGGCTCCTTGCCGCCAACCTGCCTGGCACAGGAACGTGGGTTGCAGGCGGGGCGCGCACCGGGCTCGACTTCGCAGGAAAGCACCTGATGAGGGCCGGCATTGTGGTCCTGGGCCTGAAAGTCAGCGTCATGGACGTCCTGGGGCTTGGCTGGCAGGCACTCCTGCTCATTACCGGCGTGGTCGTGGCCAGTTTCGCCGGTACGTACGGCATTTCACGGCTGTTCCGGCTGCCGCGGGAGGCATCCCTCCTGATTGCCACCGGGTTTTCCATCTGCGGGGCCTCTGCCATTGGCGCCATGGCGGCGGTGCGCCGGGTCCGGCACGTGGACACCGTCCTGCCGGTTGCACTTGTCACGCTGTGCGGAACGCTGGCGATCGGCGTGCTGCCGCTCCTCCTGCACCCGCTGCAGCTCACGCCGGAGGAGTTCGGCGCCTGGACCGGCGCGTCGGTACACGACGTGGGCCAGGTGGTGGCAACGGCGCAAACCGCAGGGACCGGCGCACTGGCCATCGCCGTCGTCGTCAAACTGACCAGGGTGATCCTGCTGGCTCCCCTGGTGGCTGCCGCCGGGGTGCACCAGCGGACCGTCATCAGCCGGGAAGCGCGCAACGGCAACGGACCGAACGGGACCGTTCCCGACGGAGCAAATGGAAACGGTGCCAGCGGAAACGGCGCCAATGGAAACGGTGCCACCAGAAGCGTGCCTGCGGACCCGGCAGCCGAATCCGACGGCGCAGAAGTCCGGTTCCCGCCGATCGTTCCCTTGTTCGTCATCGGCTTTGTTGCCATGGTGGGTTTGCGCTCCACGGGCTGGCTGTCCCCGGGCTGGCCGGAGGCGGCCGCTGCCGCGCAGGACCTGCTGCTGGGCATGGCCCTTTTCGGCCTGGGCTCAGCCGTCCGGGTGCAGACGCTGCTCCATACCGGAGCCAGGGCACTGCTCGCGGCCCTCGCGGCGTGGCTCCTGATCGCGCTGCTGGGCCTCGGAGCTGCCGTGCTGATCGTGCGGCCATACTGACCGTCCGGCGCTGTTGGCTGTCCCGGCGCCAATGACTGGGGCGCGCTAATGACGGAGCGCCGATGGCGGGCGGGGCTCGTGATTCAATAGCTTGGTGTCGAATGAGAACCTGCAACGCGATGAAGCGGCAAAACGCTCAGCCCTGATTACCACCCACAGCTATGACGTCTCGCTCGACGTCCGCCAGGCGCCGGATCCGGCGGTCACCGGATACACGAGCCGCAGCGTCATCAATTTCTCGGCGCGCGAACCCGGCGCGACCACCTTCCTGGACTTCATCAGCAGCGACGTGCACAGCGTTTTCCTCAACGGAAGAAGCCTTTCAACCGCGGACGTTGTGGACGGATCCCGGATCCGGCTGGACAACCTCCAGGCCGAAAACCAGGTAACCGTGGCCGGAACGGCCCTCTACAGCACATCCGGCGAAGGCATGCACCGCTTCTTCGACCCTGCAGACGGCCAGTGCTACCTCTACACGCAATACGAGCCCGCCGATGCCCGCCGCGTGTTCGCCAACTTCGAGCAGCCCGACCTCAAAGCAGAGTTCACGTTCCACGTGATGGCGCCGTCGGACTGGCAGGTCGCCTCAAACGGGACCGAAGCCGGCCGCACCCAGCTGACCAGCGACCCTGCAACGAGCCGCTGGGACTTCGCAGCCACAGGCCGGATTTCCACTTACATCACCACCGTGCTGGCGGGGCCCTACTTCAAAGCAGAGGACCACTGGAGCGGAATGCTCGACGACGGCACCGGGCTGGAGGTCCCGCTGGCGCTGTACTGCCGGGCATCCATGGCCGAGTCATTCGATACCGCGAACCTCTTCCAGCTGACCAAGCAGGGGCTCGGGTTCTTCAACAACCTCTTCGACTATCCGTACCCCTGGGGCAAGTACGACCAGGCCTTCGTGCCCGAATACAACCTCGGCGCCATGGAAAACCCCGGGCTGGTCACCTTCACCGAAAACTACGTCTTCACCTCCCGCGCCGCCGATTCCCAGTACCAGGCCCGCGCCAACACACTGATGCACGAGATGGCGCACATGTGGTTCGGCGACCTGGTGACCATGCAGTGGTGGGACGATCTCTGGCTCAAGGAATCCTTTGCCGACTACATGGGCACACTCGGCGTGGACCGTGCCACGGACTGGGACACCGCCTGGGTGAACTTCGCGAACAACCGCAAGGCGTGGGCCTACGTGCAGGACCAGCTGCCCACCACCCATCCGATCGTGGCCGACATTCCAGACCTCGAGGCGGCCAAGCAGAACTTCGACGGCATCACCTATGCCAAAGGCGCGTCCGTGCTCAAGCAACTGGTGGCGTACGTCGGTTTCGAGGCGTTCATTGCCGGCTCCCGAAAGTACTTCCGGAAGCATGAGTACGGCAACACCACCCTGGCCGACCTTCTGGCGGCTCTGGGCGAAGCGTCAGGCCGTGACCTGGCCCTGTGGGCCAGCCAGTGGCTGCAGACGTCGGGGATTTCCACCGTCACTGCGGACATTGAAGAGCACGACGGCGTGCTCGGCGACGTGACGGTCGTCCAGGACGCAGTGGACCCCACCACGGGACGCCAGGAACTGCGGCCGCACCGCCTGCGGATCGGACTCTACGATTTCGACGCCCACGGCGCGCTGGTCCGGGTGGACAGCGTTGAAACGGACTTGGCCGGCCAGCGCACGGTGGTCCCGGAGTTGGCGGGCAAACCAGTGCCGGCGCTTCTCCTGATCAACGACGACGACCTCAGCTACGCAAAGGTGCGGCTGGATCCCCGTTCCGAAGCAACCGTCCGGGCGTCCCTCGGCGCCCTGCGGGACCCGATGGCACGGGCGCTCTGCTGGACGGCGCTCTGGGATTCGGCCCGGGACAGCGTGGCTCCGGCAGCCCGTTACGTTGCGGCTGTAAAGAGTTTCGGGCCGGGCGAAACGGGCATCGGCGTCCTGCTGAACGTGCTGGGCAACGCCGACACCGCCGTCGAACGCTACGTCCCGGCTGCGGACCGGGGTGCGGTCCGCGACGCCTTCCTGGAAGTGGTTGCCGGGGAACTGGAAGCGGCCGAACCCGGCTCCGACCACCAGCTCGCCTGGGCGCGGGCACTGGCCACCACCAGCAGGCAGGCCGCGGGGAAGCTGGATACGGTGCGGGGCATCCTGGACGGCACCACAGTGGTGGAAGGCCTCGCCGTAGATTCCGAACTCCGGTGGAGCCTGTGGCACGCCCTCGCTGCGCACGGCCAGGCCGGCGCCGGTGAGTTGGATGCCGAATTGTCCCGGGACACCACGGCTTCCGGCCGCGCCGGACATGCCACGGCACTGGCCGCCCGGCCGGACGCGGCCGTCAAGGCAGCAGCGTGGGATGCCGCGGTCCACGGGACCACGCTGTCCAACCAACTGCTTAGCGCGACGATCGCAGGCTTCAACACGGCACCGGACGGCCTGCTGGACCCCTTCGTGGAACCGTACTTCGAGTGCCTGAAGGGAGTCTGGGCCGGGCGCAGCATCGAGATTGCCAGCCGGATCGTCCGCGGCCTCTTCCCGGCCGGCCAGGACCTCGGCGACGGGCAGCCCGAAGAACACCCGGTCCTGGTCCGCGCAGACCATTGGCTCTCCGGGCATCCCGAAGCCCCCGGTGCGCTGCGCCGGATCATCATCGAGCAGCGGAGCCACCTTCACCGTGCCCTGCGGGCCCAGGCCCTTACGGCCCAGGCCGCGCCCGCCGCGTCCTAAGGCACCCGGTGCAGCCACTCCCCAGTGCCGAACTTGGCCGCCACGCGATCCTGCGCAGCGGCGAGTTCCGCCTCGGTGATGACTGACGGAGTGGCCCCGTACCGGCCGCTGAAGACCTCCATCATGGCGTCCACGATTTCGGCCCTTGCCAGGCCTGTCTGGCGGCGCAGCGGATCCACCCGTTTCTTAGCGCTGGTGGTGCCTTTGTCCGAGAGTTTCTCCTTGCCGATCCGCAGGACCTCCACCATCTTGTCCGCGTCGATGTCGTAGCTCATGGTCACGTGGTGCAGCATGCCGCCGTTGGCCAGGCGCTTCTGGGCCGCGCCGCCGATTTTGCCCTGCTCCGTGGCGATGTCGTTGAGCGGCACGTAGAAGGCCGCAATGCCGAGTTTCTTCAGTGCGGCCATGACCCAGGCGTCCAGGAAGGCGTAAGAGTCGGCGAAGCTGATGCCGTCCACCAGTGTCTGGGGCAGGTAGAGGGAATAGGTGATACAGTTTCCCGCCTCCATGAACATCGCTCCCCCGCCGCTGATCCGGCGGACAACAGTGATGCCGTGGCGTGCCACGCCGTCAGGATGGATCTCGTTGCGGACCGACTGGAAGCTTCCGATCACCACGGACGGTTCCTTCCAGTCCCAGAACCGGAGCGTCGGATTGCGGCGGCCCGCCCCCACCTCTTCAGTGAGGACCTCGTCCAGCGCGACGTTGACATGGGTCGGCAGCACCGATGGCGCTATGACGTTCCAGTGGTGGTCGCCCCAGCCGGTCGCTTTGGCCAGCGCCCTCCGGACGGCGGTGGCGACGGCGTCAGCGGAGAACCCGAAGAGGACGGCGTCTTCGGTCAGGGCTTCGGTTACGGCCGCTGAAATCTCGGCAGCGGCCGTATCCTCCGGGAGGCCGGTGAGCGCCCGGTTGATGTCCAGCAGCGCCTCATCGGGTTCGAGGAAGAAATCACCGCTGACGGAAACGTGGGCGAAGTGGCCGCCGACGACGTCGAAATCCACCACCACCAGCTTGCCGCCGGGAACCTTGTACTCACCGTGGCGGCGTCCGCCGCCGTCGTGCGTGCCGTCCGCCGGACCGGTCTCAAATGGAGGGAATGTCATGCATTCCATCCTGCCCCAACAACGCGAAAAACCCGCCCCTTCCAGAAGATACGGAAGGTGCGGGCTTTCCAAAAGAACCTTGGGGAGAAGTTGTTACTTCTTGCCGCCGAAGCCCTTGAAGCGAGCGTTGAAGCGCTCCACGCGGCCTGCAGAGTCCATGATGCGCTGCTTGCCCGTGTAGAACGGGTGGGACTCGGACGAGATTTCGACGTCGATGACCGGGTAGGTGTTTCCGTCTTCCCACTCGATGGTCTTCTTGGAAGACACGGTGGACTTGGTCAGGAACTTGACGCCGGAAGCCAGGTCGTTGAATACAACAGCTTCGTACTTCGGGTGGGTATTGGACTTCATAATGGGACCTTTGTTCGCACAACTGGATTTTGCCAGTTGCCAGGTATGAATGGGATGCGGGCCGCGGAACACCGAAAGCATCTGAAATACCGGGTGTCCGGACCAACACTCAATCCTAGCCTAAACACGCTTCCGGCACGAACCGGCGGACCTCCCGGCGCCTTCACGGCTACGGCGTCAGTCCCGCGGGCGCAGTTCCCAGAAAGCGACCGCGGAGGCGGCCGCAACGTTAAGGGAGTCGACGCCGGCCCGCATCGGGATCTTCACGGCGAGGTCGACGGCGGCGAGTGTCCCCTCGCTCATGCCCGCGCCCTCAGTCCCCAGCACGAGCGCCAGCTTTCCCGGATTCCGGGCGGCCAGTTCGTCGAGGTCCACGGCGTCGTCCGTGAGCTCCATGGCGGCAACCGTAAAGCCCTGCGCGTGGAGGGCCGCAAGGTCACCCGGCCAGGACTCCAGGCGGGCCCACGGAACCTGGAACACGGTACCCATGCTAACGCGGACGCTTCGCCGGTAGAGCGGATCCCCGCACCGCGGCGACACCAGCACGGCGTCGACACCGAGTGCGGCCGCGGACCGGAAGATGGCGCCTACATTCGTGTGGTCCACGATGTCCTCCAGCACGGCAACCCGGCGGGCTCCGGCAAGCAATTCGGGCAGCGGAACCGGCACCGGGCGGTGCATGGCCGCCATCGCGCCGCGGTGCAGGTGGAACCCGGTGATGTCCTCCAGCAAAGCGGCGCTGCCGATATACGCAGGCACGTCCGGGAACTCATCAAAGACGTCGCTGAGGTCCTGCAGCCATTTCTCGGCGAGGAAAAAGGATCGTGGCCGGTGGCCCGCAGCAAGGGCCCGCCGGAGGACCCGCGAAGATTCAGCGATGTACATCCCTTCCGCAGGTTCCCTGACTTTGCGGAGGTGGACGTCCGTCAGCTGGGTGTAGTCCGACACGCGCGGGTCGTCGGCGGATTCGAGGTAGTGGAAAGTCACGGGAGATTCATTTCAAGGGGTATTTCAGCTGGTCATTTAAGCAGGTTGGCGATCATGAAGCCCAGCGCCACGAGGCCCAGGGCAAAGATGACGCCGCGCAGGACGGGAGGCGACAACCGCCGGCCCACCTTGGAGCCGACCACTCCGCCGATCAGCGAGCTCACGGCGATGATCCCCACCACGGCCCAGTTAATACGGCCGAACGCGAACAGCAGATAGGACACGGCCGCGACGATGTTCACGCCCAGCACAAGGATGTTCTTCATGGCGTTGGCGTTCTGGATGGTTCCCGTCATGAAGACGCCCAGGATGCCCACCAGCAGAATGCCCTGCGCAGCGACGAAGTAGCCCCCGTAAACCCCGGCCAGGTACACCAGCACGACCAGGACCACGCCGTGGCGCTTGTCCCGGATGGCGTGTTCCGGGTTTTCCTCCCGGTTCCTCACCCACTGCTGGAGCCGGGGCTGGAACACCACCATCAGCAGGGCGAGCACAATCAGGCCCGGAGCAGCGTAGTAGAAGACCTTCTCCGGCAGGTGCAGCAGCAGCCAGGCGCCACTGATGCCGCCCAGAAGCGATGCAGGCAGCAGCCCGAGGAGCTGCTTGCCCCGGCCAGCGAGTTCCTTCCGATATCCCCAGGCGCCCGCGGCATTGCCGGCCACCAGCCCCATGGCATTGCTGATGGAGGCTGTTACCGGGGCAATGCCCAGGGCAATAAGCACAGGGAACGTGACCAGCGTGCCGGAGCCCACAACACTGTTGATGGTTCCGGCCCACAGCCCCGCGAAGAAGATGAAGACGCCGTTGAGTAACTCCACGCTCGGATAGCCGCCCGGTCAGCGGCGGGCAGTGGCGGCGTAGCGTCCCGCGTTGACGGTGACATCGAGCTGCAGGCCGAAGGTCTCGCTCAGGTGTTCGGATGTCAGGACCTCGGCAATGGGGCCGGACGCCACTACGCCGGCATCGCGCATCAGCATGGCATGCGTAAAGCCGGGGGGAACTTCCTCAAGGTGGTGGGTCACCAGCACAATCGCGGGTGCGGATTCGTCCCGGGCCAATTCGCTGAGGCGGTGCACGAGGTCCTCGCGGCCGCCCAGGTCCAGCCCCGCCGCTGGCTCGTCAAGGAGGAGCAGTTCCGGGTCGGTCATCAGGGCGCGGGCGATCTGGACGCGCTTGCGTTCACCCTCGGACAGGGACGCGAACGCGCGGTTAAGGAGCGGGCCCATCCCCCAGTCGTTCAGGAGCCGGAACGCGCGGCGTTCGTCGTCCTTCTCATAACCTTCACGCCACCGCCCGGTAACACCGTAGGCGGCGGTCACCACAACGTTGAGCACCTTCTCCTGCTCGGGAATCTGGTTGGCCAGGGCAGCAGAGGACAGGCCGATGCGGGGCCGGAGTTCGAACACATCAACCGAGCCCAGGATTTCCTCCAGGATGCCTGCCATGCCGCTGGTCGGGTGGAGCCGGGCCGCCGCAATCTGGAGCAGAGTGGTCTTGCCTGCGCCGTTGGGGCCCAATATTACCCAACGCTCGCCTTCTTTGACCTGCCAGTCCACCTTGTTGAGGAGCGTTTTGGCTCCACGGACAACGCTGACGGCAGCCATTTCAAGAACATCACTCATAAGAGTAGACACTAGGACAAAACAGGGTTGGACTGATAACTGAAACACCACCGGCGGAGCCTGACGCGGGCGGGACGAAACGAATTCGGGCGCCGGGTGCCCGCTGGCTAAGATTGCAGCCATGAGTTCGAACGTGACTGCGGTCAGCTACGGCGTAAAATTGTCCCCTGCGGAACTGGAGCACCTCCGTTCCTTGCTGACCGGGTCGGGCGCGTCCCTCGCCGCCGAATCCCGCACCGGCGACCACCGCTTCGAGGTGTATTCGGTCGATTTCTCGCTGGCGTCGGGCACCGCAGCGGACATCGCCGCGCTGCGGAAGGAGGTTGCAGCTGCCGGCTTCAGCAGCATGGACACCGCCATCGTTCCGGCTCCGCTGCGGGAGGCGCCCCGCAAGTTCCTCATCATGGATGTAGATTCCACTCTGATACAGCAGGAAGTCATTGAACTCCTGGCCGCCTACGCCGGAAAGCGCGAAGAGGTTACGGCGGTCACCGAAGCGGCAATGCGCGGCGAACTCGACTTCGCCCAGAGCCTTCATGCACGCGTGGCGGTCCTCGCTGGACTGCCCGCCGACGTCGTTGACTCCGTCCGCGCCGAGGTGAAACTCAGCGAGGGGGCTGCGGAGCTTGTTGCGGCGTTCAAGGCTGCGGGCCACGCGGTGGCTGTGGTGTCCGGCGGCTTCAACCAGATCCTGCGCCCCATCGCCGCGGATCTCGCCCTGGACTATTCGATCGCCAATGAGCTGGAAATTGTCGACGGTGCGCTGACGGGCAAGGTGCTCGGTGCGGTGATCGACCGTGCGGCGAAGGAGAAATACCTCCGCGAGTGGGCTGCCGCCGAAGGCATCCCGATGGAGCACACCATAGCCGTGGGCGACGGTGCCAACGACCTGGACATGCTCAGCGCCGCCGGGATCGGCGTCGCGTTCAACGCCAAGCCAGCCGTGCGCGCGGCAGCCGACGCGGCAATCAGCATGCCCTACCTGGACGCCGTCCGGCACATCGCGGGGGTCTGACTCCGTCCCGGACCCAACTACCCACAAAGGAAACAACGTACCCATGACCCACGACCCCAACAGTCCACCCATGCCACCGTCCGTGCTCTTCGTCTGCAGCAAGAACGGTGGCAAATCCCAACTGGCCGCCGGACTCATGAACCAGTTGGCGGCGGGGCGAGTCGCCGTCCATTCCGCCGGCACGAAGCCGGGCAAGTCGTTGAATCCGCAGGCCGTGGGCTCACTGTCCGAACTCGGCATCGACATCGCCGGTGAGCACCCCAAACCGGTCACGGATTACACCCTGGACGCTGTTGACGCCGTCATCATCCTCGGAAGCGAAGCAAAGCTCGAGCCCCGCGCAGGCACCCGCTTCGAGGTGTGGGATACGGACGAGCCCTCCGAACGCGGTATTGAAGGCATGGAACGCATGCGCCTGGTCCGGGACGACATCCAGGCCCGGGTCCAGAAGCTGTATGCGGAGCTGACCGGGGATTAGACAGCGCAAAGCCCCGGGTCAGAAATATCTGCCCCGGGGCTTTGTTGTTGCCGTTGTCCGGTCAGGTCAGCCTGCCTGGCCGGTGCTCTTCCCAAAGTAGTCGGCGCCGCCGGCGTACTCGGTGTGGCCTGTTTCGACGTCGGCCGTCACCATTTTGGCGATTTCCGCGGCGAATTCGGCAACCGAGTAGAGCTTGCCGGCTTCGGCGCGGCGGGCCTCGATGGCGCCGGGGCTGGACCGGTCGAGAAGCGTTGCGGTGACGGTTCCTTCGATCATGTCGCCGGAAACCACCACCAGGGAGATGCCCTTGTCAGCCAGGTTCGGCACCAGCGCGCGGAGAGCGTCCTCGCCGGCACGCTTGCTGCGTGCTACCGGCTCGTACTCAGGCATGGTGGGAACAGAATCGATGAAGTGCGCCTGGTGGCTGGTGACGAAAACAACGCGGGAGCCTTCACGCATGAGTGGCACTGCGGCGTTGAGCATGTTGACCTGGGCGTCACGGTTGAGCTTCAGGGCATAGCCCTCTTCCATGCCCGTTTCCATGCCGCCGGAAGCGTTGAGCACCAGCACATCCAGCGAACCGAAGTTCTCCATGGCGGCGCTGGCCAGCGCCTGGACACCTTCCTGCGTGGTCAGGTCGGCGCCGACTGCCGCAGCGCGACCGCCGGCCGCCTCGATCTCGGCCACAACCTTGTTGGCCCGGGGGCCTTTTGGCGGTAGTTCACCACAACAGCGGCACCTTCAGCGGCGAGGAGCTTTGCCACATCCGCGCCGATCCCCCGTGACGATCCGGTCACAATCGCAGTCTTGTTGTCCAGCAATCCCATTCGAGCTCCTTTGTTCCAAACGTCCAAAATCTGTGGGTCTGCCATCCATCATGCCAGCGGACCGGATGATTTCAGTTGTTTAACGTCAACAAAGAAGCGGACTCAGGCTAGTTCCTGCCGGTGGGGGCTGTTGTTGGCACGTGCTGGACGGCGTAGGCTCGCGGCCATGAATCTGCAGAACCCCCTAACAGTCGGTGCGTCTTGAACGGTGGTTCCACCGGAGAGTCCACCCCGGAAGATGTCTTCAGCGGCTCTCCGCTGGGGCTGGAACTGTGTCGCGGCGTCGAACGGATTGTGGCGGGGTTGCCGCCGTCCACCATGCGCGCCACCAAGAGCCAGGTGGCCTTCCGCGGCCGGCGGGGTTTTGCCTACATATGGTGGCCCGCCCGCTATGTCAGGTCCAACGTTCCCGCGGTGCTTTCGATCGCGCTGCCACGGCGCATCGCGTCGGAAAGGTTCAAGGAAGTGGTCAATCCGGCGCCCGGGGTGTGGATGCACCACCTGGAGCTGCGCTCCCTGGCAGACCTCGACGACGAGGTGGCCGGCTGGCTTGAGGAAGCGCGCAAAGCGGCGGGCCGACTGCCTTTGTGACGGGCAGCTCCCGTCCTTACCGGTCGGGTGGCCTTTGCCGCCGATCGTGCCCGCAGAGGCCATAGGCAGGCGATCGCATGGCTGACCTCGTCCTGACCTACCAGGATCTTGCTGAACGCGTGGGTCCCTTGGTGCTCCAGCTGGGGACGAGCAGCGCATGGGAATATTCAAATCTAGTAGGTCTCATATGGCGTCCTGAAGAGAGTGACTCCCCACTCAGAGTTGTGCAGCGCGATGCCGGCATCCTTTTCCACAGACTGGAGCGGCTCTTGGACATACTTTGCAATCCGCTTCTGTTCCTCGTCCCACGGGAAGTCGCAGGTCCCGACAGAACTCTTCATTGTCGCCGGATCAGGCGTGATTGTTTGGCCGACAATGCTGACCCGGAGCGCATAGGACGCGCGCGGGATCCGCACGGACATCCAGGGACTGCCGCCCACGTTGGCGAACCTTACAGCGTAGTCGCCAGAGCTCAACCCCGGACCGCTGGGTACGGTGGCGGGGATCAGGGAACCGGAAGTGAAGTAGTGGCACTCCAGCACACCAGCGGTTGGTGCGTATTTCGGACCTTGTCCTAAACAGTCATCGACGCCGTGACCCGCAGGAGCAGGAGGCGCGGGCGGAACAGGCGCGAGAGTCATGCCCGGCGACAGTTCGGCGGCCAAAGAGGGTGCAGTCGTGACGGTAGCCGGCCCGGCGTTTGCCTGGTCCGCTCGGGTTGAAGACGGAGCCGATCCACATGCCGCAGTCACGGCGGCTACGGCGAGGCAGGCAACCGAAAGCATCGCTCCGCTGCGAACTCCATGACTGCTGATTCCCCCGGACGCAACCATGAAGCGAACACTACGTGTTCGGGGGCTGCTCGGTCAGCACCGGGTTCCGCACCCTGGCGGGACTCAGCGGACATACATGCGGGTCAATACCTCCTTTACGGGGTCCTTCATTGTTGAGGGACGCACTGCCTCACCAGATAGTGCCGCAGTGGTGGCGGCCCAGATGGCGCTCCAGAAGGCGTCCTCTCCCAGGGTTGCGTCCGGGGGCCGGATGAACCAGTCATAGCCCCTGGGCCTGGGAGGAAGTTCGGCATCGGCGAGGTAGGTATCGATGTCGTCGTCAATCGAATCCAGGTCGGCTTCCGTCGGCACGTACCGGGTACGTCGTTCGCTGCCGTCCGGGAACTGGTGGACGATGATGCCCTGGCGACTGCGGTCAGCGAGGGGGATCCTCACGAAGTTACCCTGCCCTGCTGCCCACAGGACTAGGGCGCCCCAGCCATTTTCTGTGGCGAGGATCCAACCGGCGGGTGCTTCCGTAAGTTCCGGGGATGCCCACGGGTCCTTGTTCATACCCGCCATTCTCCATCGCATAAGGAAATCAGGAAATCGAACCCGGCCCCCTGTCGGGCCCGGAAAGGTGCCGGTCCTGCCCATGGGTCCAATATTGGGGAGACGAATGCTGCGCATATAATCCTATCCGCCGAAGACGGACTGGTCGAGGACGAAAGCCACGCATAACGGGAAGATAGTGAATCACGGCTGGTCGGTCTCGTTTCCATCCCAACTGAAAGATTTCAGTAGTCCGAATTCTCGACTGCGCGTAGCTTCATGTCATGGGGAAGCTTGTAGCGCTGGCGCAGGTAGGGCTTTTGGTGACCGTTTTTGGAACCGGGTGCAGCATCATTCCAAGCGGTGGCACCGAAACGTGCGTCGACTGGGTCCGGTTCGAGACCCCTCAAGACCAATACGACAAGTCCGGCATGGTGCTCGTCGGAAAGTCTGTAGGCAAGGTTGGTGAGACCAGCATTTACGGTTACAAGGCCACGACCCACCTTGTAGAAGTCGAGCGCGTACTTAAAGGTGACCCCCGAGATGTGAACCTCCGCATTTCGTCCATGCCCCAGACCTGCACGGGAGGCGAGTCCTACCCGGACGGCGACCCACTGGATACTGATCAGAGAGTCATCATTTTTGCGACCGAGCAGGGCAGCGAGTGGTTCACAATGACGCCCGCCCAAGGAGTCTTGCCTTTCCGGCACGGCACAGAGCTACCCTTTCGCTAGTGTGCCCCGAATCAGTTCCATTGCTTTGCCCTCGGATCGCTTCCTCAGCCGGTTAGCGGCCCAGCGGCGCTGTCGCGCCGTGATGGGAGAAAGTGCGGGGTCTGCCCGCCGCGGGGCTCTGGTTACGGTTCAGGGTGAGGGCCGATCATGGAGGTGTCTGCCACGGTCGACGCCGGTCCGTACTTGGTGCTGTTGGTGAGCCTGCCGGTTAGCGTGGCGTGGAGGACTTCCACGGGAACCGTGGATTGTTGCTTTGGGCACGAGTGTTAGATTCCTGAATTTTCCCTGTCCTCCCCGCGGTAGACACCCAAACCGGTTCAAGGTGTCAGGAGGAACGGTCATGGACACAGTTCACGACCGGGCGGTCGGCATGGATATTTCGAAACGCGACGCGAAGGTCTGTCTCCGGGTCCCCGGCGCCCGAGCCGGAACCTACACCTCAACGGTGACCACCTGGGGTGCGACCACAAGGCAGATCCTGGAGCTACGGGACTTCCTCGAACACGAGCACGTCACCACGGTCGTGATGGAAGCAACCAGCGACTACTGGCGGCCCTTCTTCTACCTGCTCGAAGACGACGAACTGGACATGATGCTGGTCAACGCCCGGGATGCCAGGAACGTCCCGGGTGAAGACCGACGTGTTAACCGAACTAACCGGGTCCACCCGGGAGAACCGTGGGCGGCGCCGGTTTGCGTCGGCTAGGTTCTGTTCTCATGGGCAACGAAGAGAACGTTCCGCGGGTACTGTCCGGGCTGGTGGTGCCGCCGTCGGGTTCGCTGGAGGCAACCGGCAGTCCCTTCGAACCGTATCGGCTGGTTGACGGCGCCGGAGAGACGATAAGGCCGGCGGCGGCATTCTTCGCCGAGCTGGTGGCGTGCGGGCGGCCAGCGACGACACTGCGGTCATATGGCATGGACTTATTGCGCTGGTTTCGATTCCTCTCGGCCCTCGAGCTGGCGTGGGATCAGGCAACCCAGGTCGAAGCGCGTGATTTCTGCCGTTGGCTGCAGGTGGCGCTCAAGCCGGTGCGACCGCATTGGCGGTACCCCGATGGCGGCGGCCCGGGTTCCGACGGGACACCCGGTGCTGGAAAGGAGATCCCGGGGCCGAGCAAGGCCCCGGACGGCGACCGATATGCCGCGGTAACCGTTGCGCATTGCGAGAGCGTGCTGCGCGGCTTCTACGATTTCCACTTGGAAGCCGGCACCGGACCGATGCTCAACCCGTTCCCCCTGGCCCGCGCCCGTGGAGGCACCCGCGCGCGGGCGCATCACAACCCGATGGAACCGTTTTCCGGGCAGCGCCGCGGCCGCTATCGGCCCAAGGTCGTGACCCGGGCCCCACGGGCGATCCCCGATGACCAGTTCGATCAGTTGTTCGCCCAGCTGGGCTCGCATCGGGACCGGGCGCTGGTCGCGTTCTGGGTCTCGACAGGTGCCCGGGCCTCGGAGCTGCTTGGGGCCACGGTGGCTGACGTTGATCCCGGGCAGCAATTGATCACCGTGCTGCGCAAGGGCACCGGTGCGTTACAGCCATTGCCTGCCGCGCCGGACGCGTTCGTCTGGCTGCGTCTCTATCAAACACAAGTGTCGGACCTGGTTCCGCCGGGCAGGGATGAACCATTGTGGTGGACGTTGCGGCGCCCGTTCCGTGCCTTGACCTATGACGCGGCGCGGGCGATGTTCGATCGGGTGAATGCATCGCTGGGCACGGACTGGTCCCTGCACGACCTTCGCCACACGGCCGCCTACCGGATGGCCCGGGATCCGAAGATGCCGTTGACCGACGTCCAATGGGTCCTGGGTCATGCATTTTTGTCTACCACGCAGCGGTATTTGAACCCGGTAACCGAGGACGTGATTGCCGGAGTGCTTGCCTTTCATGCCCGGCAGCTCCTGCGTGATCCGGTGCCCACACCTGCCGCCGGTTACCGTCCCGAGAGCCTGCAGATCCTCTTCGGAGGGAACCAGCCATGACGGGCAGCGAACAATTACTCGCCCCGCCGGTGGTCAGTGGTGCGGCCACGGCCCCTGCAGTAACGCAAACGGGGGCGCAGCTGATGGCCGCGTTCCCCGCGCGCGGGGTTGACCCGTCGTGGCCTTCGACCTGTGATGATCGTTCTGCGGTGCTGGCCCGCGTGCTCGCTGCACCGTTCAGCTTAGAGAATCCGAACAGCCAGCGGATCCGCCGGACGGGAGTGCTGGCAGTGCTGGGCTGGCTGGCCGATTTCCCCGGCGGGAACTGGCAGCAACGGTGGCAGGCCAGCGGCGCGGAGGCTGCCCGCGATTGGCGGGACTTGTTCATCGGCGAGGCCGCCGGCCGGGGGCGGAACGCTCCTGGTGAGCCGGCACCCCACCTGAGCATCGGCCTGATGGTGCTGATCTGCGCTGACGTGATCCGTCCCGGCCTGGACTGGCTGTTGCGTTTCGCCCCGGCGCGTCGGAGTTTGACCACCGAGATGGCCCGCACCCGCGATAGCAAGGCGTTCGCCGACTTGAACCAGGCCTGCACCGAAGCACACGTGGAATTGCAAACCAGCCAACAGGCCCTGACTCGGATCGCAGTCATCATGGCCGCCAAGGGAGGCCCGGTCGCGGCGGTGAGGGTCGGAGACTGCGTTGAGCTGCTCGCGACGGTCACCGGTATCGGCACCAGTACCCGGCTGCAGACAAATGCGCGCAGCCCGCTGTTCTATCAACTGCTGCGCCACCATGTCTGGGGCGAGGATGCGCCCGCCGCCATTGAAATGTTTTCCGGCAACGGGCAACCGACGTGCGAGCAGCTGATCGACCGCTACAACATCAAGTGCCGACCGGTCCGGGACGTGCTCGTGGATTACCTGCGGGAACGCCAAATGGCGATGGACTTCTCCTCATTGCAACGCACCGCCTACCTGCTGGGCAAATTGTTCTGGGCCGACCTGGAAGCCCACCAGCCAGGGATCGATTCACTGAAGTTCTCGTCCGAGGTCGCCGCGTCATGGAAAAAGCGGGTCATGACCCGCGCCCGCACCAGCACCTCTGCCAGCGGGGAGCAGATCCAAAGGACGTCGGCACGGCTGGATGGGCGCAGCGTCTTTTCTGCCGTGCGCGCCTTCTACCTGGACCTGGCCGAATGGGCCGATGACGACCCTGCACGGTGGGGTCCGTGGGCGGTGCGTTGCCCGGTCAGCGCCACCGATGTCTCCCACAAAAAAGAACGGTTGGCCCGTAAATCACGCACGGACCAACGCACCCGCGAACGGCTGCCGGTGCTGCCGGCGCTGGTCTCGTGGGTGCAGGCCGAACGGGCACGCACGAGTGACCTGCTCGCCGCCGGCGAACGCACCACTGCCGGTGAACTTTTCACCGCTGCAGGCCAAACTTTGCGCCGCACGGCCATGAAGACCGAAGCCACATGCCGGGTCTGGGCCGAGGACCCGGAGGGCGGACCACGCCGCGATCTGACCTTCGGAGAGCATCGTGGTTTCTGGACCTGGGCCATGGTCGAGGTGCTGCGCCACACAGGTATCCGCATCGAAGAGCTCGGTGAGCTCTCACACCACAGCCTGATCCAATACCGGCTGCCCGACACGGGGGAACTGGTTCCTCTGCTGCAGATCGCCCCTTCCAAGACCGACGCCGAGCGAATACTGGTCATCTCACCCGAACTCGCCGACGTGCTCTCCCAGATCGTCTCCCGGATCCGCGCCGGGCAACCGCATGTTTCGCCGGTAGTGTCCTACGACAAAAACGAACGCGTCTACAACCAGCCCCTGCCCCTGTTGTTCCAATGGCGGCGGCGTCTGGACAACCGGGCAGTTTCAGAAACCGCGTTACGCACATACCTGGACCACGCGCTGGAAGAACTCGGCATCAAGGACGGCGCCGGCAGCCCGATGCGCTACACCTTCCACGACTTCCGCCGAATCTTCATCACCGATGCGATCATGCACGGCATGCCACCGCACATCGCCCAACTCGTCGCCGGACACCGCGACATCAACACCACCATGGGATACAAGGCCGTCTACCCCGAAGAAGTCATCAACGGCCACCGTGAGTTCATCGCCCGCCGCCGCGCGCTGCGTCCAAGCCAGGAATACCGCACCCCCACCGACGAGGAATGGGCCGAGTTCATCGGCCACTTCGAACACCGGAAGGTTTCCATCGGTGACTGCGGCCGCTCCTACGACACGCCCTGCATCCACGAGCACAGCTGCCTGCGCTGCCCGCTGCTGCGGCCCGATCCCACGGCCAGAACCCGTCTGGCACAGATCCGCGATAACCTCATTGAGCGCATCGCCGAAGCCGAGTCCCACCGCTGGCTCGGAGAAGCCGAAGGCCTCAAAGTCAGCCTCGCAGGGGCCCAAGCCAAACTTGCCGAAATGGACCAAATAACCGAGCGCCGAAACACGACCCAACTCGGCATGCCCACCTTCACCCAAGCCGCCGGCCGCACCAACATCAGCCCACCCGGCCCCCGAAACGGACAGTAATATGGACAATTTCCCCGCAATTTCTTAGTTCGGAGAAGACGTCTCCGACGCCGCGTGGCTGGCCCAGCTCGCCGCGCACGGCCTGCTCCGGGCCTCCTTCGTCCCGCCCGAACCGATCCGTGAACTACGGGACCTGACCCGGGCCCGGTCCATCGCCACCCGTGACCGGACCCGGGAAATCCAGCGCCTGGAGCTCCGGCATCAAGCTCTCCTCCGTGGTCACGGACCTGACCGGGGTCTCCTCCCGGGCCATGCTCGAAGCCCTCATCAACGGCGAACGCAACCCGGAAATCCTCGCAGGATTCGCCAAGGGAACCCTGCACTCCAAAATCCCCGAACTCGTAGACGCGCTCACAGGCCGGTTCCGCGAGCATCACGCGTTCATGGCCAGGCTGCACCTGGACCGGATCGATGCCCAGTCACGCATCATCGACGCGCTCACCGGCCGGATCGATGCCCAGTCCCGCATCATCGACGCGCTCACCGGCCGGATCGAGGAGGCGATGACACCCTTTCGTGCCGCCAGGGAATTCCTGGCCACCATCCCCGGAGTCTGTCCCGGCTCCAACGAATCAGCCGGCCGGATCAAATCAGCGCACATCCTGCCCGGCAACAAATACCTCAAAGCAGCCCTGGGCACCGCGGCCATGTCCGCTTCCCGGAGCAAGGACACGTACCTGGCCGCCAAATACCGGCGTATCGCCGCCCGCCGCGGCCCGATGAAAGCCATCGTCGCGATCGAACATTCCATCCTCACCGCGGCCTGGCACCTGCTCGCCGAAGGCGAATGCTACGCCGATCCCGGCGCCGACCACTTCACCCGCCTGGACCCGATCAAAGCCAAAAACAACGCCATCAAAAAACTCAACAGCCTCGGCTTCGACGTCACCATCACCCCGGCCACCGCAGCCTGAGTCACCGACGACTTTCGTATTAGGCGGGCCTTCGTTGAACCCCCGGGGCTGCCAGGACCCCTGCCCCTGCATTCGCAGCAGGACGGCGGGGCCCGGTCCTGGTCCGCGTGCAGACGACTTCGGAAACTGACAGAAGTGCTACGACTGGGCGTTCCACTTCTGGGGAACTGGGACGCCACCGTAATGGGCAGTGAAATGGCAAAGTCAGGGTCAGTATTCACGCCCCGGTGGCTTCCTCGGGGCTTTGAGGTCTTTTATCGCACGGGCGAGAATCTCCAGGTCGACTGGCCCCGGTTCGTGCACCTGCCCGGTGCCCCGGCTGCGCCACAATCGGGGCAGATTGGTCCGCCAAGTGTCGCCCGGCAGCCCGAGGAACAAGTAGGAGACACGTGTCCGGTCCGGAACCACGTGGCTAAGTCCAGTAGCGACCACCCGTGACCGTCATCGTCGGTACTTCTAGGCTTCGAAGTGGGCCGCTGCCAGCCCATGGAAGGGGGGTCCGGTTGTGAAATGCGCAAAAATTCTAGTCCTTGCTTGCCTTCTGTTCGGATGGCAAGCCGGCCCAGCCCACGCCGCCGACGATGCTCCGGGAATCCCGCCTCCGGATGCCGCGGCGCTAGGAAATGACATCTCCTGGCCACAGTGCGGCACTGATCTTCCGAAGCCCGCTGAGTTCGCTGTCATCGGCGTGAACGGCGGTCGGCCGGACACGACGAATCCCTGTCTGCTCACGCAGCTGGCCTGGGCCGCCGGCACGGCGGATGCGGTGGCCGGGACCCCGGTTCCGGTGTACGTCAACACCGCCAATCCGGGCCCGGACGGACCCTGGTGGTGGCCCACATCGAACGCCTATGGCGGGGTGGAGGTTTCCAACCCCTACGGGATGTGCGACGGCACTTCCACTGCGGCCTGTGCCTACACTTACGGCTACGCCATGGCCTTCGACGATGCTAATCTGCGCGGCGTCCCCGATCCGGCGCACCATCTGTGGTGGCTGGACGTGGAAACCGGGAACAGCTGGTCACCCGAAACCGCGACCAACACGGCCGATCTGGAGGGCATGACCGCATATCTGCAGAGCATCGGGGCAGAAGTCGGAATCTACTCCACCGGCTACCAGTTCGGAGAAATTGCCCGCAGCATTGATTCGGGCAGCAACCTGAACAGGCTCAAGAACTGGATCCCCGGAGCAGCCTCGACGGCGTCCGCGCGGGCGAACTGCGCATCCGGTCCAATCACACCCGGCGGGACCATCACGCTGACCCAATTCACCGCAGCCTCCCTCGACTACAACGTCACCTGCCCGACCATCCCGCCGACGCCCCCGCAGACCGCTCCCATTCCTTCGCCGGCGCAAACAGTGGACCCTGCGAAGGTTCCACCCCGCGCGCGAATGCACCTGGCCCGCGCCCCCCGAAACATCAACTGAACCCCAACTTGACCGGGTCGCCGGATCCCTTCATCCGCCGGAGGTCATCCAGGTTCCGCGCCGGCCGGTCCATGCTGTGCACCACTGGGGTGTTGCCGTCGCGGATGAAGCGCGGCAGCTCATCTAGCTGGAGACGCCCGTGTCCCTCCCCGAGGCTGCCCCCAGGGCTAGCGATGCCGATGCTCGGAGTGTCGTTCAGCGGAGCTCCTCGACCAGCCCGATGATGATGCCGTCGGGGCCGCGGACGTAGCCGTACCGGTAGATGTCCCCGTACTGCGCCACCTCGCCCACGAGTTCGGCGCCGTGGGGGCGCAGGCGGTCGAGGACGTCGTCGACGGCGTCGACGACGAACGTGAGGCGAGGGATGCCCGGGGTGTTTATCGGCGCTCTCGGCGCACTGCTGGTGGCTACCGGTGTGTGGAACGTCGACAGCTCGACCCGGCCGTGGCCGTCCGGTGTTCGCACGACGGCGATGTCCGCTCGGACGCCGTGCAGCCCGACGAGCTGGTCCACCCATTCACCCTCGACTGCTGCCTCGCCCTCCAGTTCCAGGCCCAGTTCGACGAAGAACGCGATTGCAGCCGCGAGATCCTCGACCACAACGCCGACGTGGTCCATCCGGTGGATCGTCATGCCACCCAGTGTAGGGGACCGAGGATTCTTGCCGTAGACGAACACCGCGATGGCCCGGACCAGCGCTACGAGTTGGGGCGCGTTGATTGTGCGCCAGCGTATTACTACTGTTGGCGCCATGCGAAAACTGATAGTCCAGCAGTGGGTTACCGTCGACGACATCGCCGCGGAGGAGGACGGCGGGCTCAGCTTCGTGTCAGGGGAGCCCTTCTCCGAGACGGACACCAGTGCGTTCAAGGCAAGCGTGATGGGGTTCATCGACTCGGTCGACACGATGATTCTCGGCGCGAACACCTACGCCCAGTCCAAGGACTACTGGCCGTAGGCCGAAGAACAAGGTGAATACGGCGAGAAGCTCAACAACCTCACCAAGTTCGTCGCCTCGTCGAAGCTGGATGACGCCCCCTGGGGCGACTTTCCCGCCGCCACCGTGACGCGCGACCCGGCCGCCACCATCCGGGAACTCAAGGAGCAGGGCGGCAAGGACATCTGGCTGTGGGGAAGCTTGAAACTCATGCAGTCCCTGATGGACGCCGGCGTCGTTGACGAAGTCCAGATGCGGGTCTGCCCGACGACACGCGGCAAGGGAAAGCGCGTATTCGAGGATCGGCAAGATCTGAGCCTTCTCGAGGCCACCCCGTTCGAAAACGGCGTGGTACTTCTGCGCTACGAGATCAAGAAATAAACAGAAAGCCCGCACTTGTCATCGAAGCCGCTGCCAGCATTCTCGTGTTCGAATCGTTCCCAGCGCGCTACGTGGTGCTGCGGGCCGGGCAGAGACTCGCGACGGCGTCCTTGAGTTCTTTGGGACGGAACGGTTTGACGAGGTAGGCGGAGGCGCCGGCCGCCATACCGTTGAACTGGTCGCCGGCTGAGGCGCGCGCGGTGATCATCAGTACTGGTGCCGTGCTGAGTTCGCGGAGGGTTTTGGCGATCTGCAGCCCGTCCAGATCAGGCAGTCCCAAGTCCAGCGTGATTAGTACCGGGTTGATGCCACGTAGCTGGTGGAGTGCGGCAGAAGCCGTCCGGACCGAACGGACGTCAAACCCTTCGCGCGTCAAAATGTGACTGATCAGGCCAGCGATGTCCTCGTCATCCTCGATGACAAGGCAGATTCCCCTCGACATGGCGCCCCCGGCTGTTGATTTTGGCTCCATTCTAGCCATGACGGCGGTTCAGTCGGCAGTCTGCTCCGTGTTGGTGTTCGCCGGGATGGCCGCGCTCGGCACCCGGACGATTTCAAGGTCAGACATGTCGAGCAGGCGGCGACCGCCGGAGAGCTCGTCCATGATCCAGAACAGCCCATGGTCCGGGACCCTCTCGGCGACGCGTCCGCGGTGGACCAGGGAACCCATACTGCGGGCCACAATCTCATCTCCGGCCGTAAGCTCATGGCAGGAGTGGACGACGGTGTTTTTATCTACGGGCATGATCAAGTCCTTTGCGAAGCGTTCGGTGCTTACACAGTGCACGCCCGGGGTTGCCCGAAAGTTTCCGCATGAGGATTTATTTGTGCCCGCCCACAGCCTTCTCCCTGCCTGTCCCCAGGTGCCCTGTGAAGATCATTCGTCGCCCTCCAGGTGAGGGGCTCCCAGGGGCCGCCGTTCCGGACGGAGTTTTATAACCTGTATTCAGCTGCGGTTGATCTGGATCTTGCGCGTTCCGGACGCGGGAGCCTGCTCAGGTGCGGGCGCACGGACTTCGAGGACGCCGTCCTTGTACGAGGCCGTGACGTCTTCTTCGCGGGCTCCCGGCGGCAGGGAGATGCTGCGGGCGAACGAGCCGTAGCGGAACTCCGAGTGGTAGCCGGTCTTATCCTTGTGTTCGGATTTTTCCTCGCGCGCAGCCTTGATGTGGAGCAGGCCGTCGGCGACCGAGACGTCAACGTCCGTCTCGGGATCCATGCCGGGCACTTCCGCCCGCACCACGAGCGTGCTGCCGTCCAGAAACTGTTCTACGCGGATTGACGACATGGTCAGGTCTCCGTCGAGGAACCGCCGAATCGGTTCCAGGACGTCCGAAGGCGACCACTTGTTGATATCGGCCATGACTGCTCCTTCTGTCTTGTTCCCCACGGGTTGGCCCTCCCGGATCCGGTACCGGCCGGTATGCCCATTACACACCCGGCACGGGGGCGTGTAATGGGCACAAGGTCCCGTCGTAGGCAAAGCCCGGAGGCGGCATGCCCGGAGGAAGGCGCGGGCGGCTAGTGGCCCATGCCCAGTCCGCCATCTACAGGAATGACGGCGCCGGAGATGTAGGCGGCTTCATCGCTGGAAATCCAGCGGACCACGTTCGCCACTTCAGCCGCTTCGGCGAAACGCCCTGCGGGCACCTTGGACAGGTAGTCCTTTTGTGTAGCTTCCGGCAACTCGGCCGTCATGTCCGTGTTGATGAAGCCGGGCGCCACCACGTTGGCCGTGATACCGCGGCCCCCGAGCTCGCGCGTCAGCGACCGGGCGATCCCCACGAGGCCTGCCTTCGAAGCGGAGTAGTTGATCTGCCCGGGGGCCCCATACAGGCCGGAGACGGAGGAAATCAGAACCACGCGGCCCCTACGCATGCGGATCATGCCCTTGGAAGCCCGCTTGATGACCCGGAAGGCGCCGGTCAGGTTCGTGTCGATGACAGACGTGAAATCGTCCTCGCTCATGCGCATGAGCAGCGTGTCCTTGGTGATGCCCGCGTTTGCCACCAGGACTTCAACCGGGCCATGGGCCGCTTCAACAGCCGCAAAGGCAGCATCCACGGACGCCTCGTCGGTGACGTCTGCCTTGACGCCAAGGATGCCCTCCGGAAGCGTCGACTCGCTGCGGTACGTCACGGCGACCTTGTCACCGTTGGCAAGAAAAGCCTCGGCAATGGCCAGGCCGATGCCACGGTTGCCGCCGGTGATCAGAACGCTGCGGCCGGTTGATGCTGCTTCAGTCATGTGTTGCTCCGGGATTCTGCGGCACGGGGCACCGCTGTGAAGAGGTGGAATTTTACTGCCTCCGATCTTAGCCTCCGTTTGGGCGGCACTGTGGAGGGTGAGAGAATTGGGTTAAGCCTTGGGAGCGTGATCAAACAGCCGTGACACTTGCAAAACGACCCGGACATTCGATGCCCGGTGAACCGGACGACGTCTCCGGTGACCCTCAGGTGCACAGCATCACGGATGCAGCAACTGCCCACTCGGAAGAGATGCGCGTGCGGATGATTAAGTACGCCGTGGCGATGAGCATCCGCATGGTTTGCCTGATCCTGGTGTTCGTGGTTGACGGTTGGTTGAAGGTCATACCGATTGCCGGCGCGGTGTTCCTGCCCTGGATTGCCGTGGTCATCGCGAACGGGAGTGACAAGGCGGAAGTTCACAGCGACTACCTGCTGGACTCCGTACCGCTGGCCGAGCTCGAAGCGTCGGAATCGCCGGTGGCCGCACCGGACGAGGGGCCGACAGTTCTGCAGGGCGAACTCATCGAGGACGAAGACGATAACAACGGCCAGGAACGGGCACCTTCATGAACATTTTTGACCTGGCCGGAGGCAACACAGCACCTGCGGAAACGGCTGCAGCCAGGTGCTCCCGGAAGGCCTGCCGGTCCGGGGCCGGCTGGCAGCTGCTGTGGAACAACCCCAAGATCCACACGCCTGAACGACGCAAGATCTGGCTTGCCTGTGACGAGCACCGGCCGTGGCTGGAAGACTACCTGCAGACCCGTGGTCTCTGGAAAGAGACCGTGCCCTTGGATCCGGCAACTGCGTCAGGCAGGGTCAGCTGAATGTACCGCTTCCTCTTTTCCAGCAAATGGCTGGGCTATCTGCTGCTGGCTGCGATCTTCGCCACGGCCTGCGTGTTCCTGGGCCGCTGGCAGATGGACCGGCGGGCAGAAACCCTCGCGGAAATCAACCGGGTCACATCCAACTACTCGGCCACCCCGATTTCCTTCGCTGAAGCCGAACCCCAGTTTTCCAGGCTCGACGCCGACAAGGAATGGACCCAGGTGGAGTTGCACGGACGCTACGACGTCGCGGGCCAACGGGTGGTGCGCAACCGCCCGCTGAACGGCCAGCCCGGCTATGAAGTGGTGGTTCCTTTCAAACTCACCACGGGCCAGTCCGTCATTGTGGACCGTGGCTGGCTCCCCATCGGGAACAACACCCCCGGCCGCCCCGATTCTGTACCTGAAGCGCCCGCTGGCGACGTTACTGTGATCGTGCGCCTGAAGCCGGGCGAGCCGGAACTCCAGCGCGGCGCCCCGGACGGCCAGCTGGCTTCCATCGACCTGCCGGCCTACGCCGCCCAGCTCGGCTACCCGGTCCTGACCGGCGCCTACGGCCAGATCGCATCGGAGACGCCGGCAGCCGCCACGACGCCGTCCCCCTTCCCGAAGCCTTCCGTGGAGGAAGGTACGCACCTGTCATATTCGCTGCAATGGTTCGCCTTCGGCGTGCTGATGTTTGTCGGCTTCGGTTATGCAGCCCGTCAACAGGCACGCAACGCGGAGATCGACGCCGAGGACGCCGTGGCGGACGGTGCGCCCGAATACGCAATGGCGGCAGCACGCCGTCGTCCGGTTCCCCGGAAGCGGAAGAATCCCACTGCGGAGGAAGAAGAAGATGCGATCCTGGACGCCCAGGGGTACTAAGCGATGAGCCCTGATGCCTTTCCCGGACCGGTGGCCAACGTGAAGCAGGCCCTCACCGCCTTGGGCGCCGAGGACACCGTGACGGTGTTCGATTCAAGAGTCCCGACGGCGGCAGCTGCGGCCGCCGCGTTGGGCTGCGATCTCGCGGCGATCACCAACAGTCTGGTGTTCGACCTTGCAGGTACCCCGCTGCTCATCCTTGCCAGCGGCGCGGCCAGGGTGGACGTCCACAAGGTCGCCGCCCGGCTGGGCGCCGGCAAGATCCGCCGCGCCTCCCCGGAGTTCGCCCTCAAGCACACGGGTCAGGAAGTTGGCGGCGTAGCCCCGGTCGGACACCCGGAAAAGATCAGAACTCTGCTGGACGAGTCACTCAAAAGCCACGATCTCCTCTGGGCAGGAGCCGGAGACCACAACTCGATGTTCTCCATCACCTACAAAGATCTGCACAGGATCACCGACGCAACGGAACTCAAGGTGCGCTGACGACTGAACCTAGCTGGTCGGTGACCGACGCAATAGCGCAGGAGTGCGGGTGATTTATGTAGCTTGCGTCAAAGGCGAGGAACGAGCCAGCAAGCGGGAAATCACGCGCACTGCGGAGCGAACGCGCCGCGGGGCATCGACCAAGGCAAGGCCTAAGCCAGCGTGATCAGGTCCAGGTAGTCTTCGTTCCAGTGGTCCTCGATGCCGTCGGGCAGAAGGACGACGCGCTCCGGGTTCAGCGCCTCGACGGCGCCCTCATCGTGGCTGACCAGCACGACGGCACCGGTGTAGTTGCTCAGGGCCCCGAGGATTTCGGCGCGGCTGGCGGGGTCGAGGTTGTTGGTGGGCTCGTCAAGGAGCAGCACATTGGCACTCGAGGCCACGATCGTGGCCAGCGCCAGTCGGGTCTTCTCACCGCCGGAGAGCACACCGGCGGGCTTGTCGACGTCGTCGCCCGAGAACAGGAACGAACCCAGGATGTTCCGTACCTCCGCGTCGTTCATGTCCGGGGCGGAGGAACGCATGTTCTGCAGGACGGTGCGGTCCACGTCCAGGGTCTCGTGCTCCTGGGCGTAGTAGCCAACCTTCAGGCCGTGGCCCGCAACGACTTCACCGGTGTCAGGCTTGTCGACGCCGGCGAGCATGCGCAGCAGCGTCGTCTTGCCGGCGCCGTTGAGGCCCAGGATGACCACCTTGGAGCCTCTGTCGATCGCGAGATCCACGTCGGTGAAGATCTCCAGCGAGCCGTAGGACTTGCTGAGCCCGTCCGCAGTGAGCGGGGTCTTGCCGCACGGTGACGGGTCCGGGAAGCGCAGGGCTGCCACGCGGTCGGTCGCGCGCACGGCCTCGAGGCCGCCCAGCAGACGCTCGGCACGCTTGGCCATGTTCTGCGCGGCCACGGCCTTGGTGGCCTTGGCGCGCATCTTGTTGGCCTGGTCGAAGAGGACCTGGGCTTTCTTCTCCGCGTTGGCGCGCTCACGCTTGCGGGCACGCTCGTCGGTTTCGCGCTGGGTGAGGTAACGCTTCCAGTCCATGTTGTAGAAGTCGATCTGGGCGCGGTTGGGATCCAGGAGGAAGACCTTGTTCACGGTGGCTTCGAGCAGTTCGGTGTCGTGGCTGATGACAATCAGCCCGCCCTGGTGGTTCTTGAGGAACTCCCGGAGCCAGGAGATGGAATCGGCGTCGAGGTGGTTGGTGGGCTCATCAAGGAGCATGGTTTCAGCATCCGAGTACAGGATGCGCGCGAGCTCCACGCGGCGCCGCTGTCCACCGGACAGGGTCTTGAGCGGCTGGTTCAGCAGGCGGTCCGGCAGTGCGAGGTTCGAGCAGATCGCTGCGGCCTCGGCTTCGGCCGCGTAGCCACCGGCCGCCAGGAACTCCGATTCCAGCCGGTCGTAGCGGTTCATCGCTTTGCGCTGGACCGTGGCGTCCTCGCTGGCCATCTCTTCGTGGGCCAGGCGGAGTTTGCCGACGGCGATGTCCAGGCCGCGGACGGAGAGGATCCGGTCCCGTGCGAGCTGTTCCATGTCCGGGGTGCGCGGATCCTGCGGCAGGTAGCCGATTTCGCCGGTCCGGGTCACTTTGCCCGCGGCAGGCAGGCCTTCACCGGCGAGCACCCGGGTCAGAGTGGTCTTGCCTGCACCGTTACGACCGACCAGGCCGATCTTGTCTCCCTTGTCGATCCGGAAGCTCACCTGGTCCATGAGAAGGCGGGCGCCGGCGCGCAGTTCAAGATCCTGGACGGTAATCAAAGCAGGTAAGGCCTTTCACAACAGGGAACGCCACGGCACAACAGGTTGGATCTGGAAGGGGCCGGGGCAGAGTGGCCGAGAGAACGGCCCCTACAAGTCTACCGGCACGTCCCCGACCTTATTAACGCGGCCGTATCTGCCGCCGTACCGCGGAGCCGTGCGGCTTTGGCCACCCTGTCCAGAGCCGGCGACCTCCGTTAGTAGATCCCCTACAAAATGCGCCCGCCGCTGGCGACGTATCGTCAGAATTGAAGGGAAGTGCCTGCGCACGGTGGCTGCCCTCCCCCGCTGAAGAGCATTGCACAAACCGACAGGACCTCCCCATGACCAAGACTGACACCGCCGTCACCCGCCAGGCCGCTGGCGGCCGGAAACGCTGGAACGCCACGGACCTCGGCCTGATCGCCGTCTTCGCCGCCCTTGTGGCCGGCTCCGCACTCATCGCGGCCATCCCCGTGGGCGGACTGGGCGTCCCCATCACCCTTCAGACCCTCGCCGTCATGCTGACCGGACTCGCTTTGGGACCCGGCCGGGCGTTCGCCGCCGTAGGACTGTACACATTGCTCGGACTGGCCGGGCTGCCCATCTTCAGCGGCGGCCGCAGCGGCCTGGGAATCCTTGCCGGACCGTCCGCCGGCTACATCATCGCCTTCCCGCTGGCTGCCGCCGCCGTGGGCTGGCTGACCACCATTGTGCTCCGCCGAACCCTGAAGTACCGGGGCTGTTCCTGTTCGCCGCCGCCATGGCCACGAGCATTGTCCTGGTCCACGGGCTGGGGGTGCTGGGCATGATGGTCAACGCCAAGCTGGACCTTCAGAAGGCATTCCTCCTGGACCTTGCCTACTACCCGGGCGACATCATCAAGAACGTATTGGCCGTGAGCATCGCCATCGCCCTCCACAAGGCCTTCCCGGATCTCCTGATCCGCCGCCCCGGCGTCCGGAACCGCGGGACGGCACAGGCAGGGAACTAGCATGGGTGGCATCCTGCTGGACGGAGTCGCGGTTCGGGTGGATGTGGACGGACGTCCGCACCCCAAGACACTCCTGGACGGAATCTCGCTGAATCTCACGGAACAGCGGATCGGCGTGATCGGTGCCAACGGTTCGGGGAAGTCCACCCTCCTGCGGCTCCTCAACGGGCTGGTCGCGCCGAGCGGCGGAACGGTGACCGTTGACGGCGCGGACACCGTCAGGTCCGTGCGTTCCGTGCGCCGCAAAGTGGGTTTTGTGTTCACGGACCCGCTTTCCCAGTTGGTCATGCCCACCGGACGGGAGGACGTTGAGCTGTCCCTGCGGCGATCCGTCCGGAACGCGAGGGAGCGCCGGGAGGCCGCCGCAGCGATCCTCAACCGGTTCGGGCTGCTGCCGCTGGCGGACCAAAGCATTTACGAGCTCTCCGGCGGGGAACGTCAGCTCATGGCCCTGGCGGCCGTCCTGGCCGTGGAACCTGCGGTGCTGGTGCTCGACGAGCCGTCCACCTTGCTGGACCTTCGCAACCGCGAACTGCTGCGCCGGACCATGGCGGGCCTCAGCCAGCAGATCGTAATGTCCACGCACGATCTGGAGCTGGTCCGGGACATGGACCGCGTCCTGGTGGTGGAAGCCGGCCAGGTGGTGTTCGACGGCGGTGCCGAGGCCGCCGTCGAACACTACCGTGCGCTCTGCGCTGCCGGCCTTCCTCCGGCCAGCGCCTCCCTGCCGTTGCTCACCAGCCCGCGGCCGCACGATCTGGAGCGCCGGTGAGCGGCCACGGATTCCTGCTGGTCAACTACGTTCCCGGCACGTCGCTGGTCCACCGGTCGCCGCTCTGGCTCAAGTTCCTGGTGGTGGTGGGCTGCGGCATGGGATCGTTCCTGGTGGTTGACTGGGTGGTTGCGGCTGTGGCGCTGGGGCTGATGTGCGCCCTGTTCCTACTCAGCGGTGCCGGGCCGGCACGTCTGTTCCGGGCCGTCCGCCCCATCCTGCCCGTGCTGCTGGCCATCGGCCTGTTCCAGTGGTGGCAGCTGGGTGGACCCGTGGCGGCGAGGATCGTCCTGAACGTCCTGGTGTGTGTCGCGGCGGCATCAATCCTGACCGCCACCACGCCGATGCAGCGGCTCCTGGACGGTGTGGTCTCCGTTGCCGTGCCGTTCCGCCGGTTCGGTGCCGACCCCGAACGCTTCGCCCTGACCATCGCGATCATGCTCCGCAGCATTCCGTTCATTGCCGGAGCGTATTCCGATGTGAGGGATTCAGCACGGGCCCGAGGCCTGGAACGGAACCCGCGGGCCCTGGTCCTGCCAGTCTTCATCACCACCGTGGCCTACGCCCGTCAAACCGGCGATGCCCTCGCTGCCCGCGGGCTGGGTGAGCCCGAGGACGATGATGACCATCCCCAGCGGGGAATCCGCTAGGACGTTTCTGCCACAGCCTCCAGCCGTTCGTACCTGAAGAGGGCAGCCGTGCCCATGCCTCCGGCAATGCTGATCATTGCCAGCGCCAGCTGTCCGGCAGGGCCTGGTTCCTGGGCAGCGTTACGACGGGCCTGCGCCAGGAGCCTTGTCACCAGAACGGCACCAGATGCGCCGTACGCATGGCCCAGGGCCAGCGCGCCGCCGTCGAGGTTTGCCCGCTCCGGGTCAATGCCGAGCGCGTCCAGGCACGCGAGGGTCTGTGAGGCGAACGCCTCGTTGAATTCCACCAGCCCGACATCAGCGGGGTCCACTCCCCTGTCGCTGAGGAGCCGGCCGGCGGCAACAGCCGCGCCGATGCCGAGCAGGCGCGGGTCCACGCCTGCGGTATCGGTGCCGAGCACCAGCAGTCCGTCGCGCGCCCCAAGTTCGCGCGCCCGCTGCAGGGAAGTGACCACGACGGCGGCGGCGCCGTCGGCGTCGAAGCACGCGTTTCCGGCGGTGACAGTACCGCCCTCGGCGAAGGCAGGCGGGAACCGCGCCATCAGGGCCGCGGTCAGGCTGGGGCGCGGACCGTCGTCGGAGGCCACCGTCCCGGACGGAGCGTCCAGCGGCACGATTTCCCCACGGAAGGTTCCGGACGCTGCGGCCGCCAGGGCCCGGCTGTGGCTCCGCAGCGCAAACCGGTCCTGCCGGTCACGGCCGATGCCGAATTCCGCGGCCACGTTGTCCGCTGCGGTTCCCATGCCCGGATCTCCGTAGCTAAGCGGGACGAACTGGGCACGGCTGAAAAAGTCGGGACTGCCGTCGGCGGACCTGTTCGCCCGCAGGGGCGCGGTGCTGATGCTCTCCACGCCGCCGGCGAGGTAAGCCCCGTTGCCGCCGGCCGCCACGAGCCGCGCGGCCAGCACTATGGCGTCCAGCCCGGAGCCGCACTGCCTGTCCACCGTCACGCCGGGAACGCTGACCGGCAGCCCAGCCTCCAGCGCCGCCAGCCGGGCAACATTGCCGCCGGCACCCACCGCGTTGCCGATCACAACGTCCGCAACTCCGGAGGCCGGCAGTTCAGTGGCGTCCAGCAGTCCGTGAAGAACCGGGGCAAGGAGCTCGTGGGCACGCAACTCCTTGAACGCCCCGTTCACCCTGCGGATGGGAGTGCGCAGGGCTGCGATGATTACCGGCTGGCGGCCGGCTGGGAGCTGCTCAGCCAAGGCGGCGTATCCGCGGGTCGCTGCTGTCTATCCAATCCAGCAGCAACTGCCTGCTGACCTTGCCGCGGTCCGTCACAGGGAGCTCGGCCAGGGCGAAATACTGCAGGGGCCGTTTGTCCCTCGGCAGGACGTCGTCGAGCCCTGCCTTGAGCTGCGTTGCGGTGATGCCGCCGTGGGCGGGCACCACCGCGGCCACCACGCGCTGGCCGCGGACGTCGTCGGCCATGCCGGCAGCGACAGCGGAGGCCACGCCCGGAACGGAGGCAAGGGCCAGTTCCACCTCATGCGGGTAGACGTTCTTGCCGGCCGTGATGATCATGTCCGAGCGGCGTCCCAGGATATGCAGCACACCGCCGGCGAGGTAGCCCTGGTCCCCCACGGTGTACCAGCCGTCAAAGCAGCGCAGGGCCTGTCCGTCGTCGCCCCAGAGGTAGCCGTTGCTGACCATTCCGCTGCGGACGCAGATGTTGCCGTCCGTGCCGTCGGGCAGGAGGGCTCCGGCGTCGTCGAGGATCCGGACGTCGACGCCGGGGAAAGGTTTTCCGATGCCCGTCCCGCCGGCATCCAGCGGCGCTCCGGCGCGCAGGCCGGCACCCGAGACGAAGCTCAGCTCGGAGGCACCGTAATACTCGAAGATGGTGGCCTTGGGTGCCCAGCGGCGGGCGGCCTCCAGTGTGCGGGCGTCCAGCTTGGAACCGGCGCAGATGATCGAGGTGATCCCCGAGGCGTCCACTCCGCCGGCCAGTCCCCGCTCGCTGAGCAGCCGGAGCATGGTGGGGACCAGTACCAGCCTGGTGATGCCGTCGTGCGCGATGGCGGTGTGCACGTCGCCGACGTCGAACGATTCCAGGGTGTGGAATTCGGAGCCAGCATAAAGGCACTCGGCGAGTGCGTAAAGGTTGAGGCTGGCCGCCAGCGGCCCGGGGGCAAGGGTCTTGTCCTGCGGCGTGAGTCCAAAGAACTCAATCGATGCCTCGAAGGACTCCTGCCAGGAACGCCTCGAACGGGTGAAGGCCTTCGGCACGGAGGTGGTGCCGGAGGTCAGCCCGATCAGGAAGGGCGTATCAGGGCTCCCGTCCCGGAGTTCGGCCGGCGCAGGACCGGGCGCGGCCTGGCTATGTTCTGCAGGCCCCCGCGCTGGTTTCCGGGCAGGAGCCGGCGCGAGGACTGCCGTGTGCAGCCGGTCAGTGATCTCGGCCTTGAGCTGTTCGGGCCACGTGGGGTCGAGGACGGCGCATTGGCGGTCCCCCGCCACGGCGGCCGCGAATGCGGCGGCAAAGTCCACGGAGTTCGGTTCGGCCAGAACCGTGACGTTGCCGGAGTCAACTGTCCGTGCCTCGGCGGCGTCCCGGAGTCCGGACCAGCTGAGGTGCCGGCCCGCCACGACGACGGCGGTGTCGTCGGGGCGGTCAGCGGCCCAGCGTTGGAGTCTGTTGAGGAAAGGCATCGGATCAACTTTACCGGCCGGGCACAGATCTCGCCGTGTCCGGGAAGGCTATTGTGACAATATGAGTTTCAATGACAACGTCCAGCTGGATCCGTCACAGGTGCAGGACCGGCGCGGCATGGGCCGTGGCACGAAAATCGGGGGCGGAATCGGGGGCGGAATCATCCTCCTGCTGGCCGTCCTTTTGGGGGTCGACCCCCAAATTCTCGGAGGTTTGACGGGAACGTCGCAGGAGCCTCAGACCCAGGGAAGCGCACCGGCGTGCGAAACGGGCGCCGACGCCGACGCGCGGCTGGACTGCCGGATCACCGGCACGGTCAACAGCCTCAATGCCTTCTGGCCGGCTTATCTGGCGCAGTACAAGACGGAGTATCCGCGCCCCGAGACTGTGATCTTCAGCCAGGCCACCAACACGGGCTGCGGCGGCGCAACGTCAGACGTCGGTCCCTTCTACTGCCCGGTCGACAGGACGGCCTATTTCGACCCGGGCTTCTTCCAGGACCTCGTGGACCGGTTCGGCTCCTCCGGCGGACCGCTGGCCCAGGAGTACGTGGTGGCGCACGAATTCGGCCACCATGTCCAGAACCTCCTTGGCAACCTCGACCGCGCACAGCAGGACCCGCAGGGTCCCGAATCGGGCGCCGTCAGGGTGGAACTGCAGGCCGACTGCTACGCCGGACTCTGGGCGCAGCACGCCACCGAGCAGCAGGATCCGAGAACCGGCCAGCCATTCCTTGAACCCCTCACCCAGCAGGACCTCAACGACGCCCTCTCCGCCGCGTCCGCCGTCGGCGACGACCGCATCCAGAAAGCCGCCACCGGCCGTGTCTCGCCCGAGGCCTGGACCCACGGCTCAAGCGCGCAGCGGCAGAAATGGTTCAGCACCGGCTACAAGGCGACCGACATCAATCAGTGCGACACGTTCTCGGTTGCCACGCCCTGACCTACGGGCAAACAGCACGACGGCGGCCGGTCGCCTTCCTTTGGGAAGGTGACCGGCCGCCGTCGTTACTTCCCCGCATGGGGACTCAGATATTGAAGCCGAGGGCCCGCATCTGGTCGCGTCCGTCTTCGGTGATCCGCTCCGGACCCCACGGCGGCATCCAGACCCAGTTCAGCCGCCAGTCGTCCACGACGCCGTCGAGGGCCTTGCCCACCTGCTCCTCAATAACGTCCGTGAGCGGGCATGCCGCCGTGGTGAGCGTCATGTCGATGAGCAGGGCGCCGTCGTCGTCCGAGTACTTCAGGCCGTACAGCAGGCCCAGGTCAACGATGTTGACTCCCAACTCGGGGTCGATGACGTCCTTCAGTGCCTCTTCGACATCTTCGAGGCCCGTGCGGGCCGCTTTGATTTCGGTCATGGCGTTGTCCTAACTAGGCCTGTGCCGCAGCGATGGTGGCTGCGCCTGCGCCGGTGGCGTAACGGTCGTAGCCTTCTTCTTCGAGGCGGTCGGCGAGCTCCGGGCCGCCCTCCTCGACAACCTGGCCGTCAACAAACACGTGGACGAAGTCCGGCTTGATGTAGCGCAGGATGCGGGTGTAGTGGGTGATGAGCAGCGTGCCCATGTTGCCTTCGGCGTGGGCGCGGTTGACGCCTTCGGAGACGACCTTGAGGGCGTCCACGTCGAGGCCGGAGTCGGTCTCGTCCAGGATGGCGAACTTCGGCTTGAAGAGCTCCAGCTGGAGGATCTCCACACGCTTCTTCTCGCCGCCGGAGAAGCCTTCGTTGACGTTACGCTGGGCGAAGTCGGCGTCGATGCGCAGCTTCTGCATGGCATCCTTGACTTCCTTGGTCCAGGTGCGCAGCTTGGGTGCCTCGCCGTCAATGGCGGTCTTGGCGGTCCGCAGGAAGTTGGTCATGGAGACACCAGGAACTTCAACGGGGTACTGCATGGCCAGGAAGACGCCGGCGCGGGCGCGCGCGTCGACGCTCATGGCCAGGACGTCTTCGCCGTCCAGCGTGATGGAACCGCTGGTGACGTTATAGCGGGGGTGGCCGGCAATGGTGGACGCCAGGGTGGACTTGCCTGAGCCGTTCGGGCCCATGATGGCGTGCGTCTGGCCGGTCTTGATGGTCAGGCTGACGCCCTTAAGGATCTCCTTGGTGCCCTGCTCAGTCTCAATGCTGACGTGCAGGTCCTTGATCTCAAGAGTAGACATGTGTCTTGTTCTCCTCTGCACCGTGCCCTCCGGCGGCGGTGCGGTTTCTCGGCTGAAAGTTTTTCTAAAGCGGATGCTGACTGCGTTGATGGCTCACGCTGTCAGCTGAAGTTGGGGGCCTCGGCACCGTTCACAACGTTGGTGACGTCCACGTAGACGTCGTCGCCGTGAAGGGCCACGGCAAAAACAGGCACGGGATCGTAGGCCGGCAGCTGGAGCGGCTGGCCACTGCGGAGGTCGAACTGGGAGCCGTGGCCCCAGCATTCGATCTTGCAGCCCTCAATCTCCCCTTCGGAGAGCGAGATGTCCGCGTGCGAGCAGGTGTCACCGATGGCATGGATTTCGCCCATCGAGTCCTTCACGATGGCTACGGGGTAGTCGTCGATCAGGATCCGCAGCGCCTGCTTGAGTTGGATCTCGCTCGCGTTGCAGACAAGCTCGCCTTTTGGCTGGTCAGTCATCTGGTGTGGTCCATGTTCTCTAGTGCTGCGCACTAGTTATTGGTTGCCGCGAGTTCGCGCTCAACGGATGCGATGAGGCGCTCTTCGATGGCCGGCACCTTGATGTGCTGGATGATTTCGTGCAGGAACCCACGGACCACGAGGCGGCGGGCCACGTCTTCCGGAATACCGCGAGCCATCAGGTAGAACAGGTGCTCGTCGTCCAGGCGGCCGGTGGCGCTGGCGTGGCCGGCACCCTTGATCAGGCCGGTCTCGATCTCGAGGTTCGGAACGGAGTCGGCACGTGCGCCGTCGGTGAGCAGCAGGTTGCGGTTCGCCTCGTAGCTGTCGGTGCCTTCTGCCTCCTTGCGGATCAGGACGTCACCAACCCACACGGCGTGCGCGTTGCGGCCCTGCAGTGCGCCCTTGTAGAGGACGTTCGACTTGCAGTTGGCCACTGCGTGGTCAACGAACAGGCGCTGCTCAAGGTGCTGGCCGGCGTCGGCGAAGTAGAGGCCGAACAATTCTGCTTCGCCGCCCGGGCGGTGAACCGTGCAGAAGGCGTAACGCGGACCAGGTCCCCGCCGAGGCTCACCACTATGTGCTTGAACTTGGCGTCGCGGCCGATCTTGGCCTGCTGCGACGAGGCGTGCACGGCGTCGTCGTTCCATTCCTGGAGCGAGATGACGGACAGTTCGGCGCCGTCCTCGACCACGATTTCCACGTTTTCGGAGACAACGGCGCTGCCCTGGTGGTCCAGGACAACAACTGACTTGGAGAACTTCTGCGCCACGATCACGAGGTGTTGCGCGGAAGCGTCCGTTCCCTGGCCGGTGAGGACAACGTTGATTTCGCCGTCGGCTTCGAACTCAGCGGGCACGGTGATGACCGTGGCGTCGCTGAAGTTTTCCCAGGCGTTGGCGGAGACTCGGTCCTCGGGGATAGCCGCGGAACCGATGCGCTTGTCATCGCGGCCCACGGTCTCAACCGTGACGGCGTCCGGTGCGGTGACGCTGACAGCGGGAGCCGTGCCGTTGAGGACAGCCGAGTGGAGTCCGCGCAGGCGCTTCAGCGGGGTGAACCGCCAGTCTTCCTCCATGCCGGTCAGCGGCTTGAAGTCCGCCAGCTTGTAGGAGGTCAGGCGGCCGGCGCGTGAGCTGTCCGGAATGCCGACGCCGCCGCCGTGGGAGTGGCTCTTGACAGCCTCTCCCGCAAGCGGTGCCTTGGAGCCGGCGGCGTTGATGGGTGAAAGGCTTTCGCCTTCCTCGGTGAAACCGTTGATGAACGGCTGGGCTGAGGGCGCGCCGATGCGGGCCTTTTCAGTAGTGATGTCAGTCATTAACCGACCGATCCTTCCATCTGCAGTTCAATCAGGCGGTTCAACTCAAGTGCGTACTCCATCGGGAGTTCGCGGGCGATGGGCTCGATGAAGCCGCGGACGATCATCGCCATGGCCTCGTCTTCGCGCATGCCGCGGGACATCAGGTAGAAGAGCTGCTCTTCGCTGACCCGGGAAACAGTTGCCTCATGGCCCATGACCACGTCATCCTCGCGGATGTCGATGTACGGGTACGTGTCTGAACGGCTGATGGTGTCCACCAGCAGGGCGTCGCAACGGACCGTGTTGGCCGAGTGCTTGGCGCCTTCACGGACCTGGACCAGGCCGCGGTAGGCCGCACGGCCGCCGCCGCGGGCCACCGACTTGGAGATGATGGAGCTCTTCGTGTTCGGCGCGATGTGCACCATCTTCGAGCCGGTGTCCTGGTGCTGGCCTGCGCCGGCGAACGCGATGGACAGGGTTTCACCCTTGGCGTGCTCGCCCACAAGGTAGACGGCCGGGTACTTCATGGTCACCTTGGAGCCGATGTTGCCATCGACCCACTCCATGGTGGCGCCCTCTTCGCAGATGGCGCGCTTGGTGACCAGGTTGTACACGTTGGTGGACCAGTTCTGGATGGTCGTGTAGCGGACGCGGGCGCCCTTCTTCACGATGATTTCCACAACGGCCGAGTGCAGCGAGTCCGAGGTGTAGATCGGAGCCGTGCAGCCTTCAATGTAGTGGACGTAGGAGTCCTCATCGGCGATGATCAGCGTGCGCTCGAACTGGCCCATGTTTTCCGTGTTGATGCGGAAGTAGGCCTGCAGCGGGATGTCCACGTGGACGCCCTTGGGGACGTAGACGAAGGAGCCGCCGGACCAAACGGCCGTGTTCAGCGAAGCGAACTTGTTGTCGCCCACCGGGATGATGGTGCCGAAGTACTCCTGGAAGATCTCCGGGTGTTCGCGCAGTGCGGTGTCCGTGTCCAGGAAGATGACGCCCTGGGCCTCCAGGTCCTCGCGGATCTGGTGGTACACAACCTCGGATTCGTACTGTGCGGCGACGCCGGAGACCAGGCGGCTGCGCTCAGCTTCCGGGATGCCCAGCTTCTCGTACGTGTTCCGGATGTCCTCGGGGAGGTCTTCCCAGGTTGCCGCCTGCTTCTCGGTGGAGCGCACGAAGTACTTGATGTTGTCGAAGTCGATGCCCGAGAGGTCCGCACCCCAGGTGGGCATGGGCTTGCGGTCGAAGTACTTCAGGCCCTTGAGGCGAAGATCGAGCATCCATTCCGGCTCGCTCTTCTTGGCCGAAATGTCGCGGACGACGTCTTCGTTAATGCCACGGCGGGCATTTGCGCCGACATCGTTCTTGTCGGCCCAGCCGTACTCATAGGTGCCAATGCCGTGGAGCTCGGGGTTCTTCTCCAGAATCTCCGAAATCACAGCAGTCTCAGCAACCTTGTTCTCTGATAGTTGGTCCGTCATCACGGCCTTTCTTGCAGATGGTTGGATACTTCGCCCAGGCTGTCCGTGGTGTGTCCGGGACCGTCAGGCCCCTTGGCGGCCGGACGGCCTGTAGGTATATGGGTGGTGCAGACGTGCCCGCCGCGGGCTAGCGTGGAAAGCCGCCGGACGTCGACTCCAACGAGCCGTGAAAACAATTCTGTTTCGACGTCGCAGAACACCGGGAACTTCGTAGCCAGCTGCTGGATGGGGCAGTGCCCCTGACACAGCTGGACGCTGGAAAGCGCGGCAGGCAGCGGGGCCCTGGCTTCTATCGAGGCGGCCGACGCCACGAACCCGTCCCGGCTCAACGCCGCAGACAGTGCCTGCGCCCGCGCGGTGATGTCCGGGCCGGCAGCGTCGATCTCGGGGGCGTAACGGCGTTCCATGTCGGCAAAGCGCTCGACGGCGAACTCGCGGACCGCGTCAGGTCCGGCTATCTCGCTAAGGCGCTCGAGCGCAAGTCCGGCAATGTCAAGATAGTCGTCACCGAGAGAGGACTGGCCCTGGGAACTGAGGACGTACCGGCGGGCCGGTCGGCCGGCACCGGCGCCTGCGCGGGCAACCCGTTTGACTTCGATCACACCACTGCGCGAGAGGTGGTCAAGGTGGCGCCGGACGGCTGCCGGAGTGAATCCGAGCAGGTCGCCGAGCTCGGCGGCACTGACGGGGCCGTGTTCCAGGACCGCACTCAATACGCGGTCCCGCGTGCGCTCCTCGGCGTCTGCAGCCGACTGGTGTGGCGCCGACGAGGCGGGCCGAAACGAACCGGCGGTGCCGACAGGGGCGTCGGGCCCGGTTCGGGGCGCAGAAAGTTGAGTGCTCATGGAATACACAACACAATCATGTCGTAATTTACTCCCCCGTACTAGTAAGGCGAGGCTGACCTGCGGTCACATCCCGTCGGGAGCCGGCCGTACTACATCCCGTAGAATGTTTTGGTGCGATCTCCCGATTCCCCCGTCCTGTCCATCACCGGACTCATTAAGGACGTAGGCCCGCTGGCCTCCCTTGACGGCAAGATGCTCCGGGTTGTCAGTGGCGTTTCCCTGGCCGCCGAACGGGGACAGGTCACAGCCCTGCTTGGCGCTAACGGCGCGGGTAAGACTACCACCATCGAATGCGCGCAGGGACTCCAGCGCCGGAGCGGGGGCACCGTCTCCCTACTGGGCCAGGATCCCGATACGGCAGGGGCCTCGCTCCGCTCCCGCGTAGGGGTCATGCTGCAGGACGGCGGATTGCCGCCGTCGGCCCGGCCCATTCCGTTGCTGAGGCATATCGCCGGAATGTACCAGGACCCGTGGCCGGTTGATGAGCTGATCGAGCGCCTTGGCATCAACACGTTCAGCAGGACCAATGTGCGGCGGCTCTCGGGCGGGCAGAAGCAGCGGCTGGCACTGGCCGCGGCCCTGGTGGGCAACCCCGAGGTCCTGTTCCTTGACGAACCGAGCGCCGGCCTTGACCCGCAGTCACGCCAACTTGTGTTCCAGCTGATCACGGAACTGCGCGACGCCGGCATGGGGATCGTCCTGACCACCCACCTCATGGACGACGCCCAGCGGCTGGCTGACTACGTCTACATCATTGACGCCGGCCGCAACGTCGCCGAGGGCACGGTGGCGCAACTGCTGCAGCGGCACCTCAGCCCGGGCTCCGCCCAGGAACACATCCGGACCCTGCTCTTCGAGGCGCGGCCGGGCCTGGACTTCACCGGTGTCCTGCCCGCCGCCGTCGACGTCCGGGAGACGCGGTCCGGGAGCTACGAAGCAACCGGCGCCCTGACGCCGGAGGACCTGGCAGCGCTGACGGCCTGGTGGGCCGCGCACGGCGTCATGCCGGGCTCAATGAGTCTTGAGGCCCGGAGCTTGGAAGACGTATTTTTGGACATTTCGGGAAGGGAGATCCGATGAGCCGGGTTCTAGGCAGCACTCCTGCCCCGCTGCACCGCCGCATTCTGCTCCAGGGCAAGTATGAGGCGCTCACCATGCTCCGGAACGGCGAGCAGCTCATCCTCGCCGTCGTCCTGCCCCTGCTGGCCCTAGTAGGGCTCACCGTCACGCCGCTGCTGGACGGGCTCGGCAGCAGCCGGGTAAATGTCGCAGTGCCCGGCATCCTCGCCCTCTGCGCCATGTCCACAGCGTTTACGGGCCAGGGTATCTCCACCGGCTTCGACCGCCGCTACGGGGTGCTTCGTTTCCTGTCCACCACGCCCCTGGGCCGCACCGGGCTGATCGCAGGCAAGATCCTGGCCGTCCTGGCGGTGCTGGTGCTGCAGGTGCTGGTGGTGGGCGCGGTTGCCTTCGCACTTGGCTGGCAGCCGACGCCGGCGGGCTGGCTTCCGGCGGTGGTGCTGCTGGTTTTGGGCGCGGCTGCCTTCACCGCCCTCGGGCTGCTGGTGGCGGGAACCGTCCGCCCCGAGGCGACGCTGGCCATCACCAACCTCCTGTGGATCCTGCTGGGGGCCCTCGGCGGGATCGTCCTTCCCGCCGAACGGCTGCCGGGACCGGCCCAGCAGCTGGTCCATTTCCTCCCCTCGGGGCCCTTGGTGAGGCCCTCCGGGATGCGTTCCTCGAGGGCACCCTCAATGGGGGCGCCGCCCTTATCCTGCTGCTGTGGACGGCGATCGCCGGGGCAGCAGCCATCCGTTGGTTCAAGTGGAATTGAGTAAACCGTGAGTACGGCTCCGCGCCTCCCCCAAATTCTCGGACGGATGACGTCCAAGCTGCCCGTCACAGTCGATGCGACCGTGCGCAGGCTGGCCGTCCTGTCCCTCATCGGGCAGACAGTGCTGGTTGTGACCGGAGGGGCCGTCCGCCTCACTGCATCCGGGCTCGGCTGCCCCACCTGGCCCCGCTGCACGGACGTGTCCCTGGTCAACACGCCGGAAATGGGCATCCATGGCTTCATCGAGTTCGGCAACCGGCTGCTGACGTTTGCCCTCGCCGCCATTGCCGCGCTCATGCTGGTCTACCTGTGGAACCTCCGCAAGGAACGCCGGGACCTCTTCCTCCTGGCCCTCGGCCTGCTGGCCAGCATCCCGGCGCAGGCCATAATCGGCGGCATTACGGTGCTCACCCAGCTCAACCCGTGGGTTGTGGGACTCCACTTCCTCGTCTCAATGGCGCTCGTCGTTCTTGCCACACTCCTGGTCAACCGGGCCTATGGCCGCACGGGGCGGTTTCCCGCCGTCGCGCTTCCCGCCCTGTCGGGTTCCGCACGGCCGGTGATGGCCGCCGTCGCGCTCTTTTCCGCCATTGCGGTGACCCTGGGGGTGGTGGTCACCGGGGCCGGCCCGCATGCCGGCGATGCCGACGCCCCGAGGAACGACCTGGACTGGGACCTGTTCTCCCATATTCACGCCGTGCCCGCCTACCTTGTAACCGCCGGGGCACTGTTCGGCGTGTTCCTGGTTTTTCGGGACCGGATCACGGGCCCGTTCCGCAACGCCGTGCTGCTGCTGCTTGGCGTCACGCTGCTGCAGGCGGCCATCGGCTTCACGCAGTACTACAACGGCATTCCCGCGCTCCTGGTGGGCGCCCACATGCTGGGAGCCGCGCTGCTCATGAGCGCCGCGACGAACGCCGCGGACCTGGCCCGCTTCAGCCCGGTCAAGTAGAAAGAGACCGGCAACACGGCAGTTCAAGCACGTCACATAGTACAGAGCCAACAAGCAGCACAGCCCCGAGATATGCACCCCGGCCGGCAAAGGCCGGGGTGCCTCTCTTTGCCCCTTTCCCGGATGCTCCGTCAGATCCCGTGCACTTTTCCCGGATGCTCTCTCAGTTCCTGTGCACTTTTCCCGGATGCTCTCTCCCGCCGGCAAAAGGAACGCTCCCCCACGCAGTGAGAGAGCGTTGCCGAATCCGTTGCGAAAGCTGAGAGAGCGTTGGCCGTTTTGCCGCAGGATGTGAGAGAGCGTCCTAAGGGGTGCGGTAGTTGCGGGGCTGAGGGGTTAGCCCATGATGGCCGGGCCAACGAAGGGGTCGACGGCGAGTGCAATAAATAGCAGGGTCAGGTAGCTGATGGAGCCGTGGAAGACTTTCATCGCGCCCTTGTTGGACACGTCGCCACCCTGGGCACGGTTGTACAGGGCGTGCGATTCGTAGAGGAACCAGGCACCGGCGAGAACGGCGGTGATGGTGTACACCCAGCCCGCGCCCCCGGCCGGGACCATGAGCAGCGAGCACACGACCATGGCCCAGGCGTAGAGGACAACCTGCACCGAAACGACCTTGGCTCCGGCAATGGCGCCGAGCATGGGCACATTGGCGTTGCGGTAGTCCTCGCCGTACCGCATGGAGAGCGGCCAGTAGTGCGGCGGGGTCCAGAGGAAGATGACCATAAACAGGACGATGGCCGGCCACTCCACGGTGTTGGTGACGGCAGCCCAGGCAATCAGGACCGGGAAGCACCCTGCCGCGCCGCCCCAGACAATGTTCTGGGCCGTACGGCGCTTGAGGATCATCGTGTAAATGACCACGTAGAAGACGATGGCGCCGAGGCCAAGCCAGGCCGAAAGCGGGTTCGCGCCGAACCAGAGGATCGCGATGGCGGCGGCGCCCAGCAGCCAGGAGAACACAAGGGCTTCGCGCGGTGTGACCTCACCGGTGACGAGGGGGCGTTTTTCCGTCCGGTGCATCAGTTTGTCGATGTCGCGGTCGATGTAACAGTTGAAGGCACCGGCACTGCCCGCGGCGAAGGCTCCGCCGACGAGGGTTGCCAGGATCAGGCCGATGGAGGGGAACCCGCGTTCGGCGTAGATCATAGTGGGCAGCGTGCTGACCAGGAGCAGCTCGATGACCCGGGGTTTCGTGAGAGCGAGGTAGGCCTTGGCTTTGCGGGCTATTCCGATTTTTCCGGGGAGCCGGGAGGCGTTCAGCGGCGTATCTGTTGTGCTCACGGTGGCAGTCACTCTGTTCTGTCTGGCTGTTCAGTCCGGCTGGTTCTCGCAACGGCGGGGGCCCAACGTGGGTCCGCTCCCTCCGGCGGTGGCCTCCGAATATCATACCGTGGCTCTCCGGCCTCCCGGGCCTCCGCAATTCCGGTACGTTAACTGATCCTCACGGCGTCCGGGCCACGCAGTGATTCATATAAGGAAAATTCAGTCCACTTAGTGAGATATACGCTGACCAGCCAGTGGAATGGGGCTAAGCTGTTGAGCAGATCAGCACGCAAGGAATGCCAATGGAACGCGCATTCCCGGAACTTCATACGCGACTGAATGATAGATCAACGTTTCAATGGTGAACGGCTGGTACACACTGCAGCGGGCGCCATTAACGCGCCCTGCTCCGGCCTGTCCGTACCACCTGCCGTCAGCACAGAGAGGGGCCCGGTTTTCGTGCCACATTTGGAAGAGCAAGAACTGTCATGGACCAGTTTGGACCAGAAGGCTGTGGACACTGTCCGGGTCCTGGCCGCTGACGCGGTCGAAAAAGTAGGCAACGGCCACCCCGGCACCGCCATGAGCCTTGCCCCGGCCGCATACCTTCTCTTCCAGAAGCTGATGCGCCACGACCCGAAGAACCCGGACTGGATCGGCCGTGACCGGTTCGTCCTCTCCCCGGGCCACACGTCCCTGACGCTGTACATTCAGCTGTTCCTCTCCGGCTACGGCCTGGAGCTGAAGGACCTGCAGGCTTTGCGGACCTGGGGTTCGCTGACTCCGGGGCACCCGGAGTACAAGCACACTGCCGGTGTGGAGATCACCACCGGCCCGCTGGGCCAGGGCTTGGCGTCCGCGGTCGGGTTCGCGTATTCCCAGCGCCGGATGCGCGGCCTGTTCGACGCCGACGCCGCCGAGGGTACGTCCCCGTTCGACCACACCGTCTGGGTTATTGCCTCCGACGGGGACCTGCAGGAAGGCGTGACGTCCGAGGCGTCCTCGCTTGCCGGCCACCAGGAACTGGGCAACCTCGTGGTGGTGTACGACGAGAACCACATCAGCATCGAAGACGACACCGACATCGCCTTCACCGAAGACGTCCTGGCGCGTTACGAGGCCTACGGCTGGCACACCCAGCGCGTGGACTGGACCAGGACGGGCGAATACGTCGAAGACGTCCAGGAACTCTACGCCGCGCTGCTCGCCGCGAAGGCTGAGACCTCCAAGCCGTCGATCATTTCGCTGCGGACCATCATCGGCTACCCGGCGCCGAAGAAGCAGAACACCGGCAAGATCCACGGTTCGGCCCTTGGCGCCGAGGAAGTCGCTGCCCTGAAGCAGGTCCTGGGCTTCGACCCGGCCCGGACCTTCCAGGTCGACGAGGACGTCCTGGCGCACGCCCGCGAAGTCGTGGAACGCGGCGCCGCGGCCCGCACCGAATGGCAGTCCGGCTTTGAAGCCTGGCAGGCCGCCAACCCGGAGAACGCCGCCCTGCTCGAGCGCATCGAGGCCAAGAAGCTCCCCGTCGAGCTCGACGCCGCCCTCCCGGTCTTCGAAGCCGGCAAGGACGTCTCCACCCGTGCCGCCTCGGGCAAGGTCCTGAACGCGATCGGACCGGTCCTGCCCGAACTCTGGGGCGGATCGGCCGACCTTGCCGAGTCCAACAACACCACCATCGAGGGCTCCCCCTCGTTCATCCCGGCCTCACGCTCCACCGAAGCCTGGAAGGGCAACCCGTACGGCCGGGTGCTGCACTTCGGCATCCGCGAGCACGCCGCGGCGTCGATCGTGAACGGCATCGCCCTGCACGGCCGGACCCGGGCGTTCTCCGGCACGTTCCTGATCTTCTCCGACTACCAGCGCCCGGCCATCCGCCTCGGCGCGCTGATGGGTGTCCCGTCCCTGTATGTCTGGACGCACGACTCCATTGGCCTGGGCGAAGACGGCCCCACCCACCAGCCGGTGGAGCAGCTCGCCACCCTGCGCGCCATCCCGGGCCTGGACGTGGTCCGCCCCGGCGACGCGAACGAGGTCGCCGCCGCGTGGAAGACCATGTTGGAAAACCACGAGAACCCTGCAGGCATCGTCCTGACCCGGCAGAACATCCCCACCTACGCCCGCGGTGAAGGCGACGCAGAAGGCGACACCTTCGGTGCCGTGTCCGGCGTCGCGAAGGGCGGCTACGTCCTCGCCGAAGCGTCCAAGGACGGCAAGACCGCCGAGGCCCAGGTCATCCTGATCGGCACCGGGTCCGAGGTCCAGCTGGCCGTGCACGCCCGCGAAGCCCTCCAGTCCGAAGGCATTCCCACCCGTGTGGTGTCCATGCCCTGCGTCGAGTGGTTCAACAAGCAGGACGCCGCGTACCGCGACACCGTGCTCCCCCGGCCATCAAGGCACGCGTGTCCGTTGAGGCCGGCCTGGCCCTGGGCTGGCGCGAATTCGTCGGCGACGCCGGACGCTCCATCAGCCTCGAGCACTTCGGCGCCTCGGCCGACTACAAGCGCCTCTTCCAGGAATTCGGCATCACTGCAGAAGCAGTCGCCGCCGCGGCGAAGGACTCCCTCGCCAGCCTCTCCAACTGATCCACCAAGGTTCCGGGGGACCCCGTCCCCCGGAACCCCCTGACTTCAAGGAGTTTTGACATGACTACCCCCACACAGCAGCTCTCCGACGCCGGCGTCTCGATCTGGCTCGATGACCTCTCCCGCGGCCGCCTGCAGACCGGCACGCTGCGCAAGCTCATCGAAGAGAAGAACGTCGTTGGTGTCACCACCAACCCGTCCATCTTCCACGCCGCCATCACCTCCGGCACGGATTACGACGCCGTCATCGCAGCCCAGGCCGCGGCCGGTGCCACCGTTGAAGAGACCGTCTTCGAAATCACCACCACCGATGTGGCCGACGCCTGCGATCTGTTCGCACCCGTCGCCGCCGCGACCAAGGGTATTGACGGCCGCGTCTCCATCGAGGTGGACCCCCGCCTCGCCTGGGACACCGCAGGCACCATCGCCGAGGCCAAGCACCTGTACAAGAAGGTCAACAAGGACAACGTCCTGATCAAGATCCCGGCAACCCTTGAAGGCCTTGAGGCCATCACGGCCACCCTGGCCGAGGGCATCAGCGTCAACGTGACCCTGATCTTCTCGCTCGAGCGCTACCGTGCGGTCATTAACGCCTTCCAGTCAGGCCTGGAGCAGGCCAAGGACAACGGCCACGACCTCTCCAGGATCCACTCCGTTGCCTCGTTCTTCGTCTCCCGCGTGGACGCCGAAATCGACAAGCGCCTCGACGGCATCGGCACCGACGAAGCGAAGGCACTCAAGGGCAAGGCCGGACTGGCCAACGCACGCCTGGCCTACCAGGTCTACGAGGAACTGTTCTCCACCGAACGCTGGGCCCTGCTGGCCGAGGCCGGCGCGCTCCCCCAGCGTCCGCTGTGGGCCTCCACCGGCGTGAAGGACCCGGCCTACCCGGACACCCTCTACGTCACCGAACTCGTCGCACCCGGCGTGGTCAACACCATGCCGGAAAAGACCCTCGACGCCACGTTCGACCACGGCACCGTCACGGGCGACACCGTCACCGGCACCTACACCGACGCCAACGCCACCCTCGACGCCCTGGAAGCGCTTGGCATTTCCTACAACGACGTCGTGGCACTGCTTGAGTCCGAGGGCCTGGACAAGTTCGTGGCCAGCTGGAAGGAACTCCTGGGCGACGTCGAAGGCGCCCTGGCCTCTGCACGGAAGGCTTCCTAACCCACCATGAGCACACTCAGCTACGACGCCACCGGGGCAGCCCGGCAGGCACTTGAGCAGCACCTCCCCGCCCTGCTGGAGGACCGCATTGCCACCAGGATCTTCGCAAAGGACCATACCCTTTGGGGTCCTGACGCCGAGCAGGAATCCGCTGTCCGGCTCGGCTGGGTGGAGGCTGCCAGTGTCTCCCAGCCCCTGGTGGGCCCGATCCTGGAACTCCGCGACGCCCTGAGGGCCGAAGGCGTTACGCGCATCGTCCTCTGTGGAATGGGCGGTTCCTCGCTGGCCCCTGAGGTCATCGCGGGCACCGCTGGCGTCGAGCTGACTGTGCTTGACAGCACCGACCCTGAACAGGTCGGTGCCGCCTTGGCGGACCGGCTTGCCGAGACAGCCATCGTGGTCTCGTCGAAGTCCGGTTCCACGGTGGAGACCGACTCGCAGCGCCGGATCTTCGAGCAGGCCTTCACCGATGCCGGTGTGGATGCCAAGAGCCGCATCATCATCGTCACCGACCCGGGCTCACCCTTGGACAAGGCCTCCCGCGAGGCCGGTTACCGGGCCGTGTTCAACGCCGACCCCAACGTCGGCGGACGGTTCTCCGCGCTGACCGCGTTCGGCCTGGTCCCCTGCGGGCTGGCCGGCGTCGATATCCAGGCATTCCTGGACGAGGCCGAAGAAGCAGCCGAAATCCTCAACGAGGACGCCCCCGAGAACATCGGCCTCGCCCTTGGCACGGCCCTGGGCGGCACCAGCCCGCTGCGCAACAAGATCGTCATCGTTGAAGACGGATCCGGGATCGTGGGCTTCGCCGACTGGGCGGAACAGCTGATCGCCGAATCCACCGGCAAACTGGGCACCGGAGTACTGCCGGTCGTGGCGGGCCCGTCAGCACCGGAGGTCACCTCCGGAGCGGCGGACATCCTGGTGGTGCGGCTGGTTGCGGCCGACGCCGATGATGTGCAGCTGGGCGAAAACGAGGTTGCCATTGCCGGCGGCCTGGCGACTCAGATGATGGTGTGGGAGTTCGCGACGGCGGTAGCCGGACGGCTGCTGGGCATCAACCCGTACGACCAGCCCGACGTCGAAGCCGCCAAGGTGGCAGCCCGGGGACTGTTGGACGCCCAGCCGGAGCCGACGCCCGCCAACTTTATGGATGACGCCATCGAGGTCCGCGGCGGCGACTGGCTGGGAGATGCCACGACGGCGTCTGCCGCCGTCTCCGCGTTGCTAGCGCAGCTCGCAGACGACAGCTACCTCAGCGTCCAGGCCTACTTCGACAGGCTGGCCTACGCACCACTTGAAGGCGTCCGCGACCAGCTCGCGGCTGTCAGCGGACGTCCGGTGACATTTGGATGGGGCCCCCGCTTCCTCCACTCGACCGGCCAGTTCCACAAGGGCGGGCCCGCCATCGGTGTCTTCCTTCAGGTCACTGCAGCGTCCGCCGTCGACCTTTCGATTCCGGAGCGGCCGTTTACCTTCGGTGAGCTGATCTCGGCGCAGGCGGCCGGTGACGCCCAGGTCCTCAGCGACCACGGACGTCCGGTCCTCCGCCTGCACCTCACGGACCGTGCGGCCGGCGTCAAGCAGCTGCAGGACATTGTTTCAGCGCTCGCCGGCCAGGCAGCATCCCACACTGAAAGCTAAGGCACCGAAGCAACCATGCCAGAAACTGAAAACGGCAGCAGGAAGTCAGCAGGGCGGGGCCGCAACCCGTTGAGGGACCCGCGGGACCGCCGGCTGAACCGCATCGCCGGTCCCTCCTCCCTGGTCCTCTTCGGGGTGACCGGTGACCTTGCCCGCAAGAAGCTCATGCCGGCCGTGTATGACCTGGCCAACCGTGGCCTGTTGCCACCGAGTTTTGCCCTGGTGGGCTTCGCCCGGCGGCATTGGGCCAACGAGGACTTCGCCGCCGAGGTGAAGGCTGCGGTCATGGCCTACGCCCGCACTCCGTTCGACGAGGCAGTGTGGAACCAGCTCTCCGAGGGCATCCGGTTTGTCCAGGGAGAGTTCGACGACGACGACGCCTTTGAGCGGCTCGGCGACACGATGGACGAACTGGACGCCCAGCGCGGAACGCGCGGCAACCATGCGTTCTACCTGTCCATCCCGCCCAAGGCGTTCGAACTGGTTTGCCGGCAGCTGTCCAAGCATGGACTGGCGCAGGCCGAAGGCGACAAGTGGCGCCGTGTGGTCATCGAGAAGCCGTTCGGGCACGACCTGGAGTCGGCCCGGCAGCTCAATGACATCGTCGAGTCGGTCTTCCCGCCGGACGCCGTGTTCCGGATCGACCACTACCTGGGCAAGGAAACGGTCCAGAACATCCTGGCCCTGCGCTTTGCCAACCAGTTGTTCGAGCCGCTGTGGAACGCCAACTATGTGGACCACGTCCAGATCACCATGGCCGAGGACATCGGCACCGGTGGCCGGGCGGGCTACTACGACGGTGTGGGCGCGGCCCGCGACGTGATCCAGAACCACCTGCTCCAGCTCCTGGCGCTGACGGCCATGGAGGAACCCATTTCCTTCAACGCGGATGACCTTCGTGCCGAGAAGGAAAAGGTCCTGGCTGCGGTCAAGCTCCCGGAGGACCTGTCCACCCACTCGGCGCGCGGGCAGTTCGCCGGCGGCTGGCAGGGCGGCGAGCAAGTGCTCGGTTACCTGGAAGAGGAGGGCATTCCGGCCGACTCCACCACCGAGACCTATGCGGCGATCCGCGTGGACATCCACACCCGCCGGTGGTCCGGTGTGCCGTTCTACCTGCGTGCCGGCAAGCGGCTGGGTCGCCGTGTGACCGAGATCGCGGTGGTGTTCAAGCGCGCGCCGAACCTGCTGTTCCGTGATCACGGCGAGGACGACTTCGGCCAGAACGCCGTGGTGATCCGGGTGCAGCCGGACGAGGGTGCCACGATCCGGTTCGGGTCCAAGGTTCCCGGTACGCAGATGGAAGTCCGCGACGTGACCATGGACTTCGGCTACGGGCACTCGTTTACGGAGTCCAGCCCGGAGGCCTATGAACGGCTCATCCTCGATGTGCTGCTGGGCGAGCCGCCGCTGTTCCCGCGGCACGCGGAAGTGGAACTGTCCTGGAAGATCCTGGACCCCTTTGAAGACTACTGGGCAAGCCTTGGTGAACAGCCGGAGCCTTACGCGCCCGGAAGCTGGGGCCCTGCCTCCGCCGACGAGCTCCTTGCCCGTGACGGACGAACCTGGAGAAGGCCATGATCGTAGATCTTCCCGACACAACCACCTCGAAAATCTCCAAGAAGATCATGTCCCTGCGCGAGCAGGGCGGCGTGATCGCCCTTGGCCGGGTGCTGACCCTGGTGGTGGTCACCAAGTCCGGGCTGGAAGAGGAGGCCATCGAAGCGGCCAACGAAGCCAGCCGGGAACACCCCTGCCGGATCATCGTCCTGGCGGATGCGGGCGCCAAGGCCCCCACCCGGCTCGATGCCCAGATCCGCGTGGGCGGCGACGCCGGTGCCTCCGAAGTGATTGTGCTCCGCGGGTATGGGGAACTTGCTGAGGAAAGCGAGTCCCTGGTTGCCGCTCTGTTGCTTCCGGATGCACCGATCGTGGCCTGGTGGCCGCACGGTGCCCCCAAGAGCGCGTGCGAAACGTCCATTGGCCGGATCGCGCACCGCCGGATCACCGACTCGGCCAACGAGGAGGACCCGCAGCGGGCCCTGGACAACATCCGGAACACCTACAAGGCCGGCGACACCGACCTGGCCTGGACCCGCCTCACCAACTGGCGTATCCAGCTCGCTGCCGTGCTGGACCAGGTGGACTCCTCCCCCGTTACCGCCGTCGCCGTGGAAGGTGCCTCGGACTCCCCCAGCACCCTGCTCCTGGCGGCCTGGCTGACGCTGTCCCTGGACGCCCCGGTCACCATCGTGGCAGACCCGGCCGGGACCGGCATCCGCCGCGTCCGGCTGAGCCGTGCCAGCGGCGACGTCCAGCTGTTCCGGCCGGGACTGTCCGTGGCCGAACTGACCCAGCCCGGACAGCCGGCGCAGCGCATTTCGCTGCCGCGCCGCAGCCTCCGGGACTGCCTCGCCGAGGAACTGCGGCGCCTCGATCCCGACGAAGTGTTCGGTGAAGTGATTACCATTGGACTGCCCCGTACAAACCTAAGGAGTGTCCGTCCCAGTGAGCGCTGATCCCAGAGTAAGCATCCACCCTGACTCATCCGTCCTGATGGCCGCCATCGCGGCCCGCCTCATCACCAAGCTCGTGGATGTGCAGGACCAGCACGGTGAGGCGACGGTGGTGCTTACAGGCGGCACCGTGGGCATTGGAACGCTCAAGGCGGTCGCTGACTCCGCGGCTGCCCCGGCCGTGAACTGGTCCAAGGTTAACTTCTGGTGGGGCGACGAGCGCTTTGTCGGCAGCAAGGACCAGGACCGCAACACGCTCCAGGCACACGAAGCTCTCCTGTCGCATATTCCAGTGGATCCGAACCGCGTGCATGAGCCGGCATCAACGGATGACTTCGAAACTCCGGAGGATGCGGCAGCTGACTATGCACGGCGCCTGAGCGAGGCCGCGGCCGCGGAACACGCGGCTGACATGTCGGATAACCGGCCGGAGCACCCGGGCAAGCTTCCGCGGTTCGACGTGGTCCTGCTCGGCGTCGGCCCGGACGCCCACGTGGCCTCGCTCTTCCCGGAGCAGGCGGGCATCCGCGAGAAGGAGCTTACTGTGGTGGGTGTCCGGAATTCTCCCAAGCCGCCGCCGGCGCGGATTTCCCTTACCCTGCCTGCCATCAACACAGCGAGCGAAGTGTGGATGGTCGTGGCCGGCGAGGACAAGGCAGGGGCGGTTGGACTGGCCCTGGCCGGCGCGAATCCGGTCCAGGTTCCGGCATCAGGACCGGCCGGACGTTCCAAGACCCTGTGGCTGATCGACGAGAATGCCGCCGCGCGTGTTCCGGAGCAGCTAGTCCGCAAAGGTCCCGCGGGCTCTTAGTCTTTCCAGCGCTCCAGCCAGCACGTCTTCGGCGTCCTGGCTGGAGCGCCGTTCTTTAACGTACTCAAGATGGCTCTTGTATCCCTCTTCGGCGTGGTGCGGCTCTTCCGGTGACTCATCCCGTGTTGCGCTGCCGCCGCACCGGCGGCAGTCCCACACAGCCGGGATCTGGTCTTCCGGGAGCTTAATGAAAACAGGCCGCGTCTCGTGTCCTTTGGCGCACCAATAGGAAACACGAATACGCGGCAACCGTTCACCGACGACGTCGTTTGGCTGGATTTTGGGGGCGGAGCCTTCTATCGCACCAACCCGGGTTCCCCGAAATCCTGAAGTAGCATGCACCATCGGGAACTCCTGGCTACTCGACTGACGGACTGTTTCAAATCAACAGCCACAGTTTAGTGTGGAGTTCCCGACGGCAGCAGGGCCATTAGTACCGGAAGTGCAAATTCCGGGAAATTTCCGGGCCGGTCAAATTTCCGGGACGGAGACTGTTTTAGGAGTCCCCGCCGGAGGAAAAGCGCATCAGCAGGCCAAGGGCGATGATGACAACTCCCCAGGTGACGCCAAGGATGATCGTAAACCGGTTCAGGTTCCGTTCCGCAACGCCGGAGGAGCTAAGGCCTGAGCTCATGCCTCCGCCGAACATGTCCGACAGACCGCCGCCCCGTCCCTTGTGGAGCAGGATGAGCAGCGTCAGCAGGAGGCTGGTGATGCCCAGGAGGATCTGCAGAATGACATGAAGAACGTCCACGACGGCCTTTCAGAAGTTGATGATTGCGGGGGTCACGCCTGTGTCCGGACTAATCCGTCAGCAGGTGACTCTCGAACCTGACAATATTAGCAAACTCAGCGGGATCGAGGCTTGCGCCTCCCACCAACACGCCGTCGACGTCGCGCTCGTTGAGGATGGCCGCCACGTTGTTGGCCTTGACCGAACCGCCGTAGAGGAGCCGGACCTTGGCAGCGACGTCGTCGCCGAACAGCGTGACAAGCTCCGCCCGGATGGCGGCGCACATTTCCTGGGCGTCCTCCGGACCTGCGACTTCGCCGGTGCCGATGGCCCAGACGGGCTCGTAGGCAACCACGAGTTCTGCGGCGTCCTCGGCGCTGAGGCCCTCGACGTCGGCGCGGAGCTGGTCCAGCGTGTGCTGCACGTGCGTGCCGGCCTGGCGGATCTCGAGGCCTTCGCCCACGCAGAGCACCGGCGTGACGCCGTGCCGGTAGGCTGCCTTGACCTTGGCGTTGAGGACTTCGTCCGACTCGTTGTGGATGGTGCGGCGTTCGCTGTGGCCGACCAGGGCGTACTTGCAGCCGAGTTTGTTCAGGAACTGGCCGGAGATGTCACCGGTATAGGCGCCCGAATCGAACTGGGAAAGGTCCTGGCCGCCGTAGACGACCTCCAGCTCATCGCCCTGGACCAGGGTCTGGACGCCGCGCAGGTCGGTGAACGGAGGAAAAACAGCAACTTCCGCGCGGCTGTAGTCATGCTTGGCGTCGGACAGGGTCCAGGCCAGTTTCTGCAGCAGCGTGATGCCCTGGACGTGGTCCATGTTCATCTTCCAGTTGCCGGCAATGAGGGGCGTGCGGTCGAATTTGCCATTCGTTGACGTAGTCACGTGTTCTCCAAAAGTGCTTGTCATGTGAACAGCCGGCAGGGCGCCCGAGTTCTTAGGACGGGCGCCCTGCCGGCTGGAGGGTCTAGCGGTCCAGGACGCTGAGTCCCGGCAGTTCCTTGCCTTCGAGGTACTCCAGGCTGGCGCCGCCACCCGTGGAGATGTGGCCAAACTGGTCGTCAGCGAAGCCCAGGGTCCGGACGGCGGCTGCGGAGTCGCCGCCGCCAACCACGGTAAACGCATCGGCTTCGGTGAGCGCCTGCGCGATGGCACGGGTGCCGGCGGCGAAGGCTTCGAATTCGAAGACGCCCATGGGTCCGTTCCAGAAAACCGTCTTGGCACCCTTGATCCGGTTGGCGAATGCTGTTGCCGACTCGGGCCCGATGTCCAGGCCGATGCCCTGCGCCCCGAAGCTGCTGCTTTCGATGGCGTCGGCGCCGACCGTTTCGTGGTCTGCGTCGGCGGCGAACTTGCCGGCCACCACAACGTCGGTGGGCACCACGAATTCAGTGCCGGCGTCGGCTGCCCGCTTCAGGTAGTCCTGGACTACGGGGATCTGGTCTTCTTCGAGCAGGCTGCCGGCCACCTTGTGGCCCGCTGCGGCGAGGAAGGTGAACAGCATGCCGCCGCCCACCAGAATGGTGTCCGCCTTGCCGAGAAGGTTGTCGATCACAGCGAGCTTGTCGGAGACCTTGGAGCCGCCGAGGACCACGACGTAAGGCCGCTGGGTGTCGGTAGTGAGCTTGCGCAGCACTTCGACCTCGGTGTGCACCAGGTCGCCCTGGTAGGACGGCAGCCGGGTGGCGACGTCGTACACGCTGGCGTGCTTGCGGTGGACGGCGCCGAAGGCATCGTCCACATACGCGCCGTTATCCCCGGTCAGGGCCACCAGTTCGTCCGCGAAGGCGCCGCGTTCGGCGTCGTCCTTGCTGGTCTCGCGGGCGTCGAACCGGACGTTTTCCAGGACCAGCACTTCGCCGTCCTGCAGCGAAGCGGCAAGCTCCTTCGACGAGGGGCCGACTGTGTCGGCGGCGAGGGTGACCTTGAACGGGGCCAGTTCGGCCAGCCGCGTAATGGCAGGCTTGAGGGAGTACTTTTCCTCCGGAGCGCCCTTGGGGCGTCCGAGGTGGGCTGTGACCAGCACGCGGGCACCGGCGTCCGTGAGCTTCGTCAGTACTGGCAGGGAGGCCTTGATGCGGCCATCGTCAGTCACTTCAGAGCCGTCGAGCGGCACATTCAGGTCACTTCTGACCAGAATGTACCGCCCGCGGACACCATCAGCGATCAGTTCGTTGAGGGTGTGGAATGTCATGTGTCTAACCCTAGCCCAGCTTGGATGCGACGAGCTCCGTGAGGTCGACAAGCCGGTTCGAGTAGCCCCATTCGTTGTCATACCAGGAAACAACCTTGACCTGGTTGCCAATGACCTTGGTCAGTCCTGAGTCGAAGATGGAGGATGCGGGGTCGCCAACGATGTCGGAGGAGACGATCGGCTCATCCGTGTAGGTCAGGAAGCCCTGGAGTGCCTCGGACTCAGACGCCTTCTTCAGTGCTGCGTTGACTTCCTCAACGGTGGTCTCGCGGGAAACGGTGACCGTAAGGTCGGTTGCGGAGCCGGTGGGGACCGGTACGCGGATGGCGTAGCCGTCCAGCTTGCCCTTGAGCTCCGGAAGGACCAGGCCGATGGCCTTGGCCGCACCGGTGGAAGTGGGGACCATGTTGATCGCTGCGGCGCGGGCGCGCCGGAGGTCGTTGTGCGGGCCGTCCTGCAGGTTCTGGTCGGCCGTGTAGGCGTGAATCGTGGTCATGAGACCGCGTTCGATGCCGAATTCGTCGTTGATCACCTTGGCCAGCGGGCCGAGGCAGTTCGTGGTGCAGGACGCGTTGGAGATGATGTTGTGGGCTGCGGGGTCGTACAGCTCGTGGTTCACGCCCATCACGATGGTGATGTCCTCGTCGGAGGCCGGTGCGGAGATCAGGACCTTCTTGGCGCCGGCGTCGATGTGCTTCTGCGCTGCGGCGGCCTTGGTGAAGAAACCGGTGGACTCGATGACGATGTCAACGTTCAGGTCAGCCCAGGGGAGGTTGGCCGGATCGCGCTCGGCGAGAACCTTGATGACGTTGCCGTTGACAACGATGTTTCCGTCCTTGACCTCAACAGTTTCCTTGAGGCGGCCGCCGACGGAGTCGTACTTGAGCAGGTGGGCCAGCGCCTCGGGGCTGGTGAGGTCGTTGACGGCAACGATCTCAAGGTCCGCACCCTGTGCGAGTGCAGCACGGAAGTAATTGCGGCCAATGCGGCCAAAGCCGTTGATACCAATACGGGTCGTCACTTTTTTAGTCTCCTTGGTGCTTGTAGAAGCACAACTAGTTAAGCGGGCGTTCAAGCCAACTAACAGATCCCGCACGCCATTGGGCAGAGATGATTACCAGATCGGAGGGCGACCAGCCACATTGCTGAAGGCTAACCGCCTTCCGTGATCCATCTTACGTTTAAGAAGGTCTGCCCCCGCAAGTGCGGGGGCAGACCGTCCACGATTCGGCCCGAAACGGCCCAAATGTGAAGTTTGTTACACGTGGATGTCTTCCACGTCACAGCTGAACGGTATTACAGGGTAATGAGGCCCGTTGCGTTCTTGCGTGCACCGTCGAAGCGCTTGGCGACGTCGGCCCAGTTCACGATGTTCCAGAAAGCCTTGACGTAGTCGGCCTTGACGTTGACGTAGTCCAGGTAGAAGGCGTGCTCCCACATGTCGAGCATCAGCAGCGGGGTGGTGCCAAGTGCGACATTGCCCTGCTGATCGTAGAGCTGCTCGATGACGAGGTTTCCGCCGATGGGCTCGTAGGCCAGGAAGCCCCAGCCGGAACCCTGCAGGCCGAGTGCTGCGGCGGTGAACTGCGCACGGAAGGCGTCGAAGGAACCGAAGGCGTCGTCGATGGCTGCTGCCAGCTCACCCTCGGGCTTGTCTCCGCCGTCCGGGGACAGGTTGTTCCAGAATACGGAGTGGTTGACGTGGCCGCCGGTGTGGAAGGCGAGGTCCTTCGAAAGGCGGTTGATGTTGGCGAAGTCGCCCTTGTCGCGTGCCTCGGCCAGCTGGGCCAGGGCGTTGTTGGCGCCAGCCACGTAGGCAGCGTGGTGCTTGCTGTGGTGCAGCTCCATGATGCGTGCGGAGATGTGGGGCTCCAGCGCTGCGTAGTCGTAGCTGAGTTCTGGCAGTACGTACTCGGTCACAAAATCCTCCAATGTCGTGGACAGGTTGTCCGGTTTGGTAACTCTCGGATTGTGCATCCGGATGACGGGTCACCCGGAAATCTATGGGGACGGGCTCCCTGCACGGCGGTGCTCCCAGGTGGTCCCAAGGGTCACAACCGCGGGCTGCCGCAAGGTATTTCCGTCACCGGTCTCGATTCTAGGGGCGCCGCTACTCGTCCAGCATTTCCGGCGTCACATTGGCCTCGGTCCCGGGAATCCCCAGGTCCAGGGCCCGCTTGTCCGCCATGGCCAGGAGCCTGCGGATCCTGCCGGCGATGGCGTCCTTGGTCATGGGCGGATCAGCCAGCCGGCCCAGCTCATCCAGGCTCGCCTGCTTGTGGGCGACGCGGAGCTCGCCGGCGTACTTCAGGTGGTCCGGGACGTCATCGCCCAGGATCTCCAGGGCGCGGTCCACCCGGGCGCCGGCTGCCACGGCAGCCTGGGCAGAACGGCGCAGGTTGGCGTCGTCGAAGTTGGCGAGCCGGTTGGCCGTTGCCCGGACCTCCTTGCGCATGCGGCGCTCTTCCCAGACCATCAGTGCGTCGTGCGCACCCATCCGGGTGAGCAGGGCCGCGATGGTATCCCCGTCCCGGATGACCACGCGGTCCACTCCCCTGACTTCGCGGGCCTTGGCCTGGATCCCGAGGCGGCGGGCGGCACCGACCAGGGCAAGGGCCGACTCCGGTCCGGGGCACGTGACCTCCATCGCGGAGGACCTCCCCGGCTCGGTGAGGGACCCGTGGGCCAGGAACGCACCGCGCCATACGGCCTCGGCGTCGGCGGCCGAGCCGTTAACCACCGCTGACGGCAGGCCGCGCACGGGGCGGCCGCGGGCGTCCAGCAGCCCGGTCTGGCGGGCCAGGGCCTCGCCATCGCGCACCACCCGCACCACGTAGCGGTTGCCGCGGCGGAGGCCGCCGCCGGAGACGACGATGATCTCGCTCTGGTGGCCGTAGACCTCCGCGATGGCGGCCCGCAGCCGGCGCGCGGTGGAGGCGAGGTCAACCTCGGCTTCGATGACGATCCGGCCCGAGATAATGTGCAGGCCGCCGGCGAAGCGCAGCATTGCGGAGACTTCAGCCTTGCGGACCGAGGACTTCTTTATGTCCAGGCGGGACAGTTCTTCCTTGACTGATGATGTCAGTGCCATGGCACCTTCCTAACTGTTCCCGAAAATATCGTGGTACGCCGTTGCCAGACGCAGGGGGTCGTGGATCGGACGGCGGCTCGACGCCCCTACTTTACCCAAGACCACCTCGGCACCGAGCATCCCCGCGGCCCGTTTGAACTCCTCAACGTCCGGCACGGACACGGGGTCGGCAAGGACGACGTCGATGCTGAAGTCGGGTGCGTAAGTCCGCAGTACATGCAGGTGGTCGGCGGCGGACATCCCCGACGTCTCCTTGGTGTCCGTGGCCAGGTTCATGGTCAGGCACCGTTTGGCGGGGGTGTCCGAAAGCGCCTGCCGCATTTCCGGCAGCAGGAGGTGCGGCAGTACGGAGGTGTACCAGGAGCCGGGGCCCAGGATGACCCAGTCGGCCAGCTCGATGGCGGTCAGCGCTTCGGTGCACGCAGGAGCCGACTCCGGCAGGAGCCGGACGCTCTCCAGCGAACCCGCCACCGCGCATTTGGCCTGGCCCCTCACGGTCTCCAAGGTGTAGCTGCCGTCAGGGCCGGGCACCCGGACATCGCCTTCGATGGTCAGCGGCACGCTGGACATGGGAAGGACCTGGCCGCGGGCACCCAGGAGGGCGCCGGCCCATTTCAGGCCGCCGACAGTGTCGCCCAGCAGCTCCCAGAGGGTGACGATGAGCAGGTTCCCCATGGCGTGGTCGTCAAGTGAACCGCCGCGGCCCTCCCCCGGCTGGAAGCGGTGCTGCATGACGTCCCGCCAGGTCCTGCCCCAGTCGGTGTCGTCACAAAGTGCCGTGAGTGCCATCCGCAGGTCGCCGGGCGGGAGGACACCGTACTCCTCGCGGAGACGCCCGGAAGAGCCGCCGTCGTCCGCGACGGTGACGATGGCGGTCAACTCGGAGGTCAGCAGTCTTAGGGCGGACAGTGAAGCTGAGAGTCCGTGGCCCCCGCCGAGGGCGACGACGGACGGACCTTTGTCCAGCTGTCCACCGCTGGTGCCGCCCGCCGGCGGAACCAGGGGCAGAGGCCCGGTAAGCAGCCCCATTACTCGCGGCCCAGATCCCGGTGGGTGGTGGTGACTGTAACGCGCGGGTACTGTGCCAGCTTCTTCGACAGCTCCATGGCCACCGCCACTGAACGGTGCTTGCCGCCGGTGCATCCGACCGCGATGGTGGCGTAGTGCTTGTTCTCCCGGCGATACCCGTCCAGGACAGGTTCAATGGCGAGCACGTACCGGTCCACGAAGCTCTTGACCCCTTCGGCCTCCAGGACGTAATCGCTGACGTCCTTGTCCAGTCCGGTGTGCGGACGAAGCTGCGGCACCCAGTGCGGGTTCGGAATGAAGCGGGCGTCGACAACGAAATTGGCGTCCACCGGCAGCCCGTACTTGAACCCGAAGCTCATGACGTTCAGCCGCAGGGCAACGGGGCCGGTCTCGCTGAACAGCTCGGTGATGGCCGTGGCCAGCGCGTGGACGTTGAACTCTGAGGTGTCCAGGACGATGTCAGCGGAATCACGGAGTTCATGCAGCAGCTCCCGCTCCGCGGCGATGCCGTCGAGGATACGCCCGCCCTCCTGGAGCGGGTGCGGACGGCGGCCCTGCTCGAAGCGCCGCACCAGGACGCCGTCGTTGGCGTCGAGGAACAGGACGCGGAACATCACACCGCTGGCTTCGAGGGTCTTGAGGGCCGTCCTGATGTCCGTGAAGAGTGCCTTGCTGCGGACGTCCACCACCACCGCGAGCTTGGGAATCGACTGCGGGGCGTGGGACACCAGTTCAGCCAGGGTGCCAAGCATCTGCGGCGGAAGGTTCTCAACGACGTACCAGCCATGGTCTTCGAGGGCGTCCGCAGCGGTACTGCGGCCTGCCCCGGACATCCCCGTCACCACGAGCAGTTCCGCTTCAACGGGCTTGACGGGCGTCATGCCGTCCTGGTCCGGTTCGGATCCTGCCGTTGACTCTGCCATCAGTAAAGCCCCATTCCTGCTATGTAATTCGACGCAACCGCGCGTTCCGCTTCCGGTCCTTACCCTAGCTAAGTTTCAATGATTTCGCCGGTCGTCATGTTGATTGCCGGTGCGTCAGCTCCGGGGGCCGCGGCCCCGGTGCTGAAATGGCTCACGATTGCGTCTGCCAGCGAGGGTCCGATGCCTTTGGCCGTGGCCAGTTCGGCGGCGGTGGCGGTGCGGATGCTCTTGACCGAACCGAACCGGGCCAGCAGCGCCTTGCGTTTGGTCTCGCCCAGGCCGGGAACGCCGTCGAGGGCCGACACTGTCATGGCCTTGCCGCGCTTTTGCCGGTGGAAGGTGATGGCAAAGCGGTGCGCTTCATCGCGGATGCGCTGCAGCAGGTAGAGCCCTTCGGAGGTCCGGGGCAGGATCACCGGAAAATCGCTGTCGGGCAGCCAGACTTCTTCGAGGCGTTTGGCCAGGCCAACCACGTAGACGTCCTCGATGCCCAGCTCGGCGAGTGCCCGGGACGCGGCGTTGACCTGCGGCTTGCCGCCGTCCACCACCACAAGGTTCGGCGGGTACGCGAACTTGGCGCGCGGTGTCGGCGTGGTGGTGTCCTGGACGGCGGCGACCGCGATGGCTTCGAGGGCAGCCTGGTGGCCGGGAAGCTGTGCCGCCTCCTCCTGCGCGGCCTTCTCCTGAAGATAGTGCCGGAAGCGGCGCGTGAGGACATCGTGCATGGCCGCGGTGTCATCCGCGGCAGCGGCGCCGGTGATGGAGAACTTCCGGTAGTCGGACTTCTTCGGCAGGCCGTCCTCCACAACCACCATGGACGCCACTACGTTGGTCCCTTGCACGTGGGAGATGTCGAAGCACTCGATACGAAGCAGCGCGACGGGCAGGTCCAGGGCCTCCTGGAGTTCCTGCAGCGCGAGGGACCGATTAGTGAGGTCTCCCGCGCGGCGCGATTTGTGCAGCTTCAGGGCGTGCTCGGCATTTTCCCGGACCGTGGACATCAGTGCTGCTTTGTCCCCCCGCCGCGGTACCCGGACGTCCACCTTTGCGCCCCGCAGCCCGGCGAGCCACTGGGCCAGTTCGGCGGCGTTGCTCGGCTCTTCCGGAACCAGGATCTCACGGGGCAGGCGGCCCTGCGTTTCGCCTTCCTCGCCGTAGACCTGCTGGAGCAGGTGCTCAACAAGGTCCGGCATGGTGAAGTCCTCGACTTTTTCCACCACCCAGCCGCGTTGGCCGCGCACACGGCCGCCCCGGACGTGGAACACCTGGACCGCAGCCTCGAGTTCGTCCTCGTGGAGCGCGAAAACGTCGGCGTCGGTGTCCTCGGCCAGGACCACGGCGTTCCGCTCGAAGACCTTGCGCAGGGCGATGATGTCGTCGCGGACCCGGGCCGCGCGCTCGTAGTCGAGCTCGGCAACCGCTGCGGCCATGTCCTTTTCCAGCCGGGATATGAACCGCTTGGCTTCGCCGCCCATGAAGGCACAGAAGTCCTCCGCCAGCGCCCGGTGCTGCTCGGGCGTCACGCGGCCCACGCACGGCGCGGAACACTTGTCGATGTACCCGAGCAGGCAGGGGCGCCCGCTGGCCTGCGCCCGCTTGAGCACTCCGGGGCTGCAGCTTCGGACCGGAAAGACCCGCAGGAGGGTGTCCATGGTTTCGCGGATGGCCCCGGCGGTGTACGGGCCAAAGTAGCGCGTGCCCTTACGGCGCTCCCCGCGCAGCACCTGGACGCGCGGGAACCTCTCCCCCATGGTCACGGCGAGGTACGGATAGGTCTTGTCGTCGCGGAAGACCACGTTGAACCGCGGCTTGAATTCCTTGATCCAGGTGTATTCCAGCTGAAGCGATTCCAGTTCGCTCCCGACGACGGTCCACTCCACGCTGCTGGCCGCGTGGACCATGGCATGCGTTTTGGGCAGCAGGCCCGCGGGATTGGCGAAGTACGAGTTCAGGCGGGACCGCAGGCTCTTGGCCTTGCCGACATAGATGACACGGCCATGCGGATCCCGGAAGCGGTACACGCCCGGGTTGGTTGGAATTTCGCCCGTTTGGGGTCGGTAACTAGCTGGATCTGCCACGATTCAAGTCTACTGAGGAGCGGACGGTCTCCCTGACAGGGGGTGCCCCGGACAGGAGTAGCCCGGACGCTACTCTGCTGCCTTGCCCTGGTTGTAGCTCGTGGACCGCTCCTGGCCGCTGAGCTCGGCGATGGCATCCATGATGCGGTCCGTGACCTGGCGCCGCGCCGGCAGCGAATGGTCGGGGCCCGTTTTTTCGAAGTACAGCGGCTCGCCCACCTTCATGGTGAAGTGCTGGGGTTTCACGCCGTTTTGGCCCGCAGGTTGCAGGTTTTCGGTACCGATCAGGCCAACGGGAATCACCGGGGCCCCGGTGGTCAGCGCAAGCCAGCCGACGCCGGTCCGGCCGCGGTACAGGATCCCGTCCCGGGAGCGTGTTCCCTCGGGATAGATCCCGATTCCTTTGCCCGCTTCAAGGATGTCCAGCAGAGTCTTCAGGGCGGCAACGCTGGCCGCCTGCTCGCCGCGTTCCACGGGAATGGACCCTACCGCCTCGAAGAAGGACTTCATGACCTTCCCCTTCACTCCGCCCGTGGTGAAGTACTCCGCCTTGGCGAAAAAGGCCACCGGGCGCGGCATGAGGGCCTGCACGATAACGCTGTCCAGGAAGGACAGGTGGTTCGGCGCCACAATGAACGGGCCATTTCTGGGCACGTTGTCCAGGCCAATGACCGTAGGACGGCAGGTCCCGGAGATCAGTCCGCGGGTGGTCCAGCGGATCGCATCAAACAACGCCATCGTCTTGCACCTCACTCAGGGCTGCGAATCGGACGGCGTCCATGCTGTCAATGGCGGCCGCAAGGTCCGTGGTGGAATGCACAATTGCAACGGCTCCTGCTTCATGGAGCTCGCCGTCGGGAGCAAATCCCCAGCCGACGCCGATGCAGTCAAGGCCGTTGGCCATGGCGCCGGCAACGTCCTGGGCGCGGTCGCCCACCATCACGGCGTGCTGGGTGCGCAGGTCGGACAGGGCCGCAGCCACAATTTCGGTCTTGCCGAGCGGCGCGGCGGAGCTGGCGGCTTCGTCGGCGGCTGAACCGCGGATAAAGCGGAAGGAGTCAGCGATGCCGTGGTGCTCGAGCACGATCCGTGCGAGCCCTTCCGGTTTCTGCGTTGCCACCGCGATGGGACGGCCCGTCGCCGCGTATCCCTCGACGAGTTCCCGGATGCCCGGGTACAGGCGGCTTTGGCCGATGCCGGTTTCCAGGTAGTAGGCCCGGTAGATCCGGATGACCGCGGCAAGCTGCTCCTGCGGAACGCCGGCGATGTTCAGCAATGAGTCGCTGAGTTTCGGACCGATCATCGCGTCCAGTTGGGCCGGGGCCGGGACCCTGATACCGAGTCGGGTAAGGGCCGCGGAGATTCCGCCCGTTATTCCCCCCGCCGGATCGACAAGAGTGCCGTCCAGGTCGAAGATCACGGGCACTGTTGAAAGGGTCACCGGCTTAGTTTCTCACGAGTGCGCGAATGGCTGAAACTCGCATTCCCGGGCGGGAATACTTCTTCCCGCCGGATCAGCAGGCTCCAGCCATTCGATGGGGTAAACGCCCGGACTAAGACAGGATCTCAGCGAGGAAGGTCGCCGTGTAGCTCGTGGTGGACTTCGCGACCTGCTCGGGAGTTCCGGTGGCGATGATCTGGCCGCCGCCGGATCCGCCGTCGGGCCCAAGATCCACGATCCAGTCCGCGCTCTTGATGACATCAAGGTTGTGCTCGATGGTGATCACGGTGTTGCCCTTGTCCACCAGCCCCTGCAGGACCATGAGCAGCTTACGGATGTCCTCGAAGTGCAGGCCGGTGGTGGGCTCGTCCAGGACATAAATGCTCCGGCCGTTGGACCTCTTCTGGAGTTCCGCGGCCAGCTTCACGCGCTGCGCCTCGCCTCCGGACAACGTGGTGGCAGGCTGCCCCAGCCTCACATAGCCCAGCCCGACGTCGACGAGCGTGCTCAGGTGACGCGCAATCGGCGAGAAGGCGGCGAAGAACTCGGCGCCTTCCTCGATGGGCATGTTGAGGACATCGGCGATGGTTTTGCCCTTGTAGTGGACCTCCAGGGTTTCGCGGTTGTACCGCGCACCATGGCAGACCTCGCAGGGAACGTAGACGTCGGGCAGGAAGTTCATTTCGATCTTCAGCGTGCCGTCGCCCGAGCAGGCCTCGCAGCGGCCGCCTTTAACGTTGAACGAGAAGCGGCCGGGCTGGTAGCCGCGCACCTTGGCCTCGGTGGTCTCCGCGAAGAGCTTGCGGATGTTGTCGAACACGCCGGTGTACGTGGCCGGATTGGACCGCGGCGTGCGGCCGATGGGGCTCTGGTCGACGTGGACCACCTTGTCCAGGTGTTCGAGGCCCTGGATGGACTTGTGCCGGCCGGCCACCTGCTTGGCGCCGTTGAGCTTGTTCGCCAGCACCTTATAGAGAATTTCGTTGACCAGCGTGGACTTGCCGGAGCCACTGACGCCCGTCACAGCCGTCAGCAGTCCCAGCGGGAAGGCAGCGTCCACATTGACGAGGTTGTTTTCCCGGGCGCCGATGACCTTAAGTTCGCGCTTCTTGTCGTACTTGCGCCGCTTCTTGGGGATCTCAATCTTCTTACGGCCGGAGAGGTAGTCGCCGGTCAGTGATTCGGTGTTTTCCAGGAGCTCCTTGTAGGACCCGGAGTGCACCACCTGGCCACCGTGTTCACCGGCGCCCGGTCCGATGTCCACAACCCAATCAGCTTCCTGGATGGTGTCTTCGTCGTGCTCCACCACAATGAGGGTGTTGCCGAGGTCGCGCAGGCGCGTGAGAGTTTCGATCAGCCGCCGGTTGTCTCGCTGGTGCAGGCCGATGGACGGTTCGTCGAGGACGTAGAGGACGCCGACCAGGCCGGAACCGATCTGCGTTGCCAGCCGGATGCGCTGGGCTTCGCCGCCGGACAGGGTGCCGGAGGGACGCTCCAGGTTCAGGTACTCCAGTCCGACGTCGAGGAGGAAGGTGAGCCGGGCCTGGATTTCCTTCAGGACCTGGTGCGCAATCTGGGCCTCCCGGCCGGTCAGCACCAGGGTGTCCAGGAAGTGGGCGCATTCACGCATGGGCATGGCTGCCACTTCGGCGATGGACTTGCCGTTGATCAGCACCGAGAGCGAGGCCGGGTTAAGGCGGGCGCCATTGCAGGCGGGACAGGGGATCTGCCGCATGTACTCTTCGTACCGGTCCCTGGCCGAGTCCGAATCGGTTTCCAGGTGCTTGCGGTGGACGTACTGGACGACGCCCTCGAAGCCGGTGCTGTACTTGCGCTCCCGGCCGAAGCGGTTGCGGTACTGCACCACCACCTTGTGGTCCTTGCCGTGCAGGACGGTCTGCCGGATGTCGTTCGGAAGCTTCTGCCACGCCGTCTTCATCGAGAAGTCGAGTTCCTTTGCGAGCCCGGACAGCAGCCTGTTCCAGTACTCGGTGGTGGCCGTACCCAGCGACCAGGGCGCGATGGCGCCCTCGCCGAGGGAGAGTTCCGGGTTCGGAATGATGAGTTCCTCATCCACTTCCAGCTTGGTGCCGATGCCGCTGCAGGCGGAACAGGCGCCGAAGGGGTTGTTGAACGAGAACGAGCGGGGCTCGATTTCATCGATGGCGAGGGGATGCTCGTTGGGGCAGGCGAGGTGCTCGGAGAAGGCCCGGATCCGTTCGGGGTCGCTGGCTTCGAGATCCACGAATTCCGCCAGGATGCGGCCTTCGGCCAAACCAAGCGCGGTTTCGACAGAGTCGGTCAGGCGCTGGCTGATGCCTTCCTTGACCACGAGCCGGTCCACCACCACTTCGATGGTGTGCTTGAACTGCTTTCCTAGCTTGGGGGATCACTGAGCTGGATGAGCTCGCTGTCCACTCGGGCACGGGAGTAGCCCTTGGCCGTGAGTTCCTTGAACAGGTCAACGAATTCGCCTTTGCGGCCGCGGACAACGGGCGCGAGCACCTGGAAGCGCGTGCCTTCCGGCAGCTCGAGCAGCTGGTCCACGATCTGCTGCGGGGTCTGCTTGGTCACCTGCTCACCGCAAACGGGGCAGTGCGGACGGCCCACGCGGGCCCAGAGCAGGCGCATGTAGTCGTAGATCTCGGTGATGGTGCCCACGGTGGACCGCGGGTTCTTGCTGGTGGATTTCTGGTCGATGGAGACGGCCGGGGAAAGACCCTCGATGAAGTCCACGTCCGGCTTGTCCACCTGCCCCAGGAACTGCCGGGCGTAAGCGGACAGCGATTCGACGTAGCGGCGCTGGCCCTCCGCAAAGATCGTGTCGAACGCCAGGGAGGACTTGCCCGAACCGGACAGGCCGGTGAAAACGATCATGGAGTCCCGCGGCAGGTCCAGGTCCACGTTGCGCAGATTGTGCTCCCGGGCCCCCTTCACGACAAGGCGGGAAAGGTCGGGGCGCGCCGGTTTGTCCTGGTTCAGGGGAATGAGGGCGGAGCGGGCATCAACGGCTGGTTCTTCAGCTACGGCTTTAGGCACCCACTAATGCTAATCGAAAACTTCTTCGAATTTCCATGCCGGCGCCTATTCGGCGTCGTAGGCTGCCGCCAACAGCTGTACGGCCTCGGCAAAGCTGGCGCCCTGGGCCTTGGCCGCGGTGGCAAATTCGGCCGCGGCCGCCGTCAGCGAGGACCAGGCTTCATCCCGTGCGCAGACAATGGTTCCGTGCCTGCCGCGGGTGGCGACCACTCCCGCCGCTTCGAGTTCCTTGTATGCGCGGGCCACGGTGTGCGGCGCAAGGCCGAGTTCAGTGGCCAGGCTCCGGACGGCGGGCAGGCGCGTCCCCGCGGCAAGGGTGCCGCTGTCCGCCCGTTCGATAATGTTCAGCCGCAGCTGCTCAAAGAGCGGCACGGAGCTGCCGGTGTTCGGCTTCCAGGTCCCCGGGAATCCGTTGGTGCCGCTCACAGCCCGGACTCCCCCGCGCCGACGGACTCATCCCTGCCGGCGAACTCATCCCCGCCGGCGAACTGGGCATCGTACAGCCTGCTGTAGTGCCCGCTGGCTGCCAGCAGCTGTTGGTGGTTCCCGTGTTCAACGATTCGTCCGTGGTCCATGACGAGAATTAGATCAGCGTCCCGCACGGTGGACAAGCGGTGGGCAATCACGAAGCTGGTCCGGCCCTGCCGCAGCCTCTGCATCGCCTGCCGGATCTGCACTTCCGTGCGCGTGTCCACCGAACTCGTCGCCTCATCCAGGACCAGGATGCTGCGTCCGGCCAGCTGCGCCCTGGCAATGGTGATCAGCTGGCGCTGGCCCTGGCTCAGGGACTCGCCGTCGTTGCCCAAGACGGTGGCGTAGCCGTCCGGCAGGGCCCGGACGAAGTGGTCGACGTGGGTTGATTCGGCGGCAGCGAGGATATCGGCGTCGCTCGCGCCTGGCCGGCCGTATTCAATGTTTTCCCTGATGGAGCCGGTGAATACCCACGCGTCCTGTAGGACCACCCCGATCAAGGAGCGCAGCTCGTCACGGCCTCGCCGGGCGATGTCCACGCCGTCGATGGTGATCCGGCCGGAGTCGGGCTCATAGAACCGCATAAGCAGGTTCACCATGGTTGTCTTGCCCGCGCCGGTATGGCCCACGATGGCAACCGTCTGGCCGGGTTCGGCGGTGAAGGACAGCTCCCGTACCACGGGGGCGTCGCTGCTGTAGCCGAAGGTGACGGCGTCGAACACCACGCGGCCGCCGGACGCCGTAGCGCCGTTGCCGTCCGTTTGGTCTGCGGGGAATTCCGCGGCGTCCAGTAGGGCGAACACGCGTTCCGCCGACGCGATGCAGGACTGCATCAGGGTCAGCATGCCGCCGATTTGGCCAATCGGCTGGCTGAACAGCCGGCTGAACTGGATGAACGCCTGGACCCCGCCGATGGTCATGGCACCGGCCGTAACCTGCAGCGCACCGACCACGGCAACGGCGATGTAGTTGAGATTCGAGACGAACACCAGGAGCGGCTGCACCGCGCCGGACACGTACTGGGCCCGGGCGCTGGACCGGAAAAGCCTGTAATTGCTGTTGGCGAAAGTTTCGGTTGCCATCCCCTGGCGTCCGAACGCCTTCAGCACCTCATGCCCGGTGATGTACTCCTCCAGGTGCGCATTGACTTCACCGGTGGTGGTCCACTGCTCGGAAAAGTGGGCCTGCGACTTCCGGGCAACGAGCACCGTGACCACAGTGGAAAAAGGCACGGTCACCAGCGCAATCACCGCCAGCAGTGGCGAGAGCCACAGCATCATGGCAAGCGCGCCGAGCAGCATCAGCACGGAGAGGATCAGCTGGTTCAACAGCTGGTTGAGGGCCTGCGAGATATTGTCGACGTCGTTGGTGGCCCTGCTGAGCACATCGCCCCGCCGCTGTTCGTCGAAATGGGCGGACGGCAGCCGGTGCAGTTTGTCCTCCACGGCAGCCCGGAGCCGGTAGCTGACCTTTTGCACGGCGGTGGCAGTCACCGCGCCCTGCACCCAGCTGAAGACGGACGCGCCGACATACATCGCGGCCACAGTCACCAGCAGTGCGGCGAGTTTCTGCTCGTTGAAGGTCCCTCCAAAAACACCTTCAACCACGACGTCGGTGGCGTCACCCAGCAGTTTGGGCGCCGACACGTTGAGCGCCACGAACGCGCAGGTTGCCGCAACGGCCGCAAGCATCCTCCACTTGAAAGGCCGCAGGAGCCCCAGCAGCCGCCTGCCGATGGCCCAAGCGCCCGCGCCGCCGCCCGCCGTCGTGCTTCCGGTCATAGCTGGCCGCCCAGCGCGAGCTGCGAAGCAGCGATTTCCTGGTACACGGGCGACGAGCGCATCAGTTCGTTGTGCGTGCCCTGGGACACGAGCCTGCCGTTGTCCAGGACGAGGATGAGGCCTGCGTCGACGATGGTCGCGATGCGCTCGGCCACGATGATCACGGTGGACCGGCGGACCAGCGGGGCCAGCGCCTGGCGGAGGCGGGCATCGGTGGTGTAATCGAGTGCCGAGAGGCTGTCGTCAAAAAGGTAGACCGGCGCCTCCCGGAGCAGCGCGCGGGCAATGCACAGGCGCTGGCGCTGTCCGCCGGAGAAGTTCGTTCCGCCCTGCGTCACCGCCGTGTCGAGTCCGTACGGAAGATCCCGGACGAAATCCTCCGCCTGGGCCGTCCGGAGCGCACGGAAAAGGTCCTCGTCGCTCGCCTCCGGGGCGCCGATCCTGAGATTCCCGGCCACGGTGCCGGAGAAAAGGTATGCGCGCTGGGGCACCACCGACAGGCTGTCCCGCAGGAAGTGCAGTGGCAGGGAGCGGACGTTGTGGCCGCCGATCATGACCTCGCCGGACGTGGCGTCCAGGAACCGCGGCAGGAGGTTCAGCAGGGTGGACTTGCCGCTGCCCGTTGAACCGATGATGGCAGTGGTAGTGCCCGGCGCCGCCGTGAAGCTGATGCCGTCCAGCACCGGCGCCTCCGCCCCGGGGTAGGCAAAGGTGACGTCGCGGAATTCCACGGTGCCGCCTGGCGTGCGCCGCGTGTGCAGCAGACCGGCCCGGGAGATGGGGGGTCTGCGATGGTAGACCTGGTGTCCAGCACCGCCTGGATCCGCTCGGCGCAGACGGCCGCGCGGGGGGCCGACATGAGGACGTACATGGCCATCATGATGGCGATCAGGATCTGCAGGATGTAGGCGATGAAGGCCGTGAGGGCGCCCAGCCGCATGTCGCCGTCGTCGATCCTGTGGCCGCCGAACCACACCACCGCCACGGATGACAGGTTGACCACGATCATGATCAGCGGCAGCATTCCAGCCACGAGCAGTGCGGACTGCAGGTTGTTGCGGGTCACCTCACGGTTGACGACGGCGAAGCGGCGGACTTCGTGTTGCTGCCGGACGAAGGCCCGGATCACGTTGGCACCGATGATCTGTTCGCGCAGGACCCTTCCGATGCGGTCGATCAGGACCTGGCCCTCCCGGTACAACGGCACCAGCCTGCGCACGATCACGTACATGACGATGACCAGCACCGGCACGATTGCCAGGACGATGCCGGACAGGACGACGTCCTGGTTCAGGGCCAGCACAATGCCCCCGATGCCCATGGCGGGCGCCGCCACGAGCATGGTGAAGACCAGCACTGCCAGCGCCTGGATCTGCTGGACGTCGTTCGTGGCCCGGGTCACCAGGCTGGGCACTCCAAAGGATCCCACTTCCTGTGAAGACATGGCCTGCACCTTGGCGAACAGTTCCTGGCGCAGCTGGCGGCCAAGCTTCATGGCTACGGCTGCGCTGAGGTACCCCGCAGCCAGCGCAGCCACCACCTGGACGGCGGCGATTCCGGCCATCCAGGTTCCAAACCGAAGGATCGCGCCGGTGTCCCCCTTGACGATTCCGTCGTCGATGATGGCGGCATTGAGCGTGGGAAGGAACAGGTTGGCAGTGGTCTGCACGAGCTGGAGCACCACAATGGCCAGGACTGCTGGCTTGTGCGCGGCGAGCAGCCGCATCATCATGCCTACGAGCACGGCACCTCCATTCGCCGCAACGGCATGGTCAGCCCCGTTTCCGGGCCACCGCGAAAATCCTCCGGAACGGGAAGACCGTTCCGTGGGACGTGGCCGGATAGGCCTCCCTGAGCAGCTCCGAGTACTCGGCCTCGAATTCCGCAGCGTCCGCCGCCGGGAGTGCATCCAGTGCAGGACGCAGGCCCGCACCGCGGACCCACTCCAGCACCGGATCCCGGCCCTGGAGCACCTGCTGATAAGAGGTTTCCCACGCGTCCGCGTCGCAGCCGGCATCCAGCATGATGTTCAGGTACTGGTCGGGTTCCGCGACGGCGTCATCATGCCGCAGGACACCGCCAAGGGCTTCCTTCCACCGCTCCGACTCCGCGAGCTGCCGCATCAGCACATGGGAGGGGACCTGAAATTGCCCGGGACCTGAAAGGCGAACCATGCGCCCGGCCTCAGCGCCTCCAGCCAGCCGGCCAGCAGGGCCGGGTGCCCAGGCACCCACTGCAGCGCCGCGTTGGACACCACCACGTCGGTCCGCTCGGAAGGCATCCATTCGGCGATGTCCGCCTGCGCGAAGCTAAGCTTGGCCGCCCGCGCCGCGTGGTCCTCCGCCTTCTCCAGCATCTCGGCGGAAGAGTCGATGCCCAGGACCTCGGCGCCGGGCCAGCGTTCGGCCAGTGTGGCGGTCAGGTTCCCGGGCCCGCAGCCGAGATCCACCACGTGGCGCGGCCGGTCCGTGTGGACCCGCGCGGTGAGGTCAAAGTATGGCCTGTCGCGGTGGTTTCCGAACTCCACGTACTTAGCAGGATCCCATTTCAAGACGTCCTCCAATGGCTCGTGCTGTTGCCGTCAGGGCGAGCCTAGCCCGGCCCGGCCCCGCGACCAAGGAGGAACCGCCCATTGGCGGCGGGCACTAAGCTGGAAAGCAATGAAACTCGTTGAGCAGCTCCCCGTCCCCGCCGATCGTTCCTCCCATGGGACCGGCCACGATCCGGATGAGCTGTACACCCGCTTTGTCGAGTGGACCGAAAGCCGCGGGCTGGCCCTCTACGCCGCCCAGGATGAAGCCATCATGGAGCTTGCCTCCGGGGACAACGTCATCCTGGCCACGCCGACCGGTTCCGGCAAGTCCCTGGTGGCCATCGCCGCGCACTTCCAGGCCATGGCCCGCGGGGAACGCAGCTACTACACGGCCCCGATCAAGGCCCTCGTGTCCGAGAAATTCTTTGCCCTCTGCGACATCTTCGGAGCGGAGAACGTCGGAATGATCACCGGTGACTCCGGCGTCAACCAGGACGCCCCGATCATCTGCTGCACCGCTGAGATCCTGGCGAACATCGCGCTCCGTGAAGGCTCCGCGGCCGAACTCGGCGCCGTCATCATGGACGAGTTCCACTTCTACTCCGACCCGCAGCGCGGCTGGGCCTGGCAGGTGCCGCTGCTGGAGCTGCCGCAGGCGCAGTTCCTGCTGATGTCCGCAACGCTCGGCGATGTCAGCCGCTTTGAGGCCGGCCTCACCGAACTGACGGGGCGTCCGACGACGACCGTCAGTTCCGCTGAACGTCCGATTCCGCTGCACTACTACTACGAGCAGACGCCGGTCCACGAGACCCTTGAGGAGCTGCTGTCCACCAAGCAGGTTCCCGTGTACGTGGTCCACTTCAGCCAGCTTGAGGCGATCGACCGCGCGCAGAACCTGATGAGCATCAACGTCTGCACCCGCGAGGAGAAGGACAAGATCGCGGAGCTGATTGCGGGCTTCCGTTTTGCGGCCGGGTTCGGCAAGACCCTCAACCGCCTGGTGCGGCACGGCATTGGCGTCCACCACGCCGGCATGCTGCCGAAGTACCGCAGGCTCGTGGAGCAGCTGGCGCAGGCCGGCCTGCTCAAGGTCATCTGCGGCACCGACACCCTGGGTGTTGGGATCAACGTGCCCATCCGCACCGTCCTGCTCACGGCGCTCAGCAAGTACGACGGCGTCCGCACCCGGCTGCTGAACTCCCGCGAGTTCCACCAGATCGCCGGGCGCGCGGGCCGGGCCGGCTACGACACCGCCGGTACCGTCGTCGTGCAGGCCCCCGAACATGTGATCGAAAACGTCAAGGCGATGGCGAAGGCCACCGCCAAGTTCGGTGACGACCAGAAAAAGCTCCGCCAGGTGGTCAAACGGAAGCCGCCGGAGGGCTTCGTGTCCTGGGGCGAACCCACCTATAACCGGCTGGTGGACTCCGTCCCGGATCCGCTGAACTCCAGCTTCACCGTGACGCACGCCATGCTGATGAACCTGATGGAGCGCCCGGGCGACCCCTTCAAGGCTGCCCGCCGGCTGCTGACCGAAAACCACGAACCCCGCGCCTCGCAGCTCCAGCTGATGAAGAAGGCCCTGGGCATCTACCGGGAGCTGCTCGCCGCCGGCGTGGTGGAGCGGATTCCGGCTGAGGAACAGGGCCCGGACGGCCGGACCGTCAGGCTCACCGTGCACCTGCAGGCCAACTTCGCACTGAACCAGCCGCTCTCGCCCTTTGCGCTGGCGGCGCTGGAACTCCTGGATCCGGAGTCGCCGTCGTACGCCCTGGACGTGGTGTCCGTCATCGAATCCACGCTGGAAAAGCCCCGGCAAATCCTGTCCGCCCAGCAGAAGAAGGCCCGCGGCGAAGCCATCGCCGCCATGAAGGCCGACGGCATTGAGTATGACCAGCGCATGGCCATGCTGGAGGACGTCACCTACCCGCAGCCGCTCGCCGAAATCCTGGGCGAGGCATTCGACGTCTACCGCAAGGCGGCGCCGTGGATCGGCGACTTCGAACTGGCGCCGAAGTCCGTGGTCCGGGACATGTACGAGCGCGCCATGAACTTCGGCGAGTTTGTCCAGTTCTACGGCCTGGCCCGCTCCGAAGGCATCGTGCTGCGCTACCTTGCCGACGGCTTCAAGGCACTGCGCCAGACGGTTCCGCAGGACGCGTTGCGCGAGGACCTCGAAGACCTGATCGCCTGGCTGGGCGAACTGGTCCGGCAGGTGGACTCGAGCCTGCTCGACGAATGGGAGGAGCTCACCTCCGGTGCCGCGCCCACGCCGCACGACGCTCCGCCGCCCCCGCCGCCGTCGCTGACGTCCAACATCAGGGCGTTCCGCGTGATGGTCCGGAACGAAATGTTCCGGCGCGTGGAGCTGTTTGCGGATGAGGCCGCCACGGAACTCGGCGAGCTCGACGGCGGCACCGGCTGGGATGCCGACCGCTGGGAGGACGTCCTGGACGACTACTTCGACGAACACAACGACATCGGCACCGGACCGGACGCCCGCGGCCCGGGGCTGCTGATCATCACCGAAGAACCCGGCAAGTGGAAGGTCCGGCAGATCTTCGACGACCCCGCCGGCAACCACGACTGGGGAATCTCCGCCGAGGTTGACCTGGCGTCCTCCGATGAAACCGGCACGGCAGTGGTCCGGGTGACCGACGTCAGCAGGCTCTAGCCGCTAGTAAACTCGAACAATGAGTGTAATCCGGCCCGCCACCGTCGATGATGTCCCCGCAATCCTGCAGATGATCCACGAACTGGCCATCTACGAAAAGGAACGCCACGCAGTCCGGAACACACCGGACATGCTGACCGGGGTGCTCTTCGGCGAGAACCCCAGGGTATACGCCACGATGGCCGAGAACCATGCGGGCCAGGTCCGTGGCTTCGCGCTCTGGTTCCTGAACTACTCAACCTGGGAGGGTGTCCACGGCATCTACCTCGAGGACCTCTACGTGACTCCGGAGGCCCGCGGCGAGGGCCACGGCAAGGCGCTGCTGCAGCATCTGGCGGCCACCGCCGTCGAACGCGGCTATGCGCGCGTCGAATGGAGCGTACTGGACTGGAACGAGCCGTCCATCAACTTCTACAAGAACCTAGGCGCCTTCCCCATGGAGGAGTGGTCGACCTTCCGGCTGACGGGGGAAGCCCTGGAATCGTTCGGCGCTGCCCGCGAGGCACAGCTCCGTGGCTGACCTGCCGATGACCGGACTCGCCGCCGTCGGAATGTTGGAAGCCGCGGCCCGCACCGTGCCGCACACCATCAAGGCGCGGCACGCCTACCGCGGGATGCGCACGGCAGAGCACTATTTCGAGGTGCCCCTGAACCACTTTGAGGGGGGCACCGGCGAGACAATCACGGTGTTCGCCCGCGAGTACGTTTCCGCGGACCACAGCGAGGAAGCCGCCGCCCAACTGCCCTGGCTGCTCTACCTGCAAGGAGGCCCCGGCGGGCGCGGCAACCGGCTTCCGTCCCTCGGCGGGTGGAGCAAGGCCGCAGCCAGGGACTTCCGGATACTGATGCTGGACCAGCGCGGCACCGGCCTGTCCGCACCCATTGACCGCCGTACGCTGCCGCTGCGCGGGAACGACGCCGACCAGCTGGACTACCTGACCCATTTCCGGGCCGACTCCATCGTTGCCGATGCCGAGGCCATCCGGTGTGCCCTGGGATCCGGTCCGTGGTCCATCTACGGGCAGAGCTATGGCGGATTCTGTGCGCTCAGCTACCTTTCCTTTGCCCCGGAAGGCCTTCGCGAGGCGCTGATCACCGGCGGGCTGGCACCGCTGGACGGCCCCGCCGACAGGGTTTACCAGGCCACGTACCGGCGGGTCGCCGCCCGCAATGCCGAATACTTCGGCTGGTACCCGGAGGACCGTGTCACCGTGAGCCGGATTGCGCGGCACCTGCGGGAGGTGGACGAGTACCTGCCCGACGGCGGACGGCTCACCGTCGAGCGGTTCCAGATGGTCGGTTCGTTCCTTGGCGGCAACACCCGGGTGGACACCCTGCACCATCTGCTGGAGGACGCCTTCGTGGCGACGCCTTCAGGCGAACGCCTGTCAGATGTGTTCCTGGAGCAGGTCCGCGGCATCGTCTCCCGCTCCGCCAACCCCCTGTATGCCCTCATGCACGAGTCAATCTACAGCCAACACGACGCGACGGACTGGGCCGCCCTGCGGGTGCTCCAGGAGTTCCCGGAGTTCCGTCCGGACGCCGCCGAACCGCTGCTGACCGGCGAGATGATCTACCCGTGGTACTTCGAACAGGACGCAGCACTTCGGCCGCTGGGGCACGTTGCCCAGCTCCTGGCCGCGAAGTCGGACTGGAAGCCGCTGTACGACGCCGGCCGGCTAAGATCCAACACCGTTCCCGTGGCCGCTGCGGTGTACAGCGAGGACATCTACGTGGACCGGGACCTCTCCTTGGAAACGGCCGCTGCCGTGCGCGGGCTCCAAGTCTGGGAGACCGCGGATTTCCATCACGACGGCATCGCGGACGACGGCGAAGGCATCTTCGCGCGCCTCCTGGGGATGGTCCGCTCAGTCCGCAACTGAGCGGCCGGCCCCACCGGGCAACCCACCCAGGCGCGGCGGCCCGCCGCCACAATTGTCTGCCTCCGGCCGGCTTTGTCCGTGAGCCATCCCATCACGGGAGAGAGCGCGAACATTCCGGCGATGTGCAGCGAGATCGTGAAGCCGATGATGACCAGGACGTCCCCGGCGGCCGTGTGCGCGGCGTGATCAGCGCCGGGGCCGGCCATGAGTTCCTGCAGGTGCAGCGGCGTCATGGACATGACTCCCACCATGACTGCAGGAGCCCCGACAACGGCGGCCAGCGCCAACAACGCAGCCGGAGAATGGCGTGCAGCCCGAATCCCGCGGGCAAGGGTGCCGCGGCGGACGGCGGGGGCGGCCGGCGGCCCGCCCGCCTCCCCGGCGTCGTTGCCGGCAGCGGCGAGTTGCCGAGCGAAAAGCAGCGGATCGGGACGGAGCCCTGCAAGTAACAGGGCGCAGGCCAGCACCAGCCCCGCCGCGGAGATCACGAAGGGCCCTGCGATGGGCGGCAGGCCAACGGCGTGGCCCACTACCGCACCGGGTTGGATGAGGTTGGGCCCCGCAACGGCCCCGATGGTGGTGGCCCAGAGGACGGCGGACAGCACCCTCCCGCGGTGTTGGTCATCGGCAAGGTCCACGGTCGCGAAACGCGCCTGCAGGCTGGATGCCGTGCCGACACCTACTCCGGCAGTGCCGAGCGCTGAGCAGCTGCGCCGAACCAAGAAGCAAAACTGTACGCCGCTGCACCGCATGCCTGAGCTGGGGCTCCCCTGGATGTGGGGTACAGCGGACGCCGGCCCGGAGGTGTCTGCCATATTCCGAGCATATCCCCGCTCCTCTCCGGGCAAACAGGGCTTCCGGCGTGGTGGACGGCCGGCAAATGCAGACAACCCCGGCCAACATTGTGACCGGGGTTGTCTGGTTGTATCGAAAAATGGTGCGGAGCTCTTACTCGGCGTCGCTCATGCTCTTGCGGGCGTCCTCTTCGAGACGGGCGTCCACCTTCGCCTGGGCAGCTTTGGAGCTGGCCAGGCTGGCGATCACGGCGACGATGATGGTGCCCACAATGACGGCCAGGGACACGAAGGTGGGGATCTCGGGAGCCCACTCGATGTGGTGGCCGCCGTTGATGAACGGGAGCTCGTTGACGTGCATCGCGTGGAGGACCAGCTTGACGCCGATGAACGCCAGGATGAAGGACAGGGCGTGCTTCAGGTAGATCAGGCGGTTCATCAGGCCGCCCAGCAGGAAGTACAGCTGGCGCAGGCCCATAAGCGCGAAGAGGTTCGCGGTGAAGACGATAAACGGGCTCTGCGTCAGGCCGAAGATGGCGGGAATGGAGTCAACGGCGAAGAGCAGGTCGGTGAGGCCGATGGTGACGAAGACGATCAGCATCGGGGTGAAGAGCTTCTTGCCGTTCACCACGGTGCGGAGCTTGCCGCCGTCGAACTTCTCCGACATCGGAATGACCTTGCGGAGCCTCGCGATCAGCGGGTTTTCCTTGTCCTCTTCCTCTTCGCCCTCGTCCTGGGCCTGCTTCCAGGCGGTCCAGAGCAGGAAGGCGCCGAAGATGTAGAAGACCCAGCTGAACTGCTCGATCACGATGGCGCCGAGGAGGATGAAGATTCCGCGGAGGATCAGCGCGATGATGATGCCCACCATCAGCACTTCCTGCTGGTACTTACGGGGCACCGAGAAGCGCGCCATGATGATGATGAACACAAAGAGGTTGTCGATGCTGAGGCTGTATTCCGTAACCCAGCCGGCAACGAACTGGCCGCCGAACTCCGGGCCGGTGAAGGCAAACATGGCGCCAGCAAAGACCAGGGCCAGGGCCACGTAGAAGGCGACCCACAGGCCGGCTTCCTTCATGGACGGCTCGTGGGGGCGCCGCAGCACCAGGAGAAGGTCGAGGGCGAGGATGAGGCCGAGGACGACGAATGAGCCGACCTCAAACCAGACGGGTAGTTCGAGCACGGGGATGCCTTTCGCAGGGTACAGAGAAGCGGTGTAAGTCTCTCCGGCTGTCCTGCGCACTTGGTGCTGAATCGGCAGCCCGCTACGCCCGGCAAGGCATCTATGCCGTGCGTGTTGACGATCGTAGCGCTTGGGATACTCCCCTACGTGACAACAACTTTACCCTAGGCGTGGCCGGCGGCCTGCATCTGCCGCAGTTCCTTCTTCAGATCCCCCACCTCGTCACGCAGCCGGGCGGCCAGTTCGAACTGCAGCTCACCCGCGGCGGCGTGCATCTGTTCCGTCATTTGCTCGATGAGACCCACCAGGTCCTCCGCCGGCGCGGCAGCCAGGCCGTCGGCCCGGACCTTGGACGCGCCCTTGCCCTTGCCGCGGCTCTTCCCCGCCGTAGCGAGCAGTTCTCGGGTGTCCGCGTCCTCCTTGGCCAGCTGATCGGTAATGTCCGCAATCTTCTTCCGCAGCGGCTGCGGGTCGACACCGTTTTCCGTGTTGTACGCCACCTGGATCGCGCGGCGCCGGTTTGTTTCGTCGATGGCGTGCGCCATCGAGTCCGTGATGCGGTCCGCGTACATGTGCACCTGCCCGGAGACGTTACGGGCGGCGCGGCCGATGGTCTGGATCAGCGAAGTCGACGAACGGAGGAAGCCCTCCTTGTCCGCATCCAGGATGCTGACCAGGGACACCTCTGGCAGGTCAAGGCCTTCGCGGAGCAGGTTGATGCCCACCAGCACGTCGAACGTGCCCATCCGCAGTTCACGGAGCAGTTCCACGCGGCGGAGGGTGTCCACATCTGAGTGCAGGTACTCCACCTTGACGCCATGGCCCAGCAAATAGTCGGTGAGGTCCTCGGCCATCCTCTTGGTGAGGGTGGTGACCAGGACACGTTCGTTCTTCTCCGTCCTGGTGCGGATCTCGCCCAGCAGGTCATCGATCTGGCCCTTGGTGGGTTTGACCACGATCTCGGGATCGATCAGACCGGTGGGACGGATGATCTGCTGCACGAAGCCGTCGGCCTTGCCGAGTTCGTACTTGCCGGGAGTGGCGGACAGGTACACGGTCTGGCCCACGCGCTCGAGGAATTCGTCCCATTTGAGGGGTCGGTTGTCCATGGCCGAGGGCAGGCGGAAGCCGAAGTCGACGAGGTTCCGCTTGCGGGACATGTCGCCCTCGTACATGGCGCCGATTTGCGGCACGGTCACATGCGATTCGTCGATGACCAGCAGGAAGTCGTCCGGGAAGTAGTCGATGAGGCAGTGCGGGGCGGTCCCGCGGGCGCGGCCGTCAATGTGCGACGAGTAGTTCTCGATGCCGTTGCAGAAGCCCATCTGCTGCATCATCTCAAGGTCGTAGGTGGTGCGCATCCGGAGCCGCTGGGCTTCCACGAGCTTATTCTGGCTTTCCAGCACCTGGAGCCGTTCGGCGAGTTCGTCCTCGATCCGCTTGATGGCCCGGGCCATCCGCTCGGGCCCGGCCACATAGTGCGAGGCCGGGAAGACGTACATTTCATCTTCGTCCCGGATAATCTCGCCGGTCAGCGGATGAAGAGTATGGATGTTCTCAATCTCATCCCCGAAAAATTCGATCCGGATGGCCAGTTCCTCATACATCGGGATGATTTCCACGGTGTCGCCGCGGACGCGGAACGTGCCGCGGTGGAAGTCCATGTCGTTGCGGGTGTACTGCATTGACACGAACTTCCGCAGGAGGTCATCACGGTTCATTTCCGCCCCCTTGCGGAGCGTCACCATGCCGGCGATGTATTCCTCCGGCGTGCCCAGGCCGTAGATGCAGGAAACCGTGGCAACCACGATGACGTCGCGGCGGGTCAGTAGGGCGTTGGTTGCGGAGTGGCGGAGCCGTTCGACTTCCTCGTTGACGGAGGAGTCCTTCTCGATGAAGGTGTCCGTCTGCGCTACGTAGGCTTCCGGCTGGTAGTAGTCGTAGTAGGAGACGAAGTACTCCACCGCGTTGTTGGGCAGCAGTTCGCGGAATTCGTTGGCGAGCTGTGCGGCCAGGGTTTTGTTCTGCACCATCACCAGGGTGGGCCGCTGGATCTGTTCAATCAGCCAGGCTGTGGTGGCGCTCTTGCCTGTACCGGTGGCGCCGAGCAGGACTACGTCCTTTTCACCGTTCCTGATCCGGTCGGTGAGTTCAGCGATGGCGGCCGGCTGGTCGCCAGCGGGCTTGAACTCGCTAATGACCTCGAAGGGTGCCACGACGCGGTTGATTTCCTGGGCAAGACTCATGAATATAATCTACCGCCGGGCACTGACATCGTGGCTTCATTCAGCTTTGGGCAGTACCTTCCGCGGTACCTGAGGCCGCATCGGCTGCGGTACCTGCGGCCGGCGATTCCGGGTACGGCGGCGGCTGCCAGCCGGTGCGCTGCACCCAGGCCTCCATCCCGGCTGCGGCATGTTCGGTGAACCACGCCTCTTTGTCAGCTGCGTAGCCCGCCGTCGACTTGTCCACCCTGTGCAGGGCCGCGACCCGTCGCTTTTCTGCCAGATATTCGCTCCTGGCCGCGGCGTCGTCCCGCAGCCAGTCCCGGAAGCAGAGGGCAAACTGCCACCCGGGCGAACCCGCCGGCCGGACGTGCAGGTTCACCGGCCGGCCGGGATCCGCGTTCCCGTGCAGGCGCTTGGCCCAGTCGGCGGGATCCGGGTGCGACGGTTTCGGGTTGTCCGCCAGCACGCCGTGCCACAGCGGGAAACCGGCCGCGGCCAGCAGCGGCGCGATCCGGTCCGCCGTCGCCAGGTCCGCGACGGCCAGCTGGAGATCGATGATGTCTTTGGCCTCGAGCCCGGGAACCGCCGTGGACCCGATGTGGTCCACGGCAAGGATGTCGGCCGGGACCGCTGCCTGCAGGCGGCCGATCAGCCTTGCTGCCTGCGCGTCCCACGTCGGATCGGCCGGGGTAAGCACGGGCCCTCCCGTGCGCGGGGCGGTCCGTTCATGGCTGATGTTATGCGCATACGGAGCCAGGCGTTGGGTCCACAGGGCGTCCACCGAGGCCCTTAGTTCCTGTGTGGTGCCGGAGTTGTCCAGCACCACGTCCGCCGCGGCGAGGCGGGTGTCCCGGTCAGCCTGTGCCGCCATCCTGGACCCGGCCTGCTCCTCGGTCATGTTCCGGTGCTCCACCATGCGCTGCACGCGCACGTCATCCGGGGCGTCCACCACCAGCACGAGGTGGAAGTTGCTGCCCTGGCCTGTTTCGACCAGCAGCGGTATGTCCTGCACGACGACGGCGCCCAAGGGGCGGCGGCGATCATCGCGGCGGCCCGCTCCCGAACCAGGGGATGCACGATGCTGTTGAGCGCGGCGAGCTTGTCCGGGTTCCCGAATACCAGCGCGCCCAGCCGCGCCCTGTCGAGGCCGCCGTCGGCCGCCAGCATTTCCTCGCCGAAGGCCTTCACTATTTCGTGGAGGCCGGGCGTGCCCGATTTCACCACTTCGCGGGCAAGTGCGTCGGCATCAACCAGGACGGCCCCGAGCTCCCGCAACCGCGACGCAACAACTGACTTCCCCGAGGCGATCCCGCCCGTCAACCCGATCTTCAGCACCCCACCAGACTAGACTGATCCGGTGTCGGAAGAGGCGGAACCCAGGGAAAGCAGGGCAACTGCCTTCACCACCCTTGCTGCCGGGCCGGACTTCCGCCACGAGCTGGAGGTCAGGCGGTCACGGTTCATCACCGTGATCCGGCGCACCGGCGATGAGGAGAGCGCCAGGGCGCTGGTGGCCGGGCTCCGCAAGGAATTTTACGACGCCAGGCACCACTGCTCCGCGTTCGTCCTCGGTCCTGACCGCGACATACAGCGTTCCAGCGATGACGGCGAACCGTCCGGGACGGCGGGCATTCCGATGCTGGAAGCCCTGATCCGGCGGGAAACAGCCCCGGGGGTGACCGACCTGAGTGACATCAGCGCCGTCGTCGTCCGCTATTTCGGCGGCATCCTCCTGGGGGCCGGAGGACTGGTGCGCGCGTATTCGGATTCGGTGTCCTCCGCGCTGGACCTGGCGCCGTTGGTCCGGAGCAGCCGGCTGCGGATCTGCTCCATTGAGGTGCCGCATTCGGCGGCCGGCAAGCTGGAAAACGATCTCCGCTCCGCCGGTTATGTGATGGCGGAGACCGGCTACGGGGCGGACAACACCGTCCTCCGCATTGCCTTGCCGGATCACGCCGACGAGCTGGAACGGGCTGCCGAAGGGCTTGCGGCGATGACGGCAGGGACCGCCGTCCTGCGCCGTGGCGAAACGGAGTGGATCGATGTGCCTTTCTGATCGGGCCGATTGTGGCCAGACTGATTCTGAGCAGGCCGAGCCGGCGGCCATGGTGGAGCTGCGTGACGTCACCGATGACGTCCTCGAGGAACTGCTGGAAGTGGCCCTTACGGACGCCGCGCCCGACGACGTCACTCCCCGCTGGGGGAAACTGATGGCTGGAACCCGGAACGGATCGGCTGGTTCCGCGATTATCACCGCGCCGCTGCTTCCGGATTGGACGGCCCGGATCTGCCTTCGCTGACACCGGCAGGTAGGGAATCCTCATCAGCAAGCTGCTGATGCTCCACATTGGCGTTCCGGAAGGCCGAGAACCGGAGCAGCACGGCGGCCAGGAGCATGGACACGGCAGCCCACAGAGCGTCACGGGATACTGGCGCAGTTGCGGGTTCAGGGGGAATCCCGCAAGCGGGAGTACGATCGCGAACGAGTATCCGGAACCGTGCTGATCAGTGGAATGAGCGGGTCACGCGCGGCGTCCTGCACCACCGGCACATCGGCGGGTTCCCATGGCCGGAGCGGAAAAGGTGGCGCATGCAATACAGGCATTTGCAGAGCATCCATGCGTCCCACTCTAGGGGCGGCCCACGAGCGACGCCGGTTAACGCGGCCCTCGCCAGGGGGCCGGATCCGGTGGTTGGATGGAATCCATTCAACAGAGTTGAGGAGGCAGCCGGTGGAAGATCCCTTCGACCTTGAGCGGTTCGTGCTGGCCCAGGACGCCGGCGGGACATACCACCGGGCCCTGGAGGAGCTCCGCGACGGGGAGAAGCAGAGCCATTGGATGTGGTTCATCTTCCCCCAGGTCGCAGGCCTCGGACAAAGTCCTACGTCCAGGAAATACGCCATTTCGTCACTGGCGGAAGCGGAGGCCTACCTGCAACACCCCGTACTCGGACCCCGGCTTGTGGAGAGCGCCAGCGCTGTTGCCGCCCACACCGGGCTCGGTGCCGTGCGGATATTCGGCGGGACCGACGCACAAAAGCTGAGGTCATCCATGACGCTGTTTCTACGGGCCGCCCCGGGGGAACCAATCTTCCAGGAGGTCCTTGACGGCTACTTCGGTGGCAGTCCCGACCCGGCGACCGATCGGCGGCTGGGATGAACAAAAAGGTGGCCGCCCCCTTTCGGGGACGGCCACCTTCAGCGTGCTAAGCGCCTGGATCCTTGAGGGAATGCACCCTCAGGGACAACCGGGCAATTAGTTGCCGGTCAGCTTCTCGCGCAGTGCTGCAAGAGCCTCGTCCGAAGCAAGCGTGCCTGCACCGGTCTCGGTTGCAGCAGGCTCGGAGGAGTAGCTGGTGGTACCCGAGTCGCTCTCACCGGACGTTGCAGCTGCAGCGTCGTCGGCAGCGTGCTGGGCAACCTGCTTCTTGTGTGCTTCCCAGCGGGTCTGGGCGTCCGCGTACTGCTGCTCCCAGGCGGCGCGCTGGTTCTCGTAGCCTTCAAGCCACTCGTTGGACTCCGGGTCGAAGCCCTCCGGGTACTTGTAGTTACCCTCTTCGTCGTACTCAGCGGCCATGCCGTAGAGTGCCGGGTCGAATTCGGTGCTGTCGGCGTCAACGCCCTCGTTAGCCTGCTTGAGGGAGAGGGAGATGCGGCGACGCTCGAGGTCGATGTCGATGACCTTGACGAACAGCTCGTCACCAACGGAGACAACCTGCTCGGCCAGCTCAACGTGGCGGACTGCGAGCTCGGAGATGTGGACCAGGCCTTCGATGCCGTCTTCAACGCGAACGAACGCGCCGAACGGAACCAGCTTGGTGACCTTACCCGGAACAACCTGCCCGAGGGCGTGGGTGCGGGCGAAGGTCTGCCACGGATCTTCCTGCGTAGCCTTGAGCGACAGGGAAACACGCTCGCGGTCCAGGTCCACCTCGAGAACCTCGACGGTGACTTCCTGGCCAACTTCGACAACCTCGGACGGGTGGTCGATGTGCTTCCAGGACAGCTCGGAAACGTGAACCAGGCCATCGACGCCGCCCAGGTCCACGAAGGCACCGAAGTTGACGATGGAGGAAACGACGCCGGGACGGACCTGGCCCTTTTCCAGCTTGTTGAGGAACGTGGAGCGGACCTCGGACTGGGTCTGCTCGAGCCAGGCACGGCGGGACAGCACAACGTTGTTGCGGTTCTTGTCCAGCTCGATGATTTTGGCTTCGATCTTCTGACCGATGTACGGAGCAAGGTCGCGCACACGGCGCATCTCGACGAGGGATGCGGGCAGGAAGCCGCGCAGACCGATGTCGAGGATAAGACCACCCTTGACAACCTCGATGACGGTACCGGTGACGACACCGTCTTCTTCCTTGACCTTCTCGATGTCGCCCCAGGCGCGCTCGTACTGCGCGCGCTTCTTGGAGAGGATCAGGCGGCCTTCTTTGTCTTCCTTGGTGAGTACCAGGGCTTCGACGAGATCGCCAACGGTAACAACTTCCGAGGGATCAACGTCGTGCTTGATGGACAGCTCGCGGGAGGGGATGACACCTTCGGTCTTGTAACCGATGTCGAGCAGAACTTCGTCGCGGTCGACCTTGACGACGGTACCTTCGACGAGGTCTCCGTCGTTGAAGTACTTGATGGTGGCGTCGACTGCTGCGAGGAAGTCCTCAGCGGTACCGATGTCGTTAATGGCGACTACGGGGGTACCGGGCTTCTCGGTGGAGGTGATGGTCATGTAGTAGGGGCTCCGTTGTGGATAGTTAGTCGGTCAGGCGGACCGCCGCGCACGCGTATGGACGCGGGCGCGGGTGATGGCAGACCACATGGATCTGCCGGGTCATCCTGATTTTGTGGATTCTAGATACGTGCACGTAGTACACGCCCGTTTATTCTAGTCGCACCCTCCAACGCCGGTCAAAGCGGCCGGCGCGGTTACCGGCCGCTTTCACGCGGGTCGATCCACCGGACGGCTGCTCGGATTGCCGGCTCAGAAATGCGTCAGGCAGTGGGGCGCCCGCTCGACGGCGAACATGTTCCGCGCCCTGAGCGCGGCGCCGGGTGTGTGTTCCCGGATCCGTCCGGCCGCCTGCAGTGTCACGGGACACACAGCGCCGAGGTAGATGGAGCCCAGGTCCGCAACGTCCAGGGACAGGTCCGGCCTCACGTCCGGAGCAGCAGCCGAAACGCTGGCCTCGCCCCCGTTCACGTCAACGACGAAAGTACCGTCGGCGAAGCCCAGGGCGTCCGCAATGCCGAGGACCAATGTTCCGTCCGCCGCATAGCGCCGGGCTCCCAGGGCACGGACACCGTCCAGGATCCGGAGCCAGAGCATGTCCCGGTGGTCGGAGGCTTCAACGCAACGCGGGTCCGAAAGCGCCCAGACCAGCGGATCGTCCACGGGCGCGTCAGCCCAGCTGACACGCTGGATCAGGTCGATGCTGCCGAGGAACTGCCACAGCTCGAGGTACGCCGCATCGGTCGCAGCCACAAGGTCCACCACTTCCACGGTGTACGGCTTGGTGTCCCAGCCGGCGAACTTGTACGAGACGTACCCGTCCACTGTTCCGGCGGCGTCGTAGTGCAGGGCGCACTTGATGGCTTCATCCTCCTTGCCTTCACGGCCAACGGTTCCGGACACGTTCTGCCGGTACGCGTCCTGCCGGACGATGGACCCAGGGGTGTGCCGGTGCACGCGTTCGAACACTTCCGGGGCCAGCTCGAGCAGCACTTTCCGGTCCGCGATTTCCACCGTGCCCGAAGGCACGTGACGCAGGCCGAACCGGGGCCCGGTGTCCACCTTGACGCTGCGCTCAAAGGTCGCCACGCCGTAGCCGAACCGGCCGTAGATCGAACCCTCCGAAGCGGTGAGTGCCGCGATCGCCATACCGTCCGCCTTCGCCGCGGAGAGGTCTTCGGTCATCATGCGGCGCAGGAGGCCCTGCCGCCGGTGCGTCCCGCGCACCGTCACCGCCGTGACCATATGCGTCCGCAACTGGCGGCCGTAGCCGACGTTCAGGTCCTTTCGGAGGGTACCGAAGGTGGCCACCGGAACGTTCGCGGCCAAGGAGTGCGGCGCCACGTCGCCGGTCTGGTAAACGCCGGTCAGCTCACGGTCATCGGACCGGTACATGGCCATGATTTTGTCCACGAACTCGTCATTGCGGCGGGTGTCGTGGAAGCCGAAGCCCACGGCCTGAATCCAGTCGGTTCCCTGGGCGTAGCCGGGCTCGCCCTTCTCCACTGCCCTGAACCGCCGGATCTCATACTTGTCTGCCACGAACTGGTCCCCTTGAACCCGAATGAATGACGCGCGGGGCTCCCGCTAAGACGCCCCGCGCATCCTGAAAATATTAGTGGCCGGCGTCGTACCAGGTCGGACCGACGCCGATCTGGACTTCCAGCGGAACGCTGAGGTCCGCGGCGGAGCCCATCTGCTCCGTGACCAGCTTCTCCACAGCTTTCCGTTCGCCGGCGGCGACCTCAAGCACCAGTTCGTCATGGACCTGCAGGAGCATGCGGGACTTGAGGCCCTGTGCCTGCAGTTCGGCGTGAACGCCCAGCATGGCGCGCTTGATGATGTCGGCCGCAGACCCCTGGATAGGAGAGTTCAGTGCGATGCGTTCCGCGTTTTCGCGCAACTGCCGGTCCGTACTGGTGAGATCCGGCAGGTACCGGCGGCGTCCTTCAATGGTGGCTGTGTAGCCGTCGACCCGGGCCTGGTCCACCACACCGCGGAGGTAGTCACGGACCGCGCCGAACCGGTCGAAGTATTCCTTCATCAGGGTCCGGGCCTCGTCAACGGAGATCTCCAGCTGTTTGGAGAGCCCGAACGAGGTCAGGCCGTAAGCGAGGCCATAGGACATGGCCTTGACCTTGGAACGCATGGCACTCGTTACCTGGTCCGTGGGCACGTGGAAGATGTTGGAACCCACGAACCGGTGGAGGTCCTCGCCGTCCTTGTACGCCTGGATCAGGCCGGCGTCCCCGGAGAGGTGGGCCATGATCCGCATTTCGATCTGCGAGTAGTCGGCGGAAAGCAGGCACTCGTAGCCTTGGCTGACCACGAAGATGCCGCGGACGCGCCGGCCTTCCTCGCTGCGGATGGGGATGTTCTGCAGGTTCGGGTTGTTGGAGGAGATCCGGCCCGTTGCTGCGACGTTCTGCGCATAGGTGGTGTGGATCCTGCCGTCTTCCGTGACGGACTTCTTGAGCGTCTCCAGCATCTGGCGCAGCTTCGATGACTCGCGGTGCGCCATGAGCTGGACCAGGAATTCGTGCCCGGTCTTTTCCAGCAGGTTCTTGAGCGATGCGGCGTCCGTGGTGTAGCCGGACTTGATTTTCTTGGTCTTCGGCAACTGGAGTTCGTCGAAGAGGACCGTCTGGAGCTGCTTGGGCGACCCCAGATTGACCTCGTGGCCGATCGCCGCGAAGGCAAGCTCCTGGGCGTTGTCGATCACCTTGGCGAGATCCGCCAGCTGATCGTCCATGCGGGGCATGTCGATGGCGATCCCTGCGAGTTCCATGTCGGCGAGAACCCGGCTGACGGGCAGCTCGAGGGTGGTCAGCAGGTCCGCGGCCTTGCGTTCCTTCAGTTCCGATTCGAAGTATCGGCTCAGTGCCTGGACCACCGCGGCCACGCGGACCAGCTCGCCGGCAGCGGCGGCGTCGTCGCCGTCGAACGACAGCTCAAGCTGACCTGCCTTGGCGGTCTCGGGCGAGATGCTGATGTTGAGGTGGTGCTGGGCCAGCTCGGCGAGCTCGTACGTGCGGCGGTCCGGCTGGATGAGATACCCGGAGATTGAGGTGTCGTCCACCACCCCTTCCAGGCCCAGGCCACGGCTGGACAAGGCCTTGAGGGCCGCCTTGTAGCCGTGCATCACCTTCGGTGATTCCCCGTCCCGCAGCCAGTCCGCCAGGACGTTTTCGGCCGCGGCGTCCTGGGTGGCGAGGTCGATGTAGACGGCGGCGTCGTCACGGACGATGGCCAGCGCAGCGGCGTCTTCGCCGATCCTGCCGGGCACCAGGTCGACGGCGACTGCCGACCGCTTTCCCGCGCCGGCCGCCAGGAAGGCACTCAGCTCCGTTGCTCCGGAGGGGGTCACAAAATCAGGCGTGTCGATGCTCTCGCGCTCAGCGGACTCCACTTCGTCACTGCCGTAGAGGGCGAAGAGCCGGGCGCGGATGGTCTTGAATTCAAGGTCGTCGAACAGTTGCTCCAGGGCGGCCTCGTCCGGCCGCGGTTCCGCGAGTTCGTCCAGGGTTACCGGGAGGTCCAGGTCCGTGTGGAGCCTGTTCAGGCGCCGGTTGCGCTTGACGTCCTCGACGTTTTCGCGGAGGGAGTCCCCCACCTTGCCGCCGATCGCGTCGAGGTGCTCCAGAACCCCCTCCAGCCCGCCGTAAAGGTTGATCCACTTGGCAGCCGTCTTGGGGCCGACGCCGGGAACGCCGGGGAGGTTGTCCGCGGACTCCCCCACCAGCGCGGCGAGGTCCGAGTACTGGGGCGGCGTCACAAAGTACTTCTCCTGGATGGCTGCCGCATCCAGCCGGGGAATGTCGCTGACGCCCTTCCGGGGTAGAGCACAAACACGTTGTCGGTGATGAGCTGGAAGGCGTCACGGTCACCAGTCACGAGGAGCACCTCGTGACCTGCTTTTTCTCCCATGACGGAGAGTGTCGCCAGGATGTCGTCAGCTTCATAGCCCGGCATCTTGATGGTCTTGATGCCCCACGCCTGCATGACCTTGTCGATGAGATCGATCTGGCCGCTCATCTCCCGGGGCGTTTCGTTCCGGCCGCCCTTGTAGTCGCTGTACTCGGCCTTTCGATGGGTGGTTTCATCCGAGACATCGAAGGCCACGGCAATGTGGGTGGGCTTCTGTTCCTTGATCAGGTTGATGAGCATGGACGTGAAGCCATGGATCGCGTTGGTGTGCTGCCCGTTTGCGGTGGAGAACTTGTCCGCCGGCAGGGCGAAAAAGGCGCGGAACGCCATGGAGTGCCCGTCCAGGACCAGGAGGCGCGGCTGGTCCGTGATGGGAATCACGGGAGCCTCAGTGGCGGAAACCGGCTCCGCGGTACGTGTGGTTTTCGGGGCGGGCTTGGCCGCAATCGCTGATTTGGACTCAGGAGCCGGGAGAATGTCTGGTGCAGTGTCTGCCGAAAGGGGGGCAAGGGCCGGTTTGGTAGTTTCGCTCACAGGTGCCAGCCTAGTTCCCATGATGGACAATTTCACGCCCGGCCAGTTCACCGACGAACTGGCGGCCGCCGGAGTCCCGGAAGAAATGCATGAATGGCTCGGCGAGTACGGCGTTGGCGCGCTCGTGGTGAAGATGGGCATCCACTTCCTCGAAATGAGCCCGGAACGCACGGTGGCCACCATGCCGGTGGAAGGCAATACCCAGGTGGCCGGGATCCTGCATGGCGGCGCGCACGTCGTGCTCGCCGAGACGCTCGGCTCATTCGCTGCCGGGATGCACGCGGGCCGGGGACGGCAGGCGCTGGGAATCGAGGTCGGGGCCACGCATCACCGCGCTATCGCCTCCGGCACGGTAACCGGAACCTGCACGGCCATCCACTTGGGCCGAACACTCACCACTCACGAAATCGTGATGACGGATGAAAAGGGCCGCAGGCTCTCCACGGCGCGCATCACCAACCTGATCCGGGACATCGCTTCCTGACGCCGGCTCAGTGGGCTGACGCCGGCTTAGTGGCTGACGCTGGCTCAGTTGTTGGGCGGCGCGTCAGCGGACGGCGCACCCTTGGACGGCGGCTCGCCGAGCCGGTACCGCAGCTCGACGATCCCCATGCCCATGGCGTTGGACGCCACGAGTTCCAGCGGCCGGGTGGGGCCGGTCTTGATGGGCAGCACGGGCTTCCCGGCGCCGAGCAGCACCGGGATAATGGAAACGATGATTTCGTCCAGCAGGCCGGCGTCCGCGAACTGGGCCGCGAGCTCTCCCCCGCCCACCAGCCAGACGTTCTTGTCCCCTGCCTCCGCGGCGAAATCGTCCATGAACTCGCGGACCTCTCCGCGCACGAACGTGACGTCCGCCCCTGGGGGTGCCGAATGTTCGTGGTGGGTGAAGACCCAGCACGGCGTGCCAGGGTACGGCCAGTTGCCTGGTTCGTGTTCCATGAGCCAGCTGTAGGTTTCCCCGCCCATCACGATGCAGCCGACATCGGCCATGAACGCTTCGTAACTTTCCCGGCCTCCTTCGAACCCATCGAACTGGAGGAGCCATGACAGGTTGTCATCGGACGTGGCGATGAATCCGTCGAGGGACGAGGCCACGAAGTACTGGAGACGGGACATGGACCCAGCCTAGTCATTTGGACTCGGGGTTCCCATACTCCACGCGCATCCCGGGGTCGTCGTGGAGCACCACCACTTTGCCGCTCCGGAGCGTCCAGCCCTCGTTGAGCAGGAAGATACGGCCGCCACTGACCACCAGGAGGCGGAGCCCGGTGTACTGGTACACCTGGTGTTCTTCCGGGCCGCTGGCCTGCTCACGCACATTGGGCGCCGTGATTCCCAGCCGGTCCTTGCTGTAAACAACAGCAGTGGGCAGCAGCATGGACCGCTCCTCGTAGCTCACCGCCAGTCCCCGGCCCAGCGCCTGGGCGTAGTCCGACGTCCCCCAAAACAGCAGGAGGGTGACCAGGCAGAAGATCAGCGTCTTTTCGGAGCCGCGGGACAGTGCGGGAATGCCCCGCCCCGCCCCGTCCCGGGACCGGCGCCACAGGCTCAGCCCCCACGCCGCCAGGAGCACGCCTCCGGCCATGATGAAGGGGACGAAAAGCACGGTGCGTTCGGGCTGGAGAATCACCACGAGCCACATGGCGGCTGAACAGGCGACGCCGGCAATGAGGATCACCGCTGCGAGCCTGCGGATGACGGTGGTTCGGCCGCCAGCCAGCTGCCCGGCCAGGAACCTGTCCACCGCAAGCCACAGCACCGCCATGATCAGCAGCCAGACCAGCGGAATGAACAGTGACGGGATGCTCCTCAGGACGAAATCCTGCACCGTGTAGCCGAAGAGGCTCACGTCCAGCCCCATCGCTTTCGCCTGTGCGTCTGTCCTTGCCCAGCCGAAGTAGACCAGCAATGCCGTTGCCATAGTCAACGGCGGCCCGATGACCGCCAGCATGTCAACGGCGCGCTTCCAGCGGGGATCCCCTTCCTGCTCACCGCTCATGACGGCGCCTGACGCGACAGCGCGGATTCGGTCACCGTGGATCCGGTACCTGCGGATTCGGGTCCAGGGGGTTGGGAAGCAGTCGGCTCGGACGGTGGAGGCCCGGACACGGAGGGTGCGGTAGGCGTGGGGCCGGGAGCCGACGGCGTCGAGTCGTCGTAGAAGAACTCGGCCTCACCGGAAACCGGCGGCGATGCCTCCACCGTGACCTTGGCGGACCGTGCGGCAGCTGCCGGCGGGGCAAAGAACACGAACGGGCCGAACTGTGGGCCCTCAAAGGCGACCGGAAGGCCGTCGACCAGGATTTTGTCCACATTCACAAAGAACCCTTCCAGCTGCACCTGGGTACCGCCGCCGGAAGGAACCGAAGGAATTGCTTCCCCCGCGCGGGGCCCCTCGAGCACAGTGAGCCCGGTCAGCCGGCGGGGGCATTCGTCGCCCGCGCCTGCGGCGTCCACGGTCAACTGGAGTCCGGGATACGCCGTCCGGATGTCCACTGCCTGGCGCAGGGACTCCGTCACCTTGGTTTCCCAGCACCTCCCGGGCGGCAGGCCCGTGACACCTGCCAGCGAGGTCCGGGCCCGCTGCCAGTCCTGGGGTAGGTCGGTTGCCAGGGCAAGACAGGTGGCCACGGCAGCCGTCCAGACGGCAGGAAACGCCGTGTTGAGGGTGGAGTCCCGCAGGCCGGCGCAGTCACGCTTGCGCAGGAGTTCGTAGAGCGTGCCCTCCGGCGGATCGGTGGGGGCGGAGGGCCCGATGGGGACCCAGCGGATAACCGGCGCCCCCGCGACGGGCGGGCCGTCGCCGGGGCCGGGCAACGGCCCGGCCGTCGGATCTCCGTTGGCTGAAGCGGACGCCGGCGGTTCCGCAGCGGAAGTTGATGCCGCCGTCGTCGTACTTTCCGGAGATGACGGAGCGGGCGACGGCGGGGCGGCGCATCCGCCGTTGAGGGCCAGCAGGCACGCGGCTGTGGCGGCTTTTGCCATTCGGGCTGAAGCCCCGGTTTGACTGCGCATGACAGACCCACCTGCTTGCGGTTCCCGGCTCGGGACCCGGCCTGGATAGAACCCTCGGGATGGCTCCCGGCATGGTTCGGCAACTGCGCCGGACCTAACACGCTGAAACAGTGTTAACTATTCCCCCGATGGGCCATATCCGCCAGAGCAGCCCCTCCCGCTCCAGCCGTCGCCCTCCGGCGCCGGTCAGGTCAGCTACCGGGGGCGGCTGCTATTTGCTGAAGTACGGAATGATCAGGTACAGGCCGAAGAGCACAGCAAGGCCGCACAGGACGAAACAGGTGTAGGCGAGCGACTTCATCCACCGGGGCGTGGCCTGTTCGGGATCGCCGGCGATGGCGGTGAAGCGCACTCCGACGGAGTAGAGGACCACCACCGTAATTGCTGCTGCCAGGGTGGCTCCGGCAACCTGAACCAGTTCCAACCATTTCATGACAGGCCGTCCTTCTGCTTGCTGGCGTTCCGGGCACGAAGTGCCTGTGCCATGGCTTTTTTCTTCCGGAAGCGGACAGCCTGCCCGGCTTCCTCGACCTCCACAGCATTGTGGTGGCCCACATGGGATTTGCGGGATTGGACGAACATGAACATCACGGCGCCGGTGCCGGTGACGGCCGCTATGGCCACGCCCACCACGCCGGTTTTCACCAGTAGGGCAGTCAGCGCGCCGACAATCCCGGCTGCGGGAAGGGTTAGCAGCCAGCCGATGGCGATGCGCCCGGCAGTGCCCCAGCGCACCGAGGTGCCTCTCCGGCCCAGGCCCGAGCCGATCACCGATCCGGAAGCAACCTGCGTGGTGGACAGCGCGAAGCCGAGGTGTGAGGACGCCAGGATGGCCGAAGCCGTGCTGGTTTCCGCGGCGAAGCCCTGGGCGGGCTTAACATCCGTCAGGCCGGAGCCCATGGTGCGGATGATCCGCCAGCCGCCCGCGTACGTGCCGATGGCAATGGCGAGGGCACAGGCTGTAATCACCCAGAGCTGGGGGCCGGACCCCGGCTGCTGCGTGCCCGCGGCGATCAGCACCAGGGTGATGATCCCCATGGTCTTCTGCGCATCGTTGGTGCCGTGCGCCAGCGCCACCAGGCTGGACGTGAAAATCTGCCCGGTACGGAAGCCGCCGCGCTTCTGGGTCAGCTTGCTGCCGGTCTCGGGGTCGTGCCGGGACGTCAGCGCATAGGCCAGGCGGGTACAGATGTAGGCCACGCCGCCTGCGATGACCGGGGCGAAGAGCGCGGGGAGAATGACCTTCTGCATCAGCGACTCGAAATTGACCGAGTGGATGCCGATTCCTGCGATCGCCGCGCCGATCAGGCCGCCGAAGAGCGCGTGGGACGAACTCGACGGGAGGCCCTTCAGCCACGTGATCATGTTCCAGAGGATGGCGCCCATCAGGCCCGCAAAGATGATGTCCGGGGTGATCTGGATGCCGTCGGCGCCCTCCTTGATGATGCCGCCGGATACGGTCTTGGCCACTTCGGTGGACAGGAACGCACCGACCAGGTTGAGGACTGCCGCCAAGGCAACTGCCGTCTTGGGTTTGATGGCACCGGTGGCAATGGGCGTGGCCATTGCATTGGCGGTGTCATGAAATCCGTTGGTGAAGTCGAAAAAAAGTGCCAGCGCTATAACCAGCGCCACCATGAAGGTGATTTCCACCTGTTGCCCAATCTGCAGAGTCGACGGTCAGCAGTTCCACTTCCCCGTGCCCCGGCCGCACGCAGGACTGTCCCAGGTGTTTGCTGGAACTTCATGCGGTGTTTTTCGGAAGAGGCTTGAAACCCTAACGATCGTACGCGTCAACGCCTGAAGGACAAAACACCGCGGGGTCAGAGGAAAGCGCGCACGGCGTCCAGCTCGGCCCTGGACATTCCGTGCCTGGGATGCGGCGAAATCAGCAGCATCCGCGTTCCCAAAATGGAGGCCCAGGCGCTGGCCCCGGCTTCAAATTCGAGCTGGTCATCAATCCACACGGCGCGGTCAGGCGCCGATGCCTCGATGTCCTTCTGGAGTGCCTGCAATTTCCACCAGTTTTCGCCGCCGCCCAGTCCGTTACTGGCCAGGACCGGCCATTCCCGCCCTGCGAGGCCAATCGCCGGGCACAGGTATTCCGGTGCCATCTCTTCCCAGCTGGTGAGCCAGACGCATCGGAGCCCCGGGGTGCTGGATAGATCGTTGAGGGACTCGACGAGCTCGCGGGCGTACGTAACTTCCAGGAGTCCCGCGTCGGAGATCTGCCATCGGCTCCCCCAATCGGTAACGCCTGTTGCCCCGAATGGGCAGATCACGCCGTCCACATCCAGGTACAGGGAGACATTCCTCACGGTGCCGTTTCCTCCTGGTGCAGAAATCTCAGTGCTGGATTCTCAGTGCTGCGGGATGTCGTTGGCCTGTCCGGCGTCGAGCACTGGTGCCACCTTTCCTTCCAGTGCCGCAATGGTCGCCTGCGGCAGGACGATCAGGCCCTCCAGCTCCCGGCGTGCCCTCTTATAGGCCGTCTGCCGTTCCGCCGGAGTTGCCGCTTCGTCTTCGGCGATCCGCAGCAGCTTCCGTGCCCTCGCCAGGCGTTCGCGTTCCGGTCCGGAGAAGTTGCGGTCCTTGATGCGCTGCGCCTCCCGCTCGGCGACGTCGAAGGCGATCTGGAAACTGTTCACGGCTACCCGGTACTCGTCCATCCGCGCCTTGCTGGTGATGTCCGCCGGCGCAGCCGGCCGGAGTCCGTCCGCTTCCCTTTTGGCGCGCAGGAAGGCGACAGTAAGTGGTTCGCGGACGTCAGTCATGACGGGGTAGTCAATGAGCTTGCCGACGTCCAGTTCGTAGTCCAGCCAGCGTTTGTTGATGTCCGAATGCGTGGCCATCAGCAGCTGGACCTCCGCCGCGGTTGCCTCTTCAGCGCGGACGGCCTGGTGCTTGAGTTTGTACAGCTCCACCTTGCGCCGGTGCCGGCGCTCACTGGCTTTCGACAAAGCGCGCAACCACCCTCCGGCCATCCCGCTGAGGGGGAACACCAACCACCAGTAGTGGGCGAAGAAATCCATGAGGGGCTGCACGTTTCAATCCTCGCATCGCGTGCAGCCTGCCTCAAGGGGATTCCGGCGCCGTTCCGGAGCCTACAGAGCGGGGACCTTCTCGGCTGCCGTCCCGGAGCATCGGGTGGGCGGCGTCGCCCAAAAGCACCATCCGGCCAGCGATCCAGTTTTGGATAGGGTCGCGGTCGTTCATGGGACAGCGGATGCCGGTTGGGATGTTCCTGGGTGCGTCCTGGACGGGCGGAACACAGTCCCACCCAAGTGGATTTTAGCGCTTCAAGGGCAGCACTGAAGTACGGCAATTGGTCCCGGACCCAAATAGGACCCCCTCCGCGGAAGGGGCCTATTCGTGTCCACCGGATGGTGTCTGCTATTCCTCGTGCGTGACCTTGTGCACCCTGGTGACCACGGTGGGGCACGGAACGCGCAGCAGGACCGCGTGAGCCGTGGAGCCGAGCAGGAGCCTGCTGAATCCCCCGCGTCCGCGGCTGCCGATGACCAGAAGCCGCGCGTTCGCGGCGGCCTCCACGAGGGCCTTGGCCGGATCGGTGTCTTTGTCGAGCCGCTGATTCACTACTAAGTCCGGGTACTTGTCCCGCAGCCCGGCGACCGATTCGGCGAGTACGATCTTGTCCTCTTCCTCAATGACTTCAGCCAGGCCGCTGGCAGGCATCCCGCTCTGGACCCAGCGGGCGGGGCGCCGGAAAGCCAGCAGGGCAGTCAGCTCGTCCCCTTCGCGGTCAGCTTCTGCCGCGGCGAAAGCAACGGCCTGCAGGGACTCTTCCGAGCCGTCAACGCCGACCACAACGCCGAGCCCCTGCGGCGCCTGATCTTGCGGAATAACTGCCACCGGGCTGTCCGACGCGGTAACGACCTGAAGAGCCCGGTCCGTCATGGGCCCTCCGTCGGCCCAATGGCGGTGGTGCGATCCGATGACCACCATTGAAGCCTCAAGGGACATTGCCTTGAGGGCGGACCCGGCGCTGCCGTGCCGCAACTGCACGTCGACGGTAACATCGGGTTCCTTCTTGGCGGCATCTTCCTGCACCTGCCTCAGCAGCTCCATGCCGGATTCCCTGATCAGTTCGTGATACTGGAAGTCCGGTGACATCCAGCGGTCGTCCACCGCATGGACGGCGATGACCGGAAGCTTGAGCTTGGCCGCCCGGTGAAGCGACCAAGACATTGCGGCCTCACTGCCGGTGGAGCCGTTGATGCCGACGACGATTGGTTTGCTCATTCTGAATCCTGCTCTTCTCCACGCGTTTTCGGATCAGCACGCCGATGGCCGCTGACACCTTTTAGTGTGCTCCGGGGGCAGAGGCGGAGGTTAGGGCCTTAAGCCCCTCACCCGGCGCCGTGCCGGCGTAGCGTCGGGCCCACGGACGACAACCGGCCGGGCATAGCCACCCCTGAACGGCCAAGGCGTTCCTCTTGCGGTGGTTCCTGTGGCCAGGCCGCGAGCCCTGCAACCCGCCGTCGCGGTGTCGGGAGCCTTGCTGCTGCTATGTTCGATCGGACGGGCTCAATGGACGAACAACGCCGGGCATCGGCTGCGGACGGCGAGCGCTTAGCTACGCCGCCGGTAGGCAACGTAAGCCCGTCAAGTGGTATGTCAGAAGCCGGTGGGTTCCGTTTCGAACTCCGGCTCGCGCGGCGGAGCCTCGTGATGGAGCGGACGCAGCGCCGAGGTCTGTTCCAGCCAGATCAGGGCGTCGTAGCGCCCTCCCATCCGGGTCGGAACGTAGTTTCCGTATTCGCTGGCCGGCTGGTAGACAACTCCGATGGCCCGGTGCCCCAGCCAGGCTGACAGCCAGGGCCCGGACCTGTCCTTGCCGAATTCCAACAACGCCGGAGCTCCTAGGGCCCGGTGCAACAGGTCCTCGTGAGTGCCGACACGGGCTTCCGGCATCGGCAGGACCCGCTCGGGGGATCCCCACGAGTCCGCGGCGATCACGGTTCCCCGGTGTGATCCGAAACCGATCAGAGTCACGCCCTCAGCCCCGTGGCGCTCCCGGAGCAGCTGGCCAACGTTCACGAGGCCGTCCCGTGCCATGTCGGTGGCCCGCGCGTCGCCCACATGGGTGTTGTGTTCCCAGATGATGCCCTTGGAGCCGGGGCCCAGGTGTTCGCTCAAGCGGTCAACCGTGTCCGCCATGTGATGGTCCCGGATGTTCCAGGACTCGCGGTTCCCCCGCACCATGATGCGGTAATAGAGCTCGGCGTTTGCGGCAACCATGGCGTTCTGCACCGCGTCGAATGCCTCGTCGCTTTCAGTGCGCGGTTCGTGGTCGCGAGGAGCAAGTGCCCGGTTGCGCACCTCGGACAGCAGCGCCACCACATCCGCTTCGCACGATTCAGGGACCAGCCGGGTGCGCCAGGCGTACTCGTGCGGGTCCTCGTGATGCGGAAGGAAACATTGCCATGCCCGCATGGCCGCTGGAACGGCATCGGGCTCGTTTTCCCGGAGCCAGCCGATGATCTCCCGCAGGGAGTCCCAGAGCGAGTAGACGTCCAACCCGTAGAAGCCCACGCGTTCCTCCGTGGAGCGCTCCAGGTTCCAACCGCGCAACCAATCGAGGAATCCGGCCACCTCCTCGTTGGCCCACATCCAGGTGGGCCAACGCCCGAACCCGGCGAGCATGGCGTGGACCCCCGTGTCCTGCCCGCTTTGTCCCCGGACCCAGCGGTTGATCCGCCAGCAGTCCGGCCAGTCGCCTTCCACTCCGATCCAGCTGTAGCCCTGTTCCTCGATCAGCCGCATGCTCAGCCGGGAACGCGCGGTGTAGTACTCGTGGGTGCCGTGGGACGCTTCACCGATGGCCACGAAGCGGCCTGCTCCCGCCCTGTGGACCAGCCCGTCAAGGTTCCCGAATCCGCTGAGGGGCCGGGCCAGGGAGCGGATCTCGTCCAGCATGCTGAGGACGGCACGGTGTCCGGTGTTCATCGAGGATCCTCAATTGAGATGCTTTCAAGGTGTTCGGGAACACGCACCCGCCAGCCGAGTTCCCGCTTAATCCGGGCCCGGAGGGCATCGGACGCATCCGGTTCCCCATGGGTGATGTATGTCATCCGGGGTTCCCGCTCGGCCGCCTTCATCCATTCGATGAGCCCGTCGGAGTCCGCATGGGCGGAAAGACTTTCCATCTGGATCACTTCGGCTCGGATGCGGACGTCCTCCCCATAGATGCGGAGCTGCCGCTGGCCGGCGGCGAGCGCGGCACCGCGGGTTCCGCCCGCTTGGTAGCCGCTAAGGATGATGGCGTTCTTCGGATCGGATCCGTATGCGGCAATGTGGTGCAGAATCCGGCCGCCGGTTAGCATGCCGCTGGCCGAAATGATCACCATGGGCCCGCCGCGGAGGTTGAGCAACTTCGAATCGTCCACCGTCCGGGTCATCTTGGCCACTTTGTACATGTCCTCGTACTCGCGCTGCTTCAGCCGGTGTTCATCTGGGTGTCGCTGGTACATCCCGGATGCATCAATGGCCATGGGGCTGTTCAGGTACACGGGGATGTCCGGAATCGCGTTTTTGCTGCGGAGGCGGGAAAGATGCAGCATCAGTGTCTCCGCCCGCCCCACGGCGAACGCGGCGATCATGATCACGCCGTTATTCTTCGCCACACGTGAGATGATCTCGCCCAGCTGCAGCGCCGGATCCAGGCTCGAGTGCTTGCGGTTTCCGTAGGTGGATTCGGTGACGAGAATGTCAGCGGCACCAAGTCCCCGGGGCGGAAACATCAAGGGATCGTCGTTGCGGCCGAGGTCGCCTGTGAAGTGCACGGAATGTTGTCCCACGTCCAGCCGGATCTGGGCAGCGCCCAGTATGTGGCCGGCCGGAATGAATGTGCCGGTGATACCCCCTCCCAAATTGAGCGGGGTGTCGAAGCCCTGTTCCCGGAAACTGTCGAGCGATCTGACCGCGTCTGCGGCAGTGTAGAGCGGAATCGGCGGGGTGTGCCTCGACATTCCACTTTCGTGGGCGTATTTGGCTTCCTCCTCCTGGAGGTGCCCACTGTCCGGGAGCAACAGGGTGCATAGCTCGGTGGTTCCGTCTGTGGCATACACAGGCCCGCCGAAGCCGTCGCGGACCAGGGCCGGGACATAGCCGGTGTGGTCCAAGTGGGCGTGGGTCAGCAGGACCGCGTCAATGGAGTGCGGAGGGACGGGGAAAGGGATCCGGTTGCGGTCGCGGAGGATCTTGTAGCCCTGGAAGAGCCCGCAATCCACGAGGATGCGTTTCCCGCCTGCTTCAACCAGGTACCTGGAACCCGTAACACTGTCCGTGGCTCCGAGGAAGCGTAGGCGTGGGTGTCCGTCTTTCATGATGCCCCTGTCCCTGTTGCCGTCCGGAAGCGGGCTGTGTCAGGGCGACGGCAGGCGTGTGAACGGCAACGCGCTGGAATGCGCATTCGCGATGTAAGCACTAGCTTCCGCTTGTTCCGGCCGCCCCCGTAGGGTCGAAAGTCACGGCTGCCCGCAGCTTGCAAAGGAGGATCCGTTCAACGCCTACTCCATCGCCAGGAAGTAGGCGCTGAACGGTCCCTTACGGCTGGGCTTCCTGCTGCTGGGCTCCGGCGATATTCACCAGCCACGCTACCCCGAAGCCGTCGGTGCACATGCCGAAGGTGTCGCCCCAGGGGGCCCGTTCCAGCGGCACAGTCACGGTCCCGCTGCCGGACAGCTTCTCCCAGAACCCCCGGAGTTCGCCCTCATCCTCGCCGCTAAGGGACACGGAGTAGTTGTCGCCGGGCGTGTAGCTCATGCTGTTCGGTGTATCGGCACCCATAAGCACCAGGCCGGAGTCCGTGGTGAGCATGCCGTGCATGATCTTTTCCTTCTCCGCAGGGTCCTCACTGGCTTGGAATTCGCCGAATGTGCTGAGCGCCAGTTCGCCGCCAAAAACCGTCTGGTAGAAGGTCATGGCCTCCCGCGCGTTGTCCTTGAAGCCCAGGTAGGGATTGAGTCTGGTGGTCATATTCAGCTGTCCTCTCGTGCAGGTCGGCGCCCGGCTCCGCCCTGGATCCGGGCGCGTCGAGCTTTGAACACTTCATATGTTGCCCCAGTCCTACGTGACTGCATAGGGGCGGTGTGAGCCAGTGCGTCACTGTCGGCTATACATCAAATGCGCGACGCGCCACCGCTCCAGAGAGCCACGTGAACCTTGGAACCCCGTCGTTCGAGCCCGCGCGAGCCGCCCGGGGCAACCATCGCGGCAGTTGCATCCGACGTGGTGACGAAGCGCTGCAATGCCCGCGCCTTCGAAGTTGTCCGGCCGTGGTCCAGTATGCTGGCCCACCACAGGCCGGACACCGGGGTTCCGACCACGGGTACACGCGCAAGGACTCCGGTTTGGAGTTCCGCCCGCACGATGTGGCCCAAAGCAAGAGTCAGGCCCTCCCCCGCCCTGACTGCAGCGAGCGCGTCGGTTTCGCTGCTGAGCCGGATCACTTCGGGCGCCACGCCCATCGAAGCCAGCCACCGTCCCTCATCCGTCCCCGCCTGGATGCCGGAGGGCCCGGCGAACCACGGGCGGTCCAGCAGCCGGGCCAGCGGCACCGGCCCGTGCAGCCCGGCGAGGGGATGCGACGCAGCCACCACAAAGACACGCTGGTACCGGAGGAAGGGGATCATCTCCAGTCCGGCGTCGGCACTTGTACCGGCGGGCTGGGCCGGTCGGGCTCCAAGGGCTATGTCATAGGCGCGGTCGAGGAGCAGCGACGCTATGTCGGCAGCGGACTCCACCACGACGTCGACGGAGGCGCCCGGGACCCGTTTGGTGAAGAGGTCAAGCAACCGTCCTGCCGCATGTTCAGCGAACGGAGCCGTTGCGACGATCCTCAGCAGCCCCGCGTCTGTGGTTGCGTGGGAGACTTCCCACCGGGCCTGGTCAGCCAGGCCGATGATTTCCTGGGCATAGTCCGCCAGCGCCCGGCCGCCCGGCGTCAGGGAAATGCCTCCGGCAGCACGGACAAACAGGGGGTCGCCGAGGTCCCGCCGGAGTGCAGCCAGGGCCGAGGACACTGCGGGCTCACTGACGGCCAGAGCCGCCGCGGCAGCGTGAAGCGACCCCAGTCTGGCCACAAGCGCGAAGGCCCGCAGCTGGCTCAAAGTCATCGACACGGCTTCATAACCTTTCGCTTATGACGATATTGACACTCCCCACTGGCCGGGGCAAGACTGACCTCAAAACGGCGCCTCGCAGCTTTCTGGCGCCATGGAGTGAGGTAGGCAAAATGCAGATTCCGGCTCCTTTCGACTACGTGCGGGCCAGCACCGTGGACGATGCTCTTGAACTTCTCGCACGGCACGGCCCCGAGTCGCGGGTGGTCGCCGGCGGGCACAGCCTGCTGCCCATGATGAAACTCCGCCTGGCCCGGCCAGAATGGCTGATCGACATCAACGACCTGGTCGAACTCGACTTCATCCTCCTCGACGGGGACCAGCTGCGGGTTGGCGCGCTGGTGCGCCACACGGCCCTCCTGGAATCAGCCGACGTGGCCCGCCTTTTTCCCATCATCACGGACGCCGAAGCAGTCATCGCGGATCCGGTGGTGCGCAACCGCGGGACCATAGGCGGTTCCCTGTGCCAGGCGGACCCGGCCGAGGACCTTTCCACGGTCTGCGATGTGCTCCGGGCTGTGGCGGTTCTCCGCGGCCCCAGGGGCGAACGCCTCGTTGACATGAATGAATTCCACCGGGGTCCTTATGAGACAGCGGTGGCCCCGGACGAGTTGCTGTGCGAAGTCCGATTTCCCGTTCGTCCACACTCCGGAAGCGCCTACGAAAAGGTGGATCGCAGGGTTGGAGACTGGGCCGTCGCCGCAGCCGGGGCGGCCATCTCGCTGGCCGACGACGGTGGCATCGGTGCCGCTGCCATCGGCCTCACGGCCCTGGGCCTCGACGGAACCGTCGCGGAGGCCGAAGCCGCGCTCCTTGGACAGCAGCCCCGCGAAGAGCTGTTCGTCGAGGCCGGCCGACTCGCAGCCATTGCGTGTGATCCCGTTGCGGACCAGCGCGGACAGATCGACTACAAGCGGCATCTGGCCGACGAGCTCACCCGCAGGGTCCTGCGGCAGGCATGCGCCCGGGCCGTCGGAACACAGGAAGGTTGAGCTCCATGCAGGTCAGCATGACCATGAACGGAAACGAAGTAGTCTCCGACATCGAACCGCGCGTGCTGCTGGTTCATTACATCCGCGAGGTCCTGGGCCTTACGGGCACCCACTGGGGGTGCGACACCACGAACTGCGGAACGTGCGTGGTCCTGATGGACGGCCAGCCTGTGAAATCATGCACCGTGCTCGCAGTAATGGCAGCCGGGCACGACATCCGCACCGTCGAAGGACTCGCCGCAGGAGGCACGCTCGATCCCGTCCAACAGGGGTTCATGGAGGAACACGGGCTGCAGTGTGGCTTCTGCACCCCCGGCATGATGCTCACGGCCCGAGCCTTGCTGGACAAGAACCCGCATCCGGACGAAACCGAAATCCGGAAGGCCATTTCGGGGCAAATCTGTCGTTGCACCGGCTATGCCACGATCGTCCGCTCAGTGCAGTGGGCGGCCGCCCACCCCGCCGGGGTGGCAGCTGACGCTGCAGCAGCGGGGGAGGTCATCGACAGCACGGACACCGTGCTTCCGGACATCGCAAACACAGAGGTGAAGGCATGACCGTCATCCACGATCGGCCCAGCAACCCGGCGGCCGGCGACGCCGACCGCCCGATCGGGTACGGGCGCATCCAGCGCAAGGAAGACCCTCGGTTCGTCCGTGGGAAGGGCCACTACATCGACGACATCGTGCTGCCCGGCATGCTGCACGGTGCCATCCTTCGCGCCCCCGTGGCCCACGCACGGATGGTCTCGATCGACACCGCCAAGGCGCTGGCCCACCCGAAAGTGCTCGCCGTGATCACCGGCAAAGACCTGGTGGCGCTAAACCTCGCCTGGGCCCCGACGCTGTCCGCAGATGTACAGGCAGTGCTCGTTACTGACAAAGTGCGCTTTCAGGGGCAAGAGGTCGCTTTCGTCGTCGCGGAGGACCGCTACGCCGCCCGCGACGCTTTGGAACTGATCGACGTCGAATATGACGTGCTGCCCCCGGTCATCGACGCGCGCAAAGCCCTGGATCCGGACGCCCCGGTGATCCGGGATGACCTCAAGGGACGGACGGACAACCGGATTTTCGACTGGGAGATGGGCGATGAGGCGGAAACCGAGGCGGTCTTCGCCGCAGCCGACGTCGTAGTGGCACAGGAGATCGTCTACCCCCGTGTCCACCCGGCACCCATGGAGACCTGCGGCGCCGTCGCGGACTTTGATGCCGTCTCCGGAAAGCTGACCCTCTACGAGACAACCCAGGCGCCCCACGCGCACCGGACACTGTATGCGATCGTCGCCGGCATCCCCGAACACAAGATTCGTATCGTCTCCCCCGATATCGGCGGCGGGTTCGGCAACAAGGTGGGCATCTATCCCGGCTACATTCTCGCCGTCGTCGGCTCGATCGTCACCGGAAAGCCGGTGAAGTGGGTGGAGGACCGCTCCGAGAACCTGATGTCGACGTCGTTCGCCCGGGACTACATCATGCAGGGCGAGATCGCCGCCACCAAAGAAGGCAAGATCCTTGCCGTGCGGACTTCCGTGCTGGCGGACCACGGCGCGTTCAACGCCACCGCACAGCCCTCCAAGAACCCTGCCGGCTTCTTCTCGATCTTCACCGGCAGCTACGACCTGGAGGCCGCGTATTGCAAGGTCAGGGGCGTTTACACCAACAAGGCTCCCGGCGGAGTCGCGTACGCCTGCTCGTTCCGCGTCACGGAGGCTGTCTATCTGGTGGAGCGGTTGGTGGACATCCTGGCCCGGAAACTGGCCATGGACCCGGCGGAACTCCGGCTGAAGAACTTCATCAAGCCGGAGCAGTTCCCCTACGCGAACAAGACCGGCTGGGTCTATGACTCCGGCAACTACGAGCCCGCCATGCGACTGTCCATGAAGATGGCCGGCTACGAGGAGCTTCGGCGGGAACAGGCCGAAAAACGCGAACGCGGCGAGCTCATGGGCATCGGAGTCGCTTTCTTCACCGAAACTGTCGGCGCCGGCCCCCGCAAGCACTTCGACATTGTGGGCCTGGGCATGGCCGACGGGGCCGAACTGCGGGTCCACCCGACCGGCAAGGCCGTGGTGCGGCTCTCCGTCCAGAGCCAGGGACAGGGCCACGAGACCACCTTCGCGCAGATTGTTGCAGAAGAGCTCGGCATTCCGCCGGAGGACATCGACGTCGTCCACGGCGACACGGACCAGACCCCGTTCGGCCTGGGCACGTACGGCAGCAGGTCCACGCCGGTAAGCGGCGGCGCCGTCGCCCTCGTCGCGCGCAAGGTGCGCGAAAAGGCGAAGTTCATCGCCGCCGCCATGCTCGAAACCCGCCCGGAGGACCTGGAATGGGAGAAGGGACGCTGGTTCGTCAAGGGGGATCCCAGCGTGGGGAAGACCATAGCGGAGATCGCCATGGGCGCCCACGGCACTGTGGCGCTGCCCGAGGGAATCGACGGCAACCTCGACGCCGAGGTCACCTACGATCCTCCCAACCTGACGTTCCCCTTCGGCGCCTACATCTGTGTGGTGGACATAGATCCGGGAACGGGCCACGTCAAGGTGCGGCGCTTCATCGCGGTGGATGACTGCGGAACCCGGATCAACCCGATGATCATCGAAGGCCAGGTGCACGGAGGCCTGACTGACGGCGTCGGCATGGCGCTCATGGAAATCATCGAGTTCGACGAGGCGGGCAACTGCCTCGGCGGGTCGTTCATGGACTACCTGATCCCGACGGCAATGGAAGTCCCCGACTGGGAGACCGGCTTCACGGTAACGCCATCGCCGCACCACCCCATCGGCGCCAAGGGCATTGGGGAGTCCGCCACGGTCGGCTCGCCACCGGCCATCGTGAACGCCATCGTCGACGCCCTGGCACCGTACGGGGTGGTCCACATGGACATGCCGTGCACGCCGGCCCGGGTCTGGGAGGCCATGCAGGGCCGGCCTAGGCCTCCGATCTGACATGCAAGCCATGGCAGAATCCCTCACCGCGAGGGCAACGGAACTCACCACCCTGCGCAAGCCGTTCGTCCGCGCCACGGTGGTACGGGCACAGCGGCCCACGAGTGCCCATGCCGGCGACACCGCCCTGATCCTTTCAAACGGTGAAATGGACGGGTTCGTGGGCGGAAACTGCGTCGAAGCCTCGGTGCGGGAATACAGCCTGAAGGCGCTCTCGGCCCAGGAGCCGCTACTGCTGCGCGTTGTACCTGGCGAGCCGTCGCACCGGAGCGAGGAAGGTGCCGTCGAGGTCTCGAATCCCTGCCTCAGCGGAGGCGCGATCGAAATCTTCCTGGAGCCGCACATCCCGGCACCGCGGGTCCTGGTGGTCGGCACCACCCCGGTGGCCCAGGCGTTGGCATCCCTCGGCGCCGGAATCGGCCTGCAGATGGAACTGACGGATGGCCAGGCTGCGGATCCGCGCCCGGACGACGCCGCCCTGATTGTCGCCTCGCACGGCAGAGAGGAAGAAGGCGCCCTCGAAGTGGCCCTGCGTGCCGGAGTGCCGTATGTAGCGCTGGTTGCAAGCGAGGTGCGGGGCACCGCGGTTCTGGCCTCCCTGGATGTGGACGACGCCCAGCGCGCACGTGTCTTCAGCCCGGCCGGCCTGAACTTGGGAGCGCGCACGCCCGGCGAGATCGCGTTGTCCATCCTCGCGCAGCTCATCGCTGAACGCGCCAAGGGTCGGCACGCAGTTCGTGCCGACAGCGAGCCTGCGACTGCCATTGACCCCGTGTGCGGCATGACAGTGGCCGCCGTGGAGGCAACGCTTCACTTGGATCACGGCGGCACCACTGTCTACTTTTGTTCCCGGGGATGCTACGAGTCGTTCCGCAAAGATCCGGAGCGTTATGCCGGCACCCGCTGAGGCCCAGCCTCGTCAAGCCCGCAGCCCTGACCCCCTAACACCTGGCCCCCGGGCCAAGAAACTCCGGATCGCCGGGCTGGTCCTGGCCGCGGGCGGGTCCCGCCGAATGGGCCGTCCCAAGCAGCTCCTTCCCTATGGGGACGGGGTGCTGCTTGACGTCGTGCTGTCCACCGCGCGGGCCTGCCGTTTCGCCCAGCTGGTGTTGGCGCTGGGTGGCTCGAGCGAAGAGGTGCTGAAGAGTGTGAACACCTCCGGCTGCGACGTCGCCGTCAATCCGGACTTCAGCACGGGGTGTGCGTCCTCGATAGCCGCTGCCCTCCCGGCGCTTCATCCGGAGACCGACGTAGTGGTGCTTTTGCTCGGCGACCAGCCCGGTGTCATGGCCGGGAGTGTGCAAAGGCTGTTGGCTGGCCGCCGCACAGCGGAAATTGCGGTCTGCCGCTACGACAACGGCATCGGCCATCCGTTCGCATTCGCCCGGTCCGCCCTGCCGGCGCTCGCCGGACTGCGCGGCGACAAGGCGGTGTGGAAGTTACTGGAGGAGCGTGCGGCGGAGGTGACCGAGGTAGCCGTGCCCGGCCCTATTCCGCTGGACATCAACACCGACGCGGACTATGAACGGGTGCTGGACGCGCTCCGGGGCGCACAATGAGCAACGCGGCGCGCAGCGGCGCCGAAGAAGAAGTTCGGCGGTTGGTTCCGGATGTTCCCTCCCTGATGGCCGCACTGGACGACGGCGACTACCTCGCCGACGTCGGACTGGCGACGGCGCTATACCTGGCTGTGCGTTTGCCCCAGCCGATCCTGCTCGAAGGCGAAGCGGGGGTGGGCAAGACGGAGGCCGCGAAGGCGCTGGCCCGAGCGCTGGACACTCCCCTGTTCCGGCTGCAGTGCTACGAGGGGATCGACGCCGGTGAAGCGCTCTACGAATGGAACCATCAGCGCCAACTGCTCGGCATCCGGCTCGCTGAGGTCCGCGATGCTGCTCTGAACGAGGCGGACCTTTTCGGTCCGCAGTACCTTCTACGGCGGCCACTGCTCCAGGCCATTGAGCATCCCGGACCGCGCCCTGCCGTGCTGCTGCTGGACGAAATCGACAGGGCTGATGCCGAGTTCGAGGCGTTCACATTCCAACTTCTGGCAGAAGCCGCGGTGACCATCCCGGAACTCGGCACCATCCAGGCTACGCATCCCCCCGTCGTGGTGCTGACGTCCAACCGGACCCGGGATCTGCACGATGCCCTCACACGCCGATGCCTGTACCACTGGATCGACTATCCGACACCCACGCGGATCGCCGAGATCGTACGGCGCCGCGTCCCGGAAAGCGCCGGCCCCCTGGCCCTGGAGGCGGCGTCCGCCATCACGAAATTGCGCTCGCTGGACATGGCCAAGCCGCCCGGCATTGCCGAGGCCATTGATTGGGTAGCCGCCTTGACTGTGCTCGGAATCACCCACATCGACGCGCCCACCGTGGAGACGACGTGGGGTTCGATCGTCAAGAACCGGGACGACATGGAGCTTGTGGGATCCCGCGGGGCGGCCTGGCTGGTTGGGGACAGCCATGGCTGACTCCACCGCCGCCGTCGGCACTTCGGGCGTGGAGGCCGCTTCCCTGGCCGCCGGCCTCATCACAGCCCTGCGCCGTGCCGGCCTTTCAAGTTCCCCTGACCGCGCCGTCCGGCTGGCTGAGGCTCTTCGCCTTGTCCCGCCTATCGCCCGCGAACCGCTGTACTGGACGTGCCGCGTGGTGCTGGTGTCCTCGCGGGAACAGTTGCCGGTCTTCGACGCCGTGTTCGCCGCCGTGTTTGAGGGCCGGCTTGATCCAGCCGACAGCCGGGGCGAATCCAACGCACCGCCGGCAATCGGCTCCGAGGCACGGGTCCGCCCGTCCCCGCCGACCCGTCTGCCGGGTGCGCCGGACACTCTCCACCGGCCCTCCCCGGCTGCTCCGGTTCCCGGCAGGGACGGCCCTGGCGACCGCCTCGGTCCTGAGCGAGACGCCATCCTTGCCATGGCATCGGCCGAGGAACGGCTGCACGAGACGTCCTTCGCGGATCTCTCGCCCGACGAAGTGGTCCAGGTACGCCGGCTCGTGCGCGAGATAGTGCTCTCGACGCCGGCACGCCTGAGCCGCAGGACCCGCAAGGCTGCGCACAGCAGCGCACGGCTGGACATCCGGCGCACCGTTCGGGCAGCCCAGCGGACCGGCTCCGACACCACGAGGCTCGTCTACGCCCATCGCCTGCCCCGTCAGCGTCAACTGGTACTGCTGTGCGACGTTTCCGGGTCCATGGAGCCCTACACGAGGGTGTTCCTGTCGCTGCTGCAGAGCGCTGTGGCCGGAGCCCGGGCGGAGGCGTTCGTATTCTCCACCCGCCTGACGCGGCTGACGCGGCAACTGGCAGGGCGGAATCCCGACCAGGCACTGGCCCTCGCCGCGGCAACCGCAACTGACTGGGCGGGAGGGACGCGAATCGCGGAGAGCCTACGGAGATTCGTTGACGCGCACGGCCGCCGCGGCCTCGCCAAGGGTGCGGTGGTGGTCGTGTTCTCCGACGGCTGGGCACAGGACGATCCGGACCTGGTGGCCGCGCAAATGGCACGCCTGAAGCGGCTGGCATACAGGATTGTCTGGGTTAATCCGAGGAAGGTGGCCGTGAACTACCAGCCGCTGGTGGGCGGCATGGCGGCGGCGCTCCCCTACTGCGATGCCTTTGTCAGCGGCCACAGCTATGCGGCCCTGGCGGAATTGGCGGCCGCGGTCAGGGCCGGACGCGGGACAACCGGACGCGGGACAATATAGGAGAGGGAGAGGAACAGCTAATGCAAATAGACAGCGCTTTTTCAGTAGTCGCACCAATCGACAAAGTCTGGGACACCCTCATGGACTTCGAGCGCGTGGCTGGCTGCGTTCCCGGGGCGCAGATCTTGAACAAGCTTTCCGACGACGCCTACCAGGTTGGGATGAAAGTGAAGCTGGGACCGGTGTCCATGCAGTACAAGGGGCAAATGACTGTCGTTGAGCGGAACGTCGAAGAACACCGCGCCGTATTCCAGGGCCGGGCGCAGGAAACCCGCGGCCAGGGTATGGCCGAAGCCACCGTGACTTTGCGCCTGGCTGAGGCGGAGGGTTCTACGCGTGGAACCGTCAGTGCCGATCTGGCGCTGTCCGGGAAGGCCGCCGCAATGGGGAAGAGCATCATTGGCGGTGTCACCGAGCAAATGATGGCGCTGTTCGCGGCTAACCTGCAGACAATGCTGGCGGAACCTGCCGGGGAGGCAGCGCCCGAGGCCGTGCCCGAGGCCGTGCCCGACGCCGTGCCCGACGCCGTGCAGGACGCACCGCCGGCACCTGTTCCGGCGGTATCCGCGCCGGTGCCGCCGTCTGGGCCGTCGTCAGGTTCGCTGCCCGACAACAGCCTCAACGCACTTTCCCTGGCCAAGGGAATGGTTACCGATCAGCTCAGCAGCCCGGGCAAACTCGTTGGGCTGCTGGCCGCTGTGGCCTTTTGTGCATATCGGCTGGGCCGCCGGGCCGGGCTACGCTTGGGCCGGCGCTAAGCCGGCGTTGGAGGATAGAGGAAAATGCGCGACGTTCTCGCCGCTATGATGCCGGGTTGGCTACAAGGCGGCACCGCCGGTCTGGCTACCGTTGTGCGGACGTTCCGGTCCGCTCCGAGGCCCCCGGGCGCGTCCATGCTGGTCACAGCCACCGGCGAAGTCTTCGGCTCGGTCTCAGGCGGCTGCGTCGAGGGTGCCGTGTACGAGCTCGCCACACAGGTGAAGGCTGACCGGCAGCCGGTTTTGGTGAGCTACGGCATCAGCGACGACGACGCCTTCTCCGTCGGTTTGACCTGCGGCGGCACTATCGAGGTATTTGTAGAGCCAATATCGCAGCAAACCTTCGCGGAACTGGACCGGGTCCGTGAGGATATTGAGGCCTCCCGCCCGGTGGGAGTTGCCACCGTGATTGAGCACCCGGATCCCGGCTGGCTGGGTCGCCACCTCGTGGTCCGGCCCGACGGATTCGAAGGTGAGTTGGGCTCGGACCGGGCCAATCAGGCCGTCGGCGACGACACCCAGGGCCTCCTGGCAGCTGGACGGAACTCCGTCCTGACATACGGCCCGGACGGGGAGCGCCTCGATGCGGGCATGTCCGTCTTCTTCGCCAGCTACTCGCCGCGGCCAAGGATGCTGGTCTTCGGAGCCATCGACTTCGCCGCGGCACTGGCACGGTTGGGCACCTTTCTGGGCTATTACGTCACTGTTTGTGACGCCCGCGCGGTGTTTGCCACGCCGGCGAGGTTCCCCGACGCCGCGGAGGTGGTCCGCGCGTGGCCGCACAATTATCTCTCCGAGCAGCTCGCCAGGGGGCTCGTGGACGAACGAACCGTGATTTGCGTCCTGACCCACGACCCCAAATTCGATGTCCCCGTGCTTGAGGCGGCGCTTCGAGGCCGTCCGGTCGCGTACATCGGCGCAATGGGCTCCCGGCGCACGCACAACGACCGGATGGCACGGCTTCGCGCCGCGGGCCTGAGCGAAGAGCAACTGCTGAACCTGCACAGCCCCGTCGGCCTGGACTTGGGGGCACGCACTCCCGAGGAAACGGCCGTCTCGATCGGGGCCGAGATCATCGCACTGCAATGGGGTGGCAGCGGTGAGCCGCTGGGGTCCCGCGCGGAGCGGATCCATCACGACGAGATGCCCGAGCAGGCCCCTGACACGGCAGCGGCTGCGCCACAAGCGGATCAGCAAGTGGCCCAGTCCGAGGCGACTAACGCTTGATTGAAGGCGAAGTCCTGCGTTTTAGCATCACGGCAGCTTTGTCCGCGGCCACGGCCTGCTGCGCCTTCCGGGCCGGGAGTAAATCTCCGATGGTCGTGCGTGTGAACTATGCCCGTCATGTTCGCGTCTCTGGCAGCATAATCGCCGTCGGGCACAACACGCACAGGCCACGCTGACAAGGGCCGCCCTCCGTGCGGAAATCAACGCAGGGCCATAAGCTCAAGGCATGGCAAGATACTTTGACGTGCACCCAGAGGACCCCAGCCCCGAGCGATCGGCCAGATAGTCGAGCTGATCCGGTCCGGCGGCCTCATCGCCTATCCCACGGACTCGTGTTATGCCCTTGGTGCGCAGCTGGGCAACAGGGACGCCCTGGACCGCATCCGTGCCATCCGCCAACTCGACAGCAAACATCACTTCACCCTGGTGTGCAAGGATTTTGCCCAGCTGGGCCAGTTCGTCCAGATCGATAACGACGTGTTCCGCAGCATCAAGGCCGTCACTCCGGGCAGCTACACGTTCATCCTCCCCGCCACGAAGGAGGTGCCCAAGCGTCTGCTGCACCCGAAGAAGAAGACCGTGGGCGTCCGCATCCCGGACAACGCCGTGGTGCAAGCGCTACTGGCCGAGCTGGGCGAGCCGTTGCTCTCCAGCACCCTGCTCCTTCCTGATGAGGAGCAACCGCTCACGCACGGCTGGGAAATAAAGGAACGGCTGGACCACGTGGTGGACGCCGTAGTCGATTCCGGCGATTGCGGCGCGGAGCCGACGACGGTCATCGACTTCTCGGGCGGGTCGGCCGAAGTGGTGCGGCGCGGAATGGGCGATCCGTCCCGGTTCGAATAGGAACGCACCGGGCAGTAACCCCCGGGGCTACAGGCCGCCTTTGATTTTCCGCCAGCCGCCCGCACGGTTGTTGGCGATGATCGCCTGGAACATTTCGCCGAGGGCTGCTTCGTTCACGGCCTCACCCTCGTGGAAGGTGACGGTGCGGGCCGTTTTGTTGTTGTGACCCGCAGTGATGATGTTGTGCGGATCCGGGACGATGCCGCCGTCGTACAGGAAAACATTGACGTGATCCTTTGCCGCGAGGAGGGCGCAGATATTGCCGTCCAGGACGAAGTACGGCTGCACTGTGCGTTTGATGGCTTCCGCGACGTAGGGATCGGCGGCGTGGACAAGGTCCCGGACCTGTTGGCAGATGGCCTGTTGCCATCCGGGGAGCGACCCGATGTAGTGGTCCACCCGCGCGTCTTTGCTGTAGTCCATGCCACTACATTCGCAGATTAAGCCTCGGAGCGGCGCGGCTGAAGTTTCCGGCGGGCCCGTTCAGGCTGCCGGGACTCCGGCTAGGCCGGGTATACGGCGATGGCGGCTGCTTTGATGACGAAGTAGACAGTCATTCCGGGGGTGAGGCCGAGGTCGGCTGACGCGGCCGGCGTGATGTCGGCGGAGAGGCCGCCGGCATGAACGCGGATCTGGTCGCCGCGCGGCTCAAGGTCCGTGATTCGCACGTGGAATGAGTTTCGCGGACTGCCGTGCTCTTGGGTGAGGAACACGGACACTGCCGACGGCGGGAAGACCGCGACGCCGTCCTGTCCGGCTTCAATGGTGTCGTCGCGGTGACCCGCGACGACCATTCCTTCGGCGGTGGTGACGCCGGCCTCGCTGACGGTGCCGGCCACAAGGTTGAGCCCGGCCAGGCCGGCGGCGAAGCGGCTGCGTGGTTTCTCGAGGACTTCGCGGGTGGGTCCTGCCTCGCTGATCCGGCCGTCTTCGAGAACAATCACCCTGTCAGCGAGCATGAGCGCGTCCAGGATGTCGTGGGTGATGATGATGGCCCGGCGGCCGGCGAGGACGCGTTTGAGGAGCCGGCGGAGCAGCGGAGCAGCATGGATGTCCAGGGCGGCCATGGGCTCGTCGAGCAGCAGCAGCTCGGGATCCGCGGCCAGGGCGCGGGCAACGGCAACCCGCTGGGCCTGTCCGCCGGAGAGTTGTCCGGGACGCCGGGAGGCGAGGTCCCCGGCATCGACTTCGGCGAGCCAGTGCATTGCTGTTTCCCGGGCCGCCGCGGGGGAAGCGCCGGCGCTTCGGGGACCGAACGCAACGTTGTCCAGGGCGTTGAGGTGCGGAAAGAGGAGGGCATCCTGGGCCAGCAGGACCGTGCCCCGGGTGTGCGGTGCCCTCCAAACGTTCTTGTCCCCTGCCAGATCGAAGAGGACCTTTTCGCCGATTACGGCTTTGCCGGTATCGGGGCGCAGCAGGCCGGAGATGATCGCGAAGAGTGTTGATTTGCCCGCGCCGTTCGGCCCGAGGATGGCGATGGTCTCGGCCGGCCCGAGGCTGAGGGACACCTCGAAGTTCCGTGCGGCGAGGGTGGCGTCCAGAAGGAAGGTCACTTTGATGCCCTTTCCGGTGCTGCGCCGTTGTGGGGGCGCCGGTAGGACAGTCCGACGACGGCAACTGCCACGGCGACCAGCACGAGGGAGAGCGCGACGGCGGCGTCGGCGTCTGTTTCGCGTTGCAGGTAGATCTCCAGCGGAAGGGTGCGGGTTACGCCTTGCAGGCTGCCGGCGAACGTCAGGGTGGCACCGAATTCGCCGAGGCTTCGAGCGAAGGAAAGGACGGCTCCCGAGGCCAGGCCGGGCAGGACGAGCGGGATGGTGACGCGGCGCAGCACGGTGCTAGGGCGCGCCCCGAGCGTGGCGGCGACTGCCTCGTACTTGTTGCCGGCGGTGCGGAGCGCACCTTCGAGGCTGACGACCAGGAACGGCAGTGCGACGAAAGTCTGGGCGAGGACGACGGCGGTGGTGGAGAAAGCGATTTGGATTCCGGCCAGTTCGAGGTTCTTGCCCAGGAGGCCCTGGCGTCCGAAGGTGTAGAGCAGCGCGATGCCTCCCACCACGGGAGGCAAGACCAGGGGCAGCAGGACGAAGGCCCTGAGCAGCCGCTGGCCCGGGAACGGGCTTCGGGCCAGGACGAGGGCCAGCGGCACGCCGAGGCCGATGCAGAGGGCGGTGCTGGCTGCGGATGTGCGCATGCTCAGCCCCAGCGCTGTGAGGGAGGAATCGGAGGTGATCAGCGGGATGAACTGCGTCCAGTTGACCTTGGCCACCATGGCCACCAGTGGCAGCAGGACGAACAGTGCGCCTGCTGCCGCGATGGCGTAGATCCATGGCGGGATGCCGGTGTAGCCGGAGCCGCTGCGTCGGTTCACCATGTCGTTAGGGGGCGCCGAATCCGGCGTCGTTCAGCACTTTCCTGCCCTCCCTGCCGGTGACCATGGCGATGAAGGCGGCGGCCAGATCCTTGTTCTTGCTGGTGCCGACGGTTGCGATCGGGTAGGTGTTAACCGCCCTGTCCGATTCGGCGAAGGGGATGCCCTTGACCTTGTCGCCTGCTGTCTTCACGTCAGTGACATAGACCAGCCCGGCGTCGGCTTCACCGGAAGTGACCTTGCCCAGCACATCGGTGACCGAGGGTTCTTCGCTGACCGGGACCAGGGTGGTGCCGGTGGCCCTTTCGACGGTGTCGGTCGCGGCGCCACAGGGGACCTGGGGGGCGCACACGACCACCTTCACGCCCGGCTTAGCCAGGTCGGCAAAGGAGCTGATCGAGGCCGGGTTGGACGGCGGGACGGCGATCTCCAGGACGTTCGTGGCGAAGTTGCTGGCGGTCGCGTCGATCAGTTTCGCGGCGCTGAGCTTGGTCATGTTCTTAGTGTCGGCGGACGCGAAGACGTCGGCCGGGGCGCCCTGGGTGATCTGCGTGACCAGGTCGGAGGAGCCTGCGAAGTTCAGGGTGATTTTGGTGCCGGGGTTCTTGGCCTCAAAGTCGCTGGCCAGCTTGGTGAAGGTCGCCTTCAAGGAAGCAGCGGCGAAGACAGTGATGGCGCCGGCAAGTTTGGGCGACCCGCTGGCCCCGGCGCCGGGAGTGGCGGAGCTTCCGGGAGTGCCGGAGGCGCAGCCGGCCAGCGCGGCGCTCAGCGCACCGGCGACCAGCAGCGCGGTGATGCGTGTGCGGGTGATGCTCATATGATGCTCTTCCCCCGGGGTGTTTCGATGATGACGGTGGTGGCTTTGACGACGGCGGTGGCGACGGATCCGAGCTCCAGGCCCAGCTCACGGACCGCTTCGCTGCTCATCAGCGACACGACGCGGAAGGGCCCGCACTGCAGCTCGACCTGTGCCATGACCTTGTCCGCGGTGATGCCGGTGACGAGCCCGACGAACCGGTTGCGGGCCGAGCGGCCCACGCTGGTGGGGTCCTCGGGGAGCTGGGCCTGGTCCCGGGCGAGGTGGGCCAGTTCGAGCCCTTCGACGGCCAACCGGCCGGAGCCATCCTTGACCGGAGTCAGCATCCCGTTCTCGGTCCAGCGCCGGACGGTGTCGTCACTGACCCCGAGGAATCGTGCTGCTTCTGAGACGCGAATTTTCGGCATGGCTTCATAATCTCCTATTTGCGGTGATTATGGGTATTTTGTACCGCAAATCAGAATGTGACGAGCCTTTTGTCAGTCCGTCTTGCGCGCACGGCTGGGCTGCACCCGCGGAGGTTCGCCCGGCATCTTCGGATAATCCGGCGGGAACGGCAGTTCCCCCAGTCCCGCGGCGACGTCGCGCTCCCACCACTCGAGCAGCACGTCGATCTTGCCCGGTTTCGCGTTCATGTCCGCCCAGGGGTCTCCGACCGTCCTCAGCCGCTCCGGGACGGTGAGGATGGTGAAATTCTTCGGGTCGGCGTTGCCCAGTTCGTCCCAGGTGATGGGGCAGGAAACTGGCGCGTGGGCCAGGGCCCGCGGACTGTAGGCACCGGCGATCGTGCGGTCCCGGTTGGCCTGATTGAAGTCAACAAAGACACGCTCGCCGCGTTCCTCCTTCCACCACGCCGTCGTGACGTTGTCCGGCATCCGTCGCTCGAGTTCACGGGCCGCGGCGATGACAGCGTGGCGGACGTCCAGGAACTCATGGGTGGGCTCCACCGGCGCATAGACGTGGAGACCGCGGTTCCCGGAGGTCTTGATGAACGTATCGAGGCCGGCTTCCGCGAGCACGTCCTTCAGTTCCAGGGCGGCGGGGATCGCGTCATCGAAGTCGGTTCCCGGCTGGGGGTCCAGGTCGATCCGCAGCTGGTCGGGGTTATCCGTATTTTCGGCCCGCGACGGCCACGGATGAAAGACCACCGTATTCATTTGCGCGCCCCAGACCGCGGCGGCCGGCTCGTCGAGGACCAGCATGGGATGCGAGCGCGCACTCGGGAAGACCACCTTCACCGAGCGGATGAAGTCCGGTGTGCCCTTCGGCGGGTTCTTGGAGAAGAACTGTTCGCCGTCGATGTTTTCCGAAAACCGCTGCAGCGCCACCGGCCGGTCGCCGTTGGCAGCGATGAAGGCCTCCCCCACCTCCGCCAGGTAACGCGCAAGGTCCAGCTTGGTCAGGCCGAGTTCCGGCCAGAGGACACGGCTGGGACTTGAGATCCGCATGTCTCGGGGGCCGTTGGGCCCGTCAACGGTGAGGGTGGTCGCTTCGCTCGCCATGGGGACAACCTACCCCGCCCGGTCCGCGGCGTCAGCAGTTGGCACCCTGAAAGGAAGAAACAACTTCCTTCCAGCTGGGCACGTCCCGGCCGGTCTGTAAGGATGTGAACTGACCGGACGCCCCACGGCGCCGGGAAATTCGTCTAAGGAGACCCGTTCCATGGCTGAAGCCGCAGGTGTGCACGAAGCGTCAAGGCAGCAGGCAATTAGCGCCTTGGACACCCGGGCGGACCTTCTGGCTGAAGGGCGGGACAGCTCCGGGTTCCGGCAGCGCTTCGACCGCCATTTCCCCGATCTCTACCGGCTCTTCCACGCCCTCTACGGATCACGCCCGGACTTCCAGGACCAGCTCACGGCCCTTGTTACGCAGATTGCCCGGTCCTGGAAGGAACGCCCCGCGGACCTCAAGGCAGTCGACGCCGAACGCGAGCACAACACCGGCTGGTTCCAGTCAAACGACATGCTGGGCGGAGTCTGTTATGTGGACCGCTACGCGGAGGACCTGGGAGGAGTGCGCGACCGGATCCCGTACTTCAGGGAGCTGGGCCTCACCTACCTGCACCTGATGCCGCTGTTCCTGGCCCCCGAGCCGCACTCCGATGGCGGCTACGCCGTCTCCAGCTACCGGGAGGTCAACCCAAAGTTGGGAACGATGGAACAGCTTCGTGAGCTGGCCGCTGAACTGCGGGCCAACGGGATCAGCCTCGTGGTCGACTTCATCTTCAACCACACCTCGGACGAACACGACTGGGCCCGTCGCGCTGCCGAAGGGGACCCGGAGTTCAGTGACTATTACTGGATCTACCCGGACCGGACCATGCCGGATGCCTTCGAGCGGGACGTGCGGGAGATCTTCCCCGATGATCACCCCGGTTCCTTCATCAAAATGCCGGACGGCCGGTGGGTCTGGGCCACGTTCCACACCTTCCAGTGGGACCTGAACTACTCCAACCCCTCTGTTTTCAGGGCCATGGCCGGCGAAATGCTCTTCCTGGCCAACCAGGGCGTGGACATCCTCCGCATGGATGCTGTCGCCTTCGTCTGGAAGCAGCTGGGGACGCCGTGCGAGAACCTGGCGGAAGCCCACATCCTGCTGCAGGCCTTCAACGCCGTCTGCCGTCTCGCGGCGCCTTCGCTGCTGTTCAAATCCGAGGCCATCGTCCACCCCGACGAGGTGGCGCTCTACATCGATCCCGCAGAGTGCCAGATTTCCTACAACCCCCTGCAGATGGCGCTGATCTGGGAGGCCATGGCCACCCGCGACGTGTCGCTGCTGTCCCAGGCCCTTGAGCGCCGGCACAACATCCCGGACGGTACGTCCTGGGTGAACTATGTGCGAAGCCACGACGACATCGGCTGGACGTTCGCGGATGAGGACGCGGCGGAACTGGGAATCAATGGCTTCGACCACCGCCGCTTCCTGAATTCCTTCTACGTCAACCGCTTCCCGGGCAGCTTCGCCCGCGGCGTTCCCTTCCAGGACAACCCGCGGACCGGTGACTGCCGCATTTCCGGCACCACGGCGTCGCTCTGCGGCCTGGAGGACGGCACCGGCCAGGCAATCAACCGGATCCTGCTGGCCCATTCCGTAGCCTTCAGCACTGGCGGCATCCCGCTGCTCTACCTGGGCGACGAAGTGGGGCAACTCAACGACTACGGCTACCCGCTCGAGGAAGGCCATGGCGCGGACAGCCGGTGGGTGCACCGCCCCCGCTACCCTGCTGACCGGTACGGGAAGCGCCACGATCCGACGACGCCGGAAGGGGCTGTCTTTGAAGGCCTGCGGAAAATGATTTCCGCGCGGTCCGGAACGCCGGAATTTGCCGGTACCCGGCTCATCCACTTCAACACGAACAACCGGGCCGTCCTGGGCTACCAGCGACCCGGAGACGGAACCCAGATCCTGGTCCTGGCCAACTTCAGCGACGGACACCAGAGCGTCACCGCGCAGACGTTGTCTGGTTTCGCGGCCCAGGCCGTGGACATCCTGACGGGCGACCCCCTGGACCTTGGTGAAGGCGTCACCCTCCGGCCGCAGGAGTTTGTCTGGCTCAGGGTGGCACCGGCGGTGCACGCAGATCCGGCATGATTGACCCATGCCAACATCCGAGTCCCCCGTCACCATCTCCGTCGGCGATGTCCAGGTCTCGGGCATCTACGCCCGGCCGGACACTCCGTTCGCAACCCTCGTGCTCGCCCACGGCGCCGGCGCCGGCATGGAGCATCCGTTCATGGGCGGCTTCACCGGGGCATTGAACGACGACGGCGTGGCCACCTTGCGTTTCAACTTCCCCTACCGCGAGGCGGGACGGAAGTTCCCGGACCGGCCGCCGCTGGCTATCGCCACGTGGCGGGCAGCCATGGACGAAGCGGCATCACGTGCTGCCCTCCATTCCGATGAAGGACAGCTGTGGGCGGCAGGAAAGTCCTTTGGCGGGCGCATGGCTTCGATGGCGGTTGCCGAAGGTATGCCGGCGGCCGGCCTGATCTATCTCGGCTACCCGCTTCATCCCCCGGGAAAGCCAGAGAAACTCCGCGATGAACACCTGTATGGCCTGACCCTGCCGATGCTCTTCCTGCAGGGGACGCGCGACACGTTCGCCACGCGTGAGCTGCTGGAAGGCGTAGTGGCCCGGATTGGCCCCACGGCAACGCTTCAGTGGTACGACGGCGGTGACCACTCGTTTGCTGTGGCTGGCAACAAGCGAAGCGCCGAAGAGATCGGGGCGTCCGTCGCGGCCCCGGTGGCCGCGTATCTGCGGGCGCAGAGCTAGGACGTCACGGCCTCGGCGCCGTGTGGGCCATGTTCGGCGGCAGGGGCTCGTGCCGCAGGTAACTCCGCCGGAAGCGGCCCGTGCCTGCTGTCAGGGCACGCAGTTCCACCGCGTACCGAAGCAGCTCCTGCTCCGGTATTTCGGCGCTGATTTCGGTGCCGTCGCCGTCGGCCGCTGTTGTGCCGGTCAGCCGCCCGCGGCGTGAGGACAGGTCGCTCATGACCGCCCCCACATAATCGTCAGTGACACTGATGGTCACGGCCAGGACGGGTTCCAGGAGCTGGATCCGGCCACCTGCGGCTGCCTCACGCAACGCCAGCGCCCCGGCTGCCTGAAATGCCGCGTCGGAGGAGTCCACGCTGTGCGACTTGCCGCCGGTCAGGGTCACCCGGATATCCACCACAGGGAATCCAGCGGACACGCCCTTCTGCATTTGCGAGCGGACGCCCTTCTCCACGGACGCAATGTATTGGCCAGGGATGACACCGCCCACGGTCTTGTCCACGAATTCGAAGCCCGCGCCGCGTTCGAGGGGCTCGACTTCGATGTCGCAAATGGCGTACTGCCCGTGCCCCCCGGACTGCTTGACGTGCCGTCCGTGGCCCGAAGCCGGCGCGGCGAACGTCTCGCGCAGCGGCGTGATCACGTCCACTGCCTGAAGCTTCACTCCCTGATCCCGCAGCCGGTCAAGGACCACCTCGCCGTGGGCCTCGCCCATGCACCAGAGGATCAGCTGATGGGTTTCGGAATTTCGTTCCACGCGAAGCGTCGGATCTCCGGCGGCCACCTTGCCCAGGCTCTTGGCAAGGGCGTCCTCGTCGCTGCGTGAGGCAGCCTCGACGGCCACGGGCATCAGTGGTTCCGGCATGTCCCATGAGGCAACCAGCAGTGGGGCCTCCTTGGCGGACACCGTGTCGCCGGTCTCGGCACTGGCCAGCTTCGCGATGGCGCAGATATCGCCGGCGACGCAATACGGCACCGGCCTCAGGCTGGCCCCCACCGGGGAGTAGAGGTGCGTGAGGCGTTCATCGCTGTCGTGGTCCTCGTGGCCACGTTCGGACAGCCCGCGGCCGCTGACGTGCACGGCCGAATCCTCGCGCAGCGTTCCGGAGAACACCCGGACCAGGCAGACCCGTCCCAGGAACGGATCGATGGTGGTCCGGATCACTTCCCCGACCAGCGGGCCGGCCGGGTCGCAGGACAGCGGTCCGGCCGGTGCGCCGCCAAGGTCCGTCACTGGCGGCAAGGGGCGTTCCGGCGGCGAGGGAAAGGCCCGGATCAGCATTTCCAGGAGTTCGTTCACGCCGAGCCCCGTCTCTGCCGACGTGGCCAGTACGGGATAGAAGGAACCGCGGGCGACGGCGGTCTCCAGGTCGCTGACCAGGATCCCGACGTCGATCTGCTCGCCGCCGAGATAGCGGTCCATCAGGGACTCATCTTCGCTTTCCGAGATGATTCCCTCGATCAGCGCACCGCGGGCGCTTTCCGAGGCCTCGAGCTCGTCGCCGCTGGCGTCCCTGACACTAGGCGTCGAAGTGCCGGCGGAGTAATCCGAAACGGTTTCCGAGAGCAGCCCCAGGAGCCCGGTGATGGCGACCCCTGTGCGCACCGGCAGATACGCGGGGACCACCGAGTCCCCGAAAGCGCGCTGGCAGGCGGCGACCGTAGCCTCGAAATTTGCCCGAGGGTGGTCAACACGGCTCACCACCACCGCGCGGGGCATTCCCACCTGGTCGCACTCTGCCCACAGTGCGGTGGTGGCGGCGTCGATGTCCTCGAGGGCCGAGACCACGAACAGGGCGGCGTCCGCCGCGCGCAGCCCTGCCCGGAGTTCGCCGGTGAAATCACCGTAACCCGGCGTGTCGAGGAGGTTGACCTTGATGCCCTCCGCCACCAGGGGCGCCACGGAGAGCACCACGGAGCGCTGTTGATGCACTTCGGAGGGCTCGGCGTCGCTGACCGTTGTTCCGTCCGTTATCGAGCCCATCCGGGAGATGACGCCGGTTGCCGCCAGAAGGGCCTCCAGCAGCATGGTCTTGCCTGCACCCGAGTGGCCCACGAGAGCAACGTTGCGGACCTTCCCGGGTGCCTCGGCGGGAGCCCCTGAAGCGGCATCCGCCCGTCTTGAATCAGAGGTGCTTCGGGCCGGGCTCTTGGCCCGCCCATTTGTGCTTTTTACCGACATGAGCAACTCCGGGCGTCTTAGTCGTGAGCCGCCATGCGGCCTGTGTAAGACGATTCGACACCCTAAGGCTGCCGAACTTCAAGAGCAAGGTGTGCCGCTTCTGCCGGCACGCTCAGGACTCGTCGTGCCACCACCCTTCCCAGGGCGTGGATGTCAGTTGCCCGCTGGGGAATTCGTTCAGGGAACCAGCCCCGCCGAAGTGAGGTTCTTTGTCCTTCCAGCCGGAATGAAGTGAGAGTGTCAAGGTGCTGAATAGCGCCATCATGGGGTGTTTCCTTCCGTTAGCTGCGTGGACCACGGTGTCCAGGTAGGGATCAGCGTAACGTCGCATTGTTTCGCGGCTTCGACGCAAGGTTTCAGGCTTGTATCGGTATCCTCACGCCTGCACTTTGGCCGACCACCGGGTCACTCCGCGAGGATCAGATAAAGGGCGCGGCGGGCCTCATCGATCTTTTCAACAGCGGCAAGCCGCTGTTCTTCGGTTGCCGCAACCCTGAATTGATGGATGACACCCATGAGCTTCCCCACGCTTTGATGTAACGCGGGGCCGGCGCCCTCCGGGTCGGTGTTCCAGGCGCTGCCCAGCTCTTCTTCGTGGTCTGCAACGTATGCCCTGCCGGCCTCGGTGAGCGTGAACTCGGTGCGCCGCCCCTCGCCAATGGGTGTGATCAGTTCTTCGTCGACGAGCTGCTGCAGCGTTGGGTAAACGGAACCAGGACTTGGACGCCAGGCCCCTGACGTTTTTTCCGCGATTGTCTTGATCAGCCCGTACCCGTTGGATGGTGCTTCGGCGAGCAGGGAAAGTATGGCGGAGCGAACGTCGCCCCTGGAAGCCCGCCGCGGGCCGCCTGGACCAAAGCCCGGGCCGAACCCTGGGCCAAAGCCGGGGCCGAAACCCGGACCGAACCCACGCCCGAAACCACCCCCGCCGTGTCCGTGGGGTCCCCGGCGGCTGCGGCCGCGCTCGAAGCGCGCACGCTCCGGGCCGTTGTCTGAAAATTTGTCGTGAATGCCTTTCATGGTGGCATCGCCCTTCCAGTATTGCTGGTCGCCGACCATCGGCGATACTTAACGATATATCGGTAAGTATCGCCGGTCAAGAGCTTTTCAGAGCACCACCCGGCGGTCCGGGATTCCGCCTTCGGCCGGCGGCAGGGCGATCCGCATCGTGGTTCCATCCGGTCCGGTTCGGGCGATTTCAACGGTGCCGCCAGCGCTGGAGACGATGTCCCGGACGAGGGCCAGACCGATGCCGAAGCTCCGCCGAGTCCCGTGCCGGCCGTGGGTCCGAACGAACCTTTCGAAAATCCTCGCCTGGTCCACCCCGTCTATTCCGGTGCCGGTATCCGACACCGTGATCACCGCGTGGTGCCGTTCCAGGACCGCGGTGATTGTGATCGCCCCTCCGGAGGGGGTGTGGGCCAGTGCGTTGTCGGCCAGCGCGAGCACAGCGCGCCGCAAACTCCCCTTGTCGATCCTGGCGAGCGGGCGGACCTGAGCGCGGGCAACGATGCTAACGCCCTGGTTCCTCGCCATCTGCTGCATGCCCTCAGCAACGGACTCGGCGACGTCGGCCAGGTCCGTCGGCTCCGCCGATGGTTCCTGCGCTGCCCCCGTCGCTGCCAGCAGCAGCTCATTCACGATGGACGTCAGCGCCGCCGTGTCCTCCCGGATCCGGGCCAGCGCCTTGCCCGGTTTCGAGTCCGGTGCCGCCTCGCGTTGGGCGAGCTGTATCCGGGAATCCAGGATAGCCAGCGGCGTGCGCAGTTCGTGGCTTGCATCCTGGACAAACCGCCGTTGCAGGGCCAGTGCTTCCGCCAATGGCCTGATGGCACTTCGTGCGCTGGCCCAGCCGATTCCGCCGGCCAGGACTATGCCCGCCGCACCAGCGATGATCAGCGCCTTGAGCAGGTCCTTCGCGTCGAGATAGGCATAATCCGTCGCCGGCGCCCCGGAGCCCGGTATTTCCGGGTTGGCTAACTGGTTCATGAGGTAAAAGGCGGCCCCAGCGAGGAGGCACAGGACCATCACGGCGCAGGCTGCGCTGATCCGGACGGCAACCTTGAGGGAGGCCCTGCGGAGGGTGGCATGGTCGGCGCTGCCGCCGTCGGGGTTCTTCTCATTCATGGGCGTCCCCAATCTGGTAACCCACACCATGAACGGTGCGGATGACTGTTTTGGAGATCTTCCGGCGAAGGTGGTGGACGTAAGTGTCGATGACACCGGGCTGGTCCGTCGGTTGGAACAGTGACGTCAGGAGCTCGTCGCGGGTAAAGACCCGCACGGGATCCTGGGCCAACGCGGCCAGCAGTTCGGTTTCCTTCGCTGTCAACGAAACCAGCGGCCCATAGACGGAACGGACGGACCGCGAAACAGTGTCCAGTTCCCAGTCGCCGATGCTCACCGATGTCCGCAGGTGGGCGAACTTCCGGGTCAGGGCCCTTAGCCGGGCGCTGAGCTCGTCGGCGTCGAACGGTTTGGTCACGTAGTCGTTGGCCCCGGCGTCGAGGCCCCTGACTTTGTCTTCCGTGGAACCGAGCGCGGTCAGGATGAGTATCGGCGTCGATATCCCCTGCGAACGCAGGGCTGCGATGAGCTCGACACCGTCCATGCCGGGCAGCCCGCGGTCGATGATCATGGCATCCCACGGCTCCGTCAGGCCAAGATGAAGGCCCTCCCTGCCGTTTGCAACCAGCCGGATCCGGTAGCCGGTGCCAAGGAGCTCGGTCACGAGCGGTCCCAACACGGCGTCGTCTTCGATCAGTAGCAGGGAGGGCAGGTCATCATGTGTCATGGGGGCTATTCTTCCGTGGCTGGTTCCTTGGCAGGCATGTCTTCGTCCAGGGCTTCATGCCGATCCGCGGCGCGGAGGTTGCGGCGCCGTTTGAGGAGCTCGATGCCCCACGGTAGGACGGAAACGAGGACCATGACCATGGCAATAACGTCGATGTTCCGGGCGACGATCTCATAATGGCCCAGCCATGTGCCCAGCAGCGTCACGGACACCGCCCAGGCCAGCGCTCCAATGATGTTCCACAGGGTGAAGGCCGCGTATCCGTACCGGGCGGTCCCCGCGGTCAACGGCGCGTACGTGCGGACCATGGGAACGAACCTGGCCAACACGATGGCCGGACCGCCGTGGCGCTGGAAGAATTCCTCGGTCCTGGTCAGGTGGGCGGTCTTCAGGACTCTGGCGTCGTCCCGGAACCATCGCCTGCCGAACATACGGCCGAGAATGTAACCCACCTGGTCCCCAGCCACTGCCGCCGCCGTGATGACGCCGATCAGGACCGGCAGCGTGAGCTGCAGTTGCTGATGCAGCAGTCCGGCGGTGAACAGCAGAGAGTCACCGGGCAGGAAGGGGAAGAGGACACCGGATTCGATAAAGACCATTGCCGCGATTACGCCCAGTGCGGCGGGTCCCAGTCCCTGGAGCAGGCCCGAAGGATCAAAGATGGATGGGGTGCCGGCCGTAGCTGTCAGGGCCGGACTGGCGGCAAGTGCCTGAACGATATGCATGGTGCCCTCCTCAGGACAAGAACTGTCGGTCTACTGCCTGGACGGGTACACACTGAAGGGCCCGGGCCGCGAACCTGTTCCAGAGGCCCGTAAGTAGGACAAGCGCGGCCGCGGCCGCAAGGAATGAGGCAGCGACGTCCGTGGCGTAGTGAACCCCGATATACAGCCGCGACCATGCCACAACGGGAGGCAGCACCACGCCCGTAGCGGCCGCGAGCCCTGACCACCGCGTCCCGCGTGCCAGGCAATAGAGGGCGAATCCCAGCGTGACCGCGAAGGCGACATGTCCGCTCGGAAAGCTGTTGGATCCGGTCTCGGGTGCCAGCGGGTCAAACAACAAGGCAGGGTTGGGCCGCCCCCGCGGGATGATGATCTTGAAGAATTCGCTCGCCACCCATCCGGACGACGCCAGCGCGCCGAAAGCGATGGCATCAACCGTCGCCCTCCGGACCAGCAGTACGGTCACGGCGATCAGAAGGATGGCGGCAGCGCCGAAAACGGGGCCAAAGACTACGTTCAGGATCATGGCCGCAAACGTCAGCAAGGCACTGTGATGACGGCTGAGGTCCTGGTCAAGGCCCAGTTCAGTGGCGCCGACACCCGGAACGGATTGCACCGTGAAACCCAGTGCGAGGACAGCCGCAGCCAGGAGGATCCCGGTCATGATCCAGTGCGGGGCCTGTGGAAGGATCAACAGCCGCCTCCTGGCTCCGCGCCGGCTGGGACTGCCGGACTGCCTTACTGCAATGCGGTCGTGATGGACTCCAGTCATGGGCATCTCCCCGTTTAGGCGACGGCGAACGGTTGGCCGCCATGACCAGTTTCGCCCCCTGCCCTTAAGGAATCCGTAAGAACCGGGCGGGTTCAACCGGCGCGATCGGACCCTTGTGCTGTCCGTTCGTTTGGCGGAATCCGGGCCGGATTGGGATATATACACTCCCCATATCCGGGACGCCCCTCGAAGTCCATAATGGCGGGGGACAATCAGCGGGACACGATTACCCATCTCAGAATCGCCCGTTCGTGCCTCCGTTCGTGGGCGGGCGCCGAGCCAGCAGCACCGCCTGGGGCGACTTCTCGCGTAACCCGGGTCCGCGTTCCATCTGCTCAACCAGGTCGAATCCGGCCCCGGTCAGGTTCTCGGTGACGAATCCCGGTGTGAATAGGTGAGCGTCCATGGACACGTCATGTCCGTATGCGTGCGAAAGATGCCGCGGCCCTTCCCTAACCTGGAAGCTCAGCAGCACATAGCCACCGGGAACAAGGACTCGGAAGAACTCGGCAAAGATGCGCGGGAGGTCGGCTGGCAGTGAATGGATAATCGAATACCAGGCAAAGACTCCGCCCACGTGCATGTCGGGGTGGCGAAGGCTTCGATCATCCGCCGGTCCGCCGAGGCCTCGAAGCTGGCATCAGGCAGCAAGCGCGCGTAGCTCTCGGCAACCACGTCGTATCCCGAGCGGACCATTGAAAGCCGATCATCCTCATGCATCTCGAAAGGTTATCGGTTCCGCCGCCCATGCCGGCCGTGATCCGAGCGATTCCCGTCCCTTTGTGGCGATTTCCACCAATACCAGCAGCCGCGTACCGGCCCGTTTGGGAACCTTCACCGGCGTCATGGTCAGGGGCCCATTTCGATAGACGTTGGAAACATTTCCCGGAATCCGGAAAGCTCTTGGCGGAGCCGGAAGGAACGGCCAACTCAGCGCTGAAGGCTGACATACTGCTTGTTGAACATATTTGGGGGACTCTTTGAAGATCGTGCTGTACATCGTCTGGGGCTTGTTCGTGGCTGCAGCCATTTGGGCTCTCATCCACACGGTGAGGAAGACCAGGCGCCAGGAGCGGCTGATCGCCAGCTGGCCAAAGGCCCAGGCCACCGTGACCGGCAGCCGGCAAGGCTGGAGCAACGGCGGAGGCAACACCACCCGAAGCCTCCGATACTGGCCGACCTACCAGTTCTTTGACCTCCGCGGCACCCTGTACGCCGGGGAATCCGAGGTTTCCTACGGCGGCCCGCCGGCGCCCGGATCCTTCCTGGAAGTGGCCTATAACCCGGTGGACCCGAACCAGTCATTCCAAGTCGCGTCGCCGTCAAAAATTGTCATCGGCTGCATGACCCCCTTCTTCGCCCTTCTCGCCCTTGCCTCGTTCTGGTTCATCGGGATCTTGCTGGGCTGAGCCGAAGATCTTCCCCCCACCCGTCAGCGACACCACAGGAGCAACATCGTGAAGAGAATCCTCGCCGCCGCAACCATCGCACTGTTCGCCGGACTCGCCGGTCTGACGGCATGCGCCTCAAACCCGGCACCGGCCCACCCGACATCCGAAGCCGTTTCCGAAACCACCGCCAAGGCGCCGGCGTCGCCGGCGGAATCGTCATCGTCCGCGGTGGCGGACGGCAGCGTCAAGGACGCATGCGAAACCTTCAACGCGCTCTACGCGGAGTACAAGGCCGTGCCGGGCAACGACTCCAACGCCTATGAGGACATCTACCTCAAGTCCGAGGACGCCAAGGACGCCGTCCCAGGGAGCGTGCGGCGCCTCTTCGCGGCCTTGAGCCTCCTCGCCATTGACCACTCGGGGACCGCCCAACACGGCGGCCAGCCGGAACAGGAATCCAAGAATGCCGTCCGCGATGCCGTCTTCGACACCGCTGGCACCTGCACCGCCGAGGGCGTCACGCTCCGGCTCTAGGCGCGGAAGAACCGCCATTCCAGGCCAACGGTCACAGTTGATCACGAATCCGGATGCACTCAGTCAAGGGTGACGAGCACGGGCTTGAAGGTGAAGGGTCCGCCGCAGTCGGCTCCGAAGGGGTGCTCACCGGTTGATTCCGTTTCTATCGGCAGCTCACGGGCTATCCGGCCACCGGACATGGCCACTGCCTCCACATATATCGAGGTGACACCGACCGGCGGGGTCAGGTAGGGCGGGGACTGCGGCACCAGCCATTTCCCCTCCGGGTTTCTCTCCACCTGCCGAGGGGCGCAGCCATCCCCGAAACAGGCCGCAACGGACTCCGGCGGCGAGGAAAAGACCAGCTCCACATCACCCTCGTAGGCGTATCCCATCGCCGGACACGCCCGGCCCACCCCAGCCATACGGCCCAGCAGGGCTAGTGCCAGGGCGGCGGCAACCACGGCCACAGCAAGCAGCAGGAGAACGCCGCGAGGCTTCATGGTGCCAGCTTAACCCGGCCAGCTACATCCTGCTCTTGGTCCGGGCAGTCGCCGGCGCTGCCCAGGGATCCTCCGGCCACGGATGCTTCGGATAGCGGCCCCGCATCTCCGCGCGCACCTGAGCATAGGGTCCGGACCAGAACGACGCGAGGTCATCCGTTACGGCCAAGGGACGCCGGGCAGGCGACAGCAGGTGGAACAGCACCGGGACCCTGCCGCCCACCAACCGGGGTGTCTCTGCCCAGCCAAAGCATTCCTGGAGCTTGACCGCCACGACCGGCCTGCCGTCGTCGTGCCCGGTTTCCGGGTAGCCAATCCTGACCCGCGAACCACTCGGCACCTCCAGCGACTCCGGCGCCAACTCGCCGAGCCGGGCCGCGTCCGGCCACGGCAGCAGCCGGCGCAGCGGCTCGGTCAGGTCGATCCCGGCGGTGGCTGCACCGCTGGCCAGCGCCTCAAGTTCCGGTGCCAGCCAGTCGTCCAACCGCGAAAGCAGGGCCTGCTCGGACACATCCGGCCACGGATCTCCGAGTTCCCGGAACAGCAATGCGAGCCGGCGGCGCAGGGCGTCGGCCGCCGTCGACCAGCCGATGGCGCCCAGCCCTTCCTTGGCCAGTTCACGCGCCACCGCGGCCCGGCCCTCATGAGCGGACGGCCGCACCGGCGTTGAGGACAACATGATGGCACCCAGCCGCCGTTCCCGCCGGGCCGAGACCCGACCCTGGCTGAACCCGGCTTCCACGGTTACACCCATGAGGTGCCGGGCGGCGGCTTCCGCTGTGTCGGCGGTCAACGGCGCCGCGGACCGGATGACGGCGCCTGTTCCCGCGGCGTCCCGCCCTTCGGCGCGCGACACTTCCGCAACCGCCAGCCACTCATGCCCGGACAGCCCGCTGCCGGCGGGCAGGCCCGCCCGCGTCCCGGACGACAGCAGGTACCGCTCCCCCGCACCAGGGACACGGCGCGCCACCCGGTCCGGGAACGCAAGCGCCACGACGAAACCGACCGCCTCCGCACCGGTCACTGGCAAACGGGGTCCGGAGCGTTCGACGGCGGCAGTCTGCTGGCGCGCGATGGCCTCCATCCGCCGGACGTCCTCCGCCCAACGCCTTGAACCCGGGTCCTTACCCGACCGGAGTGAGGCCAGCAGCCGGGTCAGGTCAGCGCCGGGTGCACGCTGGTCCCCGGCCACGACGGCCACGGTCTCCGCCGCAGTGCGGTGGCCTACGGCTGCGGCGCCGTCCAGCAGCGCCCGTGCCAGACGTGGATCGGCGGGAACCTTGGCCAGCGTTTTTCCGAGGTCCGTGGCATGACCGTCCGGTCCCACAGCGCCCAGCTCGCGCAAGACTTCCACGGCTTCCCCCATCGCCGCCCGCGGCGGCGCATCCGGAAGCGCCAGACCCCTTCCGCCTGGCGAGCCCCAGCAAGCCAGGACCAGCGCTGCTCCCGTGAGATCAGCCACCGCGATTTCCGCGGTCTGATGGGCAGGGGCTGCACCGAACGTCTTCTGGTCATAACAGCGGACCACCCTGCCCGGGCCTTGGCGGGCGGCCCGTCCGGCGCGCTGTTCGGCGGATGCCCGGGAGCAGGACACGGTGACCAACCCGGACATGCCACGGTTCGTGTCGCGCCGCGGCTCCCGGGACAGCCCGGAGTCGATCACAAGCCGGACTCCCGGGACCGTGAGGGAGGATTCGGCCAGCGCAGTGGAAACGATAATCCGGGCACGTCCGCCAGGCTCCCGCCCCGCCACGGCACGGTCCTGCTCCGTCGGGCTGGCCTGTCCGTGCAGCTCCAGCACTTCAGCCGCTGACCGGCTACGGAGGCGGGCTGCAACATGAGCCACTTCCCGCGCCCCCGGAACGAACACCAGTGCGTCCACCCCTGCGTCCGCTGCGAGTGCTTCAGCGTGCCTTGCCGCAGCCGTGTCAGCCACATGGTCCAGGAAGCCACGGGTCACTCCCCGGGTATCCAGCCGCGGCACCGCCGCCGGTGCCCAGACAGTGTCCAGTGGGTACAACGCGGAAGGACAGTCGACGACGGGAGCCGGGCCGCCGCCGTCGTGGTTCACACCCTGCCCTGAGCCGATCAGGGCGGCGAAGCGGGGTGCGTCCAGCGTGGCGGACATCGCGACGAGCGTGAGGTCGCCGCGCAGTTCTCGGACCTCCACGAGCATGCCGAGCAGCAGGTCAGTCTCCAGCCCGCGTTCGTGGACCTCGTCGAGGATCACTGCGTCCACTGTCTCCAGGCCCGGATCCGCGAGAAGCCGCTGCAGCAGGATGCCGGGGGTGACGAACTCAATCAGCGTGTCGGGGCCGGCTTGGCGCTCCCCGCGGACCGTGAAGCCGATCCAGTCGCCAAGGCGGCTCCCGTCCAGGGCAGCCAGCCGCCGTGCCGCCGAGCGGGCGGCCACGCGGCGCGGCTGGGTGACGACGACGCGCGGCCGGCTGCCCCTCCGTCCGGCTCCCGCACCACCTGCGTGGCCGGAGGCGGCTTCGGCCGCAAGATTGGCGAGCAGCGGCGGAACGAGGGTGGTCTTGCCCGTGCCCGGAGGCGCCTGGACCACCGCCGTTCCGGCCGGAGCGCCCGCTCGCAGGGCCTCGGCGAGTCCTCCCAACGATTCGGCAAACGCCAGGCCCGCGCCGATGGCACCCAGGTCGAAGGGTGCGTTGGGACGTGCGGCAGCCGGAGGGAGGAGCGGAGAAGTCACGCCTCCATTGTGCTTCAATAACGACATGCCTCACTTCTATGTGGCCCCTGAGTACCAAGGTCAGGGTCTCGGGAGCGCCGTCCTGCGCCACGTCATGATGGCGCAGCGCGATCACCGGCCTTTCCGGCTCAACGTCCTCCAAGGGCCGCGAGCGGGAATCGACTCAAGGGTCATCCCCTGATGTCTGGCGGGACTACGATACGCGCCGCCACGGACCAGCCATTGGCTGAAGCCTGCAAGCGTACGCTGTGGACATGAGCGATCCGCAGGATTCCGCCGAACCGCTGCAAGAACTGTCTCCGGGCATGCCAAGGCGCCACGCCGAATACCGGCTGGCGGATGGGCAACGGCCCAACTTTCCACCAACAAATATCGGCGGCTACGACGAACTGCTCGCGCACTTCCAACCCAGCGGGATGCAGCTACCACGGTCAGAGACGCCCTGTCCGTGAACCTCTATGCGGCCTCGGTGCTGGACTGGGCAGAGCGAGGGATCACAGTCCGGCTTGAGACCGCCTTCCCTCACACCGGCGTCGCCACACTGCAGATCACTGCGGCAGTACCCACCGAGGCGAGGCTCCCGACGAACGTATGGGGCATGTCCCGGCCGGGACGCTTCTCCCCCTGGCCGGAACGCCGGTGGTGGCCGCACCTGATCCGCTGAACGCGGTGGCGCTTAGCGACCGGGCCGCGATCACTGCGGAACTCACCGCGGTGGACAGCGACGGCGGTACCCGGAGGGTCCTGCTGGAGCCGTTCGCCGGCATTCACAATGAGCGGTACACGGTTTACTGGCCCACGGCCCGGGCGGCGAGCGCTTTGCGGAGCTCCGAGCACTGGACCAGGCAACCGCAGCGCAGGGTGAAATCATCGACGCCGTGGTGGCCGGGGAACAACAGCCCGAGTCCGACCACTCCTTCACCGGCGATTCGACCCGGGCCGCCGGCCGGGAGGGCATCCACTGGCGCAGCGCGACCGGCTGGTTCTCCTACACCCTTGCCGACCCGGAGGCCCGGGCCACCCTGCTGCGTGTACGGTCCCGCGCCGCCGGGGACCGCGCGCACGAACTCCGGCTTAACGGCGTGCCGCTGTCCGGCCCAGTCCGCTGCGTCCGGGACGGTGAGGAAGAGGTCGTCGATTTCGAAGTTCCCGGTCAGGTGCGGAACCACGACGGCGGCCAGCTGGTTTTTGCTGTCCACGCCCGACCCGGATGCATCACCGGGACCTGCTGTCCGTGCAGTTGCTGAAGACGGCGTGATGCGTGTCAACAGCTAGCCATTGCTTACCTGCAGGTGCCTATTGCACTTCAAAGTGCGTGATCCGGAGACGGAATGGTTCCCTTCCGCGGGCGGTTGGCCATAACTGAAGGCGCCCCGTCCGGGCGCCCAGGAACCAAGGAGAATATCGTGTCCATTGTTATTGCGGGAGCCACCGGCCAGCTGGGACGACTCGTCGTGGAGGAGTTGCTGCGCCGCGGCACGCCGGCCGGCGAGATCGTTGCTGCCGGGAGGTCGGCCAGGCTGCTCGCCGACCTGGCGGGCAGAGGGGTCAGGACGGCACCGGTTGACTACGACGATCCGGCCAGTGTCGACGCTGCCTTGGGCGAAGGCGACACGCTACTGCTCATTTCGGGCAACGACATTCAGAACCGCACCACGCAGCACCAGACGGTCATCGATGCCGCGGTGCGGGCCAAGGTTGGCCGCATCCTGTATACCAGCGTCCTGGCGGCGGACACCACGCCGATTATTCTGGCGCCTGACCACGTGAAGGCCGAGGAGTACATCCGCGCCAGCGGCCTGCCCTTTACCTTCCTTCGCAACGGGTGGTACACGGAAAACTATGCTCCGGCCCTGCACACGGCCCGTGAGACAGGGACGCTGCTGGCGAGCGCCGGGGAGGGGCGTGTGGCCAGCGCAACCCGCGCGGACTACGCGGCCGCCATTGCCGCCGTCCTGACTACTCCCGGGCATGAAGGCCAGGTCTATGAACTGTCCGGCGACTACGCCTGGAGCTTCGAGGAGCTCGCGTCAGCCCTCTCCACAGTCCTGGGGCGCAGCGTGGATTATCGCACGCTGTCCACCGAAGATCACGCTTCGGCCCTTGAGGCCGCGGGGCTCGACCCGGCAACGGCCGGATTCCTCGCAGCCCTGGACGGGAACATCCGGCAAGGGGCATTGGCCCTGACCACCGGCGACCTATCCCGCCTGGCCGGCCGGCCCACAACCCCGCTGCTTGACGCCCTGCGTCCGCTCGCGGAGTGACACCGCGGTAGAGGCAGACCCTTGAGACAGACCGGTCTTTCTCGCAGTAGGATGTGAATAGTCAAGCCCAAGGGGGGTCCGCGGCACGCCCGTCAGGGCGGCCCGGACGCTCTTCCGGGATCGTCACGCATGAAGGGACGGCCGATGTCCGCAGAGCTGGTTACGCCATCATCGCCCGGTACTGTGCAGATAATGCGCCCGCCCCGGGATGGTGACCGGACCTGGGTCAGTTACCGCACCGACGTGGATGGTGCCGCCGGCGGCTACTGGATTGTCTACATCGCCGAGAAAGGCGAATGGGAAGCCACGGCGTAAGCTGCTTGGCTCCCGGGACCGGGATCTACCTGGCGCCTGGGATCGGGGCCAGGACGCGGACCGGGCTGCCACCGAGCCACGCCTGGACGTCCTCGAAGGCCTCACCGTAGAACACGGCGTAACTTTCGGCCGTGACGTAGCCCAGATGCGGGGTCAGGACAGTGCGCGGCGCCGCCAGCAGGGGGTGCCCGGCCGGCAGAGGCTCGGTGTCGTAAACGTCCAGGGCTGCGCCACCGAGCCAGCCTCGTTCAGTCCACTGACTAGGGCGCCCTCGTCGACCAGCGGGCCGCGGGCCGTGTTCACCAGGAGGCCGCGGGGTCCCAGGAGGCGAAGTTCCTGTTCACCCACCACGCCCCGGGAACGGTCGGAGAGGCGCACATGGACGGAGACGACGTCGGCCTCCCGGAACAGTTCGTCCTTGGCGACCTTGCGGGCGCCGGCCGCGGCTGCTGCTTCCTCCGAGAGGTTGGGGCTCCAGGCGATGACGTCCATTCCGAAGGCCTGTCCATAACCGGCGATGCGGCGTCCGATCCTGCCCAGCCCCAGCACACCGAGCGTCTTGCCGGAGAGTTCGAAGCCCACCGTGCTCTGCCAGTTCCCGTCCCGGAGCCTGCTGTCTTCGAACGGCACGCTCCGGGCCCAGGCCAGCACCAGGGCCCATGTCAGTTCCGGAGCTGCTGTGGGTGACCCGCTGGTGCCGCAGACCGTGATGCCCTGGTCCGCCGCCGCCTGCAGGTCGATGGAGTCATTGGCCATGCCGGTGGTGATGAGCAGCTTCAGCCGGGGCAACTGCCCGAGGCGCTCGCGGCGGAAGGCCGTGCGTTCCCGCATGGCGATGATGATGTCGAAATCGCGCAGCGTGGCTGCCGTTTCGGCATCGCTGCTGAAGGGTTGGCTGAAGACCGTGACGTCGACGCCGTCGAGCCGGCCCCAGTCAGCGAAGCCGCGTGCGGCGGACTGGTAGTCGTCCAGAATGGCAAGGCGATGTCCCATGAGGGTCCTCTTCCGAAGATTCCGTTGGTGGATCTGACCAGCCTAGTTGCCGTTCGCCGCGTTCATGCCCTGGGATTCGCCCCGTGGCCCAGGTGTGTCCACCTGCAGGCCCTGCCGCGGTCACTCGGGACCAACTGCCCCTCGTGCAACGCCACGCGCACTCCCGAAGGGCTCTCCCAGATACCCGAGAGCTCGCAGTGCTCACCCGTCGCTTGTTGCCGAGGTCCGGACAGCGTTAGTACCCTGCGGGCCAGCTTTTCGGCCACCGGGGTGCGCTTCTTCACGGTTGTGCTCCTGCCGTTTCGCGGTAGCTGCTTTCGGGAACGTCCGTGATGAACATGTATCCCGGAGCATGGCTGATCGCGAACGGCGGCCTGGACGCCATCACGGCGCTCTGCGGCGTCACGCCACATGCCCAGAAGACCGGCACCTCGCCTGGCCTGATTTCCACCGTATCCCCGTAGTCGGGGCGGTTGATGTCAGCGATTCCGAGTTCCTCGGGCGATCCGACATGGACAGGTCCGCCGTGGACCTTCGGCACCTGTGACGTGACCCTAATGGCCGTATCGACCAGCTCCGGCGCCATGGGACGCATGGAAACCACCATGGTTCCGTGAATGCGCCCCGCGGGAATGCACTGTACGTTCGTCCGGTACATGGGGACGTTGCGGCCCATTTCGACGTGGCGGAGCGGGACACCCTCACTGGCAAGTGCGGCTTCGAAAGTGAAGCTGCAGCCGATAAGTACCGCCACCATGTCGTCGCGCCAGAGTGATGAAACGTCCAGGAGTTCGGCGGTGAGAATACCGTCCTCCCACACACGGTAGCCGGGGATGTCGCTGCGGATGTCAGAACCCGCGGCCAGGGCACTTTCGAATCGGCCGGCGGGGATGATGTCAATGACGGGGCAGGCCTTCGGATTGAGCCGGCAGAACTCGATGAATTCGTCGGCGTAGTCGGCTGTCACCGCGATGAGGTTTGCCTGGGTGTAGCCGTCACTCCACCCGGCCGTCGGCGTTGCGAGACCCTGGCGGAACTGCCGCCTGGCTTCGGAAGGCGCTTCAGCAGCGTTTGCCTGCGTCATCGGGCCATTGTCTCTGTGAGTTCCATTGAGGTTGACGGGCCTGCCGAACCCCGCAGGTATTCTTCGTCCTCGGCGACGTTGGAGTCCCGGCCGAGGGCCAGGCCCACCAGGGTCAGCAGGCACGCGACGCTGAGGTAAATCGCGACAGGCACCCAGCTGTGGAACGTGCTCAGCAGTAGCGTGAACATGAACGGTGCGATGGCGCCGCCGATGATCCCGGCGAAGGTGTAGGCAAGCGAGCTGCCGGTGGAACGGAGCCGGGGCGTGAACTGCTCAACAACAAAGGCGGCCTGCGGTCCGTACATGAAGGAGTGGCAGAGCAGGCCCAGCACCGTGCCCACGATCAGCATGACCGGGGACCGTCCTTCGAGGACGATGAAGAACAGGTAAGCCCAGACGGCGGCGGCAACTGCGGCGATTGCGTAGACGAGCCGGCGGTTGATCCGGTCAGAGATGGCTCCGGCAAGCGGCATCGTGAAGAGCTGGAGTGCCGAGCCGATGAGTACGGCCACGAGCACCTGGCCGCGGTCGAATCCAAGTTGCTGAATGCCGTAGGTCAGGGTGAAAACTGTGCAGAGGGCGTAGGTAACGTCCGGGCCGATGCGGCTGAGCATGGCCGCGATGAGGGGCCGGCGCTGGGTTGCGAGGACTTCCCTGATCGGCGCCTTGGGCTTGTCTCCGCGCGCCTCCATGGACTGGAAGATGGGGGTGTCTTCAAGCTTGAGCCGGATCCAGAGGCCGAAAGCCACCAGCAGCGCGGAGATGAGGAAGGCAATTCTCCAGCCGAAGTCGAGGAACTGTTCTTCGGTCAGGGCCAGCGTCAGGACGGCAAGTGCACCGTTGGCCATGAGGTTGCCGGCGGGCGGTCCGATCTGCGCTGCAGACGCCCAGAAACCCCGCCTGTTAGGGTCACCGAATTCGCTCGACAGCAGAACGGCGCCGCCCCATTCGCCGCCGACGCCCACGCCCTGGGCGAACCGCAGGAAGACAAGGATGGCCGGCGCCGCGATGCCGATGCTGCCGTACGTGGGCAGCAAGCCGATGAGGAAGGTGGCCACGCCTATCAGCATCAGCGTGATGACGAGGATCTTCTTGCGGCCGATCTCATCCCCGAGCCGGCCGAAGATAATGCCGCCGACCGGGCGGGAAATGTATCCCACCGCGTAGGTTGAGAAGGCAAGCAGGGTACCGGTCAAAGGGTCCTGGGCCGGGAAAAAGATGAGCGGGAAAACGATCGCGGCCGCGGCGGAGTACACGGCGAAGTCATAAAATTCCAGCGCTGTGCCGGTCAGGCTGGCGGCAAATGCTTTGTACATGCCTTTGCGCCCTACAAAGGGGGCCGCGGTCCCGGAGGCCATTGCGGATTGTTCGGCCATTTTATCCTCCATGAAGATTGTGAATGCCATCCGCGGGTGGGAACGGATGATTGGGGTGCGCCAGATTTTTCCGGGTCTGCGTCGTTGTCAGCCTGGTTTGGCGCGGTGTGAGCGGCGGCCCGCGAGGGTGCCGCGGAAGGTCGGCTACTTCGTTGGATTGTGGAATTGTTGAACAATCCTAACTTGTTGAACAATTTACGCGACCTAGATCACACCGTCAAGGGTTAACGAAGTTTGATGCTGCCGGGAACCCCCGAAATCCCAGCCCTCCGGGCGCATAATGGCTTCCATACCCAAACGGTCTTTGCGGACAGGAGGGGCCAGGATGGATCCGCTTCCGCGCATCACACTGGAAGCGCCGGTGCTCAGTATTGGATCCCGTTCATCGGACTACGAGGATCTGGGCAGCTATGTCCGCGCGCTGCGACGGCCGCGGGGCCTGCACCTGACCCTGCTGCACCTCGGCGTCCTGGAGGACTTCGCAAGGGATGTGTCGGACTGGACCAAAGGCATCACGAGCACCGAGTCAGCCACCCGCGGAACGGTCTCCTGGCTGCTGGGCCTGCCGGAGCTCGGCGCATTTTCCGGCAACGCGGAACGGCTGATTGTGCTCGGCGGCGGCAGGGTGTCCGGACTCGAAGTCGCTTTACCCCGGCCGGTGCATGACTACCAGCATTCCTTGGTGCAGGCCTTGCACGAACTGCTCGATGAACTCCTCGTTGACAACATCGATGACTTCATTCTCAGCTCGCGTGCCCTGGGCTTCAGGTCGCCCCACTGGACACCCCACGTTGCCGTGGGCAGTCCAAAGGCGGGAAGCGGCGGAGCCTGGGAGATTGAGCCGATCGCTATCGAGTTCGGGGAATCCCGGATCAGGAACCGCCAGTCCCTTCCGCCCATCGACTAATGGGCGGCCAGCTCCACGGAGCGCCGGTAAGCGTTTCGCAGGCCCTCACCGGCAGGCTTCCTCAGGACGTCCGTTCCGATGCGGGGGCGGGCAGTTCGATCGCAGTGGTCGCAGCCCAGCTGGCCAGCAATTTCAGCCGCTCATCACTGGCCGAGCCGGGTTCGGCGGTGTAGGCGAACATCGTCCAGCCGGGGTTGGCCGGGAGTTCCATCGCTTCGTAGCCGAGTTCGAGGTCACCCACCACAGGGTGATGGAGCCGCTTCATTCCGGTCCGGTGGAAACGGACGTTGTGGGCTGCCCAGCGGGTGCGGAACTCGTCGCTTCGGGTGGCGAGTTCCCCGATCAGGTCCCGGAGGCTCTTGTCGTGCGGGTGCTGCCCCGCGTAGCTGCGCAGGATGGCGACCACATCGTTCGAAACCTGGTCCCAGTCGGGGTAGAAGCTGCGGGCGTCGGGATTCAGGAACACGAAGCGGGCACTGTTCGCCGGCCGCAACGGATCGGCCAAAATCGGTGCGTAAAGTGCGCGGCCCAGGGCATTGGAAGCAACGAAATCCATGCGCTCGTTGCGCACCCAGGCCGGGGCTCCGGTGATGGCGTCAAGGAACCGCTGCAGCCCGGGGCGCACCTGCTGGGGTGGGGCGGGGCGCCGCCGGCGGGCAGGTACGGGCTGCGCGGCACGGGCAAGGGCGAACAGGTGAGCGGTCTCCGCTTCGTCCAGCCGCAGGGCGTGTGCGATGGCCTCCAGGACTTCGTCCGACACCCCGGCAAGGTTTCCGCGTTCGAGCCTGGCGTAGTAGTCCACACTGACCGACGCCAGTGTGGCTACCTCTTCGCGTCGCAGGCCGGGTACGCGCCGGTTGCTGCCGACGATCAGGTTCACTTGCTGGGGGGTCACTTTGGCCCGGCGCGACCTGAGGAATTCCCGCACATCATTTTGACTGTCCATGTTTTCAGGCTACGGCCCGCAGCGGGCCTGTGGGAGGTGCTGTCAGTACACGGTTCACGGCGGACAGGTGCCTGAAGGGTGGTCTGTCAGTGCGTGGAACAGCAGGAACTCCCGCGCCCGCCCGGAGATGGTGATCTTGATGGTGAGGCCCGCAGCGGCCATCCCGAATCTTCCGAACCAGAAGGACCACCGTGAAATCCGCCACTGCCGCTTCCGCCGCCGGGTCCGCCCGACGGCGGTTCTGGCGATCATCCTCGTCAGCTATTTCATGATCGTGCTCGACGCTTCCATCATCTTCACCGGCCTGCCCGGCATCCGGGCCTCGATGGGCCTTTCGGCCACCGGGCTGTCATGGGTTCAGAACGCCTACACCCTCGTGTTCGGCGGGCTGCTGCTCCTGGGCGCCCGTGCAGGAGACATTCTCGGCCGCCGCCGCGTGTTCCTCGGCGGCCTCGCGGTCTTCGCACTCTCGTCGTTCCTCGTGGGGGCAGCCCCTCGGAGGGATGGCTCGTCGCCGCACGAGCCCTCCAGGGCGTCGGCGCCGCGGTTGTCGCGCCGTCGTCGCTGTCCCTTTTGACCTCGAGCTTCCCGGCGGGCAGTGAGCGCACCCGCGCTGTCTCGTACTACGGAGCGGTCGCAGGGCTCGGCGCGAGCCTCGGCCTTGTTGTGGGCGGGGCAATGGCCGAATGGGTGTCCTGGCGTGCAGGCTTTTTCATCAACGTCCCCCTCGGCATCGCACTGATGGCCGCCGGGCTCAAGTACATCCCGGAGACGCCCCGCTCGTCGGGCCGCTTTGACGTCGTCGGAGCCCTGACTTCCACCTTTGGCATGGGCTCGCTCGTGTATGGGATCGTGAACGCAGCGGAGGCAGGCTGGGCGGCGCCGATCACCCTGGCCACACTCGCTGCGGGCGCCGTCCTGCTCACCCTTCTGGTGGTCAACGAATGGCGGGCGAAGCAGCCGGTCATGCCGCTGCAGCTGTTTGCCGGCCGGGAACGCTCCGGCGCCTACGCAGCCCGCATGCTGTTTGCCGGCACCATGATCGCCTTCTTCTACTTCACCACGCAGTTCCTTCAGGGCGTGTACCACTACAGCCCGTTCCAGGCAGGTCTTGCCTTCTTCCCGATGACCACGGTCAATTTCGCCGTTGCACTCCTGGTCCCCCGGCTGACGCAACGCTTCGGCAATGCGCTCCTGCTTGCCGCGGGATTCACACTGACCCTGGCGGGCATTGCATGGCTGGCCCAATTCACCTCTGACACCCCCTACCTCACCGGCGTGGCGCTCCGCATGGTGCTGATTGGGATCGGGCAGGGACTCGCGTTCGGGCCCCTCACCGCTGCAGGAATCGCAGGGACGACGGCGGCTAACGCCGGCGCCGCGTCGGGGCTGGTGAACACCGCCCACCAGCTCGGCAGCAGCCTCGGCGTCGGAGTCCTGGTGACGGCTTCGGCCGGCGCTTCCGGCTTGGCGCAAAGTGCCGCGACGGCGTACACCGGCGGGACCGTCATGCTCACCGCCGCGCTGCTCATCGTGCTAACCCTTATTGTCCCGGCCGAGTCCACCGCCCGCCGCGCCGCAGGACTTCACCTGACCAAGCGGGAAGCCGCCACATTGCACGCCAACCCCGTCGGTCAAGGAACTGATTGAGGCCGGCAAGGTCAAGCATTTCGGCATGTCCGAGGCGGCCGCCGGAACCATTCGCCGGGCGCACGCGGTCCAGCCCGTCACGGCCGTCCGGAGCGAGTACTCGCTCTGGTGGCGGCGCCCCGAGGAGGAAATGCTGGACGCCTGCGAGGAACTGGGCATCGGTTTTGTGCCCTACAGCCCGCTCGGCAAGGGCTTCTTCACCGGCACTATCAACGCCTCCACCAGTTTTGATGCCGGCAACGACATCCGCAGCAGCATTCCCCGGTTCGCCCCGGAAGCGTTCCGGCCCAACGAGGCCGTGGTCGACCTGCTCGCCGGCATCGCGCAGCGCAAGGGTGCCACCCCTGGCCAGATCGGCCTGGCCTGGCCTGGCTCTTCGCCCGGAAGCCCTGGATCATCCCTGTCCCCGGCACGCGCAAGATTCACCGGCTTGAGGAGAACATCGGTGCCGCCGACGTCCGGCTCACGGCGGTGGAACTCACTGAACTTGGGGGACGCGGCGTCCCGGATCCAGGTGCAGGGCGGGCGCTACAACGAAGCCGCGGAGCGGATGACCAACCTCTGATGACGCGGGCCGGCCAGCCCGTCAGAACGACGGAACCGTATAGCCGAGTCCCAGGAGGCCGCGGCCTGCCTGTTCGAGGATGGGGTCCATGGTCAGTGTCGGGTGGTTGAGCAACACATTGACGTCACGCTGGATCCGCTGGAGCGGATGTGACAGCCGGTGCGCGCTGCCGCCTGATCCCGCCAGGATGAGGCGGACAGCTTCGGCCGACGCCTCACCGCTGAAGGCGAGGGACAGCCGGTATTGCGCCCGTTCCTCCTCCGTCATCGTTGCCGGTTGGCGGCCACACGAAACAGAGACCCACCGGATCGCTTCACGCCACTGCAGCCTGGCGGTGGTAACGAGCCCGTAGGCGTGCGAGTACCGGGCCTGCGCGAGCGGCGAATCCGCCTGGCGGTTCTCCGTGGTGTTCTTCACTTTGCGCACCAGCATGCGTTCGCGGAACAGTTCGACGGCGTGCTCCGCGGCCCCAAGGGCGGCAGCCGGCGCCACCAGGTTGAGGAGAGTGGCCAGCGGAGTGTGGATGATCGGATCCGGGTGGATACGGCTGCCGGGATTGTCCGGTGCGTTCAGAAGTGTCCAGTCCAGCGTCCGATGTTCAGGTACGAAAAGCCCGTCCGCGTGGATGTCGTTGCTGCCCGTCCCGCGCAGGCCGGCCGTTTGCCACACATCCAGCACTTCCACATCAGAAACGGGGACCAGGCACTGCAACCGGATATCGCCATGCTGCACGGCCAGCAATGCCCATTCCGAGTGCATGACTCCCGAGGCGAACGTCCAGCGCCCCGAGATGGAATATCCGCCCGGAACCTTGTCCGCCGTACCCGCCGGTGAACCGGTTGCAGCTGCCAAGGGCGCCGGCCCGTCCGCGAAGACTTCGTTCTGGACCGTGTGGGGCCATCGTGCCAGCATCCAGACGTGCTCGATGAGGTGCCCCACGGTCCAGGCCGTGGAGGGGCAACCCCGGGCGAGCCTGCGCACCACCTCGGCGTATGTCTCCACTCCCAGTCCGAATCCCCCGACCGCTTTCGGCGAAAGCAGCTGGAAGACTCCGGCTTCCTTCAAGTCCGCCATCGTGGATTCCGGTAGGCGGCGAAGGTGCTCTGTCTCCTCAGCGCGATCCCGCAGGCGGGGAACCAGGAGGTCGACACGGGCAAGGACGTCCTCGTGCCCGGGAACCGCACCGGACGGTTCGGTGTCCGGGGCGGTGCCGAGAGCGGCCGGGAAAGTGATCATGTGCGATCCTGTCTGGTTCAGGCAGCGGGCGGGAGAACGAGGGTGTGGGCGGTGTGGTCCCGCTTTGCGGCAAGGTAGCGGTGATTGGCCGGTGACAGGTGGACTCCGGTGGGGACCTGTTGGATGATGTCGATGCCGAGGCCACTGAGCTGCCGGGCTTTATCCGGGTTGTTGGTGAGCAGGCGCACCGTGGTGGCACCGAGTGCGCCCAGCATCTGCGCGGCGGCTGTGTAGTCCCGTTCGTCCTCGCCGTGCCCGAGCGCCACGTTGGCTTCGTAGGTGTCCAGGACCGCGTCCTGCAGGGCGTAGGCATCCAGCTTTGAGTACAGGCCGATACCGCGGCCCTCCTGGCGGAGGTACAGCAGGAATCCGCCAAGGCCGGCGATCTGTTCCACTGCTTCCCTCAACTGAGGCCCGCAGTCGCACCGCTGGCTGCCGAACACGTCCCCGGTCATGCATTCGCTGTGCAGGCGGACCAGCGGCCCCGTTCCGGTTGCCGACAGTTCAGCCAGCGACCGCTCCCAGTCGCCGAGGGCCAGCGTGAGGTGTTCCTTACCGTCCGCCAATCCATGGAATGTCAGCACCTCGGCGGTGGCCTGGAAGCCGTCCGGAAAGCGCAAAGGCACGGTGACCCGACTCCGCACCGTTACCCGAGTGTCCACGTCCATGCCTCATCCAATCGTGAATTTACTTGAAGATTGAAGTTAACCGTACCTGCGGTTAGTTCACGATGCAAGTGATTCGGTGGAAATAAAAGTTCATGCGTGAAGTCAATTGGGTTATGCTTGCGACATGGACACTTCCGCGGAACCGCGCTGGCTAAGCACTGAAGAACGCCAGGCCTGGTTGGCGCTCGTGGGGGTAATGATGCGGCTTCCCTCTGCACTGGACGCCCAGCTGCAGCGCGACGCCGGGCTGAGCCACTTTGAGTACATGGTGCTCGCGGGGCTCTCCGAAGCCCCGGGCCGCACGCGCCGGATGAGCGACCTGGCTGGTTTTACGGAAGCGGGACTCCCCCGCCTGTCCCAGGTCGTTGGCCGCCTCGAGAAGCGGGGGTGGGTGAAACGCTCGCCCGACCCCTCTGACGGCCGCATCACGCTGGCCACCCTCACCGCAGACGGCTGGGAGAAAGTGGTCCAAACGGCCCCGGGCCACGTCGAGGCAGTCCGCACGCTGGTCTTCGATCCGATCACCAAGGCGCAGTCCCGCCAGCTGGGCAATATCGGCCAGCGCATCATGCGGGCCATCGACCCGCAAGACCGGTGTCTCCGCAGCACAGACTAACCGGATAACGCCTCGCACGCAGCCTGCGGACGCGGGCGCCGGGTGTTCTTCAGCCTAGGCGTTCTTCAGCAGGGCAACATCGGAGACAAGGTCGATGTGCTCCAGCATGGCTGCAGCGGCAGCCGCGGAATCCTTGGCCCGGATCGCGTCGGCAATCTTGCGGTGGGACGCGAGTGACTGCTCCGGGCGCCCGGGCTGCCCGAGCGACTCCAGGCGCGTTTCCAGGACCATGCCGGCAATGAACGTCATCAATTGTGCCAGCACTGCCGAATGCGCGGCGGCAGTCACGGCCTGGTGAAACAGCTCGTCGCCGCGGGCCCCCCTGGCTCCTGAGGCGACCTCGTCCGCCATGGCCTCGAGCGCCTTGTCAATGGCCTTCATATCCACTTCGCTGCGCCGGGCCGCAGCCAGCTCGGCAAGCTTGACCTCCAGCGTGCTTCGCGCCTCAACGATCTCGGGCAGCCTGCTGCGATGCTCTCGGAGGCCCTTGATTACGGACGGGACATTGGGGCGGTAGACCAGCACCGCACCCGTGCCGTGCTGGACGTCGATCACGCCGAGCACCTCCAGGGCCACTAAGGCCTGCGCCAACGTTGCGCGCGAAACGCCCAGCCGCTCAGCAAGCTCGCGCTCCGGCGGCAAAGTATCCCCGGGACCCAGCTGGGCAGACTCGATGAAGTCCATGATCTGCTCCACGAGCTGCTCATAGAGCCGGGGCCGCGAAACGCGGGAAATCTGCTGGGTTGCTGCCTGCTTTGCCATTCGCTTCCTTCCGGCAAGGTTCTTGGCCCTAAGACTACCGGAGAACTATTGACAAAGACACCTAGTGTCTAGGAGGCTAGGCCACTAAGCCAATTCAATCAAAAACACGATCCGGAGGAACAAAGATGTCCGCTCCTGTCCTTTCCATAGTCATCCTCGCGGTGATGTTCCTGCTGGCCACGGTGCTCCCCCTCAACATGGGCGCTTTGGCGTTTGTGGGCGCATTCCTGCTGGGCTCGGTGGTGCTGGGAATGTCCACCACGGACATTCTCGCCAACTTCCCGGGCGGCCTGTTCCTGACCATCGTCGGGGTTACGTATCTGTTTGCCATCGCGCAGAACAACGGCACCATTGACTTGCTGGTCCGGGGTGCCGTGCGGATGGTGGGCAGCAAGGTGGCGCTCATCCCGTGGATCATGTTCGCCATCACCGCCCTGATCACTGCGGTCGGGGCCCTCTCCCCCGCGGCGGTGGCCATCATCGCCCCGATCGCCCTCAGCTTCGCCGCAAAGCACAAGCTCAATCCGCTCATGATGGGCATGATGGTGATTCACGGCGCCCAGGCCGGGGGCTTCTCCCCCATCGCCGTCTACGGCGTCACCGTCAACGGCATCATTGCCAAGACGGAACTGGAAGCCAACCCGATGGCGATCTTCCTGGCCAGCTTCGTCTTCAATCTCGCCATTGCGCTAGTGCTGTTCATTGTCCTTGGCGGCACCAGGCTAACGTCCACGGCGGGCGGGCGGCTGGTGGAACAAGCCGCCGAAAAGCGCATGGCAGTCAGCGTGGGCGCCCGTGCAGCCGCTGTGACGCTGCAGGGGTCAGGCACGGACATTCGCCCCGCTGCCGGACGCCCGGCAGCAAACGATGCCCGCCCTTCCGTTCCCCAGCTAGTCACCATCCTCGGCCTGATCGCCCTGGCTGTCATATCGCTGGGCTTCAAGGTGGACGTCGGCTTTGTCTCCATCACCATCGCCATGGTCCTTGCCCTCGTGTCCCCGGCTGCCCAGAAGGGAGCCGTCAACAAGATCAGCTGGTCCACCGTCCTGCTCCTCTGCGGCATGCTCACCTTCGTCGGCGTCCTGGAAGAGGCGGGCACCATCAAGTTCGTGTCCGACAGCGTTGCCCACCTTGGCATGCCGCTGGTGGCCGCGCTGCTGATCTGCTACATCGGCGCCGTGGTCTCGGCGTTCGCCTCCTCCACCGCCATCCTCGCGGCCCTCATTCCCCTGGCGGTGCCGTTCCTGGCCACCGGCGAGATTGGCGCGGTCGGGGTCATCGCCGCCCTGGCCGTGGCCTCCACGATCGTGGACGTTTCCCCTTTCTCCACCAACGGCGCCCTGGTGCTCGCCAACGCGCCCGAAGACGTGGACAAGGACAGGTTTTACAAGCAGATCCTGGCCTACAGCGGCATCGTCGTCGTTGCCGGACCCGCCGTCGCCTGGCTGGTCATGGTGGTCCCGGGCTGGCTCTAGGCGTTCCCACCCAATAACTGCAACGCAGGCAACCACAGACGAGAAGGAACCCCATGACCAGCACTGAATCCACGCCACAGGCGGAAGGGCCGCTCTCCGGCTACCTCGTGGTGGACCTGAGCCGCGCCCTCGCCGGCCCGCACGCCGGCATGATGCTGGCCGACCTCGGCGCCCGGGTCATCAAGGTGGAGAACCCCGGCAACGGAGACGATACCCGCGGCTGGGGTCCCCCGTTCGTCGGCCCCGAAGACGACCCCCAGGCCACCTACTTCCTGTCCTGCAACCGCAACAAGGAATCCATCGCCCTGGACCTGAAGAGCGACGACGGCCGGACCGTCCTTCGCGAACTGCTGGAACGCGCCGACGTCGTCATCGAAAACTTCCGCACCGGCGTGCTGGACCGGCTCGGTTTCTCCGCCGCCGAAATGCACGCGCTGAACCCGGCACTGGTCATCCTGTCCATCACCGGCTTCGGGCATGACGGGCCGGAAGCCCGCCGCAGCGGCTACGACCAGATCCTGCAGGGCGAGGCCGGGCTGATGTCCCTGACCGGGGCCGGACCGGACGACCCGCAGCGGGTGGGCGTCCCCATCGCCGACCTCCTGTCCGGCATGTACGGCGCGTTCGGCACCCTGGCGGCGCTGCTGCAGCGCGAGCGGACCGGGCAGGGCCAGATCGTCCGCACCTCCCTGCTCGCGGCGCTCATCGGGGTGCATGCCTTCCAGGGCACCAGGGCCACGGTGGCCGGCGAAACCCCCAAGGCCCAGGGCAACCACCACCCCTCCATCGCCCCCTACGGTCTGTTCCACTGCCGGCAGGGCCGGGTCCAGATCAGCGTGGGGAGCGAAAAGCTCTGGAACACGTTTGCGTCCGCCTTCGGGATCGACTTCGCACGGCCGGAATTCGCCACCAACGCGGAGCGTGTCCGCAACCGCGAAAAAGTCATCGAAGAAGTGGAACAGGCGTTCTCCGGGTTCGAGGCCGAGCCGCTGCTCGCCAAACTCAATGAGGCCGGCATCCCGGCCGGCAAGGTCCGCACCCTGGACGAGGTGTACGCGTGGGAGCAGGTCCATTCGCAGGGCCTGGTGATCGACGTGGACCACAAGATCCTGGGCACTGTGAGCCTGCCCGGTCCGCCGCTGCGGTTCTTCAGCAACGCCGACACGGCGGAAACCACGCTCAAGACGCACACCGCACCGCCGCTGCTGGACCAGGACGGGAAACAGATCCGGCAGTGGCTCGGTTTGGTGCCGGCGGACGCGGAAAAGGAAAGGCGCTAAACATGCTGACGGAGCAAAAAGCCAGGCATCTTGACGCCGCCGAACTCATCACCGCCGTGCTCGATCCGGGCTCCTACCGGAGCTGGGACGCCCCGGTGGTGGACCCTGATCCCGGCCCGGAGTACCGGCAGGAACTGGCCGCCGCCCGCCTGAAGACAGGTGCGGATGAATCCGTCCTGACCGGTGAGGGCCACATCCGCGGCCGGCGCGTAACCGTCATCGTCAGCGAATTCCGATTCCTCGCCGGCTCTATCGGCCTGGCCGCAGCGGAACGCATCGTCACCGCCGTCGAACGCGCCACCCGGGAGGGCCTGCCGCTCCTGGCGGGCCCGGCGTCGGGCGGCACCCGCATGCAGGAAGGAACCGTCGCCTTCCTGTCCATGGTCAAAATCAGTGCCGCCGTCCGCGCACACCGCCAGGCCGGGCTGCCGTACCTTGTGTACCTGCGCCACCCCACCACCGGAGGGGTCATGGCGTCGTGGGGATCGCTCGGCCACATCACCGTGGCCGAGCCCGGCGCCCTGCTCGGCTTCCTCGGCCCCCGCGTCTACGAGGCCCTGTATGGCACGCCGTTTCCGGAGAACGTCCAGGTGGCTGAGAACCTCTTCGATAAGGGCCTCATCGATGCGGTGGTCCCGCCTTCGCAACTGTCCGACGTCGTCCACCGCGCCCTGGGCATCCTGGTCACCGGCCCGCGTCCGCCGGTGGCACCTCCACGGACACTGTCCGTTGAACCGTCCGACGCCGGCGCCTGGCAGTCGATCGAAGCCTCCCGTAATCCGCGGCGGCCCGACCTGCGCCAGCTGCTCGCCTACGGTGCGGGCGATGTGCTGCCGCTCAACGGCACCGGCCAGGGGGAAAAGGATCCCGGCCTGCAGCTTGCCCTGGCCCGCTTCGGCCAGGAATCCTGTGTGGTCATCGGCCACACCCGGCCCCGGCCCTCGCAGCGGACGGCAATGGGACCGGCATCCCTCCGTGAAGCCCGGCGCGGCATGCGGATGGCCGAGGAACTCGGCCTGCCGCTGCTCACCGTCATCGATACCGGCGGCGCCGCCCTCTCCAAGGAAGCCGAGGAAGGCGGGCTGGCCGGCGAAATCGCCAGGTCCCTGCACGACCTGATCGGGCTGAACTCTCCCACAGTGTCCGTACTTCTCGGCCAAGGTGCCGGGGGCGGGGCGCTGGCCCTGCTGCCCGCGGACCGCACCATCGCGGCACAGCATGCATGGCTGTCCCCGCTGCCGCCCGAGGGTGCAAGTGCCATCGTGCACCGGAGCACCGGCTTCGCACCCGCCATGTCCGAGGCCCAGGGCGTCAACGTGGCATCCCTCCATGCGAACGGACTCGTGGAGCACATCGTGGACGAACGCCCAGACGCGTCCCGTGAGGGAAAAGCGTTCTGCCGGCGCCTGGCGGAGGCCATCGAGTACGAGCTGTCCACCCTCTCATCGGCCGGGATGAACCAGTTGATGCCGCACCGTCTGGCCAAGTACCGGAGCCTCGGCAGCCTCGTTGCCAGGTGATTCCGCCGCGGGCTACGCCGCCTCCCGGCTGTGCTTCACCCGTGGACCGGCGCCAGGGATGACCGGTGGAAGTCCGTGCGCCACACGTCTGTTTCGTCGCCGTTTTCGTCGGTGACGACGTATTCAGGCCAGCGGTCGAACGCGGAGCAGGGGTGGGATATACCGAAGTCGACCGTGTCCGTGACATCCAGGCCGCTGACTCCGGTGAGGACTGCGTGGTGATCGAACAGGTTGCGCACAACTGCGGCTGCAGCATTCCTGGTGGCGCCACCGGCAGTCCGGGCTGACAGGAAGACGGGCAACCCGGCGTCGTAGGGAAGATCGCGCTTGCCTGCACCGACCACCGCGATTCCCTCTTCCGGGGTGGACAGCACTACGGCGCGGACTGTCAGCGCCGGTATGAGGCCAGGCACCGGACTGACGCCGGCGTACGTGCCGTGATCGTGGGTGACATAGCAACCCGACCGGAGGACCTTGCGTGTTCCGGGCACTTGGGAGGCGTCGGGCAGGTACTCCACAACGCGGTCCGGGAACGCGGACCCGCCCATGGAGTAGATGGGTGCCGGTGTCTGAAAAAACCGGGCGACTTCGAGGTAGACGTCCCGCACCAGACGGCAGTGCCGGTCAACGGCGGTGATGGTGGACTCCGCCCTGCTGTTGGGCACCACGCCTTCGTAGCCGGCGACGCCAACGAGCCTGAGGCCGGGCGCGGCACGGACCATCTCAGCGATGCGCAGGGCCTCCCCGAGGCTGCGTATCCCCGTGCGTCCGCCGGGTGTTCCGACGTCGATCAGCACCTCGAGGGCGGCGCCCGCTTCGGGGCCGAACACCTGCGCCGCCGCCTCGGCTCCCGGCACCGAATCGACGAAGCAACGGATCTCCCGCCCGGAATCCTCCTCCAGCCAGTTGCGGATACGCGTCAGGCCGAACCGGTCGACCACCTCGTTGGCAATGAGAACGTGTTGAAGTCCCCAGCCCAGCGCCGAAGCGACCTGATCCACGGTGGCAACGGTGACGCCGACGGCACCCGCAGCCAGCTGACGGGTGATGATCGGTGCAGACATGGTTGTCTTCACGTGGGGTGCGAGATCCACCCCCCGTTCCCGGCACCAGGACGCCATCACCCGGATGTTGTTGTCGAGGGCATCACTGCTGAGCCGCAGCTGCGGATATGCCGGCGCGGTGACGCGGTGGACCGCGGAGTCGCCGTCAGGTTCGCTCTGGCGTTGGATCGGGCTGTTCACAAGGCTCCTTTGCAGTTACGGGGAGCGCATCGCCGCTCACCGAAGACGCCGCCGGGGTCCGGCCCGGGCGCTGCGTCGATTGTGTCACGACCGGACGGGCCAACGGTGCGCCCCGCCAGACTGTCCGAAACCCCGGACATTGGAGGCCCGTAGTATGGGGAATGGACAGCCTATCGACACGCAGCAAGGCCCCCGCAGCGGCGCAGGTTCTCGCCGTTCTGAGATACGTGGCCGGACAGGCGGGCCCGGTTGGTGCATCCATCATTGCCCGGGATGTCGGACTGCCCCGATCTACTGCATACCAGCTAATCACTGTCCTGATCGATGACGGTTTCCTGGTCCACCTGCCAGAAGAACGCAAGTACGCGCTCGGCGTTACGGCCCACGAGTTGGGAACGGGATATTCACGGCAGGCTCCCCTTCAGCGCATTGCCCGATTCCCGCTGGCCCGACTGGTTAGCCGAACCCGGCGGACGGCGCACCTTGCGGTCATGCACGGCCGGGACGTCGTTTACGTTATCGAAGAGCGCGCACCGCGGCAGCGTCCCCTGGTAACGGACACAGGTGTCCGGCTCCCGGCCCATCTGACGGCCAGCGGCCGGGCGATGATGGCCCAGATGGATACCGCTCAGGTGGCCGCGCTGTTTCCCGGCCCGGAGGCCTTTACTGCCCGCACCAACAATGGACCGCAGTCGTTGCCTGCCCTTCAGGATTTGCTGTCACGTGCCCGGGCGCTTGGGTACGCGTGGGAACAGGACGAGATCACGGAAGGATTCTCCTCTGTTGCCGTTGCCGTCCTTGACCGGGGGCGCTATCCGGTGGCCAGCGTGGCGCTGACCGTTTCCAACCGCGCGTTTCCGGCGGCCGGAGCGCGGCGCCGGGCCCTTGATGCTGAGACAGCCGAGGAACGGGCCTTGCGCATTGAAGACGTTGCCAGGGAATGGATCCCTGAAGTGAGCCGTTGCGCCCGGGAGATTTCCCGCCGGCTGGGCATCCAGCCGTGAGCGAGGTCCGCACAGGCGAGCAGGCGTGGTCCCGGCCGGATTGATGGCCGGGACCACGCCTTGAGGTCCGCTGGAGGAAGGTTCGTCAGTTGCGCCTACGCCTTGCTTGCCGGGACTTCCGGCACACGACCCAGGACCGGACCAGATGCCGGGGCTTGGCTGTCGGCCGGATAGATCATGTGGGCCGGCGCGTTCGAATTTCTTTTGGCCAGCGGGTAGAACACCAGGGCCGTGACGACGAGCCCCACGAGCCACGAGATGTCGGCCCCGCCGAGTACCTTCGTCATGGGTCCGGTGTAGAGGCTCTGGGCCAGGAAGGGGATCTGTACGACGATGCCGACTGCGTAGGTGATCAGGGCAGTCTTGTTCCACCGTCCGTACCGGCCGTTCAGGTCATACAGTGCCGGAATATCGACTTTTTCCTTGGATATCAGGTAGTAATCGACCAGGTTTATGGAGCTCCAGGGGATGAAGACCATGAGCAGGAGCAACACGAAGTTCTTGAAGTTGGCGATGAAGTCCGGTGATGCAAGGACCGCGATGAGAACCGAGAGCCCGATGAATCCCACGACATAGGCGAACCGCATCCAGGCAGCTACGCCGGTCTTCCGTGTAAACGCGGTCACCGAGGTAAGCATCGTCATGTAGCCGCCATAGGCGTTGAGGGTATTGACGGTGAGCTTTCCGATCACGATGACCAAGTAGATGACCATGGCGATCAATCCCCCACCGCTCATGTTGCCCAGGAAGGCGACCTGTCCGTCAAGGAATCTCTCACCTTTGGGCAGGGCAAGGGCGGCGAAGAGGGCACCAAGGGTCATGGACCACTGGGAACCGAGCACGGTGCCGGAGTAGGAAGCCATGAATGTTTTGCGCGCCGGGGTGCTGGACGGAAGGTAACGGGAGTAGTCAGCCACGTAGGGGCCGTACGTCAGTTGCCATCCGGCGCCGAGGGAGATGGCGAGCAAAAAGGTGGGAAATTCGAAATTCCCGGACCCGAGCATGGCGCCGACGTCCTGGCTCGTGAGCAGCCTGATGCCCAGAAAGGTGAAGCCGAGCACTCCGACGATCGTCGCGATGTGCCCCAACAGGTGGATGTATTTGTAGCCGAGCGTGGCAACGAGGACTGTCAACGCCCCGAATATGACCATGCCCACGGCCGGAGTGCCGGTCTGCAGGATCTGGTCTACCGCCTGTCCCGCCAGGACAGTGCCCGTGGCAGCGAATCCGAGGTACATGACGACGACCAGCACCAACGGAATGACCGCGCCAAGAATCCCGAACTGCGCGCGGCTGGAGATCATCTGCGGCAACCCGAGTTTCGGCCCCTGGGCCGCGTGCAGCGCCATGACGGCCCCGCCGAGAAGGTTGCCGATCAGCAGCCCGATGATGGCCCACAGGGCGTCGGCTCCAAACAGCACTGCCAGGGCACCGTCAACAATGGCCGTGATCTGCATGTTCGCTCCGAACCACAGAGTGAACTGCTGTGCCGGCGAACCATGACGTTCATCTTCCGGGACGAAGTCAATGGAGCGGCGTTCGACGCGCGGTCCCCCTGAGCCCGTTTTTGTACTGGCCTGCATGCTCTTCCTCACTTTGAAAACTGGATTCTGAGGTCCCCAACCTTTGAATCAATCTGAGCATGCCCTGTGACCTTCATTACCCGAAAACCTGGACGTTTCGTCCGGGGTTTCGGACGATGCGGATAAAACCGTGACTGGTGACGTTTCCTGCGGTTACAGGGTCCGCTCAGCGAGGAGCCCGCATCCGAAACCCCGCTCCCATGTCCTAGGCGCTGAACTCGAACGCGACGACGCGTGGCGAATCCGCCGTGAAATCGCTGAAGCGGATCCAGGTGGGCCGCAACCGCAGATATGTCACTCCCGGCCAAGCACTCCGTGCACGCCCTTCCGGGTAGCGGAGGAAGTAAAGCTCCTTCGCAAGCTCAAGGTCCCGTCCGGGCGGTTCACCGCGCATGAAGTCGAGGAGGTCCGCCCGGGTCATCGTGCTCATATCCAGGATTGTTCCACTTCACTGACCCCTGGTGAATGACTGCGCCGCCGAGGCAGCCCGCAGTACTAGGCTTCAATTGTGATCTCGAGTACTGTCCCCGACCCAGTGGCGGCCGGACGGGGGCGCGTCGGGCTGGCCGCTGTGGCCGGCATGTGCGGGCCGGTCCTTTTCGTGTCCGTCTTTACTGTCTACGGGTGGCTGTCCCCCGGATACTCGCCGACCGGCATGTTCGTCAGCGAGCTGTCCCTCGGCCCTTACGGCTGGATCCAGATCCTCAGCTTCGTGCTCACCGGCGCCTTGATGCTGGCGTTCGGCCGCCGCCTCGCCGCGGACTTCAGCGCCGGCGCGGCTTCCCGGGCCGGACCCGTGCTGGTGCAGGTCATCGGTGCAAGCCTGATGCTCTCCGGACCTTTCGTTACCGACCCGTCGTCGATGTTCGGCCAGGCCAGCGTCCACGGGGTTGTGCACGGCATCTTCGGCGCCGTCGTTTTCACGTTCGCGCCCCTCAGTTGCTTCGTCTTCTACCGGCGCTTCCGCACGGACGCCGTCTGGCGCCCGCTGGCAGGGTGGACACTCGCCGCCAGTGTTGTCCTCACAATAGGAATCGTCCTGCTCAAAATCAGCCAGCAGCCCGGGAGCAACCTGTTTGAGTGGAAAGGCCTGGTGCAGCGGGTCATCCTGGTTACGTTCATGATGTGGATCTTCGCAGTCGCATTCCGGCTGCGCCGCCACTACCGGCTTACCTCAGAGCAAACGGAGATGCTGTTTCGGCCTGATGGTCCAGGCTGACCAGTCCAGGGGCTGGACAGATGGACGGCCGAACAGGAAACCCTGCCCCGCGGTCACGCCCAGGTCAGTGACCACAGCGAGTTCCGCCGGGCTTTCGATCCCCTCGGCCACCACGGTGGCCCCGACCCCGCGGGCGAGCTCCACGATGGATGCGGCGTGGCTCTGGTGTCCCTCGGATTCGTGAATCCGTTCGATAAGTTTACGATCCAGCTTGATAATGTCGGGCCGAAGCTGTGCGAGCTCCTCCGGGGAAGCCAAGCCGGTCCCCGATGCGCTCACCGCAAGCCGCAGTCCCCGCCGCCGCAAGGGATCCAGCGACGCCGCCAAGGACATGCTGTCCGCCGGCTGCACGCGTCCCGTCAGCTCAATGACGATTCTGTCGGGAGTCAGGTGCGCCGCGCGCAGGGCTTCCCCCACACGAGGATCACTGCATGTTCCGGGGGTGAGGTTAAATGCGACGAACAAGTTCTCGGGAACTTCCAGTGCAGCTTTTAGTGCGCAATGCAGAGCAGCAATTTCCAGCTCAATTCCCAGGCCGACCGCCGACGCTTCGTTGAACCACACGTCGGCGCTGGCTCCGTCGCTTCCGACAAATCTTGTCAGCGCTTCGACGCCGATCGCATTCCCGGAGGAAAGGTCATTGATGGGCTGGAATGCTGTCAGCAGCAGCTTGTCACGCAGAACGGTTTGAATTCGTTTGTTGACGCTGCGGCTAAACCGCACCGGCACCGTCTTGGGCTTCCTGGTGGGCCGCCGCCGCGGGACGCGGTGCTCCAGCGGAGGCACGGTGTCGGCAGGTTCCGCCGTGCGTTGCCTGGTGGCGATCAGGTGCTCCAGCAGTGCCCGCTCCGGATCGCCGGGATGTGCCTCGAGGAAACTCCGGAGCTGCGCCCTGGCCCACTCCCCTTCGGCTTCAGCGTCCCCAAGGACGGCGTCGATTATCTCCAGGACCTGCTGGTGGAGCGTCGTTGTGGCCGCCCCGCTCGCCGACGGCTCCGACTCCGCGGATACCGCCCCCGGCTCCGGGACGGCACTTGGTGGAATTGAGAACTCATCCCTGGACATCGGCTATTCCTTTGTGCATATTCTTACTGGCTGAGTCCAGTTCAGGACAGGCCTACCATCACAAAAGCCGATGCGTAGGTGTGGCTCGAATTCTATAAGGCATTACAACTTTTGTCACAATGCGCGGAAGGAATTCGACGAAAGTTAAGCAGCCGACAATCTTGGCCGGTTCTTTGGCAACGGGGTATTCGCACTCGAAGAAATTCGCGCAATTGTGAATGAGCGCAGCAACGCGGTCAGGTCACCCGCCCAACCGGCCGTGTCGGCGGGCACCGCGGAGGCCTCAGGACTCATCCAGGGGCCGCCGCTTTTGTGGCTCCCGTCCGAACGGACCGGCGTCCGCCCCTTTCAGTCAGCTGGGGCTCCGGCCAAGCAGGCGTGCCCGCTGCCGGGGATCACCTGCCGCTGCACTGGCAGCCGCCGCCAGACCGAACGCGCCGTCCAGCACGGCCCGGTCAGCAGATGCAGTGGACCCGTAGGCGGCGAATTCCGCCAGGGAGCGATCTGGATGCCTAGGGATGTTCGCCGGCCGGCGTCACCACGTCTTCCAGCATTGACCTGTCGAAGAACCGAATTTCGCCGGTTGCCGGGAAGAACACCGGCACAACTGACGTGCTCGGGTCCTTCGAAGTCTCGTAGATTTCGGACCCGCTTCCGTGTTTGCGCGCAATGGTTCCCACCAGGTCAGTGCCGCGAACCCGGACGGTTCGGAATTTGTAGCTCATGTGGACCCCTTCGTCAGATATGGCAAACCCTACTCCTGCGCCACATCGCACGGAGCTGATCCGTTACCGAGCCCCGAACCCGAACGCCGGTGGCGCTCCTGCCGCTACGGTTTCCGGTGCAACGCCCGCCTGAACGTAGCCGCCGGAGGCAGCGGGACCGCCGTCGGGTCGTCAGGGTGCCGACGGCGGCGAAGCTCCAGTGCGAGGCTCTCCACGCCGCGGGCCATCGCCCAGTGGTGGTTGGCGGCGAAGGCCGGTTTCAGCAGCCAGCTCAGGCGCCGCAGCAGCGGTTTTGCGGCGCTGACCTCCCAGTCGTAGGTGATCACTGTTTCCGGCCCGTCCTGCTCAAAACTCCAGCGGCCGGTCCCGTTCAGGTCTCCGGCCGCGGTGAGCGCAAAACCGCGGGTGATCACAGGTTCGGTGACCGTCATCGTCCAGCGGAGTGTGTAGGGCAGCCAGCCTTTCGTGTGCAGGAGCGCTGGCGCCGGGACGCCCGGGGCCGTGCTGTTCTCCGGCGTCCCGACTTCGGATGTCCCGGGCAGCGGCTCGACGGCAAGATAGACCGACGGCCACCACCGCGGGAGCAGTGTGGCGTCGCCAAGGATCGCGGCAACCTCGTCCGGGGTGCCGGCCACGCGCCACACGGTCCGGAAAACGTAGTCCGTGCTGCCCATGGTGGTCTCCTGGAGCTAGTGATGTGGCGACGACGGCTGAGGCAGGCTGTGGCCAGGGCTCACCGTGACGGTTTCAATACCATCGCCGAACCGCCCCCGCGTCTGACGGGCTCCGCCGCGGCAACCATGCGGCCGCCCGGCTTGAATTCGATGGCGGTTGCCGCGCCGATCTCTGCTGCCGACGTGAACGCGTCTCCGGACGGAGTGAACTCATGTCCGTACGGTGTCAGCTGGCTTCCATAAGCCGCGATGAACTCCGGCTCGGCCGTTACCTTGGCCGTGTTCCGTTGCGACGCACGCGGTGCCGCGATCGCCTCAGAGATACTCATGCCCAAATCCACCCGGTTCAGGATCGTCTGCAGGACGGTGGTGATGATCGTCGATCCGCCGGGCGAGCCCAGTGCGAGGAACGGATCCCCGTCCTTGAGGATGATGGTGGGCGACATCGACGAGCGCGGGCGCTTGCCAGGCTCGATCCGGTTCGGATCGGTGGGGCTGTACACGGTTGAGAAGTCGGTCAGCTCGTTGTTGAGCAGGAATCCGCGGCCGGGAACCACAATGCCGGAGCCGCCGGTCTGCTCGATGGTGAGCGTGTATTCCACCACGTTGCCCCATTTGTCCGCGACCGTCATGTTGGTCGTCGAGATATTCTCGGTGTCCTTTTCGTCGGCAAGCGCTGCCGGCGCTGCCGGGCACACGCCGTCGTACGTGGACGCGTCCCCGGGTGCGACGGGCTTCACGGCCGCGTGCAGCGGGTCGATCGCACACGAGCGCTCCTTGCCGAACAGCGGGTCGGTGAGTTCGGCGGTGGGAACGTCGACGAACGCCGGGTCGCCCACGTACTTGGCGCGGTCCGCGAAGGAGAGCGCGCTCGCTTCCAGGTAGTAATGCAGGGCGTCGGGCTTGGACATCTCGGACAGGTTGAACGGGTCAAGGATGTTCAGGGACTCGCCCACCGTCGTTCCTCCGCTGCTGGACGGCGCCATACCGTACACATCCAGCCCGCGGTATTCCACGTGCGTGGGATCCTGGTCCAAGGCCTCGTAGGCGGCGAGATCATCGGTCGTCATGTGGCCGACCGGGACGGGCAAATCCGTAGTGGCAGTCTTCGGCGGTTCCTTCACCGTGGCAACAATCTCGTCCGCGAGCGGGCCGCCGTAGAAGCCGCGTGTGCCCTCAGTGGCGAGGAGCCGGTAGGTGTCGGCGAGGTCGGGGTTCCGGAAGACACTGCCGACGGCGGGTGCGTCGCCGTCCGGGAGGTAGAGGCTGCTCGTGGACGTGAACGCCGCGAAGCGCTGCTTGTTGTCGAGGGTCTGCTGACGGAACGTTTCATCCACCACGAAGCCACGAGACGCAACGTCTGTGGCCGGTTGGAGGGCATCGCCCAGGCCCCAAGTTCCCCAACGCTCGAGTGCGCGTTCCCAAGTGGCCGGCGTGCCGGGAACGCCGACCGATACGCCGCTGGTGACGAGCTCGGGCGTGAAGGGGTAGGGCTTGCCCGTCGCGGGGTCGATAAAGGCGTCATTCGGCATGGCCTCCGGCGCGGTTTCGCGGCCGTCGATGGTGCCAACCTCGCCGGTCTTCGCGTCGTAGAACACGAAGTAGCCGCCGCCGCCGATTCCCGCGCTGTACGGCTCGGTCACGCCCAGGGTCGCGGCCGCAGCAACGGCGGCGTCCGCCGCATTGCCGCCTTTGCGGAGGACCTCCATGGCCGCGGCGGATGCCTCCGGGTCCACCGTGCTCACCGCGCCGCCGTACCCGGTGGCGGTCGCTGTTTTCTCAGTCTCCCGCGCATCGGCGTACGCCGGGCTGGCGACGGCGCCGCCGGCGACGCTCATGGCCAGGGCCGCCGTGAGGGCAGCCAGTTGACGTCTCACATATGGCATGGTCGCTCCCGAGTCAGGGTGGTGCGAAGTGGAGGTGAGGGTCACGTTACTCCGCGGCAGTGCGAGCTTCAACACTTTCCCGCAGGGCGGGGTCAGCGGGGCAGGAGCCGCTTCGCGTCGGGCGCGCGGGAGGCCATCCGGCCTTCCAGCGGGAAGATTTCGGCCAGGAGCCGATCGGATTCGGACTGTGCCCCAAGGTCGACAGCGCCGCCTGTGACCAGCAGCTCGTCGGCACCGGACGCATCAAACAGTCGCTCGAGTTGGGACCGGACTTCGGAGGGGGTGCCGTAGACCGAGGCGGAGAGGCTGCGTTCGACGGCTTCCGACTCCCGCACGGTCAGCCCGCCCAATTCCACGGGACCTACCGGGGCCAGCGGAGCGAATTCGCCCGTGGTCCTGGAGCGGGCAAGCGCGACCGCTTCGGGCAGAAGCAGCTCCGTGGCGGCCTGGCGGCTGGGCCCCACTGCCACGTTGGCGGAAACGATGACGCAGGGCCTGTCGAACCATAGTGACGGCCGGAACCGGGCGCGGTACCTTTCCAGCCCCGGCAGTTTTCCGTTCTGGTCCGGCCGAAACACGGCGGGCCCGCCCAGCACCACGCCCAGGCCGGCGCGGGCCGCAGCATCGATTCCCGCGCCGGTGGCAAGCACGAACACGGGGGTGGCCGAGTCGTTCCGTGGCCGTGCAGTGACGGGCGCGGATCCGGAGAGGTAGTCCAGGAGTTGGCTCAGGTCCTGTTCAAACTGCTCCGCCTCCGGTTGTCCGGCGCGCAGCGCGCTCCGGACTGCCGGCGTGAACCCGACGGACCGGCCGATCCCCAGGTCGATCCGCCCGGGATAAAGGGCCTCCAGGGTGGCCGCCTGCTCTGCCACCACGAGTGGCTGGTGGTTGGGGAGCATGATGCCGCCCGAACCGACCCGGATGGAGCGGGTCTGGGCGGCCACGGCGGCCATGAGCACTGCCGGAGCGGAGCCGGCAATGCCCGGCACTGCGTGGTGTTCAGCCACCCAGAAGCGGTGGTAGCCGAGCCCCTCAGCCCGTTGTGCCCGGTCCAGCACCAGGTTCAGGGATTCTGCAGCAGTAAACCCGTCCAGGGAGTTGGCTCGGTCGAGAATGGAAATCCGGGGAAAGGACATACTGCTGGAACCACTCCGCTTGGGGAGGAATTCCCCCTCGGGCGGGCGTACGCCGTCATCGTCCGTGTGCTTACACCATCCGGCCTGCGGGATCTGCTTACAATCGACGTTCAAGCATCTACCGAGGGAACCATGAAGAAACTCACCACGGCCCTGCTCGCCGCCGGCCTGATCATCTCCGCGTCCGCGTGCTCGGCACCGGCGCAACTGACCACCGAACAGACCTGCGACCGGATCAAGATCGTTGTAACCAACCCGAGCGCCAGCGCCGGCAAGACCGGTATGAACATTCTCGCGAACAAGCTTCGTCCGATCATCAGCGGCGCCTCGGACGAGTTGAAGCCGTCCGTGAAGGCGATTGTGGCTTGGGCCGACGAGTCCGCGAAAGACAGCCCCGACGCCGAGAAGCTCAAAGCGCTGACGGCTGACTACCAGAAGGCAGGCACCACGTTCGGCCAGCTCTGCAGCTAAGCGCAGCCGGAGCCCCTAGGGGCTCTACGCCCGCGGGGGTTCCTCGCTCGATGTGCTGGCCGGGGCGTTGGCCTGATCGGCCTGATTGTTTTGCCGGCGGCTCGCCAACAGGAACGGCACCGCGATCAATTCGATCAGGCCGCCAATCGTCAACGAGGCGGCGTAGCCGTATACATCGGCGGCCCGGCCGAGCAGCGGCTGGACCGCCACGCCGCCGCTCGATCCCATGAGTGAGTCGAAGCTAAGGACTGTTGCCCGCTGCTTCGAGTCGATCATGTCGTTCAGGTACGCCTGCCGTACCGGTGTTCCTGCTGCCGCGACCAGGGCCCAGAGCGCCAACAGCGCCAGGGCTGCCCAGAACACCCGGGTGAACCCGAGCATGGCCAAAAGCATGGCTCCCACACTGCTGCTCAGAATAACCACCGTCGTGCGCTTGCGAACGAGTCGCCGGATGCGGGGGGCCAGCCAGCCTCCGAGCACCTGCGTACCGGCCACGATTGCCGCCGCAAGACCGGCAATGGAATAGGCGTGCGGGTCACCGAACAGCCCAAGCAGGAACGGTTGCAGGGCGTAGAACACATAGATCCCGACGCCGGCGGTGAACGGTGCGGCCAGCATCACGTAGCGCACCGGTGGATTTTTCAAACCGTTTTCGATCGAGGCATTGAGTACGGCACGGGTCGCCCGAAGCGGGTGGGTCGAGCGTTCGGGCGTGAACCCGACGTCGTGCATCAGCCAAAAGGCCACCACGAACATGGCCAGCAGGACACCAACGCGCAGCAGGAACGGCACGCCGAGGTCGGTGGCCTGTGCGATCACACCGCCGGCCACCGAGCCAACTAGCATCGCGACGCCCGCAACCATCAGTCCGCGCCCGAGCACTGTCTCGAGGCCGCCTTCATAGCCCGCGAAGCGCAACGCGTCGACGAGCCAGGCTTCCACCGCACCCGAGAAGAACGTGAAGCCCAGACCGAGCAGGACCGACACCACCGCCCATGACCAGAACGGGGCGGAAAGCTGCCAGAGCAGGTAGTAGAGGTAGGTGGAGCCAGCCAGAGTTGCGGTGCCGAGCAGGAATGAAACGCGGCGCCCCCAGCCGTCGGCCACCACTCCGGTGGGCACCTCGAACAGCACCATTCCGGCCGTGAAGAAGGCGTTCGCGGCAAAAGCCTCAAGGTTGCTGAGTCCGGCGTCCAGCAGGAAGAGGGTGTTGATCCCCCAGATGAATGAGGCCGCCAGGGTATTGCCCAGGGTCAGCGTGAGGTAGATGCGCTGGGTCTTTCGGGCGTCGGCGTTCATCACGTCGCCGACCCCGCTGGAGCGAGGGGTGACCACGAGCCCATTCTCGTCTCCTTCGCCTGCGTGCGCCAGCACGTAGCGGAGTTCCCCACGGGGTCGGCCACCCTGCGGGAAGGCGCCTACCGGGAGACCATGTCCCGCCATGGTCTCCAGCAGCACATCCGGGTGGTGCAAGCGGACCTGAGTGAACACTCCGGCTTCGAGGCCATGAACAGCCTCATCGGCAGCGGCCGGACGCCCACAGCGGTCTTCGCCGCGAACGACATCCTCGCCGTCGGAGCACTCTCGGCCGCCGACGACCACGGCCTGGGTGTTCCGTCCCGGCTCTCACTCGACGGATACGACAGCACCTACCTGGCCGGAATCCGGCACCTTTCACTGACCAGCGTGGACCCTGTCAGCCGCGACGTGGGTGTCCGCGCCGCCCAGCTGCTTGTCGAACGCATGGCCGACCCCTCCCTGCCGCAGCGCGCCGAAGTGCTGCGCCCCCGGCTGGTCATCCGCAACAGCACTGCTCCAGCCTTCAAGGGCTGACTCGCCAAGCCGGAGCTCCCCGCAGGGCCCACGGCCGTCCATCCAGTACCGCCTCCATCGCACCGTGACGCACGTCATGGAAAGTCCTTGACAAACTTGTACAACTTTTTCCATACTGGAAGGGAAGAGTTTCAACGAGGCAACTGGAGGACTGATGTCGGCAAAACTCACGGACGTCGCAAAGCTGGCAGGGGTTTCCCTGGCGACGGCGTCACGGGCGTTCGGGGATCCCGGACGGCTGGCCGCGGACACCCGCCAAAAAGTCATGGCCGCGGCCGCAGAGCTGGGCTATGACGTCGCGGGACTCAGCGGCAGCAGGACCTTCGGCGTCATTGTGCCGGACATCTCCAACGCCGTCTTCGCGGCCCTCATCAAGGCCATCCAGAACCAGGCCTGGCACGGCCGCCACCGCATGGTCTTGGCGGACACAGCCGAATCCTCCTCACGGGAACGCGAGCACCTGGAGTCCTTGGCCGTCGGCGTGGACGGCATCATCCTCTGCTCTCCCCGGCTCCCCTCAAACCAGATCCACCAGCTTGTGGGCAACACGCCGCTGGTGGTCATCAACGGCGAAGCCGATCACGCAGCCCGCGTGCTGATGGAAGCCGGCGAAGGCCTCCGCCAGGCAGTGGAACACCTCCACGCGCTGGGCCACCGCAAGCTCGCGTACATTCCGGGACCGGCCTCGTCCTGGGCCAACGGCCAGCGACTCGCAGCCGTAACCCGCTTCTGTGCCGAGTGGGGCATTGAACTCGTCACTGTGGGAAACCAGAATGCCACGGTCGATGGCGGGCTCGCCGCCGCTGCGTCGGTGGTCGCCAGCGGCGCCACTGCAGTCATTGCCTACAACGACCTTGTGGCCATCGGGATGCTCGCAGGGGCACGCACGCTGGGTTATCACTGCCCCGAGGACATCAGCGTGGTGGGCATCGATGACCTGGATATCGCAGCCGCCGCTGAACCCGGTCTCACGTCGATCCGGGTTCCCATCGAGCGCAGCGGTTCCCTGGGACTCGAGCTTCTCCTCGAGCAGGTAGCCGGCAAGCCGACTGCCACCGAGGCCGTCCATCTCAGTTCACAGCTCATCGTGCGCGGCTCCACCTTCGCTGCCCGCACCGCAGACCACGCAATCCAGGGAAAGTAACCATGAGAATCGTCATCGCCGACCCCAACCTGATGTCCCAGCGATCCACCTTCGAGGCCGCGTTGCCGGACGGCGCAACCGCGTCCTGGCACGACAGCTGGAACGAACACTCCGTCCTGACGGATCTCAAGGACGCCGACGTGTACGTAGGACCGAGGTTCACGGAAGCCATGGGCGCGGTGGCGCCGAACGTCCGGCTGGTTCACGTGGCGGGAGCGGGTTACGACGGCATCGAGGCCGCTGCACTGCCGGCCGGAGCTGTCTGCGCCAACACGTTCCACCACGAAAGCTCCATTGCCGAACACATCGCCACCGTGCTTGTTGCCCTTCGCCGGAACCTGATCGGACAGGACGCAGCCCTGCGCACAGGCATTTGGTCCTCCTCCGTCTACTCCCCGGAGATCCGCCAGCCGGAAACGCTGCGCGGGGCCGTGGTGACGTTCCTGGGCTTCGGCCACATCGGCAGCACTGCCTGGAACCTGCTGCAGGCCTTCGGCGCCGAGGGCATCGCCATCACCCGCCGCGGCACGGTGGATCCGCAGGCGAATTCGCTCCGCTGGGCCGGCTCAACCGAACGGCTCGCCGACGCACTCAGTGAATCGGACATCCTGGTCATCAGCATCCCATTGACCGAAGAAACCACCGGCCTGGTGGGCGCTGCCGAACTCGACGAGCTTGGCTCGGACGGACTGCTGGTCAATGTTGCCCGCGGACCGGTTGTCGGGGAAGACGCGCTCTACGAGGCCCTGAAGGACCGCCGGATTGCCGGCGCCGCCGTCGACACCTGGTATCAGTACCCCGGCCCCGACGGTCGCGGTGAACCGTCTGCCCTGCCGTTTGGCCGGCTGGACAACATCATCATGACCCCGCACTCCTCCGGCGTCACGGCGGAAACCTTCCGCGGCCGCGCCCGGGAGATCGCCGAAAACATCACCCGTCTGTCCAAGAACGAGCCAATCAAGAATGTTGTGATCTCCCGATGACCCGAAAAATCGTCGACGTCGACGTCCTGGTAACCAGCCCCAGCCGAAACTTTGTGACCCTCAAGATCACTACCGATGACGGCATCGTCGGCTGGGGTGACGCCACCCTGAACGGCCGCGAACTGTCCGTGGCCAGCTACCTTCGCGACCACCTCGCCCCCGCCCTGCTGGGGCGGGACGCCGACCGCATCGAAGACACCTGGCAGTACTTCTACCGCGGCGCCTACTGGCGCCGCGGGCCGGTGACCATGGCCGCCATCGGGGCCATCGACCTCGCCCTCTGGGATATCAAGGGCAAGGCCCTGGATGTCCCTGTCTACCAGCTCCTCGGCGGCGCGGCCCGCGACAGGATCCTCACGTACACCCATGCCACCGGCTGGGACCTGCCCGAGCTCCTGGAGTCCGTGGACCGGCGCCGTGAACAGGGATTCCGGGCCGTCCGCGCGCAGTCCGGCGTCCCCGGCCTGGACAAGGTCTACGGCGTCACCAAGGGCGCCGCCAGCTACGAACCGGCCGGCCGCGGCGCCGGTCCGGTCGAAGAGGACTGGGACACTTCCGCCTACCTGCGCCACGCCCCGAAAATCCTCTCGGCCGTCCGCGAGCACGTCGGTCCGGAACTGAAGCTGCTCCACGACGTCCACCACCGGCTCAACCCCACCGAAGCCGCCCGTCTGGCCCGCTCCCTCGAAGACGTGGACCTGTTCTGGCTCGAAGATGTGACACCGGCGGAGAACCAGCGGCTGCTCCGCACCCTCCGCCAGCAGACCACCATCCCGCTGGCGATCGGCGAAGTCTTCAACACCGTCTGGGACTGCGAACAGCTCATCACGGAACGGCTCATCGACTTCATCCGCACCGCCGTCGTTCACGCCGGAGGCATCTCCCACGTCCGCAAGATCCTGGCGCTGGCCGAGGTCTACCAGATCAAGGGTGCCCCGCACGGGCCCTCGGATGTCTCCCCCATCAATCTGTCCGCGTCGCTGCACCTGGGCCTTGCCACCAGCAACTTCGCCATCCAGGAATACATGGGCTACGACCCCCTCGTCTCAGAGGTGTTCCGTTCCAGCTTCCGCTTCGAGGACGGGTACCTCCACCCCGGCGACGAACCCGGCCTGGGTGTCCACGTAGACGAAGCTGCGGCGGCCAAGTTCCCGTACAAGCAGGCCTACCTGCCCATCGCCCGCGAGCTCGACGGCTCCATGAAGGACTGGTGAACCGTGGCACGCAACCAGCCTGCACCGCTGACTGCCTCCACGCCCGGCATTGTCCGGCGTGACGCCGTCCCTGCTCCCGGCATCGTCCACCTCGGCCTGGGAAACTTCCACCGCGCCCACCAGGCCGTGTACACCGACGCCGCCATCAGCGCCCACGGCGGCGACTGGGGCATCATCGGGGTCTCGAGCCGCTCAAGTGCCGTCACCGACGCCATGCACGCCCAGGACATGACCTATACGGTGGTGGAGATATCGCCGGAAGGATCCACCTTCTCCACGCCGCGCGTGCATTCGGACGCCTTCGTCGCGGCGCAGAACCCCGAACGCGTCGTCGCGGAAATCGGCGCAGCCACGACCCGGATCGTATCCCTCACGGTGACGGAAAACGGCTACACGTACAGCCCCGCCACCGGGTCGCTGAATGTTGCCGACGCCGATGTGCAGCACGACCTCGCGGAAGCCGCGGCCCCCGCACGCCGATCGGCCAGATCGTCCGCGGCCTCCAGCAGCGTGCCCGGACACACGGCAAACCTGTCACCATCCTCAGCTGTGACAACCTGTCCGACAACGGCCACCACACCCGGCGGCTCGTCCGCGAATTCGCCTCCTTGCTGCCGGCCACCGAAGCCACCGGGACACTTGAGTGGATCGACGCGAACGTGACGTTTCCGTCCTCCATGGTGGACAGGATCGTGCCCGCCACAACCGAGCACTACCGGACGCTCGTCGCCGAGCAGCTCGGATACACCGACCGGATCCCCGTCCCCGCCGAGCCGTTCACCATGTGGATCCTGGAGGACAACTTCATTGCCGGCCGGCCCGCGTGGGAAGCAGGCGGCGCCGTCTTCACCAAGGACGTCGCGGGCTACGAGCAGCTCAAGGTCAGGCTCCTGAACGGCACGCACTCCCTGATCGCCTACCTCGGCGCGCTGTCCGGTGCTGCCACGATTCCCGAGTCCACGGCTCTGGACTACATCGAGACCGCCGCCCGGACCATCCTGCGGCACGAGTACCTGCCCAGCGTCACGGTGCCGGGAGACGTCGACGTCGACGCCTACGAAGCCCAGCTCTTCTCGCGGTGGCGGAACTCGGCCCTGGGACACCGGACCAGCCAGGTGGGCTCTGACGGATCCGTCAAGCTCCGCCAGCGGATCCCGCTGCCCGCGCTGCAAATGCTCGACGGCGGCGTCATGCCCCACTATCTGGCCCTCACCGCCGCGGCGTACCTCTCCTGCATCGCACCGCTGCCCGGATTCGACCCCGGCATCCACGCCCATGACATGCAGGACCCCGCCAGGGAATCACTGCAAACTCTCGCGGCAGCGTCCGCCTCCGGCCGTGAACTCGCCGGCAAGGTCATCGGGCAGCTCCACCTCCTGGGTGATGAACTCGCCACCCGCGACGATTTCATCCACCGAACCGGTGAACTGATCGACATCATCCACCAGCAAGGACCCCGGGCCGCCGCCCGCGCCGCGGCCGAGTCAACCGCCCTTCTTCCCGCACAGACCCGGAGCATCCGATGACCACGCAAGCCGTACGCCGCACCGATCAACCGGCGCTGCCGCGCACCACCGAGGCCGCCGTCCTGCATGGCGCCAAAGACCTCCGCATCGAGGAGAAACCGTTGAAGGCGCTTGGCCCAAACGATGTCCTGGTGGAGATGCGCTCGGGCGGCATCTGCGGTTCGGACATGCACTACTTCGCGGACGGTCGCAACGGCACCAACGTACTCCGCCAGCCCACAGTCCTCGGACACGAGGGGGCAGGAGTGGTCATCGCCGCCGGTGAGACCGCCGCCGTCGCCGCCGGCACCGCCGTCGTGATTGAACCTGCGCTCCCGTGCGGCACCTGCCCGACGTGCGTTTCCGGCCGGTACAACTTGTGCGCCAGCGGCACGTGCTTCGGCTCACCGCCCACAGACGGCCTTTTTGCCCGCCACGTGGTGGTGCCGGCAGCTGCACTCCATGCGCTACCGGAATCCGTGCCGGCGGAGATCGGGGCAGCGATCGAACCGCTCGCCGTCGCCGTCTGGGCAGTTGAACGGGCCCAGGTGCAGCCCGGACACCGGGTCCTCATCACCGGCGCAGGGCCCATCGGCCTGCTCGTGGCACAGGTTGCCGCAGTACGGGGCGCAGCCGAGATCATCGTGACCGACGTCAACGACGACCGCCTGGCCGTTGCCGCGCAGTTCGGAGCCACCCGCACCATCAATACGGCCGCAACGGCGCTCGACCTGAGCGGAATGGACCGGCTGATCGAATGTTCCGGAAACAGCAGGGCGCTCATTGACGGCATCCGGACCCTGGCGCCGGCGGCACGGGCCGCCGTAGTTGGCCAGGCACGACCCACGGTGGACGGCATCCCGCTCGGCTTCCTCCAGCGCTACGAAATCGACCTGGTCACCGCCTTTCGGTATGCGCACGCCTTCCCGACGGCGATTGACCTCGCCTCATCCGGGAACGTGGACCTGCGGTCCATCATCACCAGCACCTACCGCCTCGCCGATGCCGCGGCCGCCCTCACCGCCCCGGTCACGGACCCCACGAACCTCAAGGTCCTCATCACCTACTGATTTACTCCCGCCGCCCGGCGGAACGCCAGACCGTCCATGCAGGACATCCATTCAAAGGAGTATGGAAATGACCACGGAAAATCCCCAAGCCACAGCGGTAGACCAGAAGAAGGTGCGGAAGGCGGCCCTGGCAGGCCTGATCGGCACCACGCTTGAACTCTACGATTTCGTCATCTACGGCACGGCCTCGGCACTTGTTTTCAGCCACCTGTTCTTCCCGAACATTTCGCCCGCGGCCGCCCTGCTGGCCAGCTTCAGCACCTTCGCCGTCGGATTCCTCTTCCGGCCGCTCGGCGGGATCTTCTTCTCCCACTTCGGCGACCGGCTCGGCCGCAAATGGGTCCTCGTGGTCACCCTGCTGCTGATGGGCGGCGCCACCCTGGTCATCGGCCTGCTGCCGACGTTCGAACAGGTGGGCGTCCTGGCTCCGGTCCTGCTCTGCGTCTGCCGCGCGGCACAGGGCTTCGGCGCTGGTGCCGAGCAGTCGGGCGGCGCCACCCTGCTGACCGAATCGGCTGCCCCGGGCACCCGAGGTAAGCTCGCGTCCCTGATCATGGTGGGCGCCGCGGCCGGAACCGCCCTGGGGGCCCTGGTCTGGATCGCCGCCCAGTCACTGGCCCCCAACGACATGATGACCTGGGGCTGGAGGCTTGTCTTCCTCTCGAGCATCTTCGTGACCATCGCCGCGCTGGTCATCCGCCGCAAACTGGATGAATCCCCCGTGTTCGAAGAGATCAAGCAGGCCCGCACCGAACCCCCGGCACCGCTCCGCGAAGTGGCGAAGTTCGGCAAAGCCAACGTCCTGCGCGTCATCCTGATGAACTTCGGCGTCAGCACGCAGTCCTACACCATCCAGGTGTTCATGGCGTCATACCTGATCACGGTGGTGGGCACGGATCCCAAGTTCATCCCGCAGGTGCTGCTTATCGGGGCACTCTGCGGCGGCGTTGCCGCCGTCGGCTTCGGCATGCTTTCGGACAAGATCGGACGACGCCGGGTGGTCTCCATCATCACCGGCGCACTGGTCCTCTTCCCAGCCCCGGCCTTCATGCTGCTCACCACCGGTTCGCCTGTCGCCATCATGCTCGTGATCATTGTCGGGTTCATGCTCGCCTGCCAGGGAGTGGTGGGCGTCCACATGAGCTACTTCCCGGAAATCTTCGGCAGCCGCTACCGCTACGCAGGTGTCACGCTCGGCCGTGAGTTCTCCTCCATCATCGGCGGCGGCATCGCACCTATGGTTTGCGCGGCCCTCCTGGCAGTCTTCAGCAACTCCTGGATCCCGGTGGCCATCTACATGTCCCTCGTCATGGCAGTCAGCTTTATCGCCACCCGCCTCTCGCCGGAAACCCTCAACCGCGACCTCACAGATCCGGAGGATGCGCGCCCGCACGGCAACGGAACGGCGCCCGCCGTCGCCGCTGAGTTAGCCGGCGCCGGTCTGACCGACGCCCGCATCGCCAAGTAACCTCCCCCGGCCCCAACCGACTCCGAAGAAGGAACCCATGCTGCGCCTCGAACACCAGGGCACAATCTCCCGTCCGGCCCCATCCGCCATCCTCCGCGACACCAGGGTGGTGGCCGTCCTCCGGGCCACGCACGCCACGGAGTATGCCTCGGTCATCGACGCACTGCAGCAGGGGGGTGTGCTCAGCATCGAACTGACGCTGAGCACACCGGGGGTCTTCGACGAACTCCCCCGCCTCCAGGAACACTTTGGAGAGGGTCTGGAAATCGGCGTCGGGACCGTCACTACGGGGACGAAGCAGAAACGGCCATGGACCTCGGCGCCGCCTACGTCGTCACACCCGTCACCGATACCGACATCGTCGCAGCCTGCGTCCGGCGCGGCGTGCCCGTCTACCCCGGCGGCCTCACCCCCACGGAACTGCATGCCGGCTGGAAACTCGGCGCAACGGCCGTGAAGGTTTTCCCCGCATCCGTGGTGGGCGCAGGCTACGTCGCCCAGCTGCGGGGCCCCTTCCCGGACGTTCAGGTCATCCCCTCCGGCGGGGTAAACATCGAGGACGTCCCGGCCTGGATCAGGGCCGGCGCCCTGGCCGTCAGCCTCGGCGGCCCGCTCCTCGGCGACGCCTTCAGGGGCGGCGACCTGCAGGACCTCACGGCAAGGGCACGGCGCGTCCGCGAACTTGTGGACGAGACCACGGACCAGATGGGCGCGAAGCGGTGAGCGGCTCCCCTGCACCGTACGTCCTGACGTTCGGCGAAACCATGGCCCTGATGCGTGCCGATCAGGTCGGCCCACTGGCCCACGCCTCCACCCTGAGCCTGGGCATCGGCGGCTCCGAATCCAATGTCGCCATCGGCCTGCAACGGCTCGGTGTGCAGTCCGTGTGGTGCGGGCGCGTGGGGGCGGACTCCCTCGGCCAGCTTGTTGAGCGCGAAATCAGGGCCGAAGGTGTGGACGTCCGCATCGCGGTCGACCCCGCGGCCCCCACGGGAGTGATGATCAAGGAACGCCGGACACCGGCCACCCAGAGGGTCAGCTACTACCGTGCCGGCAGCGCCGGGTCGAGACTTTCCCCCGGGGACGTCGACGAACTGCTCATCTCCCAGGCTGCCCTGTTGCACGTCAGCGGCATCACTCCGGCGCTGTCCGGGCAGGCCGCCTCAACGATCAGCTATGCCATCGCTGCGGCCAAGGCCGCCGGTGTGCCGGTCTCTTTCGACCTCAATTTCCGGGCCAATCTCTGGTCACGGGAAGGCGCTGCAGGCGTCTACCGGGACATCATCCCGCTCGCGGACATTGTGTTCGCGGGCGACGATGAAGCCGCGATTGCCGTAGGGGCCGGCGAACCCGAGGACCTTGCGCGACGAATAGCCCACCTGGGCCCAAGCCAGGCTGTCATCAAGCTCGGCGCGGACGGCGCCCTCGCCCTGATCGACGGACAAGTGTTCCGCCTGGAAGCAGTCAGTGTTGAGGATGTGGACACCGTCGGTGCCGGGGACGCATTCGTCGCCGGCTACCTTGCCGAATACGTCAGCGGCCGGAGCCCCGAGGAAAGGCTGCGGACCGGCGCGGCCACCGGCGCGTTCGCCTGCCTCGTGCCAGGCGACTGGGAAGGGTTCCCCCGCCGCCATGAGCTCAGCCTGCTCGAGACCAAGGAACCGGTCAGCCGCTGACCGCGACATTTTCAAGGAGCAAACGGTCCTCGACCGACCAACGCGACCCGAAAGGCCTTCAACTATTAAGCGAGCCCTCAGCCTTGTTGACGGCAGAGCATGGGACGCAGCCGAGCCTACCCGGCACGGAACGCCAGCTGCCTTGGCGCACCAAGTCGAGAGTTTCTCAGTTCCTTCTTAATTGGGTCATGACACAGAGCGAGATTTGGCGTGTGCCCCGTTCTCCGCCGCCCTGGCCTCGTTCTGCGATGCCAACGCATTGGAAGAGGAAAGCGCCTTCAGCCTCGTGGGCGTTTCCGAATGCAAACCACAGGATCATTTCGGCCCGGTGCGCGCAGAATTGTAGGACAAGCAGGGCCTTTGCGGCCCTAAATTCCGGCGTCGAGGACGGTACAACATGAAAGCGATTCGGGCCCGGGCGGCACTACTGCTGATTGCGTCGTTCATATTGGGCGGGTGCGCATCCAACGGCGGAAGTCCCGCGGTGTCCGCGCCCCCGGGGACGACGACGGGAGCGACCACGAGGGCGGCATCGGCAACTATCACCATCAAAGACTTCGAATATGGCGCGCCCATAACGGTCGCGCCGGGCGCTGTCGTTGCTGTCACCAACATGGACGCGGCCGGCCATACTGTCACTGTGGATCAGGGGCAGGCATTTGACGTCGATGTCCGCGGAAGCGGCGGGACAGGGACGTTCACGGCCCCGGTGGAACCGGGTTCCTACGCTTACCACTGCAAGTATCACCCCAACATGCACGGGACGCTGACAGTCAAATGAACATGGCCCTGAGGGTACTAACCGCTCTGGCACTCCTGATCGACGCCGGGGTGCACATCCATCTGGCCCCCGGCTATCAGGCCGCCACTCCTGCCGGGATCGGGCAGGGCAGCCTGTTCCTGCTCGAATCCGCTGCGGCGGTGCTGGCAGCGCTCTATGTCCTGATCCGGGGCAGCAGAGCCTCCTACGCCGCGGCCCTGGCGGTCGGTTTGAGCGCATTCGCGGCGGTGGTGCTCTACCGCTACGTTGATGTTCCTGCCTTCGGCCCCTTCCCTGCGATGTTTGACCCCGTGTGGTTTTTTGAAAAATCCCTCAGCGCGGTAGCCGAAGCATTGGGGAGCCTTCTGGCCGGTATAGGCCTCGCCCGCCTCAGCCCCAAAGGACCGGCCGGCCATCCGCTGAGGTCCGCAGGACAGCGCACCTCCTGACCGAGGCGGTCGGCCACGGGCCACTCAGCTGGGCCATGCACCGGACGCCGGTGCTGGCCCGACGCACGCGCTGTTGTTAGCATGTGGGCGAGGTGGCTCATGGAAAGCAGGACCGCACAGCGCGCTTCGTCGGACGCGCTGGCCGCAGTGGCAGCGTACGGCGTCGCGGGCATCTGGCTCTCCACTGTCTATTCCCCCGGCTTCGGGCAGTCGGTCGGGCTGGCCGGCGGTGCCACGGTCATCGGATGCGCCGCCGCTTCCATCCTGCGGCGCACTCCCCGCTTCACCACGCCCGCCGACCGGATCACCTTGCTGCGGGCAGTCCTGGTGGCCCTTTGCGCCGCGCTGGCCGTGCCAGTGCTGTTCACCGGGCAGCCTCCGGACCCGCTTCTCGTCTTCCTGGGTGCCGCTGCTTTCCTGCTCGACGCAGTAGACGGTCCCGTCGCCCGGCGCACCGGCACGGCCTCTGCGGCGGGAGCACGCCTGGATACCGCTACCGACGCCGCCCTGGTGCTCGTTCTGTCCTGCGCAACGGCGGCCTCCATCGGGCCTTGGACCCTCTGTATCGGTTCCCTCTATTACGTTTTTGGGGCCGCCGCCCAGTTTTGGCCCCACCTTCGGAGCCAACTCCCGACGAACGCAGTGCGTAAGACAATCGGGGCCTTCCAGCCGTTCGCGCTGCTCCTCGCATTGACCCCCGGCATTCCACCGGCCCTTGCGGCCGCGGCACCCGCGCTGGCTCTTCCGCTGCTCATATTCTCCTTCGCCCGCGACGTCATCGAACTGGCTCGAGGAACCACCGTGGGTGCTGACGCGCCCCCTCCTGAGGGTGGCGATGGGCGACAATCTATGTTGTCCGGGCGGCCAATGTCTGGTTTTTCGAGGAGACGTTCATGATTTCACCCGCGCTCATTGTCCTTTCGGCCGTCTTGTCCGGAGGGCTTGTCTTAGCGGCCGTGCGCCTGCTCAGGTGGCAGGTCCGTCCGGCGCTGCTTGGCGGGGGCGGCACGCTAGTGCTGGTGGTCCTTTAGCGGCTCTTTGCCAATGCGGTGGGCGTGAATGATGATTTTCTGCCGGCGGTCAACGGCGGTGATGGCGGGTGCCCGACCGCAGGCAGCCTCCCTCCCGCGGTGGTGGCCGTTCCCGCCATAGCCGGCGCACTGGCCGCGTTTCTTATCAATGTCGTGATCCTGCGAGCGGCGGAGCGGGCCAGAGGAGCGAATTCCTCAAAGGTACCTCCGGGTGGCGGTCACGGTCGCTCTCATCGCTAGCCTGCCCGCGTGCGCGCCGAATGCCACGGACTCGGCCGCCAAGCTACCATTCACCGTCATACGTGATGTTCCGTTGCCGGGGTGCAGTACGCGCCTCGATTATCAGGTGACCGACCCGGCGGCCGACCGACTCTACATCGCGCCCCTGGGCGATGGCACCGTCCACGTCCTCGACCTAATACGAAAGTCGTCGGTGACTCAGGCTGCGGTGGCCGGGGTGATGGTGATGTCGAGGCCGAGGCTGTTGAGTCTTTTGATGGCGTTGTTTTTGGCTTTGATCGGGTCCAGGCGGGTGAAGTGGTCGGCGCCGGGATCGGCGTAGCATTCGCCTTCGGCGAGCAGGTGCCAGGCCGCGGTGAGGATGGCCCGGTACTCCTGTCGGTGTCCCTACCCGACAAGTAACTAGTAAGGGACTTGCACTGGGAGATAGAGGAAGTCGCTAGCCCTGGGTGTTGATCCAGTGTTGTGCTTCGATTCCTGCGATGCGCCGGTACAGGGTGGCCCTGGACATGCCCAGGTCGCGTGCGACCTGGGTGGCTGGTTCGCCGGCTGCGATGAGGCGGCGGGCGTTTTCGATCTGGCTGTCGGTGAATTGGGCGCGTCGGCCGCCGAGATCTTTGCCGGCGGCCCGGCGTTTGCTGACGCTGTCGGTGATCCGTTCCCGCTTGATCTCCAGTTCCATCTGGGCCAGGGCTGCCATGACGGTGAACACCATGCCGCCGATGGGGGTGGCGGTGTCGACGTTGCCGCCGCCCAGGTTCAGCACACGCAGATTGATGCGCCGTGTCCGCAGTTCTTCGGAGAGTCCGAGCATGTTGGCGGTGGAGCGGCCGAGCCGGTCCAAGGTGGTGATGACCAGGGTGTCGCCCTCGTGCAGGGCTTGAAGCGCCGCATCGAATGCCGGCCGGCTGCTCCGGGCGCCGCTTACCCCGTGGTCGGTATACAGGTCATCACGCCGGACCCCGGCGGCCAGAAGGTCCGCTGCCTGCCGGTCGGTGGCCTGCGATTTGGTGGATACGCGGGCGTATCCGATCAGTTTGCCCATACCTGGCCTCGCTTTTGTCTTGCAACAGTGTTTGCCTATGGCCGTTCCGGCCCGTGGTTGTAATACATAGTAGCGAGACAGGGCGAGCCGTGTGTTTGTTGGGTTGCTTTTTTGTCTCGTCGGCTGTCTTGCATCCCACCGCTTGCAAGACGGGCCAGTTTTGGGAGTGCCGGACCGTCTTGCTCGGACACGGGGCTACAAGTCGTTCAGGCCGGGCCGGTGGTTGCGGAGTAAGCGGCGTAATATCGGGCGGGCCCTGTTGTCATGATGAGAGGTTCGGTTGAAACCATTGCGCAGATATTCGGCTTACGTGTAGCTTTCTCTCAGATATCCGTGTTCTGGGGGAACGGTCTATTTTTGGGGATCCCACGCACTCCCTTCTCGTGAAAGTTGTCCCGTGGGTTCTCGGTCTTCGATGCTGTTGCGTGCTGTTTGTGGTTTGTCGGTCGTTGCGGGACTGTTGGCGGCCCCCGGCGCGGCCTGGGCCGGGCCTCAGCCCGCCAGCCTGGGCACAGGAATCACCGGTCCTGTGACGGAGGGCCTGGCCACGGCCGAGGCGGCCCGGGCCGGTGCCGATGTGGTGGTTGACGCGTTGACCACCCCGACCGAGCAGACCGTGGCGCATCCTGACGGGACGTTCACGCGGACAGTGAACGCGGAACCTACCCGCATGCAGACCGCTGCCGGGTGGCAGGATCTTTCCACGGACCTGGTCCAGGCCACCGTCAACGGCCAGCCGGTTCTCAAACCCAGGATGACGCCGGTGGATGTCACGCTCGCGCGCGGCGGCAGCGCGCAGATGGCCAGCGTGGATGACAATCGGGGCCACGCGGTGAAGCAGTCCTGGCCTTTCGGTGCCCTTCCTGAGCCGGTGGTTACGGGCAACACTGCCACCTACCCCGCGGTGTTGCCGGGGGTGGATCTGATCCAGATCAGCCACAAGACCGGTGTGTCCCAGGTGTTGAAGATCGCCACGGCCGAGGCGGCGAAGGATCCGCGGGTGGTGCAAATGCGCATTCTCCTGGACGCGCAGAACGCCACCGTCCAAGCCGAGGCCGACGGTGGTCTTTCCGCAGTAGGCGCGGATACGGGCAAGGCGGAGCTGCGCACAGCCAAAGGCCAGTGGTGGGATTCCTCGCAGCCCGGGGCATCAGCCCTGGACGCCGGTGGGCCCGGGATCACCCGGCCCTTCACCCTGAGCCTGGGCACCGAGAACGGCAAACAGACCCAGGTCCTTGGCATGAACGAAATCCTGAACACCCCGAACCTGCATTACCCGCTGTTCGTGGACCCGGACTGGTCGGTGGGCAGGGCCTCGTACCTGTACGTGGACAGCGCCTACCCGAACACCTCGTATTGGAACGGCCAATACACGGACTCCACCGTCCACGTCGGCTACCTCCCGCCGTACTGGGCGCCCGACGGCGTCTCACACACAACGCGCGGGTATTACCAGTTCGCGACCCAGCCCATGGTGGGCAAAGTCATTCTCGCGGCCCGGATGAACGCCACGGAGACGTGGGCATCTTCGTGCACGGCAACCCCGGTGGATGCGTGGGTCACCGGTGGTGTCGGCACGGGGAACACGTGGAACGCCCAGCCCGGGCTCGTGGCCAAGGTCGACTCGAAAACGATAGCCAAGGGTTACTCTGCAGGCTGCCCGGCCGGGACCGTGGGCTTCGACTTGATGGCGGTCAAGAGCACCCTTGCCCAGGTCGGGCAGTGGACGGTGTCCCTGCGGGCCGGCAACGAGGGCGATCCTTTGGGGTGGAAGCGGTTCAACAATGATGCCTCGGTCATCGTCACCTATGACACCCCGCCGACCACCCCGAATATCTGGACCATCACCAACGCGCTGTGGACGGGGGCGCCGTTCGCGTCCACGTTTGTGACGAGGGACCGGCAGCCGGTTTACACGGTTCACGACAGCGATCCCGATGGCGACGCGGGCGGGCCAATCCAGGTGTGGTTCAGTGTGTTCAAAAGCTCCGGGCAACTCATGTTTTCCACAACGACCCCGGTGACAGTTCCCGGATCCGGTGGATACCCCAGCTGGCAAGGCGGCGTGCTTCCCGACGGAACCTACCAGCTGCAGGCCCAATCGAACGACGGGCAAGGACAAGTCTCCGGGGTGATGCAGTTCAACTTCACGGTGGACACCACGGCCCCTGCCCCGCCCGTGATTACCCCGCCGTCGTCCATTACTCCGATCAACGCAACTACCGGTAAGGACCCGAATGGCACCGTTGGGGTCACGCCATACAGTTTCACGTTGAGCAACAATGGCCCTACCCGGCCAAGGGTTTTATTTATGCGGTGACCGGTGCCGGGACGGCGCCGACCCTGCCGGCTAGTTTCGGCTGCAACACACCACGGTTCGGTGAGTTCGTGGTGGTCTGCCCCGCGGACGGACGGTCTGCGAGCGTCTCCCTCGGGGCGATCGATACCGTGAAGACGCAGTTGACCGTATGGTCTTTTGACTATGCGGGCAACGTCAACACCCAGGTCAAAAGCACCGCAGCCTCCTACTCGTTCACCGCGGACCACACGGCGAACAGCCCGGCCACCGTCCTGTCCACCACTACGTCCGGCGCGGCCTGGGTCGATGTTGAGACCGGCAACCATGTACCGGTGGCAACCCCGACGTGCCAGAGCGATATAGACCCGTTCGCGACCGAAACCAGCAGGGCACTGCAGCTCACCGGCACCACCCAGTCCGCGAGCACCGCATCCTCGGCCGTCAACACCGCCGAGAGCTTCAGCGTGTCCGGCTGGATCTGCCCTACGGCCCCGCCCGGACCAAACGACACAACGATCCAGTCTTTGATAGCGCAAATGGCCGGCACCGGGACCACCGCCGGGGCGTTGCGCCTGGGCACTGCCGGATACGTCGAATTCGACACCTGGACCTCCGCGGGACCGCCGGCCCTGGAGTTTGTCAAACGAAGTCCTGCGCTGGCGGCAAATACCTGGAATTTCGTTTCCGCGGTCTACGACAAGAACAACCAGCAGCTGCGGATTAACGTGACCAGCAGCGGGCTGACCGACACGTGGACGACTGCCACCACCACCCCGAATCATCTTGGGTCCTCGGGCACCCAGCCGGTGCAGCTCGGCGGCGGATTCACGGGCCGCATTCTGGGACCCGTCATGGCCCAAGGCGTCCTCACACCCCAGCAATTCCACAACGCGCAGAACAATTTCGGCAGCAGCACTGAAGGGGTCCTGAAATGAACACGGCCTTCCCGCGCACGAACTCCCTTCGGGCGACGGTCCTGACCGTTGCGGCCGCGGTCGTCACCGCAACCGCAGGATTGTTCGTAATCACCGTCGACCATTCAAGTGGATGGACACCCCACTTGCCCGAGCCCGTCACGGCGGTCCAGGTCAACCCCTGGACCGCAACAGCCCAAGATCCGGCGAGTGGGCGACCCTTCCTGGACGGGGCCAATCCTGCATCCGTTCACGGGGCCGTGACCGGCACTGGCCCCGCGACGGTCACCGGCACCCCCGCACAGGCAAACGGGACCGGGACCGGGCTAGGCGTCAAGGCCGCCAGCTTCACGGGCAGGGCGCCGTTGGCGGCGCCGGTCCAGGGCAACGACAAGGGCTCCGGGGACTTCACCGGACTGCCCGGGGCGTCCTCCGGGACATGGGGGGTCAAGGGTCAGACCGGTGGCTTCACGTGGAGTTACCCCTTCAGCGCCCGGAGCGCCCCTGCGGGGCCGGCCCCTCACTGGCCCTGGCCTATGACTCCTCCACGGTCGACGGGCTGACCAGTTCGACGAACAACCAGGCCTCCGCCGTCGGTGACGGCTGGTCCCTGGCCGGGGTCGGGTCCATCCGGCAGAAATTCGCCCCGTGCGTGGACCAGGGCGTGTCCGGGTCCTACGATCTGTGCGGGGCCACCGGCGGGCAGCAGTTCAGCATCTCTTTCGGTGGACGTTCAGGCCAGGTCATCAAGGACGCCGCCACCGGCACGTACCGGCTGCAGAACGATGACAACACCCGCATCGAATACCTGAGCGCTGCCGGGTCAAACGGCACCTTTGACGGTGGTTACTGGAAACTGACGGATACTTCCGGGACGCAGTATTTCTTCGGCCGGAACCATCTGCCCGGCTGGGCCGCCGGGAAGGCTTCCACGAACTCTGCCGATACGGTCCCGGTCGGGGCGGCGGGCCCGTCCCAGCCCTGTGCTGCCGGGAGTTTCGCCGCGTCCTTGTGCCAGCAGGCCTACGCCTGGAACCTGGACTACGTCCTCGACGTCCAAGGCAACTCCCAGGCCTTCTACTACACCCAGGACACCAACAACTACACCGCCCAGGCCGGGACAGGTGCCCGGCTCAGCTATGTGCGTTCCAGCCGCCTGACCCGGGTGGATTACGGCATGCGCGCCGGCACCGAACTGGACAGCCCCTCCCCGCTGCGCATCGAGCTGGCCTACACGCCCCGCTGCACCGGGGTGGACTGCAGCAAGGGCAACGACGTTCCCACCACCTTCGCCTGCGCGCCGACCGGTGCGTGCACGGTCTACTCACCCACCTTCTACACGGACCAGCGCCTGCTGACCGTCACCACCCGCACCGCGACCAGCCCCACCGCCTACCAGAATGTGGACGTCTGGAACCTGCACCACTCCATGCCGGATCCCGGAGACGGAACGAAACCGGCGTTGTGGCTGGGATCCGTGGACCACCAAGGAGCCAACACGGCCACCGGCACCGGCGGGGCGATCTCGGACCCGGGGGTGATCTTCTCCGGCCAGACCCTGCAGAACCGGGTCTGGGTCGTTGACGGCCTCGCACCCCTTGACCGGTACCGGATCTCCTCGATCAAGACCGTCACCGGGGCCTCGATCGCCGTCACGTACCAGGGCGCCGAATGCACCCCGACCAACCTTCCCGCCGCTCCTGAGACGAACACGAAGCGCTGCTTCCCGCAGTGGTGGACCCCGACCACACCGATCGCCCAACCGGCCCGGATGGACTACTTCCACATCTACCCCGTCGCCTCCGTGGCCACCAACGCCGGACCGGGCGCCACCGGCAGCCTGGACATGCTCACCCGGTACGAATACCAGGGCACACCTGCCTGGAAATACGCCGGACCCAAGTACGTGGCCGGTACCGGCGGCTCCCAGCTGAGCTGGTCCGTGCTCGCCGGATGGGGCAAGGTCAAAACCATCACCGGCAACGCCGCCGTCGCCGGGCAGAACCCCTCCAGCATCACCACCTACCTGCGCGGCCTGGACGGAACCCCGTCGAACGGCAGCGGCGGGACCGTCGCCGCGTCCGTGACCGCCTCCGACGGCACGACCATCACCGATTCCCCCTGGCTTGCAGGGTCCGCGGTCGAAACCCAGAAATTCCTGGGCGAGGCCGGCGCGCAGCTAAGCACCAGCATCAACACCCCTGGGCGTCGTCACCGACCGCGACGGGGGCTGCCGGGACCGGTGCCGCGCAGGCACGCCACACCGGCACCGGGACGGTCAAGAAGATCATTGCCAGCAGCACCGGGACGGGAAAGCGCACCACCACAACCACCAATACCTTCGATGCCCTGGGCCGGAACACAGCCGTGTCCGATTCCGGAGAGACCGGTGGCTCGCCGGGCAGCTGCACCATCACAGCATTCGCGGACAACCCAGGGGCGAATCTTCTGGCCCTGCCGGCAACGACCAGCACCTACGCCGGGCCCTGCACCGGGAACGGGGCACCGGCCGGGAACATCCTCACCGCCGGAGCCACCCTCTACGATGCCTCCACGGCCGCGACCCCCGGAGCACCCGGCTACCAGGCCCCGACCCGGGGCAACCCGGCACGCACGGACACCGCCACCGCCGTCACCGGCACGACCGTCACGACCTGGAAAACCGGACCCACCATGGCCTACGACGGGCTGGGCCGGGCCGTGTCCTCCACCGACAGCACCGCCCGGACCACCTCCACCGCCTACACCCCGGCTACCGGGCTGCCCACCACGGTGACCACCACCAACCCGAAGGGCTGGACCACCACCACCGCGTTCGATGCCATCCGGGGCAACAAGAGCTCCAGCACGGATGAGAACGGGAACGTCACCAGCTACCAGTACGACGCCTCCGGGCGGGTCACCGGCGTCTGGGACCCCATGCGCCCGCAGGCCCTCAACCCCGCCCCGACCCAGGCAACCGCATACACCATCTCCCAGACCGCACCCTCATCGATCATGCACACCAACATCAACGGCAACAGTGAAGCCATGATCAGCTACGACATCTACGACGGCCTCGGACGGGTCCGCCAAACCCAGAAACCCTCACCGGGCGGGGGCACGATCGCCACCGACACCTTCTACAACACCACCGGCGCCAAACGCCTCGTCAACAACGACTACTACTACGCCGCCAACCCCGGCTCCACCCTCATGATCCCCACCGTGGCCGTGCCATCCTCGGACCAGTACGACTACGACGGCGCCGGCCGCCTGGCCACCGCGACGGCCCTGGCCAACGACAACCAGGTGCTCTGGGCCACCAACATCAGCTACACCGGTGCCGACACCACCACAACCACCGGTCCCGGGAACGAATCGGCGGCCAGCACCATCGTCAACACCGAAGGCAACATCGTCTCCCGGCTGATCTACCACGGCACCACCCCCACCGGCACCCCGGACACCACCAGCTACAGCTATGACGCCCTGGGCCGGATGGCCACCATGAAAGACACCGCCGGCAACCAATGGTCCTGGACCCTGGACGCCGCCGGACGGCAAATATCGGCCACGGACCCTGACACCGGCACCGTGAGCACCAGCTACGACCCCTCCGGGCGCGTCGGCACCACAACCGACGCCGCCGGGACCCTGACCAGCTACAGCTACGACACCCTGGACCGGGCGGTCAGCACCAGCGTCACTCCGCAGGGCGGCACCGCCCACACCCTGGCCACGAGCACCTTCGATGGGGAGAAGAAGGGCCAGCTCAGCACCGCGACCCGGTACAACGGCCCCAACTACGACCAGCCCGTCACCACGGCCGTATCCGGCTACAACCCCGCCTACCTGCCCAAAACCACCACCGTGACCCTGCCCGCAGGGCTGACCGGGTACGCCGGGAACTACACCACAACCCGGGGCTACACGAAAACCGGCAACGTCCGCACCGAGGCGAGCCCCGCCATCGGCGGGCTCGCCGCCGAAACCGTCTACTCCTACTACGACTCCTTCGAAAACCCCTCCGCCCTCACCGACGCCGGCTCGGACGTTCTCGCCGGCTCGACCCAATACAGCCACCTGAACCAGATCGCCACCTACCAGCAGTTCGATCCCAATGCCGGCAGCACCACGGCCGACACCACCGGAACAAACCAGATCTACTTCAACTGGGACGCGACCACCGGGCGCCTGGCCAACCAGTCCGCAAGCAACCTTGCCAAAGGCGTCACCGCGGACCTGGGAACCACCAACTACAGCTACACCCCCTCCGGGAAACTCAGCGCCCGGGAACTCTCCTACCCGTCCCGGCCCGGGGCGCCGGATGACTACCAGTGCTACACCTACGACTACGCCAACCGGCTCGCCGCGGTCTGGACCGCGGCGGCGAAGAACTGCAACACCGCCCCCACCCCGGACTCGACGTCGGTCACCGGGCTCGGCGGCCCCGCACCCTACGCCCAGACCTACACCTACACCCCCGCCGGGGACCGATCCACAGTCAAACGATTCGACGCCACCGGGAACCTCGCCACCACCGAAAACTACACCTACCCCGCAGCCGGCCAGCCCGGCCCGCACCGGCTCCAGTCCCTGACCAGCACCCCCGCCACCGGGGCACCCACCACCAACTCCTTCACCTGGGATGCCGCCGGGCGGATGACCGGCCGTGCCGGGGAAACCCTGACCTACACCCCGGACGGGAAACTCGCCACCACCACCGGCACCTCCACCCTCCCGGTGAATCCGAACCCTTCCGCGGCAGCCGGCACGCCGCCGGCCCCCGTGGCCGGGACCGCAGGCAGTATCGGGACCCGGTATTACGACGCCGGCGGGAACCTTGTCGGCATCACCGACGGCACCGGCACCACCGTCACCATCGGCCCGGTCACGGCCCACTCCACCCCGGCAGGGGTCCAAACCGCCACCAAGACCTACACCTTCGCGGGCAAAACCGTGGCCCAACGCACCGCCGCTGCCGGTGCGGTCAAGCTCGCCTTCATCCTCAGCGATGGTGTCGACACCGCCCAGACGATCGTCCAGCCCAGCAGCGTGACAACACCGGTCACGGCCCAAACCCGCTACACCGACCCCATGGGCCTGGCCCGCGGCCCGGCCCAGACCGCAGCGGGCTCCGGCACCTACACCACCGCCCCCGCGGCCACCACTGGGGTGGGGTCCAACGCGGCCAACCCTGCCGGATACGGCGCACCCAACGGCTACATCGGCGGACTCGCAGACACCATCAGCACCCTCACCCACCTCGGTGCCCGCGACCTCGACCCCGTCACCGGAGCATTCACAAGCCCGGACCCGATCCTGAAGCGGAACGAGGCAAAGAACTTCTCCCCCTACGTCTACGGCGAAGCCGACGCCATCAACAACTCCGACCCGTCCGGCCTGATGATCATGAAACCGCAGGTCACCGACGATTCCAGTTCCTGGCACGGAGCCGACGCCAACGTCGGTGTCGCCGCGCCGTACATTCCAGCTGGCCCCTGGGCGCCCGGCTACTACACCCCGCCGGCCTACACCCCGCCGTCCTTCTTCCAAAGAATGTTGGCTCCCTCACGGGATCGACCCAGAACGGCCCCAGCCTCGCCGGTGTCGTCCACAGAGGCCTCAGGCAGCAAAAAGGGTCTATGGAGCCTCGAGGAAACGATAGACGCGATGAACGGGGGCCCGCCCCGCGAAGGCGCCAGCCGTTGGGATAACATCGCCGCGCTTGCCGGAGTGTTCTTCCCGGGCGGCGCAGGCAAAGGGATAGGCGCCGTCGGGGAAGCCTCATTGCTGAATGGCGTTGGCCGCACGTACCCTAAGGTCGTTGATCCGCGTACGGGGGAGGCGATCCTATTCCCGGGGTCAGGTCTGTCCAAGGTGCCCGTATCCCAGAGGGTTCCGTGGGGTGCAAAGGAACGGGGTGCTTACATTAGAAATTGGTACGACCGAGGGTTCGCTACGCCAGAGGGCGGTTGGGCGAAGTATGACATCCATCACATTCAGCCACGTGAGTACGGTGGCACAAACAATTTCGATAATCTGGTACCCGTGTTGCGGGATGTACATCAACAACAATTCAATCCTTGGTGGTCCGGTTATGGTGGCTGACGTTGCAGAAGTTCTTGAATCGTTCCGGGAGTTCGAGGAGCCGAGGGACGGACTAGGCGACAACCCTTTCAAGTTGGGCTGCTCACTGTCCGCGCCGGCCTCGGTGGCGGAAGTTGATGCATGCTGGACGGGTGGGGTGCCGGATGAGCTACGTCTCCTCTGGTCAACGAGCCGAAACTCCCGCCTGTTCGAGGATGTCGACTATGGACAGTGGGGCTTGGTCCTGCTGTCCCCCGAGGATGCGGTGACTCGGACAGCTGAGTTTCGCTCGGCGCGACCGGATGATGCGGCACCGGGAGACATCGTCATCGGCGAGTTCTTAGGCGATCTCGAACTCTTGGTTGTTGCTGAGGATGGGACGGGGGTGCTCGTTGTCCTTCCCCTGGACGTTCGTGGTGACTGGTATCGAGCTGCACCGACTTTGGCTGCCTTTCTACTCCGATATCGAGAGTCACTAGGCGACAAGTACTGGGAAAGCGGCGTATCACCGGCCTGATTACTCTCGCCTAAATCAAGAGACGGGCGCCATCGCGAAAGCATAGTGCAGATGGAAAGCCAGTGAGAGTTTGAGCAGGTGAGGGCCCCTTTGGAAAGGGGCCCTCACTGCTTCTAAGCTCGCTGAGTCCGTACGTCAGGGAACCAACCCTCCGGGGCTTTCTTCGGTTCCGTCCCCCTCGGGGTCCCGGTAGTATTCGCCGGAAATCGGGCGGATATGGCTGGGTAGACTTCCGAGAGCGGGTTCCGTGCGCTCTCTGGAAGGTTCGTTGTGGCTACGCAAGTGTTTACTGAGCAGGAGCTGGAGGGGCTGCGGCGGTTCCCTGAAATCAGCAGGGATGAGCTGTTTCGGTTCTTCACTCTTTCAGCATCGGATCTTGCGTTTGTTGATCCTGGTCGAGGTCGAGGCCCTGCGGACAGGCTCGGAGTGGCGGTTACGCTATGTGCGTTGCCTTGGATTGGGTTCGTCCCGGCCGACGTGTCGTCGGCGCCGAAGGTGGCGGTGCAACGCCTAGCAGACCAGCTCGGCGTCGAGCCAAGCGTGTTGCGTATGTACGGACGACGGGCGAAGACCCGCACTGATCATTTGCGTTTGGTCTCAAAATATCTGGGTTGGCGGGTACCGGCAACGATGGAATTCAAGGAGCTGGACGAGTTCTTGCTGGCTCGTGCGATGGAGCACGATTCGCCGACGCTATTGTTCCGCATGGCGTGTGAGTATTTAGTCACGGCGCGGGTTATCCGCCCGGGCCGGTGACCGTGGTGGAACGGGTTGCTCATGCTCGTGCCGAAGCTCAGAGAGAGACTTTTGATCGGCTTGCTCATGAGCTAACGGACGCTCGGCGGGTGGATCTGGATGCGTTGCTTGTCACGGATGCCAAGATCGGAATGAACCGGCTGCGGTGGCTCTCCACGGGACCTGTCGAAGCCTCCTCGGCGGCGGTGAAAACCGAAATCTCGAAGCTGGATTTCCTGCGATGTTTAGGAGTGGAGGCCCTGGACTTGTCGGCGCTCCCCGCTGAACGGCGCAGGTTCTTGGCGAGTGTAGGGCGCCGGTCGAGCGCACAGGCGCTGGAACGCCGTGAGCCGGAGCGCCGCTACCCGATTCTGTTGACACTGTTGGCCCAGTCGGGGACGGAGGTTCTCGACGAGGTCGTGCAACTTTTTGATCAGACCATCTCTGGCCGGGAAAGCAAAGCCGCGAGCAAAATGCACGACGTATTGGCTCAACGGGCCAAGGCCGGTGAGGGGCGGCAAGCGTTGCTGGATGACTTGCTGGCCATCATCTGTGACATGGAGCTGGACGACGAACAGATTGGCGGCTTGATCCGCGGTGAGCGGATTGGGTGGGAGCGGCTGCGTTCGGCGCAGTCGGTCGCGTTGCCTCCTTTGCCACGTGATCATGGGCATCTCGCGGCTTTGGATGGTTCGTACGGGTATTTGAGGCAGTTCACCCCGCAGTTCCTCGCCGCAGTGTCGTTCTCCGGTGGCACGGCTGCAAGTGAGCTCCTGGACGCGATTGGGATTCTTCGGGATTTGAACGCCACGGGTACCCGCAGGGTCCCTGCGGACGCGCCGGTTGGGTTCGTCCCGGCTCGGTGGTCCGGGTATCTGCAGGATGCGGCGGAGTCCGGAAACACGGTCGCGTACCGGCATTACTGGGAGCTGTGCACGTTGTTGGCGTTGCGTGACGGGCTGCGCACAGGCGACGTGTTCGTACCGGGCTCGCGCCGCTACTCCGACCCCGCCCTGTACTTGCTCACCCCGGAAAAGTGGGGCGTGCAGCGCGAGGAGTTCTGTCAGCTGGTCGCTAAGCCAGCGGACCCGGAACGTGCACTGGCCGCGATGCAGGAGGAACTTAACGAAGCACTCGATGGCCTGGAGGAAGTTCTCGCCCGCGGGGACGGACCGGTGCGTCTGGACGAGAACGGTGACCTGGTGATCTCGCCGCTGACAGCGGAAGACGTGCCGGCCGAAGCCGTGGCGCTCAAGGAAGAACTGACCGAGATGCTGCCTTTCGCGCCGATCGTGTCTCTACTGATCGAGCTGGACAAACGCACGGGCTTCCTGGGCTGTTTCACCCATGCAGGGGGCAAACAGGCGCGCAGCCCGGGGCTGAAACGGAATCTGATCGCGGTGCTCCTGGCGCACTCAACGAACCTTGGCCTGACGAGGATGGCCGATGCCTGCGGAATCTCTTACGATGTGCTGGCGTGGACGGCGGAGTGGTATGTCCGCGAAGAAACCCTGCGGGCAGCGAATCTGGCCCTGATCACCTATCACCAGAAACTGCCGCTGACCCCGGTATTCGGCACAGGCACCCTGTCCTCGTCCGACGGTCAGCGATTCCCGACACGGGGGAAGTCCATCACGGCCAGGGCAATGAGCCGGTACTTCGCTAATGAAGGCCTCTCGACATACACGCACGTGACTGATCAACACGCCACTTACGGCACGAAGATCATCGTCGCGACCAAGCGCGAGGCCCACTACGTTCTCGATGAGATCCTCGGGAACGCAACGGATATTCCCATCACCGAACATGCAACCGACACCCACGGAGTGACCCTGGTGAACTTCGCCTTGTTCGATCTGCTGGGCTTGCAGCTTTCACCGCGTATCCGGGACCTGGGCAAGATCACACTGAGCCGGATCGGGTCCCGCGCGCAGGTCCAAGCCGACCACCCAAACGCTGGACCTTTACTGACACGGAAGCTGAACACCGATTTGATCGCCGAACACTACGACGATTTGCTGCGTGTGGCCGGATCACTGAAATTCGGGCATGCTACCGCGTCGCTGCTGGCTGGCAAGCTCTCGGCATCCACCCGACAAAACAGCCTCGCCGCGGCCCTGAAGGAATACGGGTCCCTGCGCAGGACCATCTACGCCGCCAGATACCTTAGCGATCCTGTGTACCGGCGTAGAATCTCACGCCAGCTGAACAAAGGCGAGTCGCTGCACGCCCTGAAACGGGATCTGCTCTACGCCCACGAAGGCGTCATCCGGGGCCGGCACCTGGAACAACAAACCGAACAGGCATGGTGCCTCACACTCATGACCAACTCCGTGGTGGCGTGGACAACCGAATACTACGGACTCGCCGTGGAATCGATGCGTCGATCCGGGAGACGCGTCGATGACGAGGTCCTGGCCCACATCTCCCCGGCACACAGCGAGAACATCAACTTCTTCGGCTCCATCGAAGTCGACATCGACGGCGAACTCGCTCAACTCGGACCCACCGGATACCGGCCACTGAGGGTCCGAGACACCCTGTTCTGACGGCCGTGGCCGGAATCCTGGGTGTCCTTATGCCCACGGTTCTTCGTGCCTGTGGTTTCAGGGGAGGTCGGTTGCCATCGGGGCTCCGGGAGAGTATGAAACAGTCATATGATCCTTCCTGCTGTCCGCGATCCTCGTCTCGTGTCCATCCGGCGCGGGGGTCTCCTTACCGATGACGATCATCAACTCCTGACCTTCTGGGCGGCTGCCTGCGCCGAGCACGTTTTAGGGCTGTTCGAGGAAGCGAATCCAGGGGATCACCGGCCTCGTACAGCGATCGAAGCGGCCCGAGCCTGGGCGCGCGGTGAAGCGAAGATGATGGCCACCCGTGCGATGGGAGGGCATGCAATGGGCGCCGCGCGTCCTCTGCGTGGTGCCGCACGGTTCGCGGCGTACGCAGCCGGCCAAGCGGCGTGTATTGCCCATGTTCCCGAACACGATCTGGGGGCGGCCGCCTATGCCATTAAGGCTGCTGCGGCTGCGGTAACTGAGCATAAGAGGCGAGGAGCTAGGCAAGCTGAACGCAACTGGCAGCGCCAGCAGATTCCCGGTCACCTCCGCACCCTGGTCCTTGAGGACCAGAGCCGCAGAAACAGCATCTGCTGGTCCGTCTTCAACGACTGAGGCACCTTGATCGGTGTCCCTATGCCTATCCTTTACCGGACGACGGCACTTATGGCTGCATGAGCCCGCTTGCCCGGGTCCTGGCGTGTCTCCACGTCGAGCACCTCGAAACCCGCTTCGCTCAGAAGGTCCCCCATCTGCTCGGGGACCAGTAGTACGCCGTTGTAACAGCGTGCGGGAAAGAATCGCCCGGAGACCCATCGAAGAATCCAACGAGTAATTGCCCGCCCTGGGTAAGGGCGCGAGAGATCTCCCTGAGCACCGAGGACAACTCGTCCGGTGGCACGTGTATGAGGGAGTACCAGGCCAGCACACCATGCACTGTTCCATCTGGTACGTCTAGATTACGGAACGATGCAACGCGAAAAGGCACTTCAGGAAAGCGTACGCGGGCGCTCTCAATGAATTCGGGAACGAGATCGATTCCTTGCACAGACGCCCCGCGTTGATACAGGAAGTCGGTCCAATGACCGGGTCCACACCCGGCATCAATCAGTTGGCCGTCAATACTTGATGCCCAACGTCCGATGCGTTCCCGATCCTCTACGTGCATGTCCTCAACGGAACCAAGAATGCGCGTGTACTCGGCGGCACGCACCCCATACGCGGCTCGGATAGATTCGCTCTCCATACTGACGAGCGTATCGGGGAAGGAACAACACTGAATTTCATAGCGGCCAGCGTCCGCCGGCGGATCCCTTGCAGGACGCTCCCGACGCTCAGCCCAGATGCTGGTCGCAGGCGATAGTGCGCTAGTCGATTGATCCGTCACGATTCAGTGATTTACCTAGATACGCTGTCTCAATGACTCATACGCTGCTCGAGCTCGAACGCGCATTCCGCTTGTCATGGAGTGCCGAGACAACCTGCCTCGACGCCAAGAGCCTCACCAAGTGGCACCCAGACAATGCCGCGCATGGCCAGTGCGGGCCTACAGCTCTCGTCTTGCAAGACCTGCTCGGCGGTGATCTGCTCATCGCAGACGTCAGTGGCGGCAACGAGGAAGACGAAGTCCACTACTGGAACCGGTTCCCCGGGGGTTTCGAGATCGACCTAACTCGAGAGCAATTCAAAAATCACCGCATCATAGAAGAGCCCCGTGTCGTCGTCCGACCGCCAGAGGGGCCCCAAGCATACGTCAGCGAGTACCAACTGCTGCGCGCGAGGGTGCTTTCCGCACTCAACCTCTGATCAACCGCTTTAGAACGTCCGGTTAAGGATCCTCATGCGGGACAGGCTCCCTATGCCGCTGACAGGACGCCCCACATTTCGTTATCGGGTCATGAAGTTGGCCATCATTGCCATGTCTTCGTGTTCGAGATTGTGGCAGTGGAAGACGTATTTTCCGGCGTAGCCGTCGAAGCGGATCGCGATGGCGGCTTCTTCGGCGGGGCGGAGGTCGATGGTGTCCTTCCAGCCGGCGTCGAAGGCTCCAGGGCCACCGATTCCGCGGGAGAGCACCTGGAAGGGGTTGAGGTGCAGGTGGACGGGGTGGTGGAAGTCGGCGATCAGCCGCCAGATCTCAACGGTGCCGAGCTTTACGGCTGCGGAGATGTTGTCGGAGCTGAACGGCTGGCCGTCGATGAGCCATCCCTTGGTGTGGCCGACGTCGCCGGACTGGAAACGGAAGGTCCGCGTGGCGACGGCGTCAGCGGCGGTGATCGGCTCGATGGTCGAGAGCCGGTCGGGAACCGTGAATGTGTCGTGGCTCTTTGGCCCGACGATGAATCTCATGATCTGTGACATGTTGCCCTCGCCGAAGTCGTTGAGCAGGGTGACGGCGGTTCCGGGTTTGTAGCCGGCGAAGTCGACGACGATGTCCACGCGTTGTGCGGGTGCGAGGTCGAAGTGTTCGTGACGGATGGGCGCGGCGAGGAGGCCCCCGTCCGTGCCGATTTGTGTCATTCCCCCGTCTGGTTGGGGGTCGATGCGGAGGTTGAGCCTTCTGGCGTTGCAGGCGTTGAGGATGCGGAGACGGTACTTCGCGCCGTCGACCTTCGCGACCGGCCAGGGCGTGCCGTTGACGAGCATCACGTCTCCGAGGACGCCGGCGACGAAAGAGCCTGTGACGCCCGGCGTCGTCATGAGGGTGGGATCGATGCTGGGGTAGAGGAAGTCCCCTGTGGCGCCGAAGCTGCGGTCGGTGATCATGACCGGCAGTTCCCGCGCACCGGCCGGCAGGCCGAGGGCGTCTTCTTCGTCGTCGCGCACGAGATGGAACCCGGCGAGGCCGCGCCAGACGCTCGGGCCGGTGAAGTCCATCCGGTGGTCGTGGTACCAGAGCATTGCTGCGCGCTGGTCGAGCGGATAGTGGTAACTGCGTTGGCCGACGGTGGTGTCTCCTGCCATCGATGGGCCCATGCCCTGCCCGTGCATGTCCATGTGCTGGTTCATGTAGGACATGTCGCCCGGATAGATGAAGTCCGTCGGATAGCCGTCGCTGTCATGAGGGGTGCGTCCACCGTGGAGGTGCACGACCGTGGGCACGGGAAGGTTGTTGGCGTGAGTGACGACGGCGGAGCGGCCACGCCGGGACACGATGGTTGGGCCGGGGAAGATCCCGTTGTAGCCCCAGATCTCTGTCTTGGTGCCGGGCAGGATCGAAACGTCCGCCCGGGTTTGACTGATGTCGTAGTAGTCCGCGTCGGCATCGCTGCGTACGGGGTACAGCACCGGCGGAGTACGGAACGGTGATGTGAACAGGGCGGGGAGCGGGAGCCGGCTGGGCAGAAGGTTCCCGGTTGAGGTGGAGCCGCCGGCCCCGAGGCTGTAGGGAATCCCGACGCCCAGGCCGATGCCTGCCAGCAGGCCTGCCCCGACGAACGTCCGCCGGCTCACATCGCTCATGCCCGTCTCCATGCCCATACGGCGAGGGCAGTGGCGGTCATCAAGATCGCCACCCCGAGCGGCACATGCACGCTGATCACCCGTGTGAATCCGAGCACGATCTGCAATCCGATCAGCCCGAAGGTGCCAACGCAGGCAACGATTGGCCACCACGGCCCGCGACCCGGCCAGCGGAGCAGGACCGCCGCGACCGCGGAGATCAGCACGGATACCCCGGCAAAGGTCGCGTTTTCCCGGTGCAGGTGAAGGGAATCATAGCTGCCGGACAGGAACTGGCCGGCGAAGACGGCCTGATCGAAGAGCATTACCGCCGCTGCTGTGCTCGTCACACGGAACACCCACCGCGGCCACCGCGGCCCTGAACGCCGAACGATGGCTGTATCCGTTCCCGTCATCTTCGTCACCGTCTCTCCGTAAATTAGATTCACTTGAATCGGATTCAATCGAATCTAACATAGTATGGAGACATGCAGAAGCCCCCCGGAGTGAAACTGAGACTGGGCCTGCTGCTGCGCCAATCACACGGACGCGCTGCCGGCGCCCTCAACGCTGCCCTCTCGACGCTGGGTCTGACGGGCCGCCACTTCGGAGTGATGACGTTGCTGGACCGTGATGGGATTTCCACCCAGCGGGATCTGATCGTGGAGACCGGGAGCGACAAGGCGGGCATGACCCGGACGGTCGAAGACCTCGAGAAGCTCGGATACCTGTCCCGCACACAGTCCACGGTCGACAAACGCGTATCCAATCTGACACTGACGAAAGACGGACGAGCCGCCTTCAACACCGCCAGGCGGCTCGCCGGTGCAACCGCGGAAGAACTCTTCGCGGCATTCACCCAGGCCGAACTCGAGATGCTCGAGTCGCTGTTGGCCCGGTTTACTCAGGGAACCGGGCCGGAGGACGGGCGGCTCCACGCAGCGGACTGACCATCTTCACGAAAAGGACTCGTCGGTCGCGGACGATCCGGGCAGAGCCGTCGATGCCTGAGACCGCCCCTGGTCGGACTGCTTCGGCGAGCAGTGCACACAGACAGACTGCCGCAACGTTCACCTCAGCTAGCGATCAGGCCGATGTTCCCAATGTGCGCGTTGAGGGGATCCTTTACCGGACGCCAGCGCGTTCGAGCCTTTCGGCGTCCGCTTAAGGATGGGTCCACTGGAGTCGTTCAACCGGTGGATCATCGGTCCCCGTCGAGATGTGGGCGGCGTATCTATGGCAGGATGATCGTCTTGCCGGCGATGCGGCCGGCGGCTGCTTCGGCGTGGAGGGCCTGCACTTCGGCGAGCGGGATCCTGCGGGTGACCTCGACGGTAAGTGCGCCGCCGTCGACGAGCGACACCAGCTCCGCGAGTCGTTCGCGGTTCGGCAGCACGAACACCGTCACCGCGGTCACGCCGCGAGTCTCGTCGTCGGGCGTCTCCATGAACGCCGTCGTGCTCACGACGCGGCCACCGTCGCGGACCTTAGCCACGTAGGCGGCGAATAGCTCCGGGTCGATCGGCGCGAGATTCAGCAGGAGATCCACCTGTCCATCGATCGCCTCGAGGGTTCGGTGGCGGTGCGATCGATGACCTGGTCGGCCCCGGCGGCGCGTACGGCGTCGATGCTGCGTGGACTGGCTGTCGCGATGACGTGGACCCCGGCGCGCCCGGCGAGCTGGATGGCGTACTTCCCCACGACACCGCCGGCGCCGATGATCAGCACCCGTTGCCCGGCGGTGAGCTCCCCGGCGTCGAAGAGCGCCTGCCACGCGGTTAACGCCACGGACGGCAGCGCCGCCGCGTCTGCCAAGGGGATGCTCGTGGGCGCGAGCACCACGGACTCCGCGGGCGCGATGACGGACTCCGCCGCGCCGCCGTCGCGTTCCATGGGGAGGAACGCGATCACCGAGTCGCCGATGGCCGTTCCGGTGACTCCCTCGCCGATCGCGTCGACGGTTCCGGAGACGTCGTAGCCGGGGATGTGCGGGAGCTTGATAGGGATCGGCAGGAACCCTGCCCGCATACCGTTGTCCGCCGCGTTGAACGCCGACGCCGCGACGCGGAGCCGCACCTGCCCGGGGCCGGGAACCGGCTGGGGGATCTCGCCGTACTGCAGGACCTCTGGCCCGCCGATGCTGTGGAACTGCACTGCCTTCATGATCATATCCTCTCATTTTGCTTCGAATTCGAAGCGATATAGAGAATGTAGCATTACTTCGAAATCGAAGCAACAGGTAGGATTGGAGAATGACTGAGACGACGCCCGCCTCCCTAACACCCACCCAACTCGCCGCGTACTTCGCCTTCACCGAGGTCAGCGGCCTCCTCCGGCCGGCGGTCGAGCGACAGCTCCGTGACGTAGGCGGCCTGAGCTACGTGCAGTTCCAGCTCCTGGCGCGCCTGGGCGACGCGCCGGACGGGAATCAGCGCATGACTGACCTGGCCGACGGCGTGGTCTACAGCCGCAGCGGCCTGACCTACCAGGCACAGCTCCTTGAGCAGCGCGGTCTCATCACGCGTTCACCGTCACCGGAGGACGAGCGCAGCACCGTCGTTGCAATCACCCCCGTCGGCCGAGACGTCCTCACGGCCGTATTCCCAGGCCACATCAACACCGTCCATCAATTGCTGTTCGCCCCCATCAGCGACGGCGACGCCGACGACCTCGCGCGGATTCTCGGATGTGTCAACGCACACCTCCGCGCAGCACCACCACGCTCAGCGAACCGCCGCCGGAGCAAGTGACCGCTGGCAGGCAACCACAATTGCCCGCCGCTGTTGGGGGCGCAGTCGCGACAGGAATCGAGCACGCAGCCGTCCAAAAGCCGGTCGTACAGCGGGCGCTACAGTGCCCGGTGAAGGATCCTCATCCGGACGGATCGCCCGTCGGTACGAAGGGTGCATTCGCCCGGTCTGCAGGGGATGCCGGACCGGTTGGGTTGCTGTTTGTAGGATCAAACGATGGTGATGGCTGCAATGCACGTTCAGGTTGAGGCATGGTGCCTACGCGTGTTGGGACACGGCATACTCACTTCGTTGCGGTCCGACGCTGGCGGCCAGATGTCATATCTGTTCCGTTTCGATTCCGACGACCGGGGACCCTGTGCGGTGAAAGTCCGGCCAGAATCCGCGCGTAGAATCAGCCGATGTCTTCAACTGCAGTCGACCGCAGTTAATTCCGGGTTTCCTTGTGCCCGTCCCATGACAGGCGTCGACAAGCTTGATCCCGGGATGGTGGTCAGCGCAGAATCCTGGCGTCCAGGCGGTGAGATGAACACGGACGGAGACTTGGCCTTCGCCCGTCGATCGGCTTCACTCCTGGCGGACCTGGCAGCAATCCTCGAAAAGGAGTCTCCGGCCGGCCTTGGCGCGCCTCCACCATGGATGCATTGGAACCCACCGACCGGTCGCTTGTGGCCGCCAAATCCAGTCGTGGACGCCATGGACCAAGACCGAGTACCCGAGCACGTGACCGCAATTGCCCGTGCCGTTTCCGAACGGCTCGCCAACTCGTCGCTACCGCTGGTTGTTGGCCATGGAGACTGGGAGAGCCAGAATCTTCGATGGGACGGTGTCAGCCCCTGGGCGGTCCACGACTGGGACAGCCTCGTGGCCCTCCCAGCCGCGGCAATTGTCGGGGCAGCATCGGGAGCCTTCGCAAGCACCAGCGTCCCGACACTTGCCTCCTTAGAAGCTTCGGATGAATTCATCCATAGCTATGAACAGGCAAGAGGCCAGCTGTTCACCGCTGAAGAGCACGAAGTTGCCTGGGCTGCCAGCCTCTGGCCAGCGCTCCACAATGCCAGGGGTGAAAGCCTCTTCCAATCACCGCCCACTGCACTGCAGGCACTCACCGAGCAAGCACCCCAAAGACTCCAGCGCGCCGGCGTCCGGTAAGGGATCGCTCATCGGACATGCTTCGTCGGTTCGACCCTGCGAGCTCTGCCCTGGTCGGCTCTCAGGGGGCACGGTTTCCTGTTCCCCTTGTATGGATTACGTGGTTTAGCCGAAGCAGCGGCTAGCGGTGGCGAGCACCATTCGCGCGGCGTCCTGTGGCGCGTCGATCGGAATTATGTGCCCACTTTCAGGCAACAGGTGGCCTTCGAAATTGTCCGCAACTCGGCTGAGCTGCCGCGCCAGCGAGTCCTTTACTGTCGAGGCGCCGATCGCCGTTACCGGCATGGGCAGCCTCCCACGCTCTGACCAGGCTCGGTTCCATTGCGCATTCGCCGGCATGGCCCGATAGTGACTGAACGCCGCGCGGAGACTGTCTCGGCCCGTGTATGCATCGACGAACCGCTGCGCGAGGTCCTCGGGCATGCCGGAGCGCGCGCCCAGAGCAAGGAAGAACCGAACATAGCGGTCCTCGTTTCCCTCCAAGAGGTCCTCGGCGAGACCGCCCGGTGCCTGATGGAACCGGAACCACCACGGCCCGCCCGAACTTAGAAAAGGTTCCGCGCCGGAAAGGCCGCCGATGATGGCCTCGATGACAGTCAGGCTCAGCACGCGGCTGGAATGCGCCGCTGCGAGTACGAACGCCGGCGCGGCGCCAAGATCGAACCCGACCACGTGAGCCGCCCCTAGTGACAATGCATCGAGAAGGCGTATCTGGTCCATCGCAAGGGTTTGAGCATCAAACCCGGTCGCCGTCCGTCCCGAATCGCCGGTGCCGCGAAGATCCGGGGCCACTACCTGGCATCCGCCCGCGACCAGGTATGGCTCCACTTCTCGCCAGACATCCTTCGTGTGAGGAAAGCCGTGCAGCAACAAGACCGTTGTTCCGCTACCTGCGATCCGCACGCTAACGGGTAGATCACCGAGATGCACTGTCTCGACGACCGATTTGTACGGCTGTCTCGGGTTGCTCATGTCGTTCGCCTTCCAGTTACCATTGGGTACTAGGCAACTGTAGGAGAGTGGATGTGACTGGACAAGGAGGCACTTCGAGCACCCCAGGGAACTCCGGGGGAACCAATGGCCGTATAGGCGACCTGTTCGACGCTGCCTGCCCGACGAGGCTGCTGCTGGATCGTGTCGGATCAAAGTGGACGGTGATGGTGGTGCTGCTCCTCGCTGAGGACGAGCTGCGATTCGGCGAACTCCGTCGCCGCATGCCCGGTGTGTCGCAAAAGATGCTCACACGGGCCCTTCGTCAGCTCGAAGATGACGGCCTCGCGCACCGTAGGGTCGAACCTGTCAGCCCACCCGCCGTGCACTACTCCCTCACCGCCCGCGGCACCACCCTCGTCGCACCGCTTCAGGGACTTAAACGGTGGGCGGAGGAGAACATGAGCAATGTCGAAGAGTCTTGGATGCACTCGTTACCGTCGTAGAAACGAAGGGCGGCCGACTGTCCGTAAGCCGGTCGTCCACCGGCCGCCCCGACGCTGCACTTCGGCCTTCTCCATATGCGCGTGTTTCCGCCATTCCTGGGCAATAGTCGACGAGTTCGTTGGATCCGGCTGCCGTCTATACATGGCCCGATAGCCCCGGATTCGGGCTATTAATGCCGGCAGGACTCACCTGAGGCTCCTCCTGAAAGATTGTCACCAAGCGTGTCAGAATTTCGTCTAGAAGGTGATTGCTTCATTCAGGATGAACTCGAAGTAGGAGGCAAGTCGTGACTCTGGCACTTGTGCGTGATCTTCGTGAACATCAGCGGTTGATGACTGAAGAAGAAATCGCAGACTTCGAGACCGACCTGCTCGCCGAGTTCGTGCTGGCTCGTGCCTCGGCGGGATTGGTCGACAGCACCATCCGCAACGACACCAACCATCTCGAGCTGATCAGGGCTTGGTTCGGCCGGCCTCTTTGGGAGATGCAGCCTGCCGATGCCGATGCCTATTTCGGCAAGGTACTGCGTGATGCCAGGCCAGCAACTCGGACCGGTCGGGCGGGCGCGCTGTCAGTGTTCTTCGAGTTCCTCGAGCTCCGCCACAAAGTCGAGCTGCACGGCCTTACTGGACGTGTCATCGAATGCCCGTTGGATGAGATGAACCGCCCGCGTGCCTCAACGGACCCGCAGTTGCGGGTGCCGCCCACCGAACCCGAGATCGACCGGTTGTTCGCCGGGTGGCGGGAGGAATTGGTCTCCTGCCGGAAGTTCGGTCCGGCTGCCCGCAACTATGCGGTGGCTCGGCTGGCTGCCGATGTGGGGCTGCGGATCAACGAGGCCCGCATGCTCGACCTCGATGACGTGTGGGGCCACTTCGACGCCGACGATGCTCGCCCTGGTGCCCCACTGTTTCCGTCCGAGCGCAAGAATGGCGATGGGTCGTGCGCTCGTGCGACCGCGGACGTGTTCCGGCGCTCACTGGCCGAAGCCACGGACGCGCACCTGCCTGCCTGGTCCGGCAAGCTCACCCCGCACGTGCTGCGGCATTACTGCGCATCCCAGCTCTACCGTTCCGGGATGACGCTGTTCGCGATTCAGGAGCTGCTGGGCCATACGTGGACCGGAACGACGGCCCGGTACGTCCATGTCCACCGTTCTCACGTTGAAGAGGCCTGGCTGCGCGGCCACGAGCGCGCCACCGACCGTTGGAAGGGATTGACCTCATGAAGTGGAATCTCCGGCTGGCCGCGGCAAATCGCGGAATCTGGAAGGCCAGCGAGCTCAAGCGGATGCTCGCCGAGCGCGGCCTCGTGATCAGCGCCGGGAAGATGTCAGGGCTGTGGTCCGGCCAGCCAAACACGGTCCGTCTCGACGAGCTCGATGTGATCTGCGCGGTGCTCGGCTGCGGCGTCGAGGATCTGCTCCTGCCCGACGCCGACTCGGTGCCCGCGCCGACGCCGGCGAGCACCGAGCGCACCCTCGCTGTCGGCCAGGACCACGCAGTCAAACCGCGCGCCCGCACCGGGCGGTCGCTGCCCCCGCGGTGATCTGCGTCCGCTGCGGCTCCGTCTTCACCGACGGCCGCCGAGACCGGCTCTACTGCAGACCTAACTGCCGGAAACGAGCCTCGGAGATCCGGTGCCAGACCGGAACCCCGCCGCCCCCGAGATGGCGTCACCCGGCGCTCGGCTCCGAGAAGCCGGCCCTGCGCCTCGCGGCTGCCCGCGCCGAACAGGTCGGCCAGGCCCACGGCTGGTCACCTGCGACCTTCCTTTACGTGCTGGACGGCCTGACACTGCTGCTCAACGACCGGGCTCCGGGCGACACTGTCCCGCTCACCGAGGTCAGGCACCGCGCGTCCGAGCGAGGCCGCGGTGTCCGAATCGCCGAAGTGCTCGCTGCCGCAGGGTTGCTCGATGATGACACCGAGCCGGCGATCCGTTCCTGGATCCACCGCCGCACCAATGAACTGCCGGCCGCGTTCGCCTCCGATGTCCGTGCCTGGCTGCTCGTGCTCCTCGACGGCGACACCCGCAGCCGGCCACGATCGCCGCGAACGGTCTACAGCTACTTCGGTTCCGTCAGACCGCTGCTGGAGCAGTGGTCAGCCAGCCGCGGACACTTGCGCGAGATTACCTCCACGGACATCGCGACCGCAATCGAGCCCTTGCGCGGATGGCCGCGCAGCAACACGATCACCGCGCTGCGCTCACTGTTCCGCTTCGCCACCCGACGGCGGGTCGTCTTCACCAATCCCACAGCCCGCCTGACCAATCCCGGCGGTGAGCGCAGCCTGCTGCCGATGACCGACGCCGAGATCCGTGCGATCGAAACCCGCGTCACCACCCCCGCGCAGCGGCTCGTCGTCGCCCTGGCGGCCGTCCACGCCGCCGACGCCACGACCATCCGCGGTCTCATCCTCGACGACGTCGACCTCCCCAACCGGCGCATCACCCTCCGCGGCGTCGCCCAGCCTCTCGGGCCACTGGCCCATCGGGCCTTGAAAGTCTGGACCGAACACCGCCGCAGCACGTGGCCGCACACACCCAACCCGCATCTGCTCATCTCCCGCGGCACCGCCCACGGCGTCGGCTCCGTCAGCCAGACGTACATCACAGACCAGCTGCTGCCAGACGGTGTAGGAATCGACCGCATCCGCAATGATCGGATCCTTCACGAAGCGCTCAGCATCGGGCCCGACCCCCTGCACCTCGCCCTGATCTTCAACATAGGCCACACCACCGCGAGCAGATACACCGCTTTCGCCCAAGCCATCACCTAAGCCCAGCTCGAACACGGCGGTTAAGCCCGGAAGGTCAATCACCCTCAACGGCCCCATGCGCAATGGCGAAATCTGAACCGCGCCGGTTCTCGCATTTCATCCCGAAAAAAGCCGTGGGTTCCACGGAATGGGACTTCAATCTGGCTGAACTCACGGCGGACATTCCCGTATATCCTGCCCGAATTAATGCCCGGTGAAGGTGCGGCGGTTTCCAGCCATCGACTCTTCTATGTCTGTCAAGCCGCTTCCTGCACCTTTTGCGCCTGAGCCGTGGCATTCAGAATCCTGAACACACGTCGGGCCAAATAGCGCTTGATGCAGCGTCGGATTTCTTTATCAGTTTTGCCCTCAGTGCGGCGCTTTTCGGCATAGTCACAGGTTTCAGCGTCATAGGTCATTCTGGTGATCGCAGCCATGTGTAAGGCGCTGTTGAGCCTTCTATCGCCTCCCCGGTTGAGCCGGTGCCGCACCGTGTTGCCCGACGATGCCGGGATGGGACTCACGCCAGCCAGGCAGGCGAAAGCCGCTTCGCTACGGACCCGTCCCTCATGCGACCATGCCACCAAGCACTTCGCCGCGGTCACCGCCTTGAAGCCCTTCTCTTCGAGCAGGGGAGCTGCCTCGCTGACCTTGACCAGCTCGTCCAATTGTTTCTCATTGGACTTCAGCTGCTCCTCCAGGTTCAGGATGTGCTTGGTTAGACGGATCGCTTCAGCCCGGGCGATGCTCAAAGCCAGTTCTTCCTCACGCTCACGCCACCGGGAGATCTCCTCGATCTGGGCGGGGGTGAGCTTCTTGCGGGCATCGGTACCGACGTCGTTGCTGCGTACCAACGCGTTCAAGGCGTTGATCGAACGGGTGCGGTCCTTGCTTATGGATTCACGAGCGGTCACTAGGATCCGCAAGCCCTGGCGGATCCCGTCATTCAAGCGGGGACGACGCAGCTTCTCCACCGGTAAAGGCAGCACGGCCATGGCCATGCGCTGGGCATCCAGGGCATCGGACTTACCGACCCCGCGGTTGCTCTTGGCATCCATGCGAGGAGCCTCGGCAACGGGGAATCCATGGGTGGCCACGGTGCCGGCGAGGATCGCGCCGTAGGAGGCGGCGCCTTCGACCACCCAGAGGGTGTCTGCGTCGGCGTTGGTGCGGCGTGCGACCCATTTGATGGCTCGGTTGATCCCGGCTGCGCTGGTGGGGAATGCCTGCTTATCCAGCATGGCGCCGTTGGTGGCGTCGAGAATGGCGTAGACGTGGTTTCGGGCGTGGGTGTCGACACCCACGACAAACGGGTGAGAAAGCGCGACGATAGACGTGTTGGTCACGGCACCTTTCCTTTGTGTTGGACATGGTTCTGGTGGCCGATAACGGCCGGTACCAGTCCGGGTAAGGGTCACAACGGAACAGCACTGTGATGGGTCACGCCCGTAAGGGTGGACAATCTTCTGATCAAGCTACCGTGGTGGGCCGGACGGGCGCCGGCCGACCACCACCGCAGACGGACAAGTCGATCGAATGACACCTTGGGGTCAGTCGCAACATGAGTCACGTCTCCGGGGTGGAACGGCCGGAATCTATCCTGCCAGCCAGTCCCAGACCAGCTAGATCAAGTCTCACAGTCGCAACAGGTTCGATTTGAAGGTATCAGAATCCCCGTTTTGCTATCGAAGGCGCTGCCGCGTGCGCCACCCGAAGGACAGGTTCAATCGAATGCTGCCTCAGCAGCAGACGTTCCGAGAGCCCCGGGAGTCTGCTGATTCGTTCCCTGTAAGGACGTCCTAGATTTCAACCTGGGACCTTTCGTGGCGTCAAGGAATCTTTGGGATACTTAGTGGTTAGTGCTGGTGTTGAAGACCAGGTAGAGGACGCGGAGCATGAGGACGGCTGCTATGCCGGCGAGGTTGTATCCGATGACGTGGAATAGCGGCAGGCCGGGGGCAACGTCGGCGCTGTTACCGAAGGCGAGCAGGATGACGCCCATGATTCCGAGCACCCCGGCGATGAGTGTGAGCAGGGCCTGGCCGAGCATGTTGGTCAGGACCTCCCGGTCGCGGCGGTCGGCGAGGAGCCGGACGTTGACGCTGAGGTGGCCTTCCTGCAGGGCTGTGGCGAGCTGGTCGAGACGGCGCGGCAGTTTACGGAGCAGCGGGAGGGTGTCGAGCAGCTCGCGCTGGACGCTCTCCTTGATTCCTCCGGGGGTGAAGTGTTCTCCGATTTGGGCGCCTGCGAATGTTCGGGCTTCGGCGACGATGTCGAAGCCGGGTGCGAGGGAAGTCAGAGTTCCTTCAACGGTTGCTATGGCGCGGAAGGCGCCGGCGAGGGCCGGGGGATGGCGAGGTCGAATCTGGCGAGGATGCGTACGAGTTCGTTGATGACTTTCAGGTCCAGTGGGACACCGGGCTGGAGGGACGTGCCCATGAACTGGCTGAGGGTGCGTTTGAGGACGGGTACGTCGATCTCGTCGGGGCGGATAACGACTTCGAAGAGGGCGTTGACGAGGAGTCCTGCGTCGGCCCGGTCGATGGCGAGTACGACTTGTCGGATGCTGGTCCGGAGGTCGTGGTCCAGCCTGCCTACGGAGCCGAAGTCAACCAGGCCCAGCCGGCCGTCGGTGAGGACGATGATGTTTCCCGGGTGCGGGTCCGCGTGGAATGTCCCGTCGATCATGATTTGCCGCAGGAGGCTGCGCATCAGCCGGGCGGCGTATGTTGTCCGGGTGCCGGTCTCCATGGAGCGGGCCGTTGCGGGGTCGCTGAAGGTTCGTCCGTCCAGCATTTCCATGACGAGCACCCGGGATGTGCAGAGCTCAGGGACATGGAATGGTATGACGACCCGCACGTCCTCCGGGTGCCTGGCGACGGCGGTGCGGAGGGCGATGATGTTGCGTGCCTCCTGCTCGTAGTCCAGTTCTTCCCGGAGGTTTTCCGCGAAGCCGAGGGCCAGTGCCTCGGTACCCAGGGATCTGCCGAAGGCCGTGGATTTTTCGAGCTTTCTCCCGATCCGCACGGCGATGTCCAGGTCAAGGGACACTTTGTGCCGGATGTTGGGTCGCTGGACTTTGACGGCGACCCTTGATCCGTCGTGGAGGGTGGCCCGGTGGACCTGCCCGATCGACGCTGCCGCCAGGGGTATTTCGTCGAAGTCGGCGAAGACTTCGGCGACTGGACGGCCGGCGTCTTCTTCGAGGATTTGGCGTACCTGGTCCCAGGGCACCGGTGCCACGTGTTGTTGGAGCCGGGAGAGTTCGGTGATGTATTCCGGAGGCAGCAGGTCCGGCCGGGTGGAGAGCATTTGGCCGAACTTCACGAACGTGGCACCTGCCTCCTCGAGGGCCAGGCGCAGGGATCTTGCCCGGGTGGCGTTGACGTCCGGGCCGTGTGAGGACCGGAGCGGGAAGAGTCCGTGCTTTGCGCCGATGCGCAGGATCCGGGAGTAACGGGCCCCTCGCTGGGATCCGGCCCGCAGGCCTGCCAGCCAGGTGTGGGGCGGGGGAGCACTCCGCGGGGACGATGAGTTCAGCGACGACCAGGAACAAAAACGCGGCGAACAGGGCGATACCGAACTGGATGCTGATGTAGGCGAGTCCGCGGTTCGGGGTCTGCCAGAGGATTTGGGATTCGAAAAGGAACTCCGCCCGACTGCCACGATGAGGGCCATGACGGTGCGGCCCGCCCCGATGCGTACGCCCAGGATCCGCCGGGACAGGAGTGCCAGCAGCATCATGGTCAACGCCAGTAGCCCGATCATTCCGGTGATCAAGATGAGTCGTTCTGGATCCATGCTTTTATGCTCCTGATGCCGTAATTGTTTGGTCAGTCGTGGGTTCGCTGCCCGGCGCATGGGTTGCCCGGGCCCTGCCTTTCTGCGGGCGGGTCCGGTCACGCCGGAAGGCGGGCCGCCTGGTCGTTGTGGGCGTGGGGCTAGGCGTCCCGGCTTCTGCGGGACATCGCGGCGACGCGCAGGGACGCCGCGAACCCTACGACCAGAAAGAAGCTGCAGACGACCAGAGTGATCCGGGTTGCGTCGCTGAATCCGGAGGCGAGTTCCTGGACGATGCCAGGTCCCTGGGGGCCGAACGTTCCGGTGGTTCCTTGTCCGCGGAGGGCTGCGATGAGACCACCGGCACTGTCCCGGGTCTGGAGTATCAGGTCCTTGGCGGCCGCGCCGGGGACGCCGGTGAGTGCCGTTGTCCGGAGAAGGCTGAGCGAGAGGACGCCGCCCAGGACTGCGGCGCCGAGGGCGGCACCAACCTGGCGTACGGTGCTCTGGGTGGCGGAGGCCTGCCCGGAGCGATCCACGGCGATGTCGGCAAGGGTCGTTTGGGTCAGTTGGGCGGAGGCGAGTCCGAGTCCGAGGCCGTAGACGGCCAGCAGTCCGGCCAGTAGCCATTGGGACGCTTCCGGGCGGAGGAAGGCTGACAGAAGGAGGACGCCGAAGACTTCCAGACCAAGGCCCAGGGTGACGACGTTGGGGGCGCCGATTCGTGCCGAGAGGTGGCGTGCCTGCGCTCCGGCGATGAACGCGCCGGCGGCCATTGCCGCCAGAATGACTCCGGCGCCCAGGGCGGAGAGCCCGGCCACGTTGACCAGGAAGAGCGGCAAGACGAAGAGGAGACCAAATTCACCGGTCGCCACGACCATGGCCGTAAGGTTTCCCCACCGGAAAGTACCGGTGTTGAACAGCTCCAGGTCCAGGATCGCGGACCGTCCAATCCTGGCGCGGTGGCGTTCCCAGAGGACAAAGAGCGTGAGGAACACTGCCCCGGTGAGGAGGGACACGGGGGCAGCCGAGATGGGCGCGGTGACCGGCCAGGCCATTCCGAGCACGGTCAAGGACGCTGCGGGCGTCCACCAGCCCAGCGAGCTTCCCTCGATCAGGCCGAAGACCAGGAACCCGAAACCGAGGCTGCTCAGGAGCAGCCCGTCCACGTCGAGTCCGGGCGCGGTGATCCGTGCCCGGGTTTCCGGAACTGCCAGGACTGCGCCGGTAATGACCGCGGCGCCGAGCGGGATGTTGACCAGGAAGATCCATTGCCACGAGAAAGTGCTGGTCAGCCATCCTCCCAGGAGCGGCCCAATCGCGGCGGCCCCCGAGATGACAGCACCCCAGATCCCGAAAGCGGTGGCACGGTCCTTACCCCGGAACGTGGCGTTGACCGTGGACAAGGTGGTGGGCAGGACCAGCGCCCCGCCGATTCCCTGGATGACCCGGGCGCTGATGAGCGGGGCAGCTTCCTGAGCCATGGCGGCGAGAAGGCTGCCGCCTAGGAAAATGAGCACCCCGGCAATGAAGAGCCGCCGCCGGCCGATGCGGTCCCCGAGCCTTCCCGCGGTCAGCAGCAGGGCCGCGAACACGACGGAGTAGAGACTGTTCACCCATTGGGCCTCGGAAAGGTCCAGTTTCAGGTCCGCGATGATGGCCGGCAGCGAGACCCCGACGATGGTCCCGTCGATGACGATCATGGACAGCCCGGCAGCCAGTACGGCCAGGCCGGCCCATCGTTTCCGGGCGCCGGTCGCCGGCGCTTCCAGGTGCAGGGTCATGTCTTCCGCCTCCGGGTCAGCGGGCGGATCAGTTGGCGGTGGTGAGTTCGGCTTCGGCGGTTTCTTTGCCGGAGACGCGCTTGCCGAGGGTGATGAAGAGAAGGATCAAGCCGGCGGTGAGGCCGATGTGGCCCAGCCCGGAGATGCCTGCGATCGCAGCGGACGGGGTGCTGCCCTGAACGGTAAGGACGCCGCTGAGGACCATCGTCGCCGTGGTGAGGGCCAGGCCGGCGTTGTAGGTCCAGAAGAACACGTTGAACATGCGCAGTGCGGAGAGGTTGAAGAGCTTGTCCAGTGCCAGGACGGTGAGGAAGAAGAGCATGCCCAGGGCCAGGAGGTGGGTGTGGACCACGGAAAGCTGGCTGTCGCCGGTGAAGTCGTTGGCTTTGGTGAATTCGCGGTAGAACAACCCGGACGCCAGTCCGGCGATCATGTAGGTAAAGGCGGCGCAGTAGAGCTTTTTCATGGCGGTGGTCCTTGGCTTGATGGGGGTGGCGGCGGCGGGCTCCCGCGCTGGTGCGGGAGGGGCGTGGTTTTGCGGGGAGCGACGGTGGACGTTAGGCGTTGGTGAGTACGGGGGCGGTGAGCCTCCCGTCGCGCATGGTGGCGACGGAGTCGGTCAGCGGGACGAATTCTGTGTCGTGGGTGACCATGACGGTGGCGACCATGAAGTCGTCGGTGACGCGGCGCAGGAGCCGGACGATGGAGTCGCTGCGTTCGTGGTCCAGGGCCGCGGTGGGTTCGTCCACGAGCAGGACCTTGGGATCTCCCATCAGGGCCCGGGCGATGTTGACCCGTTGGCGCTGGCCGCCGGAGAGCTGGTGGGGACGTTTGTCCGCGCTGGAGGCGAGTCCGACGATGTCGAGCAGTTCTGCGGCTTTGGCGCGGGCGGCTTTGACGGACTTTCCGCGCAGGTGGTCGCCGATGATGAGTTGTTCGGCGGCGGTCAGGGACGCGAGCAGGTTGGGCTGTTGGAAGATGATGCCGATTTTCTCGCGCCGGAGTGCGGTGAGGTCTTTGTCGCCGAGCCCGGTGGCGTCGGTGCCGTCGATGAGTACCAGGCCGTGGGTGGGGCGGACGAGGGTGGCGGCGGCGGCCAGGAGGCTGGATTTGCCGGATCCTGACGGGCCGACGAGGGAGATCATCTGGCCGGCCTGGACCGTGAGGTTCACGGTGTCGAGGGCTTTGATGGTTCCGTCCCCGTCCGGGTATTCGAGCGTGACGTTGACCAGATTCAGGGGGTTGGGGGTGGAGGACATGGTGGTACTTCCTTTGGTGATGTGCTCGGGGAGGATTCTGTAGGGGGCTGCGGACGGGACGGGCCGCGGGAGGGTTTAGTTGCCGCCGAGGGCGATGAGGGCGTCGACTTTGGTGACGCGGCGGACGGCGAGTGCTGCGCCGGCCAGGCCGAGGGCGATGATTCCGAGGATGGGCAGCAGTGTGGTTGCGGGGTTGACCAGGAAGGGGGCTGCCTTGGCTGCGAAGAATCCGCCGAGGATGCCGATTCCGCCGCCGAGCCCGGCGCCGGCGAGCAGGACGATCGCCGCCTGGGTGATGGCGTCACGCAGGACATAGCCGCCGGAGGCGCCCATGGCTTTGAGCACCGCGATGTCGCGGGTCCGCTGCACGGTCCAGACCGTCAGGAAGGCCACGATAACCAGGGCGGAGATGCCGTAGAGGAAGGCCTGCATCAGGGTCAGGGAGCCGTTCTCGCTCTTGTAGGAGCCCAGTGCCTGGAAGGATCCGGTGCGGGAAGCGCTGACGGTGTGCGCTGCGGTGTTGGCGGCGGCTTCGTCAACGGTGGCGCGGTCCTTGTACGTGATGGCGGCGACGGTTCCGACCTGTCCCGGGTCGCTGAGGTGGGCGAGCTTGGACCAGGTGGGAAGCGCAGTCCAGACGACGCTGGTGTGGGAATACCACTGGTCCTCGACCACGGCGCTGACAGTCAGTTCGGTGCCTCCGACGTTGGCCTTGTCCCCGGTGTTCAGGGAAAGGGCCTTGGCCACGGATGTTCCGATCACGACGGTGTCGGCGCTGACGCGGGAAGGGGGCAACTGGCCCTCGGGTGCGACGCCGAACACGGCGACGTTGGTGGTGCCGGTACCGGCTCCGGTGCCCCCGGCCACGGCCTGGAAACGGGTCTGGCTGATGCCCAGGGCTTCTGCGTCCTGCACGCCGGCCCGGTTCTTCCAGCTCTCGAGCTGCGCGGCGGTGACTTCGCTTTCGGTGAAGGAGGCCTTGGGCTCGTTGGTGCCGGGTGCACCGAACGCGATGCTGTCTACCGCCCGGGTGGTGACTCCGCTGCCGTGGACGGCGCCGAGTTTGTCGATTGCGGAAGTTGACTGGTCCCCCAGGCCGGCGGTAAGTCCTGAGAGCATGACCAGCAGCAGGGTGATCAGGGCGACGACACCGCCCATCAGGGCGAACCTGCCCTTGGCAAAGCGGATATCGCGGATAGCAAGAAACACGTTTTCTCTTCTTTCAATGGGTGACGCGGGGGGGCGGGAAAAGCTCCTGTATCCACTCTCCCGCGGGCAGGGGCGCGCGCCATCGTGCAGGTGGTTGATATGGGGCGGACGAATGGTTGATCCCAGGGTCAACCTTTTGGTTGACCCGCGCCGGACCGGGGACGCATAAGCTGATCCAATGCCCGCCACAGACCAGCTCCCCGCGCCGGACAGCGACGGTCCCTTAGGACCGGGCAACGGCCTGCCCGACGACCTCGATACAGCGCCCTCCGTTGCGATCCTGCGCGTACTGAGGGTGACCCTGCACGTCGGCTTCGCCGCCCTGCTCGGGGTGGCCCTCCTGAGGCTGCTCATATCTGGTGGCGGGGACCTTCTGCGATACGTCCTGGCCGGGACGTCGCTGGTTCTGGCCGGTGTGTATCTCACCGGGACGATCCTGGAAAAGCGCTTCGCCGCGGCCGGAGCGGGTTTCGATCCGCGACCCTACGGGGTCCTGTGGCTGGGAATCGTCACCGCTTTGTGGTTCCTCCTCCTGGCCGGGAGTGGGGACTTCGCGTGGTTGGCGTTTCCCCTCTTCTTCCTCCACCTGCACCTGCTGCCGCGTCGGATTGCGCTGCTGACGATCGCGTTGATGACGGCGGCGGTCATTGCCGCCCAATGGACCGCCAGCGGGCTCCCCGCCCCCCAGCCAGCGGTCGTCATTGGCCCGCTCTTCGGTGCGGCGTTTTCCATCGTGACCGGACTTGCCTACCGGGCGCTCTACCGGGAAGCCGAGAACCAGCGCCGTGCAGCCGATGAACTCCGCCGGACCCGCGCGCAGCTGGCCGCATCCCAACACGACGCCGGCGTCCTGGCCGAGCGCGAACGGCTGGCCCGGGAAATCCACGACACCCTCGCCCAGGGGTTCTCGAGCATCGTTCTGGTGGCCCGCGCGGCGGAAAAGTCGCTCGCGGACGGAGACACCGCTACCGCCGCTGCACGCTTTGCGCTGGTTCAGCAGACCGCGTCGGAGAACCTGGCAGAGGCCCGCAGTTTCGTCCGCGGGCTCTCGTCCCCGCAGTTGCAGGGAGCTTCCCTGATCGAGAGTCTGCGCCGGCTCTGCGAAAGCACCGAAACCAGCTCCGCGGCCCGGGGCCTGGGGCTGCGGTGCCGGTTCGAACTCGACGGTGACCCCGTGGAGCTGCCGCAGCCATACCGGGTGACCCTGCTCCGGGCAGCCCAGGCCAGCCTCGCCAACGTCAGAAACCATGCCCGAGCCGGCAACGCCGTCGTGACCGTCGCATTTCTGGGCAGTGAAGTCACGATGGACATCTATGATGACGGTGCCGGTTTTGATCCCGCCGGATTAACGGCGCGGACACAGGCCCGGACGGATGGGACCGGTTACGGGATCCTCTCGCTGCAGCAACGGGTGAGGGCACTCAACGGTTCACTTGACCTGGAATCGGCCCCCGGGGAGGGGACGGTAGTGGCCGTCCGCCTGCCCCTGGACGAGACTTTCGGGAGGGAAGAGCAATGAAGGATATCCGCATTCTGCTGGTCGATGACCATCCCGTCGTCAGGGCCGGGCTGAGGGCGATGCTCACCGCCTTCGAAGGCATCTCAGTGGCAGCCGAAGCGGCCGACGGGGAAGCAGCTCTCAAGGAACTGAAACGGCTGCAAATTCTGGGTGACCGGGTTGACGTCGTGCTCATGGACCTGCAAATGGGCGCCGGAATGGACGGAGTCACGGCCACATCGCGCATCAAACTGCTCGAGGAACCTCCGCCGGTCCTGATCCTGACCACCTACGACACGGACGCCGATATCCTGGCCGCGGTGGAAGCAGGAGCCAGCGGCTACATGCTCAAGGACGCCCCTCCCGAACAGATCCACCAGGCAGTACTGGCCGCCGCCGCCGGCCAGACGGCGCTGGCACCAAGAGTCGCAGCCCTGCTCATGGGCCGAATCAACAACCCCGCGCCCACCCTCACCCCGCGGGAAGTCCAACTGCTCGAATTGCTGGCCACCGGGCTATCCAACCGCGCCATCGCCAAACAAATCTTCATCTCCGAGGCAACCGTGAAAACCCACCTGGGCCACATCTACGGCAAACTCGGCGTGGACAACCGCACCGCAGCCATCGCCGCCGCCACCCAGCGCCGCATCATCCGGCCCCCCGGCCTGCAGGCATGAGCATATGACTGACTCTTCGATGCTCGCCTTCCACTTGACGTACGCCACCACGATTGGGTGGCGTTCGTCATGCTCCTAGGGCAATTCCTGGCCTTCATCGTCCTGCTTGTCCAGGCCGCCGGAGCCCGGGTCCTGGTAGGTGCCGGCCTCACCCTCATCCGCCGGATTCACTCAACCGAAGAGCTGGGGTCCTGACGACTTTTACCGCTCGTTTTCCCACAGGAGGTTCTGATTGTCGTGCGGTCCTTGGTAGGCGGGGATCCGGCAATCAGGTCGCAGCGACCTACCAAGACGGCATCACGGGAACGAGCCGCCTACCTTGGTTGGGGCCTGTGCTCCTCGCCCCGGGTGGGCGTGTCACCGAGAGTTTGCCGTTTCGATACCTGTGCTTTACCTGGTGCTGGAACACTGCGCCGGGGGTTTGCCAGTAATCAAGTATGAGGAGCAGTTCATGCCCGGTCTCGATCGTCGACGTTTTCTTCAGCTCGCGGGCGCTGGTGCTGCGAGCACCGCGATCGCCGAGATGCTCGGCCAAAGCGTCGCACGCGCCGCCTCGATCCCGGCCAACCGGGCCACCGGCTCGATCAAGGATGTTGAGCATGTGGTGGTCTTCATGCAGGAGAACCGCGCCTTCGATCACTATTTCGGCACGTTGAAGGGTGTGCGCGGGTTCTCGGACCCGCACCCCGCGGTCCTGCCCAGCGGCAAGGACGCCTTCTACCAGAACAACGGCACGCGTGAGGTCCTCCCCTACCACCCGGACGCGCCGAACCTGGGCATGCAGTTCATGGAAGACCTCGACCACTCGTGGAAAATGACCCACGAGGCCTTCAACGCGGGCAAGTACGACCGGTGGCTGCCCGCGAAGTCGGACGCGACCATGGCTTTTTACGGGCGCCAGGACATTCCGTTCCATTTCGGCCTCGCGGACGTGTTCACCGTATGTGACCAGTACCACTGCTCGGTGCTCGGCCCGACGGACCCGAACCGCTACTACATGTTCGCCGGCGGTGACGATCCGGACCGCAAGGGCGGGGGCCCGGACCTGTGGAACGACGAGAAAGGCTACTGGTGGAGCACCTACCCCGAAGAGCTTGAGCAGGCCGGGGTGAGCTGGAAGGTCTACCAGGACATCGGCGACGGACTCGACGCCAAAGGCTACTGGGGATGGACCAACGACGCGCACATCGGCAACTACGGCGACACCCCGCTCCTGTACTTTAAGCAGTACCAGGACGCGAAGCCTGGAACTGCGTTGTACGAGAAGGCGCGTACCGGCACGAACGCCAAGGCCGGAGATGACCTCTTCAGCATCTTCCGCGAGGACGTCGCCTCGGGGAAGCTCCCGCAGGTGTCCTACATCGTGGCCCCGGAGGCGTACACGGAGCACTCCAACTGGCCGCCGAACTTCGGTGCCTGGTATGCGGCCAACATCCTAGACATCCTCACGTCCAACCCGGAGGTCTGGAGCAAGACGGCCGTGTTCTTCATGTACGACGAGAACGACGGATTCTTCGACCACATCGTCCCGCCGCACCCGAATACCCCGCAGATCCCGGGTGCTTCCACGGTCTCGACCGCAGGCGAGTGGTACGACGGCACACCGACCTTCTACGGCAGCAAGGACGTCCCGGGACACTTCGGCCTGGGTGTGCGCGTGCCGATGATTGTCGTCTCCCCGTGGAGCATGGGCGGGTGGGTGTGTTCTGAGACGTTCGACCACACATCGATCATCCGGTTCCTCGAAGCCCGCTTCGGCGTGGCCTCGCCGAACATCACGCCGTGGCGCCGCGCGGTCAGCGGCGACCTCACCAGCGCTTTCGACTTCTCCGCCGCCGGCGGTGCGGCCCCTGCCCTGCCCGACACCTCGGCGTACAAGCCGGTGGACCACAACCGCCACCCGAACTACGTTCCGACGCCGCCGGCTGTGAACAGCATGCCCTCCCAGGAGAAAGGCACGCGCCCGTCCCGTCCGCTGGGCTACGCCCTCGGCGTTGAGGCCACCATTGCGGGCGGCACGCTCGCCGCGCACTGGTCCAACCGCGGCACCCTCGGTGTGCACGTGCAGGTCCGCTCCAACCTCCTGCCGCAGGCTCCGTACTCATACACCATCGGAGCCAGGGCTTCGCTCGACGCGACCTGGGCGCTCGGCGCCGAGTACGACGTGCACATGCACGGCCCGGCCGGCTGGTACCGGCGCCTCGCCGGCACGACGGCGGCCGCAGACCTCCGCGTGAGAGTGACCGCTGACGGAAAGTCGCCGCACGCACAGTTCCGGATCGAGAACACCGGACCCGCGGGCATGGCCCTCACGCTCAAGGACGCGTACGGAGCAGGCTCCCAGACGCTCTCGCTCAACCCGGGTCAGGCCCGGACGGTCGTCATCCCGACCCAGGGCGGCTGGTACGACCTGACGATCACCTCCGCCGGCGACCCGAAGCTCGTCCGCGTCCTGGCCGGCCGGCTCGAGAACAGCCGCGCGCTCACGAGCGACCCACAGCTGGGCCGATAAGAGGCCGGCCCGGGCCGGGGACCGCAGGCTGTCGTTCGCTCCGCCGTCCGTCACCTGAGCTTCACCTTGCTGTACAACCAACGAAACTGTCGTTCCGTCCGGGGCGCAACCCGAAAGGACATATTCGATGCCCAATATGCTGAAAAACCGAGCGGTGGCAGCAGCGGCACTTGCTGCCGCCGTCGCGTTCACTGGATTCGCGGCCCTTGGTGCGGCTGCACCCGCGGACGCGCAAACGACGTCGGGCCCGGTCGCCCAGGCGGCCGGGCAGGGGACAAACGGCCCTGACCATGTTTTCGTCATCATGATGGAGAACCACGGCTACGACCAGGTCATCGGCAACACCACCGATGCGCCCTACATCAATTCACTCGCCCAGCGCTACAACACCGCGGCGAACTACCACGGCGTCACCCACCCCAGCCTCCCGAACTACCTCGCAACCATCTCGGGAAGCTCCCAGGGCATCTGGGACGACTGCAAAGCCGGCGCTAATGTCGCGTGCGCCCCCGAAGAGTTTGTTCCCGGCTCCAGTGACACCGGGGCCACCGGACTCCTCACTTCGAAGCAGGTCGCCAGTGCCTCCGCGACTGCGCATATGTTCTCCGGACAAACCATTGTCGATCAGCTCGAGAACAAGGGGCTGAGCTGGAAGGCGTACATGGAGAACCTCCCGAGCGCCGGCTCCCAGGTCGAATACGCGCCTACGATCGGTTCGACGACAGTGAAGCTGTACGCGCAGAAGCACAACCCCTTCATGTACTTCTCGGACATCAACTACCCGGGCAGCCCGCGCCTGCAAAACATTGTGCCCCTGGAGAACAACCTGAAGACCGACCTGGCCAGCGGCAACGTGCCGAACTTCGTCTGGATCAGCCCTAACCAGTGCCACGACATGCACGGAATCTCCCCCTCCGGGGCCGCCCTCATCAACCTGCCACAGTGCGGCTACCCCGACTCCGGCCCCGACCACGGCGCGATCCAGCTCGGCGACACCTACGTCAAGCAGACCGTCCACCAGATCATGGACTCCCCCACGTGGAAGACGACCAAGTCCAGCATCGTCCTCGCCTGGGACGAGAACGACTACTCCGGATCCTCTGGCGGCCCCGGCAGCCCGGTCGGGCAGAACGGGGCCGTCCTCGGCGGCGGGCACGCACCGATGATCGTGATCAACTCCGCTGACGGCCCGCACAAGACAACGAACAAGGTGTCGGACCACTACACCCTGCTCTCCACCATCGAGCACCTGTGGCACCTGGGCTGCCTGGCCAACACCTGCTCGCCCACCACATCGGGCACCTTCGAGGAGCTCTTCCGCCCCTGACCCGCAGAACGACCCCGGCGATCCCGGTCCCGATAGAAGGGGCTGAGAGGAACCGATACACCAGCCAGGACAGACTGCCTGTCCGCACACCATGCGGGCAGGCAGTCGCGCTATCCGGCCTGGCCACTATCGGCATAAGGGGGCCGCTTCAGAAAACGGAAAAAATCGTACGGCGGATTCAGGCGGTCATTGCAACAGGAGTCCTTCGATCAATTCGATCGGTTTTCTGAACTCTAGTCTTTTGCGTGGCCGGTCGTTGAGTTCCTGTGCGACCCAGTCGAGGTCTTCGGCGCTGTGGATGCGCAGGTCCGTGCCGTTCGGGAAGTACTGACGCAGCAGGCCATTCGTGTTTTCGTTGATGCCCCGCTGCCAGGGTGAGTGCGGATCGCAGAAGTAGATGTCGATGCCGGCGTCGATCTTCACGGTTTTCCAGTCCTGCATTTCGATGCCTTGGTCCCAGGTGAGGGAATGCCTCAGCGCCTCGGGGAGCGTCTTGATCTTGGCTGCCAGGGCGTCACGCATTTGTTCTGCTTTGTACCCGTCCGGCAGGTGAACGAGCATCGTGTAGTTGGTGGTTCTCTCCACGAGGGTCCCGATCGCGGACTGGTTGCCTTTGCCGATGATGAGGTCGCCCTCCCCGTGCCCTGGCACCGCACGGTCCTGAACCTCGGGGGGACGTTCGGAGATATTGATCATCCCCGGGATCCGGTTCTTCCGCTGGCCGGCTTTCCTGCAGGGCTGCCTGAGCGCCCGTCCGGTGCGCAAACACGCGGCCAGATCGCGGTTCAGCACTCCGCGGGACTGAACGTAGAGAGACTGGTAAATGGTCTCAGGTGACACCCGCATCTCCGGCTCATCGGGAAACTCAACCCGCAGGCGTCCTGCGATCTGCTCAGGCGAGTACTTCTTTTTCAGGTCCTCTTCCACCTTCGCACGCAACACCGTGTTCGTGTGCAGTTTCGCCGGTTTCGGCCGCGAAGCCCGCTCATACGCCAGCGCGTGAGCCGATGTCGCCCGGTAGGGCAACCCGGCCACCGAATTGCGCCGAAGCTCCCTGGACACCGTCGAGGCAGATCGGCCGATCACCGCCCCGATCCGGCGCAGCGAGTATCCCTGGGCGCGCATCACCGCGATCTCCTCACGCTGGGCAAAGGTCAGGCAGAGGACTGTTGAGGTCGGCTTGTCAGAACTTCTTTACGCCGGGGCAGGTCTGCCGCATGAAACGGCGCAGACGACTTCTGAAAAATGACACGTGCGGGGTCGAGCTCGTCGTTGCGTTCTGCGAGTTGCCGGCGTTGTTCAGCTGGGAACGAAGCGCGAATCGGCAGGAGCAGAATGTGCTGTGCTGGTGGTACCTTGCGAATCCCCCGGAGGGGAAGGCTCGGACACGTCGGCTTCCGTGGTGTGTCGTGCCGGCGAGAGGCTTCCAGGCGCCAAGCCCAATTGTGCCTCGGCCAGCGCTGTGAGTGTCCCGACCACGTCGATTAGCCCGCGGTTTACCTGGAGGGACGAATGAACAATGACGCCGTCCAGAAGCGTCAGGATGGTCCAAGCTACTTCGTCAGGGTCGACGACGTTGAAGGTTCCTTCACGTTCTCCGCGGACGATCAGTTCAACGACCCTGATGTGGCCGTCCCTCATGACATTGTCCACCGCCTGACGGATGCCGTCTTTCCGGCGAGCCTGGCTCCAGGCGTCCAGCCACAACATCCCATGATCGGTCGCATTTTCATCGAACCACTGGCCAAGGAGCCGGCGCATTCCCTCCATGGCGGTTGGGCTGGCGGCGACATTTTGAAAGGTTGAGTCCTGCTCGGTCATCATCGCCCAGGTGAAGCCCTCGGCCGCAAGGTCGTCGACCGTGGCGAAATAGTGGTGGACGAGTCCGGGAGCGCAGCCCAGCCTGTCGGCCACCTCCCTCTTTGTCACTGCTTCCAGGCCACTCGTCAGAGCAATGCCGGCCGCGGCCTCCAGGATTTCCTGACGCCGCTCGGCAGGTGCTTTCCGTCGTTTTGGAGATGCGCTCATGACCATAGTCTAGCCACTTCTGATTCATAATTGGCCTTCCGGCCAATTATGTCTTGACCTCGCACTGTGAGGTGGAATACATTTAAAACAAATATTGGCCAACCGGCCAACAAGGGACGGGAGGACTCGATGTTCGAGGATCAAGCGGTGATAGCCATGCCGGCGGAACATGGCGGCAACCATGCCGTCGACGTTGTTGGCAAAGTTGAGTCCCGAGGGATCGACCAGATCCCTGAAGCGGAGCGTCACGGGCGCCCCCGGGAGTTGTTTTGGGTATGGTTTGCGGCGAATATCGCCTACCTGTACTTCACCCTCGGCGGAGCGGTCATCCTGCTGGGTTTGTCTTTGTGGCAGTCCGTGATTGTTCTCTTCGTCGGCAATCTGTACTGGGTTGGCGTCGGATTGCTGGCGATCAGCGGTCCGGTGTCCGGCACGCCGAGCGTGGTGGTGACCCGGGCGATGTTCGGGATCCGCGGCAACCGGCCGTTGAGCGCCGGTGTTGGCTGGCTCGTGGCGATCTGCTATGAGTTCATCAACCTTGCCATCGGTTCGCTGGCTGGATTCGCGCTGGCTGAACGGTTGGGCGTTGAAGTCTCCGTCCCTGTCAAGATCGCGATTTTGCTTGTTACCGCCGTTGTGACCTTTACGGTCAGCATTTACGGGCATGCAACTATTGCCCGGCTCAGCCCGATTTTTTCGATCGTCCTGGCCGTGGCTATGGCTGTTTTGGGTTCCTTTGTCATCGGCCATGCGAACTTCGACTATCAGCCGGAAACTGCGCTGCAGGGCAACGAGTTGCTTGTTGCGGTGCTGCTGGGGATATCCATTACCGCCGCGATTCCTTTGTCCTGGGCGACAGGGGCCGACTACGCGCGCTACCTGCCGCGGACAGTGAGCGCAAAGAAGGTTCTGGTCTGGACAGGACTGGGCGGATTCCTTCCCTCGTTCCTCATCGGCGTCCTTGGCGTCATCGCCGGGACGAGCATCGATATGCAGGATGCCCAGTCCTCGCTGGAGGCGATCCTTCCGGCGTGGTTCTACCCCATCCTGCTTCTGGTCATCATGTTCAGCTCGATGACGAGCAACATTCTGACAGCCTATTCTTCTGGACTCTGCCTGCAATCCCTGGGTATCAGAATGTCCAGGGCGCGGACCGTATTCCTGGACGGACTGATCAGCTGCGCACTGGCCGCGTATGCGATCTTCAATAACGATTTTCTGGGATCACTGTCCCAGACCCTTGAACTCACTGTGGTTGTTCTTGCCCCGTCCATGGCCATTTACGTTGCTGACATCCTGCTCAGGAAAAACCGGTACGACGGCGCGGAACTTCACAAGGAGAACCCCCAAGGCCGGCACTGGTACTGGGGCGGATGGAGTGTCAACGGGGTTGTCTCCTTTGGCCTGGGCTCTGTGGTCAATCTCCTGTGCGTCCACACCTCGACCTACCAGGGCCCGGTGTCCGGGCTGCTCGGGGGGCGGACCTTTCGGCCTTCCTTGGCCCGATCGTGTCGGCCGTTTGCTACATCGTTCTGTGGCCCATCACCAGGAATTCTGAAAGCCGTGCCGCGGCACGTTCCGAACAAGGGCTCAGCGCATGACAAGGACATGGATCGGCCCCGATGACATCGAAGCACTGGGAATCGGATGTGCTGTTCTCGGCACGGGCGGCGGCGGTGACGTTGGCTCCAGTGTCCTTGCGGCGCAGGATTCAATCCGCCGATACGGAAACGTGGCGCTGGTGCGGCCCTCGGACCTTCCCGCGGACGGAATCGTCATGCCGATGTCCATCATTGGAGCCCCCACCGCGGGTATGGAAATACTCGGAAGCGGCGATGAACCGGCGCAACTCCGCCAGGAAGTGGAAAAGGCCACGGGCCGTAAAGTCGTCGCCGTCATGGCGGCGGAGATCGGCGGAGCCAATGGAGTATCTCCGGTCGGCTGGGCATCCCGCCTGGGATTGCCGCTCCTTGACGCCGATGGCATAGGACGGGCGTTTCCTGAACTTCAAATGATTTCGATGAATGTTGCCGGGATTTCACCGGGGACCCTGTTCCTCACAGACGCGATCGGCAATGTGGGCAGCCTTGTCACCGTCAGCCCGGAATGGTCTGAGCGATGGGCTCGGGCCGTGTGCATCGCATCGGGAGCCAATGCCGTCATGGCGGACTACCTCATGACACCCGGGGAAGCAGCCCGCGCCACGGTCCAAGGCACCGTCAGCCAGGCTCTCAGCCTGGGAAGGATTGTCCAGAACAGCCAGGATCCAATCACCGAGCTCATCGCAGAGCTCAGTGCCGTCGCGCTCATTTCCGGAAAAATCGTCGATGTGGACCGGACCACGCGCGACGGGTTCATCCGGGGAACCATAACGGTGGAAGGCCTGGGGAACGACCACGGACGGCGCATCGAAGTCCAAGTCCAGAATGAATACCTGCTGGCGATCGAAGGCCCGGCACTGCTGGCCAGCGTCCCGGATCTCATCACAATTTTTGACACGGCGACGTCGATGCCGATTGCCACCGAATCGCTACGGTACGGACAACGGATCACGGTCCTGGCATGGCCCAGTGACCCGGTATGGCGAACGGCCGCAGGGCTCGCGACAGCCGGCCCGGCGGCATTCGGCTACAAACACAGCTTTACACCCGTTGAGGAGCAACATGCAGATTCCATTCGATAGAGCGGATGACCTTCGGATCGGAATGGACGTCGGAGGGACCAACACCGACGCCGTCGTACTGGACACCAGCAACGAGATCATCTGTTCAACCAAGGTGGCCACGACACGCGACGTCACCACCGGCATCAGCCAGGCCCTGGAAACGGTACTGACCGCCCTCGGCCCGCGCAGGCGCTTCGTTTCAAAACTCATGCTCGGAACGACGCACGCCACCAACGCCGTGACAGAAAGACACGGACTGAACAAGGTCGGAGTGATCCGTTTGGGCAGGAAGGCCGCTTCGGCCGTGCCGCCGCTCTCTTCCTGGCCCCGCGATCTGCAAGAGGCTGCTGTCGGCGGTCACATTCAGCTTGAGGGCGGTTCACTGATCGACGGTCACCCGTTCGAGCCTCTCAACAAATACCGTCTGAAAGAGTTCCTGAAATCGATGGCGGGACAGATCGATGCGGTCGCCATCACAGGACTCTTCAGCCCGATGTTTCCTGATCAGGAACTTGAAGTGGCTGAAATTGTGCGGGCCGAACTCGGCCACCTCATGCCGGTTTCACTTAGCCATGAGGTAGGAAATCTGAGCCTTTTGGAGCGGGAAAACGCGACAGTCCTAAATGCTGCCCTTCACGAAACCGCCGCAGGAATCACCGGGGCATTGGCTGCGGCCATCGCCCGGCATGGACTCGACGCCACCGCCTATCTGGCCCAGAACGACGGAACTCTCATGAGCGCGGACTTCGCCGCACGATTCCCGATTCTCACGGTAGGTTCGGGCCCCTCCAACTCAATCCGCGGGGCGGCGCTGCTCTCAGGCACAACAAACGCCATCGTCGCGGACGTCGGAGGCACCACAACAGACTTCGGTGTCCTCGTCGATGGCTTCGCGAGGGAATCCGTCGCCGGTTCCGTCATCGGCGGAGTGCAAACCAACTTCCCAATGCCCGACGTCATCGCCCTCGCCATGGGAGGAGGTTCAGTTCTGACAGGAGGAACTGTGGGCCCGCGGTCCGTCGGCTACCGGATACGGGAGGAATCCCTGTGCTTCGGCGGCGCCACTGCCACTCTGTCGGATGCGGCAATTGCCTGCGGCCGCTGGGAGGTAGACCCTGCACTCCCCCCAAACAAATGGCGCACCGGCAATGTCAACGACGTGGACTTCGCTGCGGCACTGAGCATCTTCGATGACGCCGTGGCCGAGTCCGTCGCGTCGCTCTCAGCCGGCAAAGAGCAGCCCCTGATTGTGGTCGGGGGCGGAGCGGCTCTGATCGCGGACCGCATCTCCGGGAAGTACGACACCATCCGCCCGGAAAACTCCGGAGTTGCCAATGCCGTCGGGGCAGCCATCGCCCTGGCAAGCGGACAATACGAGACCATCGCACCGACGTCGAGGCGCCGCGACGCGCTGGAGGAAGCCCAGGAGAAAGCCACCGTCCGTGCAATCGACGCCGGCGCCGACCCGGATTCCGTGCAAATTGTCCAGGTCATAGAAGTGCCCCTGGCTTACGCGTCCGAACCGTCGACCCGGATCCGCGTCAAAGCCGCCGGCGCATTGAAAACAGGAACCCTGCTTTATGCCGCATCCTAACAATCACCCCGAACCACTATTGAAGGCCACAGCCACTGAGCAGCAAGGTCCTGTCGTTCACGAAGCAACCGGCACCTGCCGTGAGCCAAGGACTGGAACAGCCCGATGATCACATCCATCGAAACCGGATGCATCTTTCTTGTCACGGGCGACCGGCCGGTCACCATCGAGCAAGGCCTGAACGCCGCCGAAGAGGCCGCCCGCAACCAGGCGATACGTGCCGGCAAGCACGGCGTCCTCGTCACCCGCCACGGGCCAGCAACTTTTGCCGTGGCCGTGAGTGCGGAGGTGCCCTACGGCCTGACACAGGAGCGGGGCCAGTGCGAGGCCGAACGTGGCGCCGAATGCATTTACTGCACCGTACCGGAGACTGATCCGCATGTTTAGGACTACCGGCATCACCCTCGGAGTCATCGCCAAGGATCTGGAAAATTCCCCCAGTGACGCGCTCGTCATTGGCGTCGCCCAAGGTCCGGAAGGACCCATCTTGCTGGCCAATCCGCTGAGCGCTGAAGCTGCGGGGACCTTGGCCCTCTCGCTGCGGCACCTCGGTGTCACGGGAGCCAACGATCAGGCTCATCGCCTGCCGGGCCTGCCGGAAACCGGGGCAGCGGTTCTGGTCCTTGCGGGCGCCGGCAGGCTTTCCGGCGGCGCTCTCAGTGAAGAGACGCTGCGCCGAACGGCCGGTTCGGCTATCCGGCAACTCGCCGGGCTCCCCTCCGTGACCCTGGCCCTTCCGACGGCTTCCCTTGCCGACGTCGGAGCAGTGGCCGAAGGCGCCGCCATGGGCGCCTACTCCTATACGGGACACCGCTCCAGCACCGAAGGCCTGAAGGATCCGGTCGCCAGGGCCCTTATATGCACCGACGTTCAGGCGAGGGACGCGCAAGCTGTTCTGGACCGCGCGGCTCTGATCGGCAGGGCCGTCAACGCTACCCGAACGCTGGTCAACCAGCCGCCGAACCACCTCTACCCGGAGTCCTTCGCCGAAGCGGCCAAAGAACTCGCCGAGGGCCTTCCGGTCACCATCACCGTGTGGGACGAGACACGTCTTGAAAAAGAAGGCTTCGGCGGCATTCTTGGCGTCGGCAGGGGCTCTTCCCGCCAACCTCGTCTGGTCAAGGTGGAATACTCCCCGACGAAGGCCACCAAGTCTATCGCCCTCGTGGGCAAAGGCATCACGTTTGACACGGGCGGAATCTCCATCAAGCCGGCGCTCGGCATGGGTGAAATGAAAAGCGATATGGCTGGCGCTGCCGTCGTCCTTAACACCGTGCTGGCCGTTGCGGCCCTTGGCCTGCCCATCAAGGCCACCGCCTGGTTGTGCATCGCGGAGAACATGCCCTCCGGCGCCGCCCTGCGGCCCGCAGATGTACTGACCGTCTACGGCGGCAAGACCGTCGAGGTGCTCGACACCGATGCCGAGGGGCGCCTGGTCCTCGCCGATGGCCTGGTCGCGGCCAGCCGTCAGAAACCGGACACGATCATCGACGTCGCCACCCTCACGGGAGCCCAGCTCATCGCCCTGGGCACCCGCACGGCCGGTGTCATGGGCTCGGACAGTGTCACCGCTGCCCTAAAGTCCTCGGCCGACCGTGCGGGCGAGCTCGTCTGGCCGATGCCGCTGCCCGAAGAACTACGCTCCGGCATTGACTCCCAGGTGGCCGACCTCGCCAACATCGGCGAACCCAACGGCGACATGATGACGGCGGCCGTGTTCCTACGCGAGTTCGTGGGCAACGACGCCGAAGGCGCACAGATACCGTGGGCACACTTGGATATCGCCGGTCCATCCTTCAACAACGGCAGCCCATACGGGTACACGCCGGAACAGGGAACCGGCTGCACGGTGCGGACCTTAGTGACCTATATGGAGGACATGCTGACCGTGTAACTGCTAAACCAGCGTGACGCTCAGCGCGGGGTCATCGCCGTGTAGAAAATCATGCGCTGAAAACGTGGAGGCAACCTGGGGCGTTCACCCTATGACCAAGGGATTCTTCGGAAAGGACCCGATCATGACACTCAACAAAACGACAATCGTCAGTTCCTGCCGTGAGCTCGCGCCCGGAGATGACATCAAGGCCTTCTACAACGGCTCCCTGGTGCACCATGGGAAGGTGACCGAGACGGTCCCCGACCACGGGCTTTTCTGGATCATGGACATGCTCACCGGCGGCCGCCGGCTGCTGGACATGGCCGAACTTGAAATCACCCGCCCCCAGGCCCTGACCCCCACGGAGAGCCCCGGCACGGAGCCGGCCGTCGCCTGACCGGTGAAGAAGCCCGCCAAGGGGGGATGGGCGGGCTTCTACGAAGAACGCTTTACCGCCCGGGTTTTGCTATCGAATGGAGTCCTCTCCGTGGCCCTGCACGCAAAGTTCACCCGCGCAGGGCGCCCCACGGCCGGCCTGCGGCGTTGCCCGGGCCAGATCGGGCATGCTCTTCAGCTGTCCTTGAGCCGCCGGCCACCTGGAAGTTTCTCCCCCCAGGAAGGGTACATCTCGCCCTCGTTGTGCTCGGCTTCTCGGCGGGTCGTCTCTGCTTCGATCGCCTTTGCAACGAAGTGGCTCCAGGTGTTATCCCCTTCGGCGTAGCTGGTCGCCCGGTACGCGGCCCGCGCCCTGTTCCGCAGCGCCGCGGGGATACTCACCGTCATATTCGCTGTTTCGGTGTCTTTGGCTTCTGCCTTCTTTGGCATCTCCGGCCGGTGACCGGGGAGCATCCGTGCCAACGGCGCCTCGGTGGCCGCCGCGGCCGTGCGCCGCGGAGGCAAACCGAGTGCGGGCCGGCCGAGGACCGGGGCCGCACCGTCACGGTTCGACTGCAGAACGAAAACCTGCTCGCGGAAGAAAACGGCCGCACCCTCGCCGGCGTTCCGGATCTGATCACAGTCTTCGACTCCGCCACCGGGCACCCCATCGCCACCGAATCGATCCGCTTCGGCCAGCGAGTGACCGTGCTCGCATGGCCCTGTGATCCGATCTGGCGCACCGAGCGCGGACTCGCGATCGCCGGCCCGGCCGCATTCGGATTCGACCACCCCTACGTCCCCCTGGAGGCACTCAATGCTTGACCCCACCAACGACAGCCCGCTGCGCATCGGCTTTGACGTGGGCGGAACCAACACCGATGCGGCCGTCATCGACGAGCGAAACACCATCCTCTTCGCCTTCAAACGACCGACAACAACCGACGTCTCCGTCGGGATCCGGTACGCATTGGACGCCGTAGTGGACGCTCTGGGCGATCAGACCGGCCGCGTGAGCGCACTCATGCTCGGCACCACCCACGCCACCAACGCCGTCGTTGAGCGCCGGGGCCTGGACCGGGTCGGCGTCATCAGGCTGGGGCGGTCAGCTGCATCCGCCGTCCCCCCACTCTCCGGCTGGCCGTCCGCACTCCGGAAGGCAAGCATAGCCGGGGTCGTCGAACTCGACGGCGCACACCTCCCCGACGGCCACCCCATCGCCCCCCTGGACCTCGACGGTCTCCGGCGGTTCCTGGACCGCATTGCCGGAACAGCGGCAACCTTTGCCGTGGCCGGGGTGTTCAGCCCATCCTCGCCGGACCAGGAACGAGAAGTCGCCGACCTCATCCGCAACCACCTGGGACCGGTGCCGGTATCACTGAGCCACGAGGTCGGCACACTCGGCCTGATCGAACGCGAAAACGCGACCGTCCTCAATGCCGCACTCCACACCACCGCCAATGGCGTTGTTGAAGCACTGAAAACCGCCGTCAGGGAGCGCGGACTCATGGTGGATACCTTCCTCGCACAAAACGACGGCTCCCTGATGACCGGCGAGTACGCAAAACGCTTCCCCGTACTCACCGTCGGCTCGGGACCGTCGAACTCCATCCGCGGCGCTGCCCTGCTGACCGGGCTGGACGACGCAATCGTCATCGACGTCGGCGGAACCCACCACAGATCTGGGCGTGCTGGTGGACGGCTTCGCATGGGAGTCGGCGGCAGGATCGGTCATTGGCGACGTACAGACCAACTTCCCGATGCCGGACGTCACCGCACTGCCCTTCGGCGGCGGCACCATCCTCCACCCACACGGGCACTGCCCCGACTCGGTCGGATGCCGCATCCGCGACCTGGCCCTCAGCTTCGGCGGCGAGGTGCCAGCCCTCACCGATGCCGTTGTGGCCGAGGGCCGCTGGACCACACCGGTACCGTGCCGGTTTGGCGATGTCCACCGCGACCGGTTTTCCGATGCGCTCGGCCGCTTCGATGAATCACTCGCCGGCTACTCGGTGGGACGAACGGCGGCTGCACCGATCATCGCCGTGGGCGGCGCGGCCGAACTGGTCCCCGCCAGGATCGGCAACAAGACGGTGCTTCGACCGGACCACGCATCGGTCGCGAATGCTGCCGGGGCCGCGATCGCACTCGTGAGCGGCCAGGCCGAACTGGTAACGCCCACGGCACAACGCCGTGAAGCCATCGAGCAAGCCACCGAGGCCGCGATTGTCCAGGCCATCGCGGCAGGCGCCGACGCCGCCGAGGTGCGCATCGTGCAGATCTCCGAAGTCCAGCTCAACTACGTGGCAGTGCCATCCACACGCCTGAGGGTCAAGGCGGCCGGCATCCTGCGCACCCGCGCCAGGGACAGGATCGGCACACATTAGGTGTAGTGCCCGGACAGGACAGTCGAAATTCAGTGACGGCAGGGCCGGAACCTGCAAAACTGCCACGGCTCCTGTTTCTGAAGCAGTCCCTTACCACTGGAGATCGGCTTAGCGTGACTTTCCCGAGCATTGGTCCTCAAACCCCGAGGCTGCCACGCGCCCAGCTTGCGTGTCAGCAGGCCGCCTTCCGCGTAACCGACGGCCGCGGACACAACAGCGCCGAGGAGCAGATCCGCCCAGTGCAGCTGTCCGAAGCTACCGGATTGGGCTGAGGCGAAAACTATGGCTGCCAGTGCACCCACGGCTGTGATGACCCAGAAGGGTGCCGGTGCGCCCGCGGAGAACTGCACGTAAGTAGCGGGAAGCCGACGACGATCCCGGCGGCGACCACTGCGTGCCGCGAGGAAGGCGCTGCCGGGTGAGTGCGAGGGCGAAGGCGGCCAGAACCGCTGCGACGACCGCCCGGCCGGACCCGATGCGCCGGGCGTTACAGCGCTCTTTGGTAAGTCAGCCCGTATGGAACGGCTGCGCTTGTTTCGACGATGTACTGGCCGGGGCCCTGCCGGGAGATCAGAATTCCGGTCCTCTGCCGACGTGCGTGCGGCATCAGAGAGGTTTCGGCGCTGTTGAGAGCCTGGTCGAGCAGGTGGATGCCACTAATCGCGACGTCAATTCTTGAGGAGCCGGGTGCGGAATTGGTTTCTTCTTTCATTGCTGCGCTTTCTGGATGGAGATTTCGGCCATGTCGTCGCTGGGGCGTGATGATTGCCGGAGATGTGAAGGATTAGTCGGTTTCTGCACCGGTGCGGTAGTAGCAGTCGGCTGGGCACTCGAACGCAGCGGTCGCTGCCGACGGCATTCCAACGGAGGTGGAACCGCCACGGATGGAAGCTCGATTTGCTGTTTCGGTGTCCGCCGCTGTCGTCCCCACGACGGCCGGCGCGTCTTTTCCCGAAAGCTGCCTCATATAGCGACCGCCTGCGAAATTTTCGTCCTGGAGGCGCGGATGTCGTGTTCCCCGGCGACTTCGAGCGTGCGGTCATTGCCGGCCGCGATGTGGCGGATGACGCCCGTTCCGGCACATCGCCGAGGAGGCGTTCCCGGCGGTGGGCGACCTCCGGGGCAAGGTTGTTCATGGGCAGGCGCGGCCCGGTTTCCCTCGGGCGTCCCGTGGCTGTGCCGGGTGTTGAGGGTTGCTTGGACCTGGCGGGTATGGTGGTGGAATCGGCGTGTTTGACGGGGGGATCCTTCGTGTGTCAGGGGTTCATTTCGAAATTCGGATCGCGGGCACAGGGGTCCGCTGTTGGGCCGGACGGCTAGCCTGAACCGGGGCGGCCGTGGATCCGGATAGAGAGTTCGTCCGCGATCTTCTGCACCCGGGCGGCCAGGACGGGCCACTGCTCCGGGGGCAGCTTGTCCTCGAGGAAGGTCACGGCGACGGCGGCCGTCGGCCATCCCACGTGGTCTGTGACTGCGGCGGCGATCGATCCGAAGCCGGGCGTCACCTCGCCGTGTTCGGTGGCGTAGCCGCGCTGCCGGACCTGGTCCAGGTGCGAGGACAGTACGGAATACTTCATGATTGCTCCCTCCACCTCGTGCCGTGCGGTGAAGGCGGCGGGGTTGGGGTAGAGCGCTCGGACCTGGGACTTGGGTACGGCGGCAAGTATGGCGCTCCCGCTGGCGGTGAGGTGGCTGGGCAGCCGGACACCGACGTCGGTCACGAGGGACGGGCGGTTCTTGGCCCGCTCCTCGACGATGTAAAGCACGTCACGGCCATGCAGCACGGCCAGGTGGGCGCTTTCGCCGATCACGTCCACGAGCGAGGCGAGCATCGGCCGGCCCAGCCGGGACAGGGGTTCCTGGAGTGAATAGGCGGAACTGACTTCGAAGGCGCGGATCCCCAGGCCATACCGCTGTTCCTCGGGCAGGTGGAGCACGAAGCCGTTAGCTTCCATCACGCCGAGCAGATCGTAGACGCTCGACCGAGGAACTCCCAGGGCCCGGGCGATGCTCGCTGCGGGCATCGGGCCCCTTCTGGAGGCCAGAAGTTTGAGAATCCGAAGAGTGTTTTCTGCTGCAGGCACTTTCGAGTCTAGTCTCTGGTCCCGAACCGCGAAGCCGCCGACAGCGGCAGTCGTGACTGGCATGTGTGTCCTCTTCTTCAATGCCGACCGGAGGCGGCCGTATACCGTGGGACGCATCGGGAGTGCCTCCCGATGAGGCACGTCCGCTCCCGTAATTTCGACAAGTAAGTTAATTGGGTCTCTTCAGGCGCCTGGATACTGCCTCGGAGATTTCTCCAGCCGGGACTGTAAAGGGCCCAGTTCTTCTGCTAAAGGGCGTCCACAGCCTCGATCTCGGACTTGTCCTCGCCCCAGAGGGTGTGGAACGTGCCTTCGGTATCGATGCGGCCGTAGGTGTGGGCGCCGAAGATGTCACGCTGGCCCTGGATCACGGCGGCCGGGAGTCGCTTGCGGCGCAGGCCGTCATATTAGGCCAGCTAGGAGGAGAACACCGGTACCGGGATGCCGAGCCGGACTACCGCTATTTATCTCGTGGCGGGTCACGAGAATTCCCTGACGGCGGTCGCGTGTGGCCAACCGCCCGGCGGCCGCGGCGGCCGCGTCAAGCTGCTTCTCGATGTCTGCACGGCTGTTGACTGTGAGTGTGATGACCGGCTCCGGGACGGAGCGAGACATATGGGTCCTTCGATGTTCAATGGACAAACGAATATTTTCTGACCGAATTCCGGGTCTTGATACCTTGCGCAAGAGCCAATCTGGGCGGACAGCAGATAAGTAAACGTTGGAAGGCACAAACGGTTCGATTGGCTCCGGTGAGGACCCTTCCCCGCGCACAACGAGCCGCGGGGAATGGTTTAGTGTATCTATCCGCAATTTCCGGCACTCAAGCCGGTGATCTCAGGAGAGAAAACGGGCCACCGACGGCCGGTTTTGGTGGGCGCTGACTGATACGGCGGTGGTAGCTGCTGAATGCGCAGGCACCAGATGTTTGACCGGACTGAGAACCAGGCGGCTTGCTGCGTCGATGTCGGGTCGGAGATCTCTGTCCTGGAAGGCTGCTGGAAGGGAGAAGCCCGCTTCCAGCATCTTTCGGAACGTGGGGTTAGTAAATTCCTCTGGTGATCTGTCCTGCAGTCGAAGAGCACGGGAGGAGCAAATGAATTCGATGGCCACGAGTGTTGTCATGGCACGGATAGTTGATTCAAGTCGGGATGTGGCCACGGGAGCGAAACTCGCATCATCTTCGGCACCAAGGGACACTGCGATAGTTTGTTGGCTCGCGGGGGCACCCGCGCGGATCGTGGCCGCTGCCGCTGCCGCGACAAATTCCAGCATCATGACGCCTGATTGTCCTTTGTCGTCACCGGCCAGGAACCTGTTGAGGTTCGTGTATTCCGGGTCGCATAACAGGCTGATTCGTCGAATGACCGTGGCGCACGCTGCGCCAAGGGCGAGCTGGACAGCGTCGACTCTCTTGGTCAGGATGGTCATCTCGAAGAGACCGTGATGAGCGACGTCGTTTGTCCCGTCCGCAACGGATCCATAGACCAACGGATTTTCCTGTCCGGCGACCACCAGATGCTCAAGAGTTGCCTTTAATGCATTGAGGTCCTCGGAAACGGAGCCAATCACCAGTGGCAAGGTGCGCAGGCAATATGGATCTTGAATCCGGGCAGGACGTCCATGGCCTTCAACGAGTGCTCTCAACGAGCGGGCCGCCTCCGTTATTTCGACAGAATCCGCAGCTCGACCGACTTCCTCACTGAATGCCTCGGGGTTTCCGGACAGGGCCACAAAAGACAGGGCGCTGACGGACCGCAGATTCTCGAATACCGTCGCCAACTTAAGATACGCCAGAGTCGCCTGCCCGATCGTGAGTGCGTTGGAGCTGAGGAAGGGCAGCGCGTTTTCGACTGCCCAGCTCTCTATTAAGGATGGGATCTCGGAACAGTTCGCGGTTTTCCGTTCGCCCATGAGCGTCAACGCTGTCCCGGCCAGTGCCGGTAAATCCCCGGTTCCTATGCCACCGAATTCCCGCACTTCGGGCAGAGAATCTGCATTGATCATTGCCACCAGAGCGTCCGCGACGCCAGGATCGATGCCTGAATATCCGGCAGCAAGCTGGGATAGCCTGACCACCAGCATTGCCCGAACAACCTCTGGTTCAAGAGTTCTCCCGGCATCCACCGCGTGACTTCGCAGGAGATTGAGCCCGTGATTTTTGGTGCTTTCGGCAGTCTGGTCCAGTGGGATCGAACGGTTGGCGCCGACTCCGGTTGAGCGTCCGTAGAAAGGACGTGCGGATGCGGTTGCTGCTGCTGCCCGCTGTGATTCCTGCATCCGTACCCGCGCTGACGGTGCGATTGCGATCTGAACACCGCCGCGTGCTACGGCTGCGATGTGATTTAGGTCTAAAGTTTTGCCATCGATTTCAATCAAAGCTGGTCCTTCCGTCGTTACCTTGGCGGGAACGGGAGTCGGTTCGGAAATAGTCAGCGCCAACGACCCTGTAGTGGCTGGGAGGGGGCCCACTGGATGCAGTCAGGGGGTACCCTGGGGGTACCCCCTGACCGTGGTCGAACGTGAAGGTCAGCCTTCGAGCCCGGAAACCCCGGCTTCAGCCACGTGCTGATCCTGGTCGCCGGATCCTCCGCTTACGCCGATGGCGCCGACGATGCGACCGGCGCGGCGCACGGGTATGCCACCGGCGAAGATGATGATCCGACCCTGATTGCTCGCGTGGATGCCGAAGAACTGTTCCTGGGGCTGAGCGTTATCGCCCAGGTCTTTGGTCTGGATGTCGAAGGCCCGGGCGGTGAAGGCTTTGTTGATCGCGATGTCGACGCTTCCAAGCCACGCATTGTCCATCCGCACATGTGTAACCAGGTTTCCGCCGGCATCAACGACAGCGATGTTCATGGGCTGACCAATTTGTTCGGCCCGTTTTTCCGCCGCGGCGATTACCTGTCGCGCATCTGCAAGGTTCAAGATATTTCCTTTGTTTAGCAGTTGCCTCATGACCAGCATTCGTTGCCTGAGGTTATGTTTTTGGTTTCTTTTTGATCTGTAGCGTGTTTATGAGATCCGAGATTCAAAGCTGCTGATGGTAATTTCTCGTTCTTCAATGATTCGAACTTCGTGATCTAAACGAGGTGTTCTGTTTTTGTTTCGGGCGCCCACAGGACGGTTACGATCAGACCCACCAGGAGCACTCCGGCCAGCCAGAACATCGATCCGGGAATGCCCCACGCGTCGAGTGTCAAAGGCAGGACAAAGGTGCCGATTGCGGCCGCGATCCGGCTCGCCGCATTGAGCAAACCGACTCCGGAAGCGCGCAGCCGGGTGGGGTACAACTCTGGCGGATACACTTGTGTAATGTTTGAGCCCGCCGACATCACGAACGTGTAGATAACGAACGGAATCATCACTACGAGGGGCGACGTGTCGCCCAGGACGCCTAAAGCGACCAGGGATGTAATTAGAATGATGAACGTCCAGATGGTGAATGTCCGGCGTGACATTTTCTGAATGTACCAGAGACCGACTATACCGCCGGCTAGAAGGAACAAGTTGATTATCAGATTCTGAAGATCGTAGTCTTCGATTTTCAGGCTATTCAGTATCGTCGGAACGAAGGTGTATATCGCGAAATACGGGAGCACCAGAGCGCCGAAGAATATGATCCCGAAGGCGGTTCTCTTGCGCATTCCTGGGCCGAAAAGTTCACGATAACGCAACGGATGGGATTCGACGTCGTATTCGGTTGAATTTAGGTCTGCGTTGAGATACCTGCGCACGATGGCCCGTGCCTCGTCCACCCGCCCGCGACTGATCAGCCACCCCGGTGACTCCGGAGTTCCGATGCGGACGATAAGTACGAGGAGTGCGGGGAGGGCGCCGCTGGCAAGGAGCCAGCGCCACGTGTCGGGTCCGAAATCGATGTAGGCCCCCATGACGTTGGCCACTACATAGCCAACGGTCCACAGAACGGTCAACGACGCCAGCATGAACCCCCGCTGTTTTCTCGGAGCGAATTCGGAAAGCAGTGTGGGCCCTACTGCGTAGTCGGCACCAAGTCCGAATCCGATGATGAGGCGCAGGACAATGAGAGTCTCGATGTTCGGTGCCCAGAACTGAAGCGCGGAGACCACAGCGATCAGTGCGAAATTGATCACGTATACACGCTGTCGGCCGATGAGGTCACTGACGGGGCCCAGGATAAGGCTGCCGAAGAAGAGGCCAATCAGCGCTGAGCTGGCGAGCATTCCCTCGGAGAACCCGTCGAGCCCCATTTGCAGCGTGAGGGCAGGCAAGACCGCACCGATGATTCCCAGTGCGAATCCGTCCGAGAAGTTGGCGCCGAAGGTCATGGCCGTGATCTTCAGGTGAAACTTGTTGAAGGGGACATCGTCCAGCGTTGGACGAAGGGACTCTTTATTTAGTGGACTAGACATATCGTCCTTAGCGTTCGAAGAAGTGACGCAGGGCAGGAGCTGTTCAGATGGGGCCCGAAACGGAACGTGTCCCCATAATCGAGTGCTAATTCGATGTGCTCGCGCAGCATCAGGGAATCAAAACAGCGTGGATTCGGGATTTCACGAGGATTTCGTACAGGGCGGGCCGCCATCACAAGGGTTGTTGCGCAGGGGGAATGCACACGAAGTCAGGAACGAATTTGACGCCGACAAACCCCATCGCGAGGACTTCTTTGGCTCTCGCGGTTTTCTCTGCAAGCTGGCTTAGATCGGCAACGATGCCTTTGCGGTGTTTTTTGGCGGCCTTGATGGCCTCGGCTATGCACGAATCCGCAGCCGCCCCCGGGAGGCAGACAAGATCCGCGCCCGCGGTGAACATTGCCTGTGCCTGTTCTGCTTCACAGACGTTGTTCGTTGCATGTGCCAAGACGACTTTGTCCGGGTAATGCGCTTTAAGCACAGTCATGGCGGAGCGCGACATCACGGAGGAGCGTGGGAAGGGGATTTCGACGATGTGAGCATCCATGTTCAGCGGGACCTCCGTGGCTAGTGGCGACAGCGAATATCTTCTGCGTTACATCTGCCCAATGGCATAAGCGAAAAGCCGCCCTGTCTTGGGTGAATCGGTTACCGCGATGGAGAGTGCGGAGCGGAACTTGTTTTCCTGACGTGGCAGCCGGGGAGTATCCAGCACCAGCTGGCCCCTCCCCGGCTCCGTGTCCGTGTCCGTGTCCGTGGTCAGTCTCGCGTGGTGTCCGCGGCGGGCCCGCACGCACGACATCCGTCGCAGCAGACGCTTCGCAGCGGCAGATTGGCCTCAAACTGTCGCGTATGCGGGTCCGGCATTGCACTCAGGGAGGATGCGGCCTTCTCCGAAGCCTCCGAATTGGAAGCCCCACAGGTGGGCTGTGGCCTCGTCGACATCAGCTTTTTCACGCTGACCGGCCATAGAAGAGCTGCTGGGTCAAGGTGTTGAGTTTGTCGTTTGGCTTTTCTGAATACGCGAGTACGGCGTTGATACGCAGCTGCCCGCCGGTGACCGGAGTGACTCGGTGCATCGAGTATTGTCCACGGAACATGCTGAGGGTTCCAGGTTCGCTGCTGAGCTTGATTCGTCCTTCGTCGGATCCGTTAATCCTCTCCGCGACACCGGCTTTGTTCTCGTCTTCTGAAGAGCGCAACCTGTGGAAGTACTGGTACTCGCCTCCTTCGGCGGATGGCTGGAGCATGAGCGTTACCGCGAAGGGTGAACGGTCGAAGTGCCACCCCAGTTCGTCACCGTCTTCAAACATCATCAGGGAGCATGCGCCCAGCGGATCGGCATACCGGTACAGCTGGTCAGCCTCCATGGCCTGTCCAATGAAGTTCGTGAGTCCATCCCACTCATAAGCGATGCGCAACGGCGACTGGGCATCGATGAGATCCCACGCTACGGCTTTTTTGGATGAGTGCTGCAGCAAGGATGACGGGTCCGTCGAGGGCGCGTCATGATCAGGGGCTTCGAAATAGACGTTGTGGGTGTTGTCGGTCTTGTAAGCCTGTCCCTGCTTGCTCACGGACTCGGCCACAAGTTTTTCAATGGCGTCCTGCTTAAGAAGACCAGGCAGCTGGCAGGCGCCCTCGAACCGAAGAGCGGCACGGCAGGACTCCACAAGCAGCTGCCCCCGAGGGCTATCCAGGCGATCCAGAGGATAACGATCCAGATCCAGGATGTCTCCGATGGCGGTAGCGGTCAGTGTATTCACTCGATGTACTCCTTCTTCAATGGCTGTGACTTGCGTTACTTCAGAAGGATGACATGCATCACATCATAAGATCCAACAACTGTTTCATCTACTAACCATTACGAGCCCTAATATAGTGGGGTGATGGAGACAAGATCCTTGAAGGACATCGAATTAAGGCACCTCATCGCCTTTACGGAAGTGGCGCGAACCCGTTCCTTCACTGCGGCAGCCGAGTCCATGGGGTTCACCCAGTCAGCTATGAGTCAGCAGATACGCCGCCTGGAGCGTGTTCTCGGGCACCGGCTCATTGACCGCTCCGGAGGGCGCACGGTCACGCTCACGGAGGCGGGGACAGTACTACTGGGGCATGCTGAAGGAATTCAATCCCGGCTGGAGTCCGCCATTGACGACCTGGCCTCGCTGACTAACGGAGACCTTGGAGTGCTTCGGATCGGTTGCTACGAAAGTGTCAGCACCCGCGTGATCCCGAAAGTGCTCAAGGAGTTCGCTCTGAGGTTTCCTCGTATTCAGGTCCTGCTAACGGAGTCCGACGACGATGATGAGCTTCTCAGAATGGTCGAAACCGGAGACCTGCACATGACATTCATTGTGTTTCCACTGATCGACGGACCATTCGAGGCCGCTACGCTTCTAGAGGATCCCCTGGTATTGGTCGTCCCTGAAAACTCCACCATTTGCGAAGAGCAATCCGAAGTCTCTGTTGATGACCTGTCAGGCATGCCCCTGATCGCTTACGGAAAGATGCGGCCCGAACACCAACTTGAGACACGGTTGGGGCGCCCCCACCTGAGCAAGCAAGTCATATTTCGGAGTAACCACAACGAGACCATCCTCAGCCTGGTAGCAGAGGGATACGCTCCTGCCATCCTTACTTGCCTCTCGGTCGACCCGCTCCGTCCCGGTCTAAGATCCTTGCCCATAACTGACGTGAACCCACGGATTATCGGCATGGCATGGCACCAACAACGTCCGCGCGCGGCTGCGGCCCTGGCATTCGTGGACATCGCCTCGGAAGTAGCGAGACAAATACGGACATAATAAAATGCTGCCGGCGTCCGACATGGCTACGGAGCCCACTCCTCCCAGAGAAGGGGGATGTGCCGATGTTCGAGGTCGTGCGCGCGGGCGCGTGCGAGTTTGAGAGGTGAGTGCAAGGGGGCACAGACATCTGGCTGGCCCGTACTCGTGTGCGCCATGGCGAGGTCGGGCGAGGAGCGGGCAGTGGTTCGTGAATGCCCAACTCATGATCGACGTCGGCATCCAGTCTCCTTCCTGCCACATCAACGCGAGGCCGAGGCTGTCGTGGCCAGATCCTGATGGCGAAGGACCTGGCTGATCGCCACCACGCCGGCGACCCTGCGGAGCAGCTCACCGGCAAGGGCGTGCCTGAGCTGGTGCGGTCCAACCTTGGGCAGACCGGCGCGTCTGCATGCGAGCTCAACAACATCGCCGACCAGATCAGCACGGATCGGGCCGCGGGGAGCCCTGCAGGTCAGGAACACGTGAACGGCATCCGCAGGGTTCCGGCCAGAGGACAGGTAGGCCACCAAGGCTTCGCCGACTTCGGCCGGCAACGGCAACCGATCTTGCCGGCGCGCCTTGCCGCGGATCACCAGTTCGCCGGACCGCCAGCCCACGTCACGCAGCTCCAGACGCGCAATCTCGATGGACCGCAACCCCAGCCGGGACACCAGCATCACTATCGCGAAGTCCCTGACACCCACCAACGTGCCGCGGTCGACGCTGTCGAGCAACAGCTGGACATCCGCCGCAGACATCCCAGGAGGGGGCAGGGTCGCGAAACGCCATCCGCCCACCGCAGGAACTGACGCCCCCAGACTCAGCCCGGCGATGCCCTGCAGGTAGAGAAACCGCAGGATCGAACGCAGCTCTGCCACCAGGCCCTTCGCCGACCCGGCCGACACCCGAGCGAATTCCCGCAGCAGGAACGCATTGATGTCCGCGCCGGTCAGAGCATCCGGAGCGAACACGCCACCGGACGATGACTCATCTCGAAAGCGATGTGCAGCGTTCTTATAACGCGGCACCGTGATTGGAGCAAGACCCCGCTCCTGGATCAGCCACGATCGATACTGAGTGAGCAGCGCACTCAACGGCGTCAGCAAAGGCGCGACCTCAGGGGCAACGCCAATCTCGCGCAGATAGCGCAAGAGTGGAACCAACGCGCGAGGGCCCGGGTTCCTGCTCCCGCCAAGCCCTCGCCGGGCCGAAAGGAACGCTGCCATCCGTTCCTCGTTGAGATTCTCTGGCCTCAGCCCTTCGGCTGAAAGCCACAGGCCGACCTGTCCCAAGTCCTTCAGCATGTTCACGATCGTGCCCGGTGTGTAGCCCCGCTGCGCCAACCAAGCCCGATAGCCCTCGACCTGCGGCCCCAGCTGGCCGGCTTTCCTTCTCGTTCCCGACACTGCACTTCGCCTCCTTCACGGAAGCACGGTTGCTCCCATGATCAGGCTCCTCGCAAGGGAACCATGCCGATACGGGAACGCCCGCCCCGACGAGAAAACCCAACACCCGCACCCGAATTACCAACCGCCCCTGGATTGCCTCGGCATAGTTGCGGGCTCGGCATAGGTCAATCTATGCGGATATCCGCATAGATTGATGAACTTGGCTACATGGAACTGGACAGGCGCGGCGCCGAAATCGCCAGGACCCTGCGCGGTGAAGGTCTGTGTGTGTTGGAGGTGAACCGCCCGAACCGGGCCGCGCGCCGGCTGAAGGGCAAATCCGATCCGTTGGACGCCTACCAAGCCGCTCAATCGGTACTCGACGGCCGGACCACAGCGATCCCGAAGGCCAAGGATGGTCCCGTGGAATGCCTGCGTATCCTGCGTGCCGGGCGCACATCGGCAGTGAAGGCCCTCACCGCGGCCATCAATCAGATCAAGGGCCTTCTCGTGTCGGCTTCGGACAACCTCCGGGCGAAATACCGGGGGCTTGGAACCTCGGCGATGATCACGGCCCTGCAGCGCTCCAGACCTTCGGGCCATATTGCTGACCCTGAGTACGTGTGTCTGCTGGCGTTGAAGGCCCTGGCCACCCGTTGCCTGTCCCTCGCGGCAGAGATAGCTGCCGCGGACGTCGCGCTCCGGGAAATCCTTGATACCTACGCGCCGATGCTCTGCGACCTCCCAGGCGTCGGGACAGAAGTGGCCAGCCAGCTCCTGGTCACCGTTGGGGACAATCCGGACCGTCTTGGGAATGAGGCCCAGTTCGCCGCCCTCGTCGGGGTTGCGCCCATACCCGCGTCCTCGGGCAAAACGACCCGTCACCGGCTCAGCAGAGGCGATGACCGCAATGCCAACCGTGCCGTGCATCAGGTGGTACTCGTGCGTATGGGCTCGTGCCAGCGGACTAAGGACTACGTGGCCAAGCGCACCGCCGAAGGCAAGAGCAAACGGGAAATCATGAGGTGTCTCAAACGCTACGCAGCCCGGGAACTCTACCGCCAGATCACCAACCCTCAGCCGGCACCAAGCAACGCCGACCTGCGCCAGATGCGCACCAAGCTCGGGATCACTATCACCACCGCAGCCCGCGAGCTCGGTCATTGGACTTCCAAAATTTCCAGTCTGGAAAGAGGCCTAGTGGGTATCCGGTTAGCTCAGGTAACGGGGTCCGATCCCGGATCGTGGGCAGTGATTTGGCGGTAGGTCGTCGGTGCTTGCGTAGTGCCGAGGCCGAGCAGGGACTGGAAGGCCGCCATGGGCGTGCCGCGCCTGTTGTAGCGGAACGTGAATTCATCCAGGTACACCTGTAGGTGTTCATTGCCTACGGAGCGGTGGGTTCCCCGCAGCCAGGTCTTGAGGTTGCTGATGGCGCGGTGCACGCGGGGAAGGACCGGGTCGGTGTCGCCGGCCTTCTTGGCAGCCCGCTGGGAGCGAGGGCGGTGGGTGTAGCCCTTTTTGGCCAAGGGGGCGTAGCCCATCCACCCGTCAGTATGCACGATGGCCCCAGGGGCCACGGTGTCCATCACGAAACCGGTCAGAGTGTCACCGGAGGCATCGTGGATCACTTTCATTCGCACCCTTCCCGAGCCCTGGCCGCGCACCTCCACTGCGACGACGACCTGCGTGGCCCGGGCTGTGAGGCTCCTGCCGCCGCGTCTGCCGATCTCAGGACCGCCGACCTCGCACTCGTCCACCTCGACCTCACCGGTCAGCAAGGTGCGTTCCGGGTTGACCATAGCCCGGCGCAGCTTGTGCAGCATGGTCCACGCCGTCTCGTACCGGGACAATCCGAGCTGTCGCTGCAGCTGCCGGGCGGAGATCCCCGGGGTACCCGTCGTCATCAGGTAGGCCGCCCAGAACCATAAATGCAGCGCTGTGTGGGTCTTGTGGAGCACAGTACCGGCCGTCAGCGAGACTTGGTAACGGCAGGCGGCGCATTCCCAAAGTCCCCGCGCCGCCAGGGGCCAGGCATACCGACCCTGACACCGCGGACACACGTAGCCGTCCGGCCAGCGGCACTCAGCCAGATAGTCCAGACACGCCTTCTCGTCACCAAACCGTGCCTGGAACTCCAGAATCGTCCGCGGAAAATCCGGTCTCGACATCTAGCCAGACTACCTGAGCTAACCGGATACCCACTAGAGGCCTTATCCGTAACGATGCACTTGCCACGAGTTACCGCCAATGGCTGATCGATGAAACAGCCAAAATACCGAGCTGATGAATATGCCAACTTGACCACTCAGACAGGCTGGTCTTTCACCAGGATTGTCCAGCCGTAGGTTCTTTCACCCAAAGACTGCTATCCCCCGAGGCTCGTCCTATTCTGGCGCAAGCGCGTAGATCAACTTCGCGTAGGTCTCCTCGATGGCTCCGTGGGTACTGTGGATGACGGTCGCGGCCAGCCGCTTTCTAAGTCCGCCGGCCAGGTCCTCGTACATAGACTCCAGCAGTTGTGAGCCACCGCCTCGTTCTACGATTGTCTTGATCTGCCCGTGCCAGGGAACGTCTTCGCCTGCGCCACGGTCCTCGAACCGCGCGACCGAATTTTCCTTCGTGTCCATGATGACAATCTCCCGAAAACCGCTGCAGGTCTCTTCGGCAGCGGATCGGAAGCTTGCAATCTCGTCATCCGCATCAAGGAACTGTGGCATGATGACGTCTCGTCCTGCGGCCAGATGGGTGACAGCCATGCTGAATGCGACGGGCCGGACTATCTCCCCGGCTGTCTGGAAGTCCTCCTGCCACCCGCCGATCAGGCAGCGCACCTGATCGATGTCCAGATTCAGGGTGCCAGGGTGGCGATCGGCAAACATCCTGGCCAAAGTTGATTTGCCGATTCCGGGCGGCCCGTTCAAAAGGATCAGATCAGCCATGGCTGGGCCTGCCCGTATGCCAGGGGCTGCAAGGTCCTACTGGTATTCGCATAGGCAACACCCTAGTCCTGCACCTGCGCACCATAGGAGCGGGCCACGCCCGACGTAGATTCCAGGCTGCAGCCCGTTCGAAAATGTCGGCGTTTGATGGGCCCTAGCCCTGGTCGCCCTTGCTCGATTTGACGCCTATAGGAGCATCAACAGAACCAACTCAACAAGGTGGGCTCAAGTCGGGCTGGCGGGCGGTTAATTGATGGCTAGGCCTCGGGGTCCGTGGGAGGTGTGTGCCTTGGCGAGTTTGACCACCAACACGATGCCGAGCACGATCGAGGCCAGGAACGCAGTCACACCGGCTGCCCCGGTGATCAGCATGACCACGAAACTCAAGGAGTCAGCCAACCCGGGCTGTCCACCGCTTTGGATACGGCTGTCGACGACGTTGAAATGCCAGTTCACCTCGATGACCCCAATAAGGAGAACCAGCGGGCAGGCCGCGGCGGTGAAGAACAGCGTCCAGGGCACGCGGCCGCTGCCCAGGGCGCTGCTCGCGGCACGGGCAAGCAGGGCGGACCCGGTCACGGCGATGACGGTCCCGAGTGCCCACAACGCCAAGGCCCCTTCCGGGAAACGGATCAGGATACCTGTGATGAAAAGGGCGATACTGACAATGACGGCGAACGCGCCGCGGACGGTGAGCTGACGCGGGGAAAAAGTGGAGGACATGAGGATCCCGTCTTTCTGTGCATTGAGCGTCGTTCGGGCAGCGCCTCGAACAACGGCGGAGGCGGACATGGAGAGTTCGTGGGCGTGGCGGGCATCGGCCAGCCACTCCTCGCGATATCGGTCACGGGACGCCGTCGGCATGAGGGCCGCGCAGAAACGGAGTACCCATTCACCGCAGTTCATGCGAGCCCCACCCCCCGCGCGAACCCCAGGCGAGGCTTACGTTGGGCACCGTGCGCAGCCTGCAGTGATGTCGCGGTGAAGGCCGCACCTTCATCCGTGAGCCGGTAGTAGCGGCGCCGGGGGCCGGAATGTCCCTGGCCTTCACCTTCAGGCACCGGTTCCCAGTTCGAGGACACAATCCCGGCGGCCTCCAGGCGCGACAGGATCGGATACACACTGCCCGCGGGTCTGCCTGAATCGCGAACCACTTTCAGGCCCCACACCTCATCCTTTGTCGCCAACACATTTAACACATCCAACATGGCCGGGGTCTTCCTCAGGGAAACGCTCATGCCCTAACTCTATACATAAACCAGGCACTATCTCTACATATAGAAGTAGCGACCTGTCCTGTGCCCGGCGCGGAGCCATGCACGGGGGTGGTCAGGCACGCGGTGTGCACCACGCAAGAAGTGGACACGGCGGCGGGCCCGCCGGCATATCGGGCGGATGCAGCGGAGGGTCGCTGAGCAGCCGGCGATGACAGCGGAACACGGCGGCGGACGGAAGCCGGGGATCAGAGACAGGCACGCGAGAGCGCCGGGAGGGCCGCGCTCGAACAACAACGCATCGCGGAGCAGTCACGCGGGCACGACGTGGACTATTCGTGTCCGGTTGCCGGCGGGTCCGCGCCGCACGGTGCCGGTACAGGGCAGCCTCTCCTCGCACGGGGCAGGCACAGGCCGAAAGCGCGTTCCTTGAGCGCTCGTTCGGGCCGCGATAGGGGACGCTGCTTGGGCAGGTGGTTAGGTGATGTCCGGGCTGCCGCGTCTGAGGGAGGTGCGTGCCTTGGTGAGTTTGACCAGCAGCGCGATGCTGAGCAGGGCTGACGTCAGGAGGGCTGTAACACCGGCCGCCCCTGTGATCGTCAGGGCCACGAACATGACAAAGTCATCGCCTAGACCGCTGTGGAAACCGGTGTATGTACCGCTGTGGACACGGTTGTCGACCGCGTTGAGATGCAGATGCGTCTCGATGACTGCCACCAGGGGAACAATCGGGCAGGCCGCGGTGGCAACGAAAAGCGTCCAGGGTGCGCGGCCGCTGCCCAGGATGCTGCTTGCGGCACGGGCAAGCAGGGTAAACCCGACGAACGCGATAAACAGCGCTATAGCCCACAATGTCAGGGCCCCTACCGAGATGCCGATCAGGCCGCTCGAGATGAAAAGGGCGAGGCTGACAATGACTGCGGACGCGCCGAGGCGGGTGAGCTGTCGTGGTGAATCATCGGAGGACATGAGTGGCCGTTCTTTCTGGGCGCTGAGTGTTGTACGGGCAGCGCCTCGAACAACGGCTAGGGGACATCGAGAGTTCGCGGGCGTGACGGGCATCGGCCAGCCACTCCTCGCGATGACGGTCACGGGACGCAGCGGGCATGAGTGTCGCGCAGCAACGAAGCACCCATTCGCCGACGTTCATCCGAGCCTCGTCTCCGCGGAACGGCCGGGCGGCGCTGACCACCGGGCGAATATCAAGCTGGGCCAACCACTGAACGGAACTCCGGCGAAAGCACGCCACCTACCGGACCACCGGACGTGGCTTTTGCGGTCAATCCTGTACGGAAACGCCCCGGCCACCGTGTCGTCCCGGTGGCGGGCCCAAGGAAGGATGCGGTTGGGTTCATGGGCTATTTGACGCAGGGAACGCCGCCGCCCTGGAGGGAACCGGTCCAGTCGGCGTAGGTGTTCTCCGGCGGACCGGCCTGGCTGCCGGCGGGTGTGCCTGCTGGCCCGTTGCCGGCACCCGCTGGCGCAGGAGTGACCGGCCCGGTCACCGGATTGCCGCCGTCGGCGGTTCCGTCGGTGGCGGCAGGGGGCTCGGTGGGGGACGGGGCTGCGGTGGTGGTGGCCGGGGGGTTGAGTAGGTCTTTGACGGTGGCCTGGACCTGGGCGATGTCCACGGTGTTGATCGATTCCCCGCCCGGGGAGGTGCCGAATCCGGTGATGGGCAAGGTGGTGAAGGAGATGTTGCCGCCGGTGACGGAGGAAGCCTGGCGGGCCAGCTGGATCAGGTCCAGCCCCGCGTCAACGACAATGTTCTTACTCACCGTGTCCAGGACCGATTGCATTTTGCCCAGGTCGGTGAACGTTCCGACCTGTTTGAGCTGGTGGGAGACTGAGGCGATGAAGGCCTGCTGGCGCCGTGCACGGTCCAGATCGGTGAAGTTGTAGGAGGAGTCGGTGGTGTCGCGGCGCTGCCGTACGAAGGCCATGGCCTGTTTCCCGTCGATCTGCTGCACTCCGGCTGTGAAGTCCGCCCCGGAGTAGGTGTCCTGGGTGGCGCGGTTCACGCAGACCGTGATGGGGGCGATGGCGCCGGCGACCTGGTAGAACGCAGCCATGGTGACCTCCACAAAATGGTCGATGTGGACGCTGCCCAGGAACCGGGTAACGGTGGCGATTTGCGCTTTCCGTCCGGCGTCCCGGGCGGTCTGGTACGTCGAGTCGTCGTCGGGCTTGCCCTGGTTGAGCAGGTCGGTTCTTGCGGCGGCCAGCCCGTAGCCGTAGGCTTCCTTGATTTTGGTGTTGAAGGTCTGTCCGGGGATTCCGGCGACCTGGACATAGTCATCGCGCGGGATCGATATGGCGGTGGCCTTGGATCCGTCGGCGGGGATATGGAGGACCATGAGCACGTTGGCGTTGTAGCCGCCGATGGTTTGGTCCCCGGCGTGGAGGGCCTCGTAGAGATCCGCTGAGAGCGGTTGTCCTTTCTCGTCAACCCGGGTGTCCAGTCCCATGATCAGGATGTTGGTGTCCTGGGTCAGCTTCGGTACAGTCTGGTCCCCGTTGAGGGCTTGGGAGCGCTGGACGTTGTCGTTGACCCGGACCGCGGTCACGGCGGCGTAGCCGGTGCCGGCCAGCAGCAGGGCCGTGCACACGGCCATGACGGTGATGATGATGCGCCGGCGCCGGTACTTGTGGCGCCTGTCCTGGTGGAGGATCTGGTCATGGAGGGACAACGGTGCGGGCCGGGGATCGTTCATGGTTATCGCATTCCTGTTGGAGCGGCACGCTGCCGGAAGACGCCGGGGTGCGGCGCACGGCAGACGTGGTGATCAGGCGTGTATCTGGCTGTTGACCGTCTGGATGGCCCGGGCTGCAGCCCCGGAACCACGGCCGGCGAAGCGTGAAAGAGGGCCGGCGGCATTTCGTCGCCCGGGGACAAGTCCCGCGGGGAAACAACGGCGAAACGCTGTTTCCGAGGCGGCGGATTCCCACCAGGTGCCGGGTTGCGGCCCGCGGCGTTCCCGGCGGTAGTGGTGCCGCCAATCCCGCCGTAGGGCCGTCGCAGCTTGGTCATCTCGCGTAGCTTGGCGCGCCGGCATGTACTGGGGCGGTTGTTATCCATTCCCAGGTTCGGGCGAGTCCGTCGTTGAGGCTGATTTCGGGGTTCCACCCGGTGAGCCGCTTCACTTCCGTGTTGTCAGCGAGAAGCCGTTCGACCTCGCTGCCTGCCGGCCGGAGCCTGGTGTCATCCAGGACGACACGGGCGTCGTGGCCCGAGATGCGGATGAGTTTATCCACCAAGGTGCCGATGGAAATTTCGTTGCCGGTTCCGAGATTGAGGGCGAGTCCGAGCGCCTCCTCGCTCGCACCGATCGCCAGGAACCCGCGTGCGGTATCGGTTCCGAAGGTGAAGTCCCGTGTGGGTGAGAGGGAACCAAGACGAATTTCGCGCTGGCCCGCGTGTAGCTGGCGGAGGATCGCGGGAATGACGGCGCGTGCGGACTGACGGGGCCCATAGGTGTTGAAGGGCCGGCAGATCGCGACAGGGGTCCCGAAGCTGTGCCAGTACGACATGACGATGCTGTCGGCTGCGATTTTCGAAGCCGAGTACGGGGATTGGGGCTGCAGCGGGTGTGTTTCAGGGATGGGCACGACACGGGCTGTGCCGTAGACCTCCGACGTGGAGGTGTGCACCAGCCGCACACTATGCCTGCGGCAGGCGGCGAGGACGTTGTGGGTGCCGATGACGTTGGTCTGCAGATAAGAATCCGGTGCCTGATAGCTGTATGGAATGCCGATCAGTGCGGCCAGGTGGAACACGATGTCGACGCCGGAGACCGCGTTGTCGACGACGTTGGCGTCACGGACGTCTCCGGCAATGAACTCGACGCGGTCGTCGTGCTCATAGGCGGCAAGGAAGCCGCGTTCGCGGTAGGGCTTGTAGTGGCACAGTGCCCGCACCCGGGCGCCAGCGGCCAGCAGCTCCTCGACCAGGGTTGAGCCGATGAATCCTTCGGCTCCGGTCACGAGAACGAGAAGGCCGCGGTAGTGCGCGAGGTAGTCGGGGTGCGTGCTCATGAGGTGGTCCTTCGGGTAGCGGCGGCCAGGGAGATGGCCCAGCCTGCGACGGTGTCGGCCGCGGTGGAATGGGCGGAGGCGGCGGGAGCGGCGGGGGGCGCCGTCAACCGGTCGGTCAGCGCGGCCTGCAGCGTTGCGGCGGTGAGGGCGGCATCGGAAATGACGATGGCCCGTCCCCCCTGGGCCAGTGCACGGGCGTTGTGGCTCTGGTGATCGCCGGGGGCGTGCGGGTAGGGCACGAGTACCGCGGGCAGGTCCAGGATGTCCAGTTCGGCGATCGTTGCGGATCCCGCGCGGGTAACGACGACGTCGGCGGCGGCGTAGGCGTAGTCCATGCGGTCGATGTATTCCACGACCGTGGCAATCCGGTGCCCTCCGGATGCTTCGAGCTGCCGCCGGGCGTCCTCCATTTCTTCCGGTCGGGCTTTGATGAGCAGGCGGATGTCCCCGCGGGAACACCATAGTGCCGCAACCCCGAGCGCTGCCCGGGTCAGGGTGGCGGCGCCTTGGCTTCCGCCGCTGATGACAACGAGGCGCTGGCCGTCGCGGAGCCCGAAGTGGGCGCGGGCGAGGGCGCCCAATCCATCGCGGCCGGCGCGGGCTATCGATTCGGAAACCGGGATGCCGACGACACGGCCGTCTACTCCGGGCGGAAGAATCCATTCGTCGTTCGCCAAGCCGAGTCCGACCTGGCCGGCGATGCGTGCCGCCACCCGGTTGGCGAGCCCCGGCACCGCGTTGGACTCATGAATGATGCACGGCCGTTTGGCGAACCTCGCGGCGAGCACCGCGGGCATGCTCGGGTATCCGCCCATGCCGATCACGACATCGACCTCCTCGCGGCGCAACATTGCCGCGACCCTCAGTGCGCTGGCCAAGAGATAGGCGGGGAGGGCAAAACGCCGCAGGCCGGCCTGTTTCGCGAAGGGAATCATGGTGACGGTGTCGAGGCGATAACCGGCTTCGGGTACGAGGCGGCCTTCGAGTCCACGCGTCGTTCCGGAAAAGGTGATGATGGCATCGGGTATCCGGCGCCGGATGGCGTCTGCTACAGCGATTCCGGGGTAGATATGGCCGCCGGTGCCGCCGGCACCGATCACCACCCGGAGCGGGCGGCCTGACACCCGGGAGCCTGGGTGAGGGGGAAGCAGGGTCTGAGTCATGACCTCATGTTCGCGGGCGAATGTGAGGCAAAGATTAAGCGGCCGGGAGCTCCACGACCATGATCGTGCCCACACCTGGTCTGGCCTGCGCCTCGATCGTTCCGCCGAGCGAGGCGACGATCTGGTGCGCGATGGCCAGGCCCAGGCCCGAACCGGCCATGCCGCGGGAGGCCGGCGAGCGGTAGAAGCGGTCGAAGACACGCTCCAGCTCTTCGCCCGGGATGCCCGGCCCGCGGTCTGCAATGACGAACCGGACGTTCTCGTCGTGAGGTTCGATACTCACCTCCACCGCTGGCCGGTCCGCGGTCGAACCGTATTTTCCCGCATTATCGAGCAGCACACTGCCGAGCCGCAGCAGGCGGCCGCGCTCGGCCATGACCCGGGGTTCGGCATCCTGGGGGGACGTCAGAGTGAATGCCGCGGCGGGCCAGTGTCTGGCCGCTGCGGCCAGGGCCTCGCGGAACACAGGCACCACGTCAATGGATTCGGCGACGTCAATCGGCTCCTCGCCGCGGGCGAGATCCACGAGGTCCGTCACGAGGCCCTGCATTTCCACAAGCTCGCGATCGATGGCGCTGGCGAGCTCCCGGCGCCGCTCGGGAGCGATGCCCGATTCGCGTTTGAGCAGGGCGAAGTTCGTGCGCAGGGTCGTGAGGGGAGTACGCAGCTCATGCGAGGCATCGGCCACGAGCTGCTGTTGCGCTGCCCGCGCGAGCGAGAGCTCGTGCAGCATCGCGGAAAATGAGGTGGCGAGGCGGCCGAGTTCATCGTCCCGGTCGACGTCGACGCGCTCGTCGGGGTCGCGAGTGCGGGCTACGCGTTCGATGACGGCGGCCAGTGAGCGCACCGGCCGCAGGCCGACGGTCGCCGTGAGGAAGCCCACGATGCCGGCGAGCAGGATGCCTGCCCCGCCGGTGGCGAGAATCGCCGTCTTCACACGGGCGATGGCGCGGTCTGTCAACAGGGTGGGCACTCCGACGATGATCGCGCGGCCCGCTTCCGCCGGCACGACGACCACCCTCACCGACCCGGCCGCCCCGGTGGCCGTATAGTAAACCGTCCCGCTGCGGCCGGCGGCAACATCATTGGCGGCTGGCGTCAGCCGCAGCACGTCCCCGGAATTCTCGACCGGTTCGGCGGCGGTGATGGTGCGGCTGCAGGCAGGCTCGGCCGCGAACGAGCAGCTGTCCGAGCCCGAAGCGACGTAGTTCGCCTGCGCGTGGACGAGGCGCTGGATGCGGGTGGCCTCGCGCAGCAGCGACACATCCTGATTGCTCTCCAACTGGTCCAGAACAACGAGATACGTCGCGCCGGCGACGAGCAGGATGACGGCCGCCACGGTCGCTGAGATGACACCGGCGAGCCGGCGCCGCAGTGAGGGCTGGAACCGTCGCCTGCGGGCCGCGCGGCGATTCACTTAACAACCAGGTGGTAGCCAAGGCCCCGCTCGTTGCGGACGGCACCCTCCCGCCCCGCTTCGGCCAGCTTGCGGCGCACCTGGCTGATGTACACCTCCAGGGCGTTCGAGGAGGGGGCAGCATCCTCGCCCCAGATCGCCGCGGTCAGACGGGTGCGGCTGTGCATCCGGTCGGGGGCGGCGAACAACGCGCAGAGCAGCTCCGCCTCGATTCGTGTCAGTTGTATGGGCGGCCCGTCGCCGGCGAGGGTGCGGTTGACGGCGTCGAGCGCGAGACCGTTCCAGGTCAGCCGCCCGGCAGGAACATCTTCGGTGCGGCGCAGCAAGGCACGTACGCGGGCGAGGAGCTCGTCGAGGTCGAAGGGCTTCCCGAGGTAATCATCGGCCCCCGCGTCAAGACCGGCAATACGGTCCCGGACAGCCGAGCGGGCAGTCAGCACCAGAACAGGCGTCCTGTCGCCGGTCGCCCGCATGGTGCGGCAGACCGCGAGCCCGTCGAGGTGAGGCATCTCCAGGTCGAGAATGACGGCATGGGGATCATGACCGACGAGGGCACTCAGCGCGGACAACCCGTCTGCTGCCGCGAAGACATCGTACCCATCGGCCTCCAGCGCAGTGCGAATGCCCAGCACAATGTCGGCGTCGTCATCAACGACGAGGACGCGAAAACGCAAGGTAGGCATGTGACCATCTTCCCAGAGCGGTTTGCTTTGAACTGCCCGTGCGGAACCGGCCGACCGCATCCGTGACAAATCGCGAGGATCCCTCATCGGGCGTTCAGCGTGCTGTGCAGGGCCAGGTGATCGCTTCCGGTCGTGTCCTGGACGGCCAGGCCGGTGTCGTGGAATCCGCGGGTGAGGATGTGGTCCAGTCGTATCAGCGGGAATTCCCGGGGCCAGGTGAATCCGAATCCCCCGCTGTTCGGTTTTGCTTCGGTCAGGAGAGAGTTCAGGCCTGCCATGGTCGTGTCGTAGCTGGCGGCGTTGAAATCTCCCAGCGCGACGATCCGGGGTGCGGCGTCGTGGGAGATGAGCCTGGTGAGGTCCTCGATCATGGTGTTGCGGGGGGTGTGGTCGGTGAGGCGGGCGGAATCCGCGTGGATGACGTAAACGCTGACGGGACCGGCCGGGGAGTCGAGTGTGGCGTGAAGGGCGCGTTTCCAGCCGAGCCCGAGGGTGAGCGGCTCGGAGTCGATGACCGGGTATTTGCTCAGGAGCATAACGGTGCCCACGCGCACCTGGTACGGCCATTCTGACAGCCCGGCGGAGTCGATGGGGTTGACGACTTCTTCGAGAGCGAGGATGTCAGGGGATCTTCGCGACAGCTCGCGCAGCGTTTTTCCCGGGTCGGGGTTGCCCGCAGCGAGATTCTGCGTCGCGACCGTCAACGCTGTGCCCGGTGGCGCGGCGGCGGGAGGCGGGGGGATGATGGCGCCCCCGAACATCACCAACCAGGACAACGTGGGGACCAGGACCAGTGCTGCCGCGGTCTTCGCCCGAGCAACGGCGGCGAGAAGCAGCAATAAGGGTATGGCCAGTCCGAGCCACGGCAACGCGCTGTCGATCGCGAGCCGGGCACCCAGCACATCCGGTATGAGTTCGTGGCCGAGCAGGACCAGGGACAGAAGGACCGCGGCGGACCCCGCCAGCCGCCCCCGAATCCGGCGCCTGTCCGCCCCCTGTTTTAGACGGGGCATAGTTCCGTGGGGTTTTCGTTCGGTCCCATCGCGCTCACGCATCCGGGGTTGAGACCATCCCCCGTGTCCTGGCCGGCGTTCGCGCGACCGGTCAACGCGGAGGTCCCCAGGACGGTCTCCTGCATGAACTCATCCGCGGTCACGAATCGGAAGCCGGTCAAGTGCTGTGTTCCGGCGGCCTTTTGGCTACCGGCACCGAGCATCGCCGGTGTGCGTTCACCGGGCTGCGTCGGGGTCGGCTGGGATATCGTCATCGTCTTGCCTTTGGCGTCGCTGATCCCAGCGCCCGGCTCCGCACCATCAAGGGATACGACACGCGCGTCGAGTGCCGCCTGAACGCGGTTGTTCTCAACGGTGATGTGCACCATGCCGGCCGGAGCCGATGCGTAGACGGCCCCGGACCATCCCGCCACGGCAACGAGTGGTCTGGCAATCATGAAGGCAACGACCGGGGTCCGCCGATTCGTGGCGCGTAGGGAGGCGGTCAACATGTGATCACTATGACCGGCGAGTGTGAGGCGAATGTGAAATCGGGCTCCGGATAATCCGGTGTGCATACAGAAAACGGAAGACGACCCGAGGCTCTGCGGCGATCGTTGACCGGCTGACGTTCAAGGGCACGATCATCGAAACCGGCACCGACTCCTATCGCCTCGCACATACCAAAAACCAACAGTTCCGCGGTTCGGGGAGCGGTTCAAGTTTCGGCACACCGATCCAGGGTTCCCCGCGGCGGGTGGTGATTTTCACCCCGCCCGCCGTGTCATTGACCAGGGCAGAATCCAGACGTTCCAACGCTGCCGCCATGCGTTCGCGCAGGTCATTGATGAACTCTGAAGGATCCACCGGCTGGCGCAGCGCAGTGTAGTGGACTTCGCGGTTGGCCTCGAAGTCCTGGGGCAGGTCATCCTCCGGATTCCGCCACTTGTTGGCGCCATCGACGAAGATTTCCCGGCGGCGGATTGCATCCCGCAGCGCCACCAGCACGCACAGTTCGTACGGTATACGTTCGATGCGGCCGCGTTCATCGACCACCGCCGAACTCCAGGCCTTGGGAACGACACCTTCACCCGGGACGGCAGCGTCATCAGCGTAGTATCGGACTTTCCCATCCACATTGGCGTAGCGGTTGAGCAGCTCCAGAGCCTGCATGACAGGCCGGTATGCAGTGTTGTTACAGCGAAAGGACAACGCCGCCAGCAGGGCAGGAAGCATCCGGCGGTAATGGTTGGAGTAGGAACTCCGCAGCACGGTCCGGAGCCGGCCCTGGAATGCGATTTCGTTGGCCTTGGCCTCACGGACCAGTTCCCTCAAAGTCTTTTCCCCGACCACCGGATACAGTGCGGCCCGGACAGTGTCGTCGGGATGGCCGATCGCGGCCTCGGCAATCCGGAACAGGATGCCTTCCTTGCCCCGAACCCGGCGCAGATCCTCCGTCAGCTCCCGCTCGACCCGCCGATCAGCCCGGGTATTGATTTTCAACACCAAGGCGATCAGCAAATCGACCAGGGCGTCTGTGATCTCCGAGGACCGCTGCCAGCACAACGCCGCCAACAGCGTTAACCGGACAGGTGCCGGCATCGCCCTCAGGTCCGAGGGATAGGCACGGGCCGCCCGGGACCGCCAAGCCTCCACAAGCTTGTCCGGAGCATGCGCGAACAGCCCGGCAGGCAACCCCAGGGCCCGGATCGCGGAGAGCTTGTCGACTTCCTTCAACAGGGTTTCCAAGCCCACCTGGCCCGGGTCAGCCTTCAACTCCGCCAGCAATACGGTATCGACTCCGTCAGCAGCCAGACCCTCCAACCGGGCCGCGCAAGCCGCACCCAGACGGGCGACGGTGGACTCGCAGAACTCCTTCTCGAAAGCTGCCCGGGCCGAACCAATGATGCGCTCAATCCGCCCCGGTGGCTCAATCTGCTCGGCCCGGCATCGGACAAGTACGGCCTCGCGCAACCGTTCGTCCCGCTGCTCAACCGGGCACACCTCGCGGGCCAGCCAATCGGCAACCTTCTCCTCATGACCGCGGGAAAATTCCCTGAAACCGAACGCCGACCGGATCTGAGCACGGTGACGTTCGATTGCCCTGCCGCACCATTCGTATGCATCGAACAACACAGGATCCACCTCAACCTGCGCCCCGACATAGGCCACGACCTCGGGAGAAAAATCGGAAGCAGCACGAGGAAAGCGGGCCTGAAGCTCAAAGAACTTCAGCAGGAGCGCAAAACCCAGCCTCGTCACGCCTGACTTATTGGCCAGCAATTCCCAGTCATTGCCCACCAAGGTCCACGAAACGACAAGCTCATCAGACAAGGAACCGCCAGGTACGCCCATTTTCGGAACCCTAGCGCCGCCCCGGAAGCCCGGCAAGTTACCCGTCAGTTACTTGTCGGGTAGGGACACCGACAGGAGTACCGGGCCAGGATGGAATGTTCGATCGCGACGATGGCTTTCATCGGGCCGCGGCGGGCGGCGATACGCCGGTATTTGGCGGCCAGGTACGTGTCCTTGCTCCGGGAAGCGGACATGGCCGCGGTGCCCAGGGCTGCTTTGAGGTATTTGTTGCCGGGCAGGATGTGCGCTGATTTGATCCGGCCGGCTGATTCGTTGGAGCCGGGACAGACTCCGGTCCAGGAGGCGAGCCGGCCGGGTGTTTCGAACCGGGCCATGTCCGCCCCGGTTTCGGCGATGATCACGTCGGCGACTTTGAGTGAGACTCCGGGGATGGTGGCCAGGAATTCCCTGGCGGCACGAAAGGGCGTCATCGCCTCCTCGATCCGGCCGGTGAGCGCGTCGATGATGCGGGACTGGGCACCGTGGTGACGTGCTCGTGTTCGAGGAAGTCCCGTAGCTCCAGGATCTGCCTTGTGGTCGCACCCCAGGTGGTCACCGTTGAGGTGTAGGTTCCGGCTCGGGCGCCGGGGACCCGGAGACAGACCTTGGCGTCGCGTTTCGAAATATCCATGCCGACCGCCCGGTCGTGAACTGTGTCCATGACCGTTCCTCCTGACACCTTGACCTGGCTATCTGGTGTCTGCCGTGGGGAGGACAGGGAAAATTCAGGAATCTAACACTCGTGCCCAAAGCAACAATCCACGGTTCCCGTGGAAGTCCTCCACGCCACGCTAACCGGCAGGCTCACCAACAGCACCAAGGACGGACCGGCGTCGACCGTGGCAGACACCTCCATGATCGGCCCTCACCCTGAACCGTAACCAGAGCCCGGCGGCGGGCAGCCCCCGCACTTTCTCCCACCACGGCGCGGCAGCGCCGCTGGGCCGCTAACCGGACCCTCCGTCGTGGCCACCATTGACGGCGTGTCTTCCGTGCACGGCATCGCCCTGGCCGCGGACCGTCACAGCTACTGGCGTCACGCCGTCCATTCGATGAAGCCGTCCTGCCAGGGTGATCCCGGTTCGATGAACGCAATGTCCATGTCGGCGGTGTTGCACCACTCGATCAGGGCCGTGGCGGTGAATTCCGGGCCGTGGCCGACTGTTCTATCGGGAGCCCTGTCGCCTTCCACTCGGGGAAGCCTTCCTCCAGCCGTATGGCGAGGCGCCCTTCCTCCGTGAGCAGCCGCACGGCCTCGTCCGCATATAGGCAGTATGGTCCGCGACAGTAGGCGACGATTTCGCTCCCCTGGGGAACCTCGCGCAGTCGAGACTTAACGTCCGAGAAGGGCACGGAAAGCGCACCCGGGATATGTCCGGCTTCGTACTCTGGCTGTGGCCGCACGTCCAGCACAATGACGTCGCCCTGCCGCAGCCGCAGCAGCAGTTCGTCGCGCGTGATCATGCTCAGGTCGGCGCGATCGCCGACGTAGGCACGGACGAGATCGCCCAGCTCCCCCGAGTGCGCTTCGGCTGTCTCCCGAAGTGCTCGCCATAGCCGCTCCACCGCCGGGCTGGCAAGGGAGTAGTAGATCCGCGTTCCCGAACGTCGGGAGCAGGCGAGGCCGGATCGCAGCAAGCGCTGCAGGTGCTGGGATGTGTTGGCCATACTCTGGTGGATCTCTGCGGCCAGCTCGTCAACCGGCCGCTCGCCCTGCCCAAGGATATCGATCAGCTGCGCCCTCCTGCCGTTCCCCAAGGCCTTGGCAGCTTCTATGAGGGCGTCAAAGAGCGCATCCTTGTCCTGCTGGTTGCCCACTCGGGCCTCCTATTCAAGAGTTCTCTTGACAAGCCTACCGACAGGGGATTCCTATTCAAGTACCTACTTAAATAAGAAAGGGGGTGGTGGCCGTGTCCACCATCCAAACTCCCCTAGGGAAACAGTCCCGCCTCCGGACAGGAGCCGCTCTCATGACGCTGGCCGGGCTGGCCTTCGTGGGGTACGCCGTAATCTTCTTGGTACTCAACTTCACGGACGCCTTCCTCGAACTGGGCATCGGCCCCGATCAAGTGGATAAGGGGAAGGCGGAGATCGAGGCGTTCAGCCCGCAGCTCTATCACTACATCAGCCATCTGCACATCGCGGTCAGCGGCTTCATCGCTGCGACCGGGCTGGCCGTCGCAGGCCTGTCCTGGTATGGGGTGCGCCGCGGAGAACGATGGGCCTTCGCCACAGCCGTTGTCGTCCCGGTCGTCGGACTCGCGGTGGCCCTCCCCGCGCACTACCCATGGGGTCTGGCCACGCTTGGGCACCTCGGCCTGATCTACCTCGCCGTCCTCATTTTCCTGGTAGGGGTCGCGGCAGCCTACAGCGGAATGCGAAGCCCCGCGATGACACACCACTGACACTCACACGACGGACTGCATCCCTTAAACCAGCCAGGCGCTCTGTCGTGCGCCGGGCGACTCAGGTCATGTTGCCCTGGCCCTGTGCGACTCATGAAGCAGTAAATCACGGACGTCCAGAGCTCTAGGAAGGAGCCACCCCGCCACAGCATGGCAGTCAACAAAACAGCCCCGAAGGGACCGATTCGTCAACATACGCGCACACTTAGGACCAAAGGGCACCTGACGCGCGGAGTCACTGTGCCCGAGATGGGGCTCGAACCCTGTTCCAGGCACTGCAAGCTCTGGAAACTCCCGAAAACATAGGCAATTCGAGCCAGTCCAACGCCGAAAGTGTTGACAGTGTCTACACACCCTGCCTGACCAATTTTGAATAACGCAGAGCGGTGGCCGCCCTCCTGCATCTGGCAGAGCAGCCGTCTTCCTTATGGGTTTTGCCGGCCCACCCCTCGTGCATGGACGGTGACGACTAGCGGGCTGAGGGCACCAACCGAGGCGATGGGAGTGTCAGCTGGCGGCTGCGCTGACCGCAATGAAACCACCCTGGGGGTCACCGATGACCGCGCTGCGGAACCCGGGCGTATTCATCGGCGCCATCAGGATAGTGCCACCCAGGGCGACGGCATGCTCGGCGATGGAGTCCGCATCGGCCACAGCAAAATTGACGCTCCAATGTGGCGGGACCGCCACGCCGTCCGTCGCCGTCACCACCGCCACGACGCGGCCGGAGTGCCGCCACAGCGAGAATGCACCGCCCGGCACCGGCTCTAGTTCCCAAGCAAACATCTCGCCGTAGAACGCCTGCGCCCGTTCGACATCCGTCGTGTGCAGTGAGCTCATGGCCCAGGAGTTCGGCTCACCGGCCAGCCCGCGGCCGTCATTCTCGCCTGCCTGCCACAGGCAGAACGCGACGCCGGTGGCGTCGGCGACCACAGCGAGGCCGCCATCTGAGCCACCACCAAAAGGTCCCGCCAGGCATGTACCTCCCGCTTGCCCGGCGCGGGCCAGGGCCTGCGCTAGGTCCTCGACACGCACATACGTGTTCCACGTCGGCCGGGCCAGCGCCGGCGCCTGGCCGATCCCTGCCACGAGCCGCCCGCTGAGCCGCGCAGCGAAGTAGTCGCCCTCGAGCCCGGCGGGCATCGGGGTGGGATCATCGAAACTCCAGCCGAAGAGCGGGCCGTAGAAGTCCATCGCGGCCCGGGGATCGGGCTGGAAAGTGTCGACGCGACACGGCGCGCCGACTGAATGGGTATCTCGTGTTGTCATCGAGGCGTCCTTCTCTCGCTGGAAATCTCGTCGATGAGGCGGGCAGGGTCCGGCGGTGATGGTGTGTTCCATGCCAGCATATTCAGACAAGGCCCCGCATGCGTGCTTGGTGGCGCATCAGACGGGGCCGTGTCATGGGGACCATTCCCCAGCGGAACCTTCGGCAGGAACGACCAGTCGTCAAAGCAGGACCGGTTGCACCGCAGCGAAAATTCCCGGGACAGAGGCAGTCGACGAAGCCGGCTCCTTAGTGGCGGCGGTCAAGCGCTTCGAGGAGCCGGCTGACCGAGCCGCCGAGGTTCCACTCGGTGGCCAAAGCCTCGAGTTCGGCGCGCGGCTCGCCGACGGCAGGGTGCAGCTGCGCGCCCGCCTCGTCGAGCGTCGGCAGCCCCAGGTCGCGGGCGACCTTCACAACCGTGGGGGCGACATCCAGGTAGTCCGCAGCGGCGGCCAGCTTCGACCGCACGGATGCTGACAGCCCGCTGCCAGCCTCCGCTGCCGCCGCGAGCAGCCCGTCCAGAGTGCCGTACTCGCCAAGCAGCGACGCCGCGGTCTTATCGCCGATGCCGGCGACGCCCGGCAGCCCGTCAGAGGCATCGCCGCGGAGGGTCGCGTAGTCGGCATACTGCTCGGGCAGCACGCGGTACTTGCCGACAATGACCGCATCGGTGATGACTTCGAGGTTCTTCATTCCGCGCGCGGTGTAGATCACCCTCACCTGGCGGTCGTCGTCGACCACCTGGAACAGATCACGGTCGCCGGTCACCACGTCCACCGGAAGCCGGGCGTGGCTGGCGTAGGTGCCGACGACGTCGTCGGCCTCATGTTCGGCGGCCCCCACAACGGCGATGCCGGCGAGGCCGAGCACCCGGCGGATCATCGGAATCTGCGCCTCGAGGGCGTCGGGCACGACTTCCACATCCGGGGCACCGGCCACCTCCTTGGCGACCCGGTGGGACTTGTAGCTCGGGATGAGGTCCACCCGCCACTGCGGACGCCAGTCGTTGTCCCAGCACGCAACGAGATACGTTGCCTTGTAGTCGGTGGTGAGGCGGGCGATCATGTCCAGCAGGCCGCGGACGGCGTTCACCGGTGTCCCGTCGACGCGGCGGATCGTGTCGGGCACACCGTAGAACGCGCGGAAGTACAGCGACGCGGTGTCGAGAAGCATCAGGCGGTCGGGCATAACTGATCCTGTCATGGCCACGCCGCATCGCGTTAGGCCCCCCGGCGGTTTCGTCTGCGGCGTCAACCCGCAACGATGCCAAGCGGGAGGCGCCCGCCTCCATCGGCGTCGACCGCATCCTGATTGACGACGATGACGGCGGCCTGGCCGCCGCCGTGCGCCGCATTGTTCCCGGCGGCGTGGACGCCGCGACCGAACGCCGGGACGTCCCTGAACGGGCTGCCTCGCACGACATCGCTACGAACCACGAACCGTGGTGCCGGCGTCGACCCTGGCCTCGTAGTAGTTGTCGAAGCGCTCGCGCCCGATGCGTCCCAGCCTTTCGACGGTGTGCCAGCTGACGACTGCCAGCAGCAGGGTCAGCAGGATTGCGGTCACGGCCACCAGCTGCGGCAGATCGGCTGTCGACCCGCCATTAAGCCAGAGAATGACGACATAGTTCCAGAGGTAGGCCGCGTAAGAAACCATGCCCAGGAGCTGCAGCGCACGCATCCACCTGGGCATCACTCGCGTCCGGGAGGCGGCCAGGACGACCAGGACGGACGCGGCAGCCATGGCCAGCGGGCCTCCCACGAAAAAGAAGGCCGGCGACTCGTTGGCTTTGGGGAAGAAGACCAACGCGGCGAGCACAAGGATCGAGCCAAGCAGGGCCACCAGTCTGGTCCGGCGGCCGGAGAACCAGCTGAACATCCGGACCCGGTACAGGCGCAGTGCCGAACCGATGACCAGCCCGAGACCCCACGTCGTCGGAAGCGCATAGACCAGGGAATGCAGGTTCGGAGCCAGGATCAGCATCGCCAGCACGCTCGCGGTCATCAATGAAAGCACGACGGCGGCGGACCAGCCAATCAGCCGTCCCTGGCGGTTCCTCCGCAGGGCGACCACCAGCAGGGCAGGCCAGATCAGATAGAACTGTTCCTCCACCGCAAGGGTCCAGAGCGGTCCGATGGCCATGCTGACGTCGAAGGGCAGCGGCAGGTCTTTGAGGTAGCCGAACCCGGCGAGAAGGGTGTTACCGATGATTCCCTTGGACCGGTCCCCGAGCACGTCGGCCGTCAGTTCCACGATGGCGTAGACGCCAAGGAAGGCGATGATTGCCGGCAACAGGCGGAAGGCCCGGTGTGCGTAAAAGCGGACATAGCGGATTTTGCGATGCTGTTCGACATCCCTCATCAGCACGCCTGTGATCAGGTAGCCGCTGAGCACGAAGAACACAATGACGCCCACGATGCCGGCGCCTTGAAATAGCCCGGGCCACGAATGTCCCATCAGGACGGCACCAACTGCAGCGCCGCGAAGAACATCCAGGCCGTCCAGCCTTTGCCGTACCGTGGTTTGCTGCCCTGTGGTTTCCCTGCCTGCGGTTTCCCTGCCTGCGGTTTCCGCGGTGGCCGCCTCCACGGTTCCTCCAACCAGCAACGTCATGTGCCTCCCGTAGCTATGTCTGGCCGGTTCCAGAATCAGCCGAATCACGGCAAAAACCGGCATTTGCCTGTTGACATGAAGATTGAGTGCGGGCGCCAGGCCACGCGACTTCTCCCATTATTCCCCGCCTGGCTGGACGAAACCTGACCTTCACCCGGTGAGGGTCCGACGGCCCGCCCATAGACAGGCCGCACAATGGTCCGTCTAAAGTCATGCTCCCCTGCTTGTCGGGACCCCACAAAATCTTGCCTCCCACAGGGAACTAGCGTCGGTTCGGAGGAATATCCGCAGCCAGCAAGCGCAAAGGACCCATCAATGACGATTCAGGCAAACCCCGCCCCGGGCACCACAGCAAGCGACGAAACCGGCACCGCAGCCAGCACCGGCACAAGCCACGGCATCCTGGCAACCGCCCGCCAACAGGTCCTCGAGGACGGCATCGGCCTGACCCAGTCGCAGCTCGAGGAAGTCCTCCGCCTCCCGGACGCAGCCCTTCCCGCCGTCCTCCAACTGGCCCACGAGGTGCGCCTGAAGCACTGCGGCGAGGACGTGGAGGTCGAGGGCATCATCTCCATCAAGACCGGCGGATGCCCCGAGGACTGCCACTTCTGCAGCCAGTCCGGCCTCTTCGACTCCCCCGTCCGCGGCGTCTGGCTCGACATCCCCGAACTCGTCAAAGCCGCCAAGGAGACCGCGGCCACCGGAGCCACCGAGTTCTGCATCGTCGCAGCCGTCCGCGGCCCCGACATCAAGCTCATGAACCAGATCAAGTTCGCCATCGACCGCATCAACGAAGCCGTGGACATCAACATCGCCTGCTCCCTGGGCATGCTCACCCAGCGCCAGGTGGACCAGCTCGCCAGCTGGGGCGTGCACCGCTACAACCACAACCTCGAAACCGCCCGCAGCTACTTCCCCGAAGTCGTCACCACCCACAGCTACGAAGAACGCCTCGAGACCTGCAACATGGTCAAGGCCGCCGGCATGGAACTGTGCTGCGGCGCCCTGATCGGCATGGGCGAATCCCTCGAGCAGCGCGCCGAACTCGCCGCGCAGCTCGCCGCCCTCGAACCCCACGAGGTTCCGCTGAACTTCCTCAACCCCCGCCCCGGCACCCCGCTCGAGAACCAGGGCATCATGGACGGCAAGGACGCCCTGCGCGCCATCGCCGCGTTCCGCCTCGCCATGCCCCGAACCGTGCTGCGCTACGCCGGCGGCCGGGAACTAACCCTCGGGGACCTCGGCACGCGGGAAGGCCTCCTCGGCGGGATCAACGCCGTCATCGTGGGCAACTACCTCACCACCCTGGGCCGCCCCGCCACCGCCGACCTGAACCTGCTCGTCGAACTGAACATGCCCATCAAGGAACTCCAGAAAACGCTATGAACCGGGTCATGACCGGGGCCGCTCTGGCCGGCACTACCACCGGCAGCGAGGCAACAGCTAAGTTTTGCGGGCACTGCGGTGAGCCGTCCGACGGCGGCGTCGGCCCGACGTCGGACGCTCACCGCCGCTGCGGCGAACGCCTCGCGATGGAGCCGCCGCGGTACTGCGCCGCCTGCCGGCGCCGGATGAAAGTCCAGGTCACGCCGCTGGGCTGGTCAGCGGAGTGCTCCCGCCACGGGGTGCTCGCACCATGACCCAGGATTCGGCGCAGACGGGCCTGATCCAGCGGGACCGGGCAAGGTTGTGGCACCCGTACGCACCGGCGTCCGCAGACCTTCCGCTATGGGAGGTCGAGGCGGCCGACGGCGTTCGGCTGCAGCTTCGGGGCGAGGACGGCGCACGCCATGACGTGGTTGATGCGATGTCCTCATGGTGGTCGGTGATCCACGGCTACCGCCACCCGGCGCTGGACGCCGCTGCAACGCGGCAGCTGGGGAGATTCAGCCACGTGATGTTCGGCGGCCTCACGCATGCCCCGGCGGTGGAACTGGCCGAACGGCTGGTGGGCATGGCCCCTTCCGTGTCCGGGCGGCCGGGCCTGGAACGGGTGTTCCTCGCGGATTCGGGTTCCGTGGCGGTGGAGGTTGCGCTGAAGCTGGCTGTGCAGTTCCAGACCGGGTCCGGGCACCCGCAGAGGCAGCGGTTCCTGAGCATCCGCGGCGGATACCACGGCGACACCTTCGCGGCGATGGGGGTCTGCGATCCTGTGGACGGCATGCACTCCGCCTTCCCGGGCCTGCTGGCCGGCAACGTGTTTGCGCCGCGTCCGCCGGCGGCGGCGTCAGCCACTCCCGAATCCGTGCAGGCGTGGGCGTCCGAGCTCGGTGAGATCACAGCCGCGCACTCAGGGGAGCTCGCCGCGATCATCGCCGAGCCTGTCCTCCAGGGCGCCGGCGGCATGCATGCCTACCCCGCCGAATGCCTGGCAGCGCTGCGGCAGGTGGCGGACCGGCACGGCCTGCTGCTCATCTTCGATGAGATCGCCACCGGTTTTGGCCGCACCGGCGAGCTGTTCGCGGCCGATCATGCCGGCGTCGTACCGGACATCATGTGCGTGGGCAAGGCCCTGACCGGCGGGTACCTGACCCTGGCAGCCATGCTCTGCACGGCAGAGGTGGCCGCGACAGTTTCCAATGGCCGGGCCGGGGCGCTGCTGCACGGCCCCACATTCATGGGCAACCCGCTGGCATGTGCGGTAGCGAACGCCAGCCTCGGCATCATCGGCGACGGCGGCTGGCGGGCCGACGTCGCCCGGATCGGCGCCGGCCTGGCGTCAGGACTCGCGCCCGCCCTGGAACTTGAGGCAGTGCGGGATGTCCGCACCATCGGCGCTGTCGGAGTCATCGAGCTTCGAGACCCCGTCGACGTCACCGCCGTCACCGCCGCAGCCATCCGGCACGGGGTCTGGGTCCGGCCGTTCCGGAACCTCCTGTACACCATGCCCCCGTACATCAGCACCGCGGCGGACATTGAACAGATCACCGCGGGCATGACGGCAGCCGTCGCCGAAGTCCACGGGCTCGTCCCGGCACGGTCCGGAGCCGCGGCATGAGCAGCTCGATGACGCAATGGCTCGAGCGGCAGGCCGCCGTCCGGGACCGCCGTGGCCTGGTCCGCCGCCCGCTCCCCCGCGACGCGGATGAACAGTTCATCGACCTGGCCAGCAACGACTATCTGGGCCTCGCGGCGGACCCGCGGGTTACCGCGGCTGCTGCGTCGGCCGCGTCGCTGTGGGGCGCGGGCGCCACGTCCTCGCGCCTGGTGGCCGGAACTACCCGGCTGCATCTGGAGCTGGAGCAGGAACTGGCCGTGATGGCCGGGGCGGAAACGGCGCTGGTGTTCTCCTCCGGCTATCTGGCCAACATCGGTGTGATCACGGCGCTCGGCGGCCCCGGGACCCTGATCGTCGCGGATGAACACTGCCACGCCTCGATGATCGACGGATTCCGGCTCAGCCGCTCCCGCACCGAATCGTTCACGCACAACAGCGTGGAGGACGCCGGCCGGCTGCTTGCCGACCGGCCGGAGCCGCGCGCGCTCATCGCCGTCGAGTCCGTCTACAGCGTCCTGGGCGACGAAGCCCCGCTCTTGAACCTGGTTGCCCTGGCCGAGCAGTACGAGGCCGTGCTGCTCATCGACGAGGCCCACAGCCTTGGCGTCACCGGCACCGGGCACTTTCAGGGCCGCGGTTCGGTGGCCGGGACAGCCCTTGCCGGGCATCCGAATGTGGTCGTGACCGCGACGCTGTCCAAGGCACTGGGCAGCCAGGGCGGCGCGGTTCTGGGATCCGCCCTCCTGCGGGAACACCTCGTCAACCGGGCCCGGAGCTTCATCTTTGACACCGGCCTGGCGCCTGCCTCCGCCGCAGCGGCCCTTGCTGCGGTGCGGATCATCCGGGACGAGCCCTGGCGGGCTGGATCCGTCCGAAGGAATGCGGCAGCGCTGGCCGCCGGGCTCGCCCCGGCCCTTGCAGCCCGCGGCGCTGCCGTTGACCGGCCCGCCGTCGAGCAAACAGCGGGGGCCGTCCAGTCCATCGCCATGCCGTCCGCCGAATCGGCACTGGCGGCCGCCGGGGCCGCGCGTGAGGCCGGCATCCGGATGGGCTGCTTCCGGCCGCCGTCCGTTCCCGACGGCATTTCACGGCTGCGGCTCACCGCCCGCGCCACCCTGACAACCGAGGAAATTGAACACAGCTGCGCAGTGCTGCGCGGCATTATGGAGGAACTTCCATGAACCTGCCCGCCATCATCCTGGTCACCGGAACGGACACCGGCGTCGGCAAGACCATCACGACGGCGGCCCTCGCCGCTGTCCTCCACGGACTGGGGCGCCGCGTCGCGGTGTACAAACCGTGCCAGTCAGGAGCAGCCGACGGCGATTCCGACCCGGCCGAAATTGTCCGGCTCGGCGGCGTCGTGACGGCAGAGACCGGAGTGGTCCTGCAACAGCCGCTGGCGCCTGTCGCCGCTGCCGACTTCGACGGAACGCCGCTCCCGCGGGTGGATGCGCACGCCGAGAGGGTCCGCGAGCTGGCCGGGTCCCACCACCACGTACTGGTTGAGGGCGCAGGCGGCCTGCTGGTGGAACTGGATTCCGACGGCGGCACCCTGGCGGACCTCGGATCGCTCCTGGCGGCGGCATTTGTCCTTGTCGCCCGGCCGGGCCTCGGCACCCTGAACCACACCGCCCTGACCCTCGAAGCACTGGCTGTGCGGGACCTGCAGGTACTTGGAGTCGTGCTTGGAAGCTGGCCCGCCAACCCCGCCTTCGTGCACCTCAGCAACCGGGAGGTGCTCGGATCGCTGGGGGTGCCCTTCCTCGGCGCCCTTCCCGAGCAGGCCGCGGAACTGCCGCCGGCCACTTTCCGTGCCGACGCAGCTGCCTGGCTGAACGGCCTGCCGGCATGAACCCGGCGTTGATGTCCGCCGGACCCGCGGAGGTACCGGCGGCACGCCCGGAACCGGCGGAGACCCCTGGCCAGGTGAACAGCTCTGACCGGGCGGAAAGCCTTGGCGACGCGAAAAGCGCTGCCGACTCACGGTGCCCGTACCTCGTGGTGCGCGAACCGGACGCCGTCCGTGAGGTCCTGCACCGGCCCGCCGACTTCAGCCCCGCGAATGCCCTGATCGCGGTGACACCCCTGGAAGGACCCGCCCTGCGGGTGCTGCAGCGCGTCCGCTTTGCGCTGCCTCCCGTGCTGGCCAGCAACGACACGGACACCCACGCCGGGATCCGCAAGGTCGTGGCGGGATTCTTCACGCCCGCAACAGTCGCCGCAATGGAGCCCAGGATCCGCGAACTGGCCCGGGAAGCAGCCCGCAGCGCCGCGGACCAGCTCGGCTCATCCGGCCACGCGGACCTCGTGCACACTGTCGCGGCGATTCCTCCGGCCGTCGTCATGGTCGAACTCCTCGGCCTGCCCGTCCGGGATCTCGCGGACCTCAAGCGGTGGGGCCGTGACTCCATGGAGCTGTTCTGGGGCTGGCCCACCGAGGACCGCCAACTCGAACTCGCCCACAGCGCCGCCGATTTCTACGTCTGGCTGCGCAAACTCGTCGCGGAAACCAGGACGGCCCCCGGACGCAACCTCTTCAAATCCCTGGCCGAACACGGCCTGTCCACCCCGGAAATCTGCTCGCTGGGCTACTTCCTGCTGATCGCCGGGCAGGAAACCACCACCCAACTGATCAGCACCGCCCTGTTCCGGCTCCTGGAAGGGTCCGCGCCTGTGGACTGGAAAGATGCCGCGTCCGAAGCCGGCTCCAGGACCATGGTCCGGCACGTACTTGCCACCGAGTCATCCGTCCCCACCTGGCGCCGCGTCGCAGCCCACGACACAAACCTTGCCGGCGCCCCGATCCCTGCCGGCGCCGAAATCCTCCTCGAGCTGAGCGGCAACAGCATCACGGCCCCGGCCGGCCCCGAGCGCCCGTCGCGGACTGCGGCCGGTCGCAGCCAATCAACCGCCTACGGCCAAGTGTTCGGCTCCGGTATCCACCGCTGCCTCGGGGCCAAGCTCGCAGAACTCGAGGCCGCCGTCACCATCCAGGAAACCGCAGCAGCACTTCCCGAAATCCAACTACGGGACCACGAACCCGAATGGATCCGGCACTTGTCCTTCCAGGCCCCGCGGACGGTTACGGTGATAAAGGCGGCTCCTAACGAACGTCGCAACGGGTCGGATTTCGACGTTAGTAACCCTGTTGATGATTGGTCGGGTGTGGGATGAAAACCGGAACGGCATTGGTGCCGGGTGTCATTTTCTGAAGTCGACTGCACGGAATGTCCGAAGTCGTCTGCACTGCTTCTGCTGTGACTTTAGATCGGAATGGCGGTCAAAACGTAGTTTCGTGGGCGGCTAAGAGCCGCTGCGTGAGAAGCGCCGCGGAAACTCGTGGAGCTGGCCTTCGCCGCCGGGCGGAAGCGGCAGTCGAAACGACTCTTTTTGAAGACGTAAGCTTCCAAGGTGTGAGCGCAGACTCGATCTGTTCATGGAGGTTCATCTTGGACGCCCCTTCCGCGCGTTCTTCAAAGTGAATGGGTACCTCAGCGATTTTCAGGCCTCGCCCGGCCGCCCGGTAGTTCATCTCGACCTGAAAGGAATAGCCGTCACTCTTGATCGATGCCACATCAATCTGACCAGGGAAGAAGCAGTCCAAGCTTGAAGCCGGCCGTGGAGTCCTTCACTTTCAAACCCAGGACATAGCCACATAGAAATTCGCCCTGGCCGAGAGCGCTTTGCGGCGCCAGGGCCATTCCGTGGCCGTGGAGCCGCCCGGAACATAGCGTCGACAGTCTTGCGGCACTGGATCCCGGACGGAACACGTCGAGGCCCAGGTTTGGCTCCGCGGAGGGCGGCCCGAGCCCTCATCTCGCTACGCTCAGCATGCTGGCCGTGGACCAGCACGTCAGTTCTCCAGGCCACCTGTCGCACATCAGCTGACAGAGAACTGTCGCGCATCACCTGTCAGGTCACACGGGTTCTCAGGCAGTGTTCTCAGGCAGGGCTCTCAGAGGGATTGACGCGGCTGCGAGTCCTCGCGGAGCGCCGCCCGTCCCATGTCGCGGTTTTGGCGATCGTCGGCGACCAAGCATGTCGCGCGCACCGCGGTGCGGGATCAGGCGGTCGCGCCACATATTGCTGGGTCCTCTCGGCTTAGCGGAGCTAGTAGACGCGGTCGCTGACGACGGGCCGGCCGTCGTCACCCCACGTCACGCGGGTGACGAGGACGAAGCTGCGGCTACTGCCCGTGTTGACCGGGTAGTAGCCGCAGCTCGGCCGTGATGTCACCGTGGCGGTCCCGGGTGACCGCCGTCTTGGCTGGGGCCAGTTGGAGGTCTCCCCCGAGGCGGTCCGCGTAGGTGATCAACCGGCCTTGCCTGTCATGACTGTCTGCTCGGTCAGCCCTGTGGTGCGTCCTCGGGCACCTCGAGGTCGCCTTCGTCGTCGGTCGGGCGGACCACTAGCACGTCGCAGGTCGCCCTTTTAACTACTTCAGTGGCCACCGTCCCGAGCAGCCGATCTGCGAGCGAGCGGTCATGGATGGCCCCGAGGACGATGAGGTCCGCGGATCGCTCTTGAGCGGTGGCCATGAGTGCGGTGGCCGGCTCGCCGTCGATGAGGAGGGTGGCGGAGACCGTCGCCCCCTCATCCTTGGCCATGGCCATGGCGGTCTCGACGGCGAGTGCGGCTGCCTCGCGGCCGAGGACCTGCCCGCTGCGTGGGTCGCCGCCGAGAGTGCGCACGTTCATGGCTTCCGCCCGACGGGGCACACGGGCGTATGCGCAGACGATGACGAGATCGGCGTCGTCTCTTACTGCGAGCCAAGCGGCTCGTGCGACGACGGGTCCGGCGAGCCCGGATCCGTCGGTCCCGACGACGATGGTGCGGTAGTCCTTCATAGGCATGGCTATCTCCTCAGTGTCCGGCCGACGGCGTGTAGTTGATTTCATCGACGTCGCGAACGATCGGTGGTTCCTTGATCCACAGCATGGTGAGCCCGGCCAGACCGAGGAGCACACCGGCGAACACGATCGCGTAGTTGGGGTTGGCTCCCAACAGGTGCTCGTAGATCCAGCCGAAGGTCACCGATTGGATCAGCATCGGCACGACGATCATCATGTTGATGATGCCCATGTAGACGCCGTACCGGGTTGAGGGGATCATCCGGACGGCCATGATGTAGGGCACTCCCATGATCGAGGCCCAGGCGATCCCGAGGCCGATGATCGGGATGAAGAGCAGGTACTTGTTATCGATGAACGGGAAGATCGTTAACCCGACAGCGGCCAGTAGCAGGCACACGCAGTGGACCACCTTGGCGCCGCGTTTGCGCGCGTAGGCCACCAGCGCGAAGGCGACGCTGAACGTCACGATGTTGTACCAGCCGTTGACCAGGCCGGTCCACGCGACAGCGTCCTCGTTGCTCTGGTCCGTGGACCTCGCGATGGACAAAGCGATGAACTGCCAGTAGCAGACCATGCCGTACCACTGGAACAGGTAGACCACGCTCAGCTTGCGCAGCTGGAGCGGCATCTCGCGGATCGCCTCAGCGATCTCCTTCACCGCGGGACCGAGGCCGCCCTTCTTGGCACGCAGTGCCGCGAGCTCCTCCTTGGACGGCGGGATCTCCGGCGTGGTCAGGACTGAGACGAGCACCGAACCGATCGAGCAGACAGCGCCGAGCATGAACGACCCGAGCACCCAGTACGGGATACCGGCCTCCGTGCCGCCGGAGATCAGCTTCTGGAAGACGAACAGGGAGATATTCGCGATCGTGATGCCAAGGCCGGTGAAGAATGCCTGGGCGAGGAAGCCCTTACCGAGCTGGGAGGGGGGAGCTTGTCGGCGATGAAGGCGCGGTAGGGTTCCATGGCCGTGTTGTTGCTGGCGTCCAGGAGCCACAGCAACATCACGGCCATCCAGACCGCGGTGACGAAGGGGAACAGGAACAGGCAGAGGGCGCAGCCGATGGCGCCGATGAGGAAGAACGGCTTCCGGCGGCCCCACCGAGGGCTCCAGGTGCGGTCGGAGAGGGCCCCGATGAGCGGCTGGATGAGGAGGCCGGTGATTGGCCCGGCGAGGTTGAGGATGGGCAGATCGGCGGGGTTGGCGCCGAGGAACTCATAGACCGGGTTAATCGCGGTCTGCTGCATCCCGAAGCTGTACTGGATCCCGAAGAACCCGACATTCATCAAGAGGATCTGCCGCATGTTCATCAACGGCTTCTGCCGGATCGCCGTATGCTGCAAGCTGGACTGCTGGTTCGCCGAACTCATAGGCGTTTCCTTCTTACTGTCAAGGGCCGGAGACCATCCGCCGGACCCATGCGGGAACGTTGCCCGCGTATCGACGCGCTTCGTCGACGCGTGTCAATGATCACAGTAAAGAGAATTCAAGAGTGCGTCAAGGGTCACTACACGGACACGAGCGGGTTCACAGATCACGTCTTCGGCCTGACCCATCTGCTCGGCTTCCGCTTCGCACCACGCATCCGCGACCTGGGCGAGACCAAGCTGTACATTCCCAAGGGGATGGGGTCGCCGTAGTACTCGCCGAGAATCGGGCGGATATGGATATGGCTGGCCAGGGTAATCCGGCAGCTCAGTCGCTCGGATGGAGCGTGGCGTAGTCGGCGTGGGCCTGGTCGACGGCTTCGGGGTGGGTCTGGCGTTTCTCGTGTTCGGTGAGCGCGCGGTAGATGCTGGCCAGGCCGGGGTTGCAGCCTTTGCGTTTGCGGTAAGCAGGATCGGGTAACGGCGCTGCGGATCGCGCCGTTCCATCGCCTGCGCGGTCAAACGGCGCCCGACCGTGGCCAGGAACCGACGCCGCTCGGCGGGCAGCACCGACAGGTCCAGGGTGTCCGCGCCCAGGCCGCGCAGGAACTCCAGCTTGGCGACCTCAGCTTTCACCGCTGCCGGGGACGCCTCAACAGGGCCTGTCGACAGCCACCGCAACCTGGTCATACCGATCTCAGGGTCAGTCACAAGCAGAGCGTCCAACGCGGCGTACCGGGCATCGGTAAACTCACGGGCCAGCCGGTCGAACGTCTCCTGCTGCGCCTCGGCGCGGGCATGTGCGACCCGCTCGACCACGGCCACCGGCCCGGGCCGCAGCACCCGTGCCGAGATCAAGTACTCACACGCCAACCGGAACAGCAACGTTGGCGAGTCGTGCTCCAACGCCCGGGCCAGCAAGAACTCGTCCAACTCCTTGAGCTCCATCGTCGTCGGCAGCCGCCAGCCCAGATACTTCGCCACCAACCGCAGATGCTCGGTCCGGGTCTTCGCCCGCCGACCGTAGGACCGCAACGCCTCCGCATCGACACCGAGCTGGCCGGCCAGCCGGGCCACCGCCACCGGCGGCGCCGAAGACACCTTGTCCGGCACGAACCCCAGCCACGGCAACGTGCACAACGCCACCGCCAAACCGAGCCGGTCAGCCGGTCCACGCCCCCGGCCGGGATCGACGAACGCGACATCCGCAGGGGTCAGAGTGAAGAACCTGAACAACTCGTCCCGGCCGATCTCCGGGAACCCCCGAAGCCGGTCCAGCTCTTCATCTGAGAACACCTGCGTAGCCAAGAACGACCTCCAACCAGCCCACAAATACCCAGCTCAGAAGCCTACCCCAGCAATATCCGCCCGATTTTCGGCGAGTACTACGGCGACCCCGGGATGCCGCCTATGAGGCACTCAAACCCCTGATCGGTGGCACCCTCAATACCAAGGCCATCCGCGCCCATTGGGACGACATTCTGCTACAAGCTGGCGCCCGCTCCACAACATCAGTCCCGTGGACGACATCATCTTCCGGTCCGCCGTGCAGCCCGGCGGCCGTCTACGAAGCCCAGTCGGCGTCGTCATAAGGGCGGCCGCGGAAATGGGCGCGGAGGTACTCCCCCACGACGGCAGCCCCGAGATCCCCGGCACCGGGCGCGACGACCCTGCCGTCGATTCGGCGGACCATACGCTGGACGAACCGCTCAAGACCTGGGTCGTCGCCGAGCCGGAAGAACGTGGCTTGCGTGCCGGCGCGGCCGAGACGGTCGAGCTCGGCAACCGTGACGCGGATGGTCTCTGGGTCCGGCGGGTAGTCGAACCACGAGTCTCCCTCAGGCAACAGGTGCGCGGTAGGCTCGCCATCGGTCACCACTAGGAGGACGTGCTGCATTGACGGGTGCTGGCGGAAGAACCGATTGGCCAACAGCAAGCCGTGATGCAGGTTGGTTCCCTGCTCCCGCCGTGATGCCAGGGCGGTGAGTTCGCCAATGTCCATGGTCTGCGCGTAGCGGCCGAAGGTGATCAGCTGCAGGCGGTCCCCGCGGAACCGGGTTGAGACGAGATGGTGCAGGGCGAGTGCGGTGCGTTTCATCGGCACCCACCGCCCCTCGGCGGCCATCGAAAACGACACGTCGACGAGCAGGACGACGGCGGCCTGGGTGCGCGCCTCCGTCTCCGTCACCTCGATGTCGTCCACGCCGAGGCGCACCCCGCCGCCCGGGTCACCGCCGTCGGCCATGGTCCGGCGGATTGCGTTGGTCATGGTGCGTGTAACGTCCCATGGCCCGGCATCCCCGAACTCCCACTGACGGCTGGAGCCGGTCTGCTCGCCGGCTGCCCCGGCGACCCGCGTGTCCCGGCCCCCTTGGCGGCCGGACAGCTGCTTGGCGGTGTCCCGCAACAGTGACTTACCGAGCCGTCGCATGGCCTGCGGGGACAACCGGAGGTCGCCGTCGGCGCCGCGACGCAGGTAGCCGCCGTCCTGCATCGCCCGCTCGATCGCGGCGAGGGTACGGGCCGACACGGCGGCATTCTGCCCAAGTTGGCGGGCCAGGGCATCAAGGTCCAGGTCGTCGAGGCGTGACCCGTTGTAGGACTGCGATAGCTGTTCGGCCAGCTCGTCGAGTTCGGCGATGTCCTGGAGAACGCCGGTTCCGTCGCCCAGCCCGAGTCCTTCCTGACCTTCGAAGCGTTCGGAGCCGGTCCAGTCCTCGCCGGGTCGCAGGGCGCGCAGGCTCGAGTCCAGTTGATCGAGCTGGGCCATGAGTTCGGGTGAGCCGAACGCCTGGGCCGACAGCCGCATCAGCTCCTCGCGCTGCTCCGGGGACATGGATTGCAGGAGCCGCTGGGCCGCGGCTGCACGCTGGGCGAGTGCATCGATCAGCTCCTCGACTGATTGTGGATTCTCCGGAAAGAAGCGGCCGTGCCGCGACATGAACCCCTGGAAGTCCGTATCGGTGTCTTGGCCGCGTCGGTGTTTGTCGAGCAGCTCGTTGAGGTCGTTCAGCATCTCGCTCACAGCTGCGCGGTCCTCATCGGTGGCGTTCTCGAGCGCTTGTTTCATGCCGGCGAACCGCTGGTCAAGGACTTCACGGCCCAGCAGATCCTTGATCCGCTCGTAGGCTTCCCGGGCGGTACTCGACTGCCAGTCATAGGAGGCGAGTTCGTTGACCGCTGCCGCCGTGGAAGAGGGCAGGTTCTGCAGTTGCATCTCCCGGATTTTACGGTCGGTGTTGTCCATCATGGCGTCGCGGGCGAGCTGCTTGCGTTCTTCCAGTACCGCAGTGTCGAGCAGCTTCCGGACCTCGCTGAGGGTGCCGTCCAGCCGGTGGCGGCCCAGCAGTTCACTCCTGCGCTGTTGAACGCGGCCGGCGAGGTCGTCGAGCCCTTCCCGGTTGCGGCCGCCCCTCCGCAGGAACTCCTGCAGGGCGTGCCTGGGCGAATAGCCTGCCATGACCTCCTCGGCGACGGCGTCGAGCGCCTCTGCCAGGTCGACCGGCGGGGCGAGCGGATCGGGTCCGCCCGCGTACCGGCCGTACCTGGAGGACCGGTTGTGAACGCCCATAATGCTGCCTGCCCTAGCCGTAGATCGTCTCTTCGTCGCCGGACTCCTTGGAGATCCGCCGGGCAAGGAAGAGGCCTTCCAATGCAAGTTCGATTGCGGCGGCGCGCTGCCCGTCGCTTTTCGCCTCCAGGCGCCTGCTGATCTCGTTGTAAAGGCCGGATCCGTCAAGAGCCGGGAGGTTTTCGAGGAACTCCTGCGCGGTGACCTGTTCACCGGTGGTCACCGTCGTGTGTCCGTCGAGCGCTGCCAAAAGTGGACCGAAGTCGAGGCCATGGTAGTGCGCCCGCACGGCTTCGGCAGTGGCCGTGCGCAGGAGGTGATCCAGGACGGCTTGTTCACGCCCTTCCTCGCCCGGCTCGAACTCAATCTTGCCGGTAAGGACTTCAACTGCCGTCTCCAGATCGACGATCCGCGCAACTGCCTCGTCCTCCCCGCGCATGCTCGCCCGGCGCAGCGCCGCCGCCGCGACAGTTTCGGCGCCCGCTATGGCGAATCGCGCCGAAACCCCGGAGGTCTGATTGATGGCCGGGGACTGCCGCAGGGACCGGGTGTAGCGGGCCAGGATCTCGAGGATGACGGGCGGGACGTCGGCGACCAGCCGCCCCTCTTGCCGGATGACGGCGACCTCGTCGTCCAGTTCTATCGGGTAGTGGGTGCGGATCTCGGCCCCGAAGCGGTCCTTCAGGGGCGTGATGATCCGGCCGCGGTTGGTGTAGTCCTCCGGGTTGGCGGACGCGACGACGAGCACGTCGAGCGGCAGCCGCAGAACGTAGCCGCGGATCTGGATATCGCGCTCCTCCATCACGTTGAGCATGGAGACCTGGATTCGCTCGGCGAGATCGGGCAGTTCGTTGATGGCGATGATGCCGCGGTTGGAGCGCGGGACGAGACCGTAGTGGATGGTTTCCGGGTCCCCGAGCCGGCGACCCTCAGCTACCCGCATCGGGTCGACGTCGCCGATGAGGTCGGCCACGGAGGTGTCCGGTGTGGCTAGCTTCTCGACGTACCGTTCCAAGCGGTGGCGCCAGGCGACGCGCAGTCGGTCCCCTTCGGTGAGCGCACGGGCGCGGGAGTGTTCCGTGATCGGTTCGTACGGGTGCTCGTTCAGTTCCGATCCCTCGATCACCGGCGACCACTCGTCGAGCAGCCCCACCATGGTACGGAGGAGCCGTGTCTTTCCCTGTCCCCGTTCGCCGAGCAGGACGACGTCGTGGCCGGCGATCAAGGCACGCTCGAGCTGGGGAAGTACGGTCCTGCTGAAACCGTAGATCCCGGGCCACGGATCACGGCCGGCGGCGAGCGCGGCGAGCAGGTTGCCGCGGATCTCGTGGCGCAGGGCCTTGTGGACATGGCCGGCTGCACGCAACTCACCAACGGTGAAGATATCGGGACGATCACTCACCCCTCTACGGTAGTCCTCGAACATGCTGGCAATCGAGGGAAATCGTGAATATTCCCGCGCGTAAGCCCGTAGAACGGCATACGCTGGATGCTGATGACTGAAGCAATGCCGTCGGCGCCACCATCGCGAACAGAGGGAACCCTCCTGCTGCTGGTGCGCCATGGAGAGACTCCCACGACCGGCACGGTGCTGCCCGGCCGAGCCCCCGGATTGCACTTGTCCGACCGCGGCCGGGCCCAGTCAGAACTCGTCGCTGAACGGCTCGCTGGTCTTCCCTTGGACGCCATCTATTCATCACCCCTGGAGCGGACCCGCGAGACTGCGGAGCCCACGGCAGCCTGCACGGGCCTCGAGGTGAACAACGACGCCGGCCTGATCGAGTGTGACTTCGGCGAGTGGACCGGCGCCGCGCTCGCCGAGCTGGCGGGCTTGCCGGAATGGCAGACCGTACAGCACAACCCGTCGGCCTTCCGCTTCCCCAACGGGGAGGGCTTCGCGCAGATGCAGGCGCGGATGGTCGGGACGCTTGAGGTACTGTGCGGGGCCCACGCCGGCGGCGTCGTGGTGTGCTTCTCCCACGCCGACCCGATCAAGGCCGCCGTGGCCCACGCCCTGGGCACGCCTCTGGACCTCTTCCAGCGGATTGTCATCAGCCCCGGCTCGGTCTCCGCCATCTCCTATGTGGAGGGCGGGAGCCAGCCGTCCTCATGGTGAATTCGACCCTGGTAGCCTTGAGCGGACTGAGACGTCGTGAATAGGAACAGACTGTGTCCGGGCGGGAGCTGACACTGCTCGCCGAGGGCCGCATCGAGCTGCTCGGACGCATCCTGCGCAGTAGCAATGCCACGTTCCTCGTCCGGGTTACCTGGGGGGACGACTCGGCTTGTGCCGTCTACAAGCCGGAGGCCGGGGAGCGGCCGCTGTCGGATTTCGAGCCCGGCCTGTACCGGCGGGAACGCGCGGCTTACCTGCTGAGCGAGTACCTGGAGTGGGGAATCGTGCCGTCGACGGTGATTCGCGAGGATTCCCCCTTAGGGATCGGGTCGCTGCAGTGGTTCGTTGAGTGCGACTTCGATGAGCACTACTTCACCCTGTACGCGGACGCACCCGAGACCCACCATGTCTTGTCGCGGATCGCCCTCTTTGACTGCATCGCCAACAACACTGACCGTAAGAGCGGGCACGTGCTGCGCGGCCACGACGGACGGGTGTGGGGCATCGATCACGGGCTGTGCTTCTCAGCCGGCTTCAAACTCCGCACCGTGATCTGGGACTTCGCGGGTGAACCGGTCCCCGGCGCGTTGCTCGAGGACATAACGCCGCTGGCAGAGGCCGTGCCTCCCGACGTGGCCGAACTCCTCGACGACGCGGAGGTCACCGCCCTGCAGCGCCGGGTGCAGCGCTTGTTGCATGAGCGGGTGTTGCCGGTTGACCGCACCGGCATGCGATACCCGTGGCCGCTCGTGTAGCCACCCGGACCTGGGACGATAGGCGTGCGTGCTCCCGTCCCCTGCCGGGGCTTGCGGCTTCCTCCCCGGTGAGTAGATTGGCTTCACACATGGTGTCCACGGGTTTGGCTGCACTGGAGGCGACAATGAGTGGCGACGGACCGGTACTCGTGGCAGGCGGCACCGGAATGCTGGGCGGCCAGGTGGTGGCCCAGCTGCTGGCGCGCGGGAAACAGGTTCGTGCCCTGGTGCGTCCCGGTTCTGACGCGACCCGCCTTGAAGCCGCCGGCGCCACCATCACCCGCGGCGACATGATGGACCTGGACTCGCTGATCCGAGCGATGGATGGCGCCGATAGCGTGATCACCACCGCCGCAGGCTACACGCGGCACAGCAAAGGCGACACGCCTCAAATCGACACCATAGGTAACAGCAACCTCGTGGAAGCTGCCAGCCGCACCCGTGTCCGAAGGTTCGTGCTAACGAGCATCCTCACCTGCGACCAGACCCCGGACGTTCCGCACTTCTGGCACAAGAAGCTGACCGAGGACCGGCTCGAGGAACTCAGCGTCCCGTTCGTGGCGCTGCGTCCGGGAGCATTCCTGGACCAGGTCACCCGTTTCGGTGGCGACCCCTTCACCAAAGGGCGCCTCACGTGGATCGGGTCCCCGGGCATTCCGTTGACCTTAGTCCTCACGTCTGACCTGGCCGGCTACCTGGCTGCCGCACCGGACGCACCCGGGGTCGACGGGCAGCGCATCGATATCGGCTGGGACCGACCTGTCAGCATGCAGGAAGTCGCCGGGATTGCCGGCCGGCTCCTCGGCAAACGGATACGGGTCCGGACTATCCCCGCCGGGCCCCTCCGCGCCGTGGGCACTGTCCTCGCACCGATCAACCCGATGGCGCAAGACATGGGAGCGATGGCCGCCTGGTTCCAGTCCGGCCGCTACGTCGCCGACACCACGCGGCAACGCGAAGTCTTCGGCGCCGTGCCTACTGCCGAGGACGCCATTGCCCGCTTCGTCGCGGGCCTCGGACACCCGATCAGACACTCAGCGCACTGAGACGGCGCTCATGCCACGCTCTCCAGCGCCCCGGCCCGGGACTGCACGCCGAAGTAGTCGCCCTTGAAAAAGAGCAGCGGTTCCGCATCAGCCCGTGCACTCAGGGCCCGCACGGCAGCCACCACGATGGTGTGGTCGCCGCCGTCGTACTCCTGGTGGAGTTCGCAGTCCACCCAGGCCAGGGCCTGGTCCAGGACCGGGTTGCCCAGAGTCGACGGCGAATAATCAACGCCGGCGAACTTGTCAGTGCCCGAACGGGCGAACTGGCCCGCCACGTGCTGGTGTTCGGCCGGCAGGACGTTCACCGTGAACCGGCCCGCCCCCCGCAGCAGCGGCCACGTACTCGAGGTCCGGGCCGGGGCTGAACGTCACGAGCGCCGGTTCCAGCGACAGTGACGAGAAGGACTGGCACGTGAAGCCGGGCCGGGCCGTCCTTGGTTGCGGCAGTGATGACGGTCAGGCCGGTCGCGAAATGGCCCAGAATGGTGCGGAGTCGGCGCGGGGTGAGATGAGAATTTTCCGTCATGGCAGGTCCTTTCGAAGCTTGTCCACCCAATCAATCACCCTGCATACCAGTTCCCAACCCCGGATGAAACGGACGGACGCGCAGGGAAACACGGGTTCACCTTCCGAAGCATGACGTAAGAAACCGCGTCCGCCGAATTCGAGGAGTCCTCCCGTAGAACGAAGGCAAATGGGCCAAAGGACGGCAACGATCTGGTGGGCGGGCAGTGTTTCTGCCCGCCCACCAGTCGTTAGCGACGGCCCGCGCGGGCGCCGGCCCGGCGCCTAGGAGCGCGGGTCAGTAGTCGGCCGGGTTCTTAAAACGCCGTGTGAATTGCCGGGGTGCGGGAGGGGTGGCTGGAAGAATCGGGAGTATGAATTCCGGTTCCCAGGATGGCCTTTTTGATGAAGCTCTCGTGGAGCGGGTGGAGCGTTTTGATGACGGGATCGTTGAGGCCGGTGCTGGTGTGAAGAAGCGGTTCAAATCCTTTGAGCCGGACGCGGTGATGCTGGTCCCGCCGTCGCTGGATGAGTGGTTGCCGGGCAATCATCTGGCCCGGTTCATCGCTGATCTGGTGTCCCGGGAGCTGAATCTGTCCCGGTTCTACGGCTCGTATGGGAAGACGAAGGGCCAGCCGCCGTATGATCCGCGGTTGATGGTCCGGGTCCTGCTTTACGGCTACTGCGTCGGGGTGCGTTCCTCCCGGGAGTTGGAGCGGGCGTGCGTGGACGTGGTCGCGTTCCGTTGGCTGGCCGGGCAGCAGGCACCGGATTTCCGGTCCATCGGCCGGTTCCGCAAACGCCATCTCGCGGCGTTGGGGAACGTGTTCCTGCAGGCGCTGGAACTCTGCCGGGCCGCGGGCATGGTCTCCTTGGGCCGGGTTGCCCTGGACGGGACGAAGGTCCGGGCCAACGCGTCCCGGCGAAAGGCGATGAGCTACGGACGGCTGACCGAAAAACAGAGGATCCTCGCCGCGGAGGTCTCGGACATGCTCGCCGACGCCGAGGCCGTGGACAGGGAGGAGGATGCCCGGTTCGGGGCGGATACGCGCGGCGATGAGCTCCCGCCGGACCTGGCCGACCGGCAATCGCGGCTGGCGAAGATGGCCGCGGCCCGCAAACAGCTCGAAGAGGACGCGGCAGCCAAAGCACGCCAAGAGGCGGAGCAGAAAGCCCGGGACCGCGGCGATGACGACGGGGCGGCTGCGGCCAAGGGCGAGGAAGCCGCGGCCAAAGCGGAGGTCAGACCGAGGGCCCAGCGCAATTTCACGGACCCCGACTCCCGGATCATGAAGACCGCAGACGGCTCGTACCACTATTGCTACAACGCCCAGGCCGTGGTCGACGCGGACCATCAGGTCATCGTCGCCACCGATCTGAACAACACCGCGGTGGACGTGCAGCAACTGGTCCCGATGACCGAACGCACCGCCGAAACCCTGGGCCGGATGCCCGCCCAATGGACCATTGATGCCGGATATTGTTCAGCAGCCAACCTCGAACACGTGAAGGAAATCGAGGCCGCCGGCGGGACCGAGTTCTTCATCGCGACCGGCCGGCTCAAACACGGCGAAAAGGTTCCCGAGACGCCCCGGGGCAGGATCCCGGCCACCGCCACACTCCGGGAACGGATGGCGAGGAAACTCAAAACCAAGAAGGGCCGGGCCGTTTACGCGCGGCGCAAGGCGATCATCGAACCGGTCTTCGGGCAAATCCACACCCGCCAGGGCAAACACGTACTCCTGCGCGGCCTCGAACAGGCCAAACACGAGTGGGAACTGATGGCAGGCTGTCACAACCTGCTGAAATTGTTCACTTTCAAAGCCAAAGCCGGTCTCAACGCCCCGGCCGGAGCCTGACCCACGGGCCAAGGCGGCCACGGCTGCCCGGCCCGCGGCCGCTGCCAATCCTCGAAGGAGGCCCACCACCGCCGCGGACAGCCCGGTCATCAAGATGGCAACGTGTCACCGGTCAGTAGACAGGACCACTCCTGGATGACGGAAACCACTACCGCCCCACGCTCCTAGGCTCAGTTGCCGGCCGCCACCAGTCGGACGCGGAGCTCATCGGGCGGCAAAGTGTCCAACTGAAGGCTTGCGAGCTCGAAGGGCTGTCCCTGGCCGCGCACAATGGCTGCCTTAATATCCGTTACAAAGTCCTTTCAGTTCATCCACGGATTTGGGCGGTATCCATCCGTTTAGGCTCGCGGTCCTGGCACGAGCGCAATGTCCGAGGGGTGGGCTGCCAGGGGCGTGATGTCCATCTTCATGTAAGGGAAGAGCGGCAGCCCCCAGAGGATTTCGTGCAGCCGTTCATTGCCTGCAACATCGAAAATGCTGATGTTCGCGTATTCGCCAACGCAGCGCCAGATGTTGTGCCACTCCCCCGTGCGCTGCAGTTCCTGCGAATAGGCCTTCTCCCGGGCGAGCAGCTCTGTCTTGGCCTGTTCATCCATGTTCAGGGGGATGGTGACGTCCATACGGACTGCAAAAAGCACGGTCTGCTCCTTTGTTCGCGTCTCGATTGCGGGGCGCGGGCTTAACCGAGGTCGGCGTCGAGCACGAAGTCGTACGTGACTTCGTTGCCGGTGCCGTCGATGCGCGGGGCGGGGCTCAGGACAAGTTCCGGCTTGACGGCCGAGGCAATGTCGTCGGACAGGTGCTGGTCACCCTCGAAGTAGAGCTGCGCCGTCAGCAGCTGGTACCCGGGCGCGGAGACTTTCAGGTGCAGGTGCGCCGGGCGCCAGGCGTGCCAGCCGGCCGCAGCGATCAGCTTGCCGCAGGCGCCGTCGGTAGGGATCTGGTACGGCGCAGGCTGCACGGTGTTCAGGGCGAAGTTGCCGCCAGCGTCCGCCACGACGGTGCCGCGCAGGTTCCATTCGGGAAGGCCCGGCGCGAACTGGGAGTAGAAGCCGTCATCGTCCGCATGCCAGATTTCCACGTGGGCGCCGGATAGCGCGGAGCCGTCGACGCCGCGGACCTGGCCTTGGAACAGCAGCGGCGTGCCGCCTTCGCCGTCACGCATGGGCAGCGTGGCCGGAGTTTCGAGCGTCGGGGAACCCGGAACATAGTAAGGGCCCTCGATAGTGCCTTTGTTGCCCTCGCGGTCCTCTGTGGAAACTTCCTCAACAATGTGCTCCACCCAGACATCCAGGAAGAGCGGCCATTCGCCGTCCTCGCCCACGCTGATCAGCCAGGACTTGAGGGCGTTAAATTCGTCGTAGGTCACCTTGTGCTTGCGAATGGTTTCGTAGACCGCGCCCAGGACTTCGTTGGCCAGCAACGAGACCCGCTCTTTCGGAACTGCAAGCCACGCCGTCTTGCCGCTTTCACGGAAACGTTCAGTAGCAGCGTTGCCGGACTCTGCGGCCTTGGCCTCAAATTCTGCGTGCTGGGTTGTCATCATTGACTCACTTTCTGAAGGGCGCCTGCCTCAGTGCCGGCGCCGGGGATTGGGTTTGTGTTCCGGGAAGGTCAGTTGTTGGCGTCGAGCCGGTACTTGCCCAGCTTCTCGGGATCAATGTCGATTCCGATGCCGGGGACCTGGCGTGCCGCAAGCCTGCCGCCCACGATTTCGAGGGGATCGGCCAGGAGATCATCGCTCATGTCCAGGAAGTTGGAGAGCTCTCCCGCCCGCCGGGTGGTCGACTGGAAGGCTGCGCCGAACGTGACCGTGCACAGGGTTCCGAGCTGGCCATCGATCTGGTTGCCCATCACCACCTCGGCACCCAGTCCGTCGCACTGGAACAGGACGCGCTGGGAGTGCGAGAAACCGGTGCGGGCCGTCTTGATGCTGACGGCATTGGCGGCTCCGCTGAGAAGTTCGCGCGTCACTTGTCCTGGGTTCGTGGCACTTTCGTCGGCCACGAACGGGACAGGGCAGCGCTCCACGAGCCACTTCCGGCCGAGGACGTCGTCGGCCGGGCACAGCTCTTCGGCGAGCGTCAGGTCAAGGTCCGCCATGGCGTTGAGGGCGCGCAGGGATTCCGACGGCGTCCAGCCGCGGTTACCGTCAACGTACAGTTCAATGTCTGGACCGAGTTCCTCACGGAGCGCACGGCAGACAGCCACATCCAGGCCAAACGGCCTGCGGCCCACCTTCACCTTGAACGTGGTGATCCCGTAGGTGTCGCGCATGCGCTCCGCTTCGGCCACCATCCTGGCGGGCTCCGCGAAGCCGAGCATATGACTGACGCGCATGCCGTCCGAGAAGCCGCCCAACAGGGCCGTCACAGGTTGCCCGAGGGTTTTGCCGATGGCGTCCCAGATGGCCATGTCCAGGGCCGACTTGGCGGTCGGGTTGCCGACAGTTCTGTCCATGACGGCATGCACTTGCTCTCGATCCAGGATGGACATTCCCGTGATCTGGGGCGCGAACAGCGTTTCGATCACCGCCACGATGGATTCCTGGGTTTTGCCATAGGTAAAGGGCCTGGCTGGCGCTTCGGCAAATCCGACGACACCCTCAGAAGTCTGTATGCGGACCAGGACGTGTGAGGCGGTGTGCACCTCGCCGCTGGCGAACCGCAGGGGCTTGAGGTAAGGGATGGCGAATGGAATCGCCTCGATGGAAATGATCTTCACGAAAGTCCTCCGGAGTAGCTTGATTCCAGGAAGACGTGGTTGTCTTCGAGGGTGGCGAGGAAGGCGTCGACCAGCGGTGACTCGCTAGCGCGGCGCCACGCCACCGCGAGCTCCACCTCTTCAGTACCGGACACGGTCCGGTACTGCACACCGGTCAGCGCGATCCCACGGACGGATTCCGGGAGGACGGCGATGCCGAGTCCTGCTGCGACGAGGGACAGCTGCGTCGAGGTCTTGGCGGATTCATGCGCGATGTTGGGGTGGAAGCCCGCCGCACGGCACGCGCGGATAACGGCATCGTTGACAACTGACCGGGAGCCGGCCGGGTACATGATGAAGTCCTCGGCACGCAGTTCCCCGACGGTCACGGTGTCAGCAGACGTGAGGCGGTGACCGGCAGGAATGGCCACCACGAAATTCTCCCGCGCTATGGCCCGCACGGTCAGTGACGGTTCGCTGGCGGGCGGCCGCAGCACACCCACGTCGATTTCACCTGCGGCGAGGGCCAGCTCAATGGCAGGCGTCAGCATCTCAGTGTGGATGTCCAGCACGACATGCGGCAGGTGTTCCTTCACCAGTCTCGCCAGGGCCGGAAGCTGTGTGTAGGAGGCGGTACCCGTCAATCCAATGCGAAGAGTCCCCGCCTTGCCTTCGGCAAACTGCCGCGCCCGCCGGGCGGCTTCCTCTACGTTCCGGAGGATACGCTGCGCATCCTCGAAAAACGCCTCACCGGCCGGGGTCAGCCGCACGCTCCGGGTAGTCCGCGTAAACAGCTCCGCTCCAAGCTCGGCCTCCAGCTGGCGGATCTGCTGCGACAGCGGCGGCTGGGCCATCTGCAGACGTTCGGCAGCCTGGCCGAAGTGGCACGTTTCGGCGACTACGACGAAGTAGCGCAAATGCCGGAGCTCCATGGCGCACCGCCCTTTCCTGTGTTCTGTCTCACTCGTTGGTTGTCCCTTCAACAGCGTAGGCCGGAATTTGGTATTCCACAAAGACCCAAATAGTCGTTATTCAGACTCCAAGGATCTGAATCGGCACCTAGGCGGCACTAGGCAAAGCCCTAGTGTGACGTGGCCCACGGGCTGGCAGGGTGGAGAGCATTCGCAGACCAGCCGAACAATCGGCAGGTCCGCACGGGCAACGCCGCCCGCACCACGGGCAGCGCCGCCCGGACACTGATAGGAGCCAACATGACAGAGACGCTGGCGGGCATCCGCGCCCACCTCGACCAGGCCCTGATCGAGGATCATGAGAACGGCGTGTACCGCGCCAAGCGGAGTATCTTCACGGATGAGGAACTCTTCGACCTGGAAATGAAGCACATTTTCGAAGGCAACTGGGTGTACCTGGCGCACGAGAGCCAGATCCCTAACGTCGGCGACTACTTCACCACGTACATCGGCCGCCAGCCGGTCATCATCTCCCGCGACAAGCAGGGCGGACTGAACGCCCTGATCAACGCGTGCAGCCACCGCGGGGCGATGCTGTGCCGGCGCAAGACCGACAACCGCACCACTTTCACTTGTCCCTTCCACGGCTGGACATTCAACAACACCGGAAAGCTGCTCAAGGTCAAGGATCCCCGCGATGCCGGCTACCCGGAACAGTTCAACAAAGAGGGGTCCCATGACCTCACCAAGGTTGCACGGTTCGAGAGCTACCGGGGTTTCCTGTTCGGCAGCATCAACCCGGACGTGAAGCCGCTTGAAGAGCACCTGGGCGAATCCACGAAGATCATTGACATGATCGTGGACCAGTCCCCCGACGGCCTGGAAGTACTCCGCGGCGCATCCACCTATACCTATGACGGCAACTGGAAACTCCAGGCCGAAAACGGCGCCGATGGCTATCACGTCTCCGCGACACATTGGAACTATGCCGCCACCACAGCCCGCCGCACCACCGGCGAGTCAGCCAACGAAACCAAGAACATGGACGCCGGAGGTTGGGCCAAGCAAAAGGGCGGCTACTACTCCTTCGACCACGGCCACCTGCTGCTCTGGACCGAATGGCTGGACCCAAGCAACCGGCCGCTGTTCGACCGGCGCGAAGAACTCGTGGAAAAGTACGGCGAGGCCAAGGCGGACTGGATGATCAACATCTCCCGCAACCTCTGCCTTTACCCCAACGTCTACCTGATGGACCAGTTCGGTTCGCAGATCCGGCACTTCCGTCCAATCTCCGTCGACAAGACAGAGGTGACCATTTACTGCATCGCCCCGAAGGGCGAAAGCGCTGAAGCCCGGGCCAACCGGATCCGCCAGTACGAGGACTTCTTCAACGCTTCAGGCATGGCCACTCCCGACGATCTGGAGGAGTTCCGCTCCTGCCAGAAGACCTACCTCGCCACCGCAGCACCCTGGAACGACCTCAGCCGCGGCGTGACCCACCAGATCACGGGTCCTGATGCCAACGCGGACGTCATCGGGCTCAATCCGATTTCCAGCGGCGCCCGGACCGAGGACGAAGGCCTTTATCCCATCCAGCACGGCTACTGGGTGGAAACGATGCGCAAGGCGGCAGCCGCCGAAGAAGCAGCACTCGCCGCCCAGAACTAGGCCCGCAAGGAGCCCGAGGAGAACCCCATGACACAGACATTTGACATCGAGGCGCAGGCCGGAGTGCCGGCGGAGGCCACACCAGCCGGGCCGGCCAGCCTGGAGGACATCCGCTCGTTCCTCTACCGCGAAGCGCGGTTCCTTGACGACCGGGAATTTGACCGCTGGCTGGACTGCTACCACCCGGAAGCCGAGTTCTGGATGCCCGCCTGGGCCGACGACGACCAGCTCACCAGTGATCCCCAGCGTGAAATTTCGCTGATCTACTACGCCAACCGGGGCGGACTCGAAGACCGGGTCTTCCGCATCAAGACGGACCGCTCCAGCGCCACCAGCCTGCCCGAACCGCGGACCGGTCACAACATCACCAACGTGGAGGTCATCGGGTGGCGCGGCAGCGAAGTTGATGTCCGCTTCAACTGGCACACCCTCTACTACCGCTACCAGAACATCGATCCGTACTTCGGAACCTCGTTCTACACCATTGACTACTCCGGTACACAGCCTGTCATCACGAAGAAGAAGGTCGTCCTGAAAAACGACTACATCCACCACGTCGTGGACATCTACCACATCTAACTTCCGAACGACTGGAATCGAGCCCCTCATGAGTTACCAGATTGCCCTCAGCTTCGAAGACGGAGTCACCCGCTTTGTCACCGCCAACCCCAATGAAACAGTGGCCGACGCCGCGTACAAATCACGGATCAACATCCCGTTCGACTGCCGCGACGGCGCCTGCGGCACCTGCAAGGCCTTCTGCGAATCAGGAAAGTACGACGGCGGCGATTACATCGATGAAGCCCTCACCGAGGACGAAGCCGAGAAGGGCTTCTGCCTCCCCTGCCAAATGGTTCCGGAGACCGACCTCGTCTTACAGATAGCCGGCACGTCCGAGATGGCCAAGGTGGGCGCAACCACTTTCGAGGCCACCGTCAAGGAGCTGACCTGGTTCGCGGACAACACCGCCGCCGTTACCCTGGCGCTGGAGAATCGCGGGGACCTGAACTTCCTGCCCGGCCAGTACATGAACTTCGCGGTCCCCGACACCGATGCCGTGAGGTCCTACTCGTTCAGCAGCGGCCCATCAGCGGACGAGCTGCGCTTCCTCATCCGCACCGCCCCCGACGGGGCCATGACCACCTACCTCAAGGAGCGTGCCGCCGTCGGCGATGCACTCCCCCTGACCGGCCCCATGGGGAGCTTCTTCCTCCGGGACATCAAGCGTCCTGTCCTCATGCTGGCCGGCGGCACAGGCATCGCACCGCTGCTGTCCATGCTGGAAAAAATAGCCACAGGACTCGAAGAAGCGCCTGCCCACCCGGTGCACCTCTCCTACGGCGTCACCTTCGACAAGGACCTCGTGGAGCTGGACAAACTCCAGCATTACGCAGAAGCCATCGACAGCTTCACTTACAGCTACTGCGTCGCGGACCCTGAAAGCGCGGCCCCGCACAAGGGCTACGTGACTCAGCACATCACCCCCGCCCAGCTGAACGACGGCGACGTCGACGTGTACCTGTGCGGCCCGCCGGCGATGGTGGATGCCGTCCGCAAGTACTGGGACACCCAGGGCATCACCCCGGCCAACTTCTACTACGAACGCTTTGCCGTCGGCAGCACCGCGTCAGCACCGGCACTGGCAGGGGCGTCCGCTTGAACCCGGCCAGTCCCGGAGCCGGCAGCCTGCAAACCGGCAGGGTCCGCGCCATCAGCCCGGGCCGCTTCGCCGGGAAAGTCGTAGTGGTCACGGGCGCCGCCCAGGGCATCGGCCATGCCGTGGCCTCCCGGGTTGCAGCCGAGGGCGCCCACACCATCCTCGTGGACCGCGCCGCACTCGTCCGGGACGCGGCCGCGGACCTCGCCGCCGATCACAAGGCCGACGGCGGGACCGCCGTCGGCCTTACCGCCGACCTGGAAAGCTACGAAGGCGCAAGCGGCGCCATCACCGAAGCACTGCAGCTCCACGGCCGCATCGACGTCCTGATCAACAACGTGGGAGGCACCATCTGGGCCAAACCGTTCGAACACTACGCGCCCGACGAGATCACCCAGGAAATTCAGCGGTCCCTCTTCCCCACCCTTTGGACCTGCCGGGCCGTCCTTCCGCACATGATCGGGCAGCAGTCCGGCGTCATCGTCAACGTCGCCTCCGTTGCCACCCGCGGGGTCAACCGTGTTCCCTACGCCGCTGCAAAGGGCGGCGTGAAAGCCATCACCGCTGCCCTTGCGTTGGAAGCCGCTCCGCACGGGATCCGCGTGGTGGCCACGGCGCCCGGCGGCACTGAAGCACCGCCGCGCCAAGTGGCACGCGGCCCCCAGCCGGAAGGGGACACGGAGAAGGCCTGGTACCAGCAGATCGTGGACCAGACCATCGAATCATCCCTCATGAAACGCTACGGAACACTCGACGAGCAGGCCGGCCCGATCGCCTTCCTGGCCTCCGACGAAGCCTCCTACATCACCGGCAGCGTACTCGCCGTTGCCGGCGGCGACCTCGGCTAAGCCGCCAACGCCGCCAGCCACATCGGCGCAGCCACTTGCATTACCCACCGGCCGCAACGACGCGGCCCAGGCCAATGGAGCCCTCCATGAACGCTCTGCCCTCATCAACTGAATCCGCGTCAACTGACGCGAACCGAACCAAAACAGTCCGCTGGGTGATGGCCATCGCGGCCGCAGCCCTGCTCTTTGACGGTTACGACCTGGTTGTTTATGGAACCGTCGTTTCGACTCTGCTGCGCGACCCCAGCCAGCTTGGGTCGTTAGATGCGGCCCAAGCCGGAGCCTTGGGCAGTTACGCCCTCATGGGAGCCATGGTGGGCGCGCTGGCCGCCGGCGCCGTGGGTGACTTCCTGGGCCGACGGAAGCTCATGCTCATCAACATCGTCTGGTTCTCCCTCGGCATGGCATTCACGTCCATGGCCACCGCCGTCCCGGTATTCGGCGTGTTTCGTTTCCTCACCGGGATCGGCGTGGGAGCGCTCGTCGCCACGGCGGGCGCTGTCGTCGCCGAGTTCGCTCCTGCCGGCAAACGAAACTTCTACAACGCGATCGTCTACTCGGGCGTGCCCGCGGGAGGGCTGCTCGCTTCACTGCTGGCAATCGTGCTCAACGGAATGGTCGACTGGCGCGGTCTGTTCATGATCGGCGCGTTGCCTCTTGTCATCCTGTTTCCGCTGGCACTCGTGAAGCTGCCGGAGTCACCGCGCTGGTTGCTCGCGCGCGGCCGCCCGAAGCAGGCGCTGGCTCTCTCCGCCAAGACCGGCATCCCGCTTCAAGACGAAACGTACCACGGCGGTCCGGCCGCCGGGCGGTCCCGGATCTCCGTGGAGCCACCGGCAGCGGTGCGCACGGACGGACGACCCCTCGCAGGCTTCGCGGCCCTTGCCTCCGGGAACTACCTCAAGCCCACCATCCTCCTAGGATTCATGAGTTTCTGCGGCCTGTTGCTCACGTACGGCCTGAATACCTGGCTACCGGAAATCATGGGACAGCATGGCTACGGCAAGACCTACTCACTGAGCTTCCTGCTGGCCCTCAACGCCGGTGCCGTGATCGGCGGCCTCCTGGCGTCGCGCTCCGCGGACAGGTTTGGGCCCAAGGCCGTTGTGTCCACCACGTTCGTCATCGCCGCGGCGTCCCTGGTGCTGCTCACGCTTAGCTTCCCCCTGCCCGTGCTGCTGATTGCGGTGGCCTTTGCCGGGGTGGGCAGCCTCGGCACCCAGGTCCTTGTCTACGGCTTCGTGTCCAACTACTACCCCACTCCGGCGCGGACAGCCGGCGTCGCATGGTGCGCGGGCTTTGGCCGCCTGGGCGGGATAGGGGGTCCGCTGGTGGGTGGCTTCCTGATCAGCGCCCAGCTGCCGAGCAACGCGGCATTCTTCGTTTTCGCCGGCGTGGCCCTTGCCGGCGGGCTCGTCACAATGTTCGTCCGCCAGCATGAACTGGCCAGCGAAGACCTCCGGCACGCTGACCAGATCCGGCTTCCCGCGTAGTCGTACACTTGGAAAACGATGCCCGATTTTCACCTCGACCTCTACGCCGGACGCACCGCGGAGATCCAACACCTGCAGGACCTGCTCCAGTCTGTCCGCTCCGGAGCCCCTGGAGTCGCCATAATCCGCGGCGACCAGGGTTTGGGCAAGACCTCCCTGGTGGAACACTTCCTCCGTCTGGATGCGAAGGCGGGTAACCGGTCAACAGTCCTCCGGGCGGCCGGAGCCCTGTGGGAACGCGATAGTGACTTCGGGCTGATTCGGCAGCTGCTTCTCTCGCCTCGCCTGGAACCGAACGCTGGAATCCCGGAGCGGCCCGGCGGGTTCGGAGACGTCCTTCTTGCTGAAATAACCCGTCTCGCCGGCGAGGCCGGTCACGCACTGATTCTCTGGATCGACGACATCCAATGGGCAGACCGGCCATCGCTGCGGGCCCTCTTGCATGTTCTGCGCCGGCTGCAGCCCATCGCGTTGCTGACCATACTGTCAACGGACCCGACGCTGAGCGAACTGGATGATGCCGCCGCCGGACTTCTTAGCTTTCCCTCCGCTCAGACCATAAGGCTGGCTCCACTTACTCCGGGCGATGTGCAGCTCATTGCCCGGCAGATTCATGGCACCGGCGGTTCCGAACTTTCCCTGCCGGCAGCCAGGAGCCTCATCGAACACACCGGCGGCCGCCCGGGGCTTGTCCGGCCCCTCTTGGAACAGTTCCATCCGTCCGCCTGGTCAACCGGACAGAGAGTCCTGCCGGTACCCGCCGAACTGGCGGCGTCTATCAGCAGGAAGCTGGCCGGGCTGCCGCCGGAAGCCCTCCCGCTTGCCGAAGCGGCGGCCGTACTTGGCGTCCGCTCCCCGCTGGCCCAGGCAGCCGGCCTGGCGGGGATTTCGAATGTCCTGCCTGCCGTCGACGCGGTTCAGGCAGCGGGTCTGATGACGCTATCCACTGACGCAACAGAGACCATGCTTCAGTTCCCGCTACCCGTGGTGTGGGCTGCGGCCTATCAGAACCTTGCGGCCGGACGCAGAATTGCGCTGCATTCCTCAGCCGCCCGTCTGACTGCCTTGCCGCACGAGCAGCTGAGACACCGGGCAGCTGCAGCCTTGTTGCCTGACGCTTCACTGGCGAATGAACTGAAGGAGGCGGCCTCCTCTTTCGCCGCAACCGGCGCCTGGGGGTCCGCCGCCGAAGCGTACGCCCAAGCCTCCCGGCTCAACCCGCTGCAGGAGCAACGGCAATCCCTTCTCGTCAGGGCCGTGGACGCCATGGTGGGCGCCGGACAGCTGCCCCGCGCCTCCGCGGCGGTGGAAGGCTTAGCACCGGGGCCGCAGGGCGATGCGGTCCGCGCGTATCTGGCGATTCTCTTTGGCCGTCCTGCCGAGGCCGATGCTTTGCTCGAAAAGGCGTGGAAAGCCGTAGACGCCGCGACAGATCCGGGGACGGCAGCTCAAATATGCCAGCGGCAGGTGCTTCACTCCCTGGCCCGGTTTGATGGCCGGGAACTGGTGACCTGGGCCGTCCGGGCCAGAAGCATTGCGCCGGCAGGCAGCCCGGCGGCGATCGAGGCCCGCGCCATTGAAGGACTCGGGCTCGGGGCCGTGGGCCGATTCAGCGAAGCAGAAGAGAGCTACCGCGTAGTCGAACGGCTGACCGAAAACAGCGCGCAGCAACAGCGGATCAACATGGGCAAGGGCTGGCTGCATCTGGCCATGGACCGGCCCGAAGAAGCCCGGAGCGAGCTCGCCAGCGCTGTGCCGACAGAATTCCGCCATGGCTCCCACCGGATTTCCCTGTGGGCACAGGGCTGGCTGGCGAGGACTGATCTAGCCTTGGGTGCCTGGGACAGCGCCCTGAGAACCGTCGAGAATGCCGTGACCGTCCAGGAAGAGTCCGGCATTGAGCTACTACGGCCGCTGCTGCACTGGAGCGGCGCACAGATCCACGCTCTGCGCGGTAATTGGGACTCGGCTGCCCATCACTTGGAGCGGGCCGCCGTCGCGACCGACAGCTACCCGATAATGCTCCTGCCGTACAGCATTGCCCAAGCGCAGGTGGCCGAGGTCAGGGCAGATTACGACGGCGTTGTCCGGGCCCTGCTACCTGTCGTCCGGATGCGACGCAGCAGCGGAATCGATGAACCGGGATTCTGGCCCTGGCAGGACCACTACGCCAATGCCTTGGTCATGGTGGGACGGGTGGAGGAAGCCGGGCAATTCCTCCGCCCCCTTGAGCTTCTTGCGGAGAAGCGTCAACACAGGTCAACACAGGCAAGGCTGGCTTACGTTCGCGGCAGGATCCACGCGGCCGCAGGTGACCTCGATGCTGCCCGGCTCAGCTTCCATGGCGGTCTGGCAAAAATAGAAACACTGCCGATGCCCTACGCGCGGGCCCGGATCCTCTTCGCCTACGGTCAGTCTTTCCGACGCGCGGGGAAGCGACGGGAGGCCGCGGACGCGCTGATCCAAGCCCGCGAACTCTTTTCCGTGCTTGGCGCACTGGCATACGCCGATCGCTGTTCCCGTGAACTGCGGGCCAGCGGGGTCAGCACGGAGGACAGCGGCAGCACAAGCACATCAGCCCCGGCAGCGTCCGGCTCGCCGGACCTGCACGAAGAACTGACGGATCAGGAACAAGCCGTTGCGAGGCTGGTCGCTGCCGGCCTAAGCAACAAGAGTGCGGCAGCTGAATTGTACGTTTCCGTGAAGACCGTGCAGTACCACCTGACCCGGATATACAGAAAGCTCCACGTCAGTTCGCGTTCAGAGCTAGCCGCCTTGTACACGGAAGGACGCCGGGGCCGTCAGGAACGGTGACGCTTTGTGCTGGTGCGCTCGGCGAGGGCCGTGGGCAGTTGGTGGTTGCCGGGGATGGGGGTTTCTTCGGGCTTTTGCAGCCTGTCCAGGAGCAGGGACGCGGCAAATGCGGCTTCGTCGGCGACCGGCTGGGCAATTGTGGTGAGGCCGAGTATCCAGCTCATCGGGTGATCATCGATGCCTATCATCGAGATGTCCTCCGGGCACGATAGGCCGTGTTCTTTCAGGGCCATGAGGGCCCCAAAAGCAACCTCGTCGCAGCCTGCGAAGACGGCGCTGGGCAGGTTCCCGCGATGCTGGATGATCTCGGACATGGCCTTCCGTCCGCCTTGGACGGTGTAGCCGGCTTCGATCACCCAGTCCGGGTTGACGACGACGTCGTGTTCGGCGAGGGCCGACTCGAAACCCCTCCTGCGTTCGGCCGTGGCCACTGTCGTGCCGTTGCCGGTCTGTTCTCCAGCGAGGAAGGCTATGTCCCAGTGCCCGAGCGTGAGCAGCCTGTTCGTGGCCACTTTGGCCGCGGCTTCGTTATCTATGCCGACGTTGTCCCAGGGGACGTCATGCATGCCGACGCTGGCGACCGCCAGCCCACTGGTGAACAGGGCGGCTGTTTGGGCGGCGGTGAGGTCGACGTCAATCACGAGGGCGCCCAGTCAAGTGCGTGGCCGGCGTTCATCAAGCGGTCCAGATACATGGCCTGGTGTGCGCGGTGGAAGCCGCCGACGCCGAAATGGACAATTCCCGCCGTCAAAGCTGCGCGGTCATAGGAGGGTTTGCCCACAGCAGCGGGGAGTTCGCGGAGAGTTGAGCTGGTGAGTGAGTGCATGTTTTTAGCCTTTCGGAGTGTGCTGGTCGATCGTCGGGGAGCCCGGTTCCCGGGCCCCATGGCGGGCTGGCATCTTCCCGGAAACAGGTGATGGCCCTGGCCTTGCCGGCATGGGCAGAAAGTGCGTTGAGCAATGTCCGGGATGGAGCCGCGCCTGCCGTTTTCGGCTGAACGCCCTGTCGAGGGCTTTAGGTGGTGGCATTTGCTGCCTCCTTGCTTGTGCTGGGGGTCAGGACCACGGGATGATCCGGTCTGCTGCATGGCGGGTGGCTTCGATCAGCCGGGCGTTGGTTTCGTCGGTTCCGGCCGCCCACGTTTGCGCTGCGGGGCGGTCTTTGCCGAAGAGGATGTGCCTGTCCACGAGCCGGGAAAGGCGCAGGTGTCGGGCTGTATCCAGGAACCACGCCTCGTCCAGCTGCGCCCGGACCTGCTGCCACGGGGGCAGTTCCGCGAGGAGGTAGTTGCCCTCGGTGATGACGAGCGGTACGGCTGCGGGTACTGCAATGGACGCGGCCACCGGTTCGTCGATGGTGCGGCGGAAATCGGGCGCATAGACCACGTGCTCGTCCCGCAGTGCGAGGCGCTGCAACAGCGAGAGGTATCCGCCGACGTCGAACGTGTCGATGGCGCCTTTGCGTTCCCTGAGCGGTGTGCTGTCGATGATCGTGTTTCCCAGATGGAACCCGTCCATCGGCACCACGACGGCGGACCCGGCTCCGAGATGTTCCTGAAGGCAGGCGGAGAAGGTGGACTTACCCGATCCGGGGCTCCCACGATACCGAGCAGCATTCTGTTCCCGTCGGCGAGGCGAAGCCGGAGATCCGCCACGGCCCGTTCCACCTCGTGTGACCGGAGGGCGTCAGTCCCCGGCCGCCCGGTTTCCGCGGTGGTCATCAGCGGCCCGGGTAGACCACGGCTTTGAGCTGCCCGGGCTGCTTGCCGGCCTTGAGCGCGTCTTCGGATTCGGCGAGTGCGAACTTGCCGGTGACCAGGACGTCGAGGTCCACTTTTCCGTCGGCGATCAGCTGGATGGCCAGGGGCCAGGTGTTGGTGTAGCGGAACACGCCGGAGAGCCAGATCTCCCGGTTCTGGATGTAAGAAACGGGAAGTTCGACGTCGTCCGCCCCCAACCCAACCAGGATGACCTTCCCGGCCGGTCCCACCGCTTTGATCCCGGAGCGGACGGCCTGCGGGGCGCCGGAGGCGTCGATGAAGGCGTCGACGTCGAGACCTTCGACGCTGTCGGTCCGGGCGTTGAGCGCGTGGGTGGCACCGTGTTCCAGGGCGAAGGCCAGCCGGTCTTCGGCAATGTCACTGATGTAGATTTCCGTTGCCCCGAACGCCCGGGCGGCCTGGGCGGCGATGATGCCGATCGGTCCGGCGCCGGCGATCAGGACCCGGCTGCCGGGCTTGATGTCGGCCCGTTCGCAGGCCCAGAGCCCAACGGACAGCGGTTCGATTAGGGCCGCTGCTTCGTCGCTGACGCTATCCGGGATGTCGTAGGCGAAGTCGCTCTGGATGGTTACGTATTCGGCGAAGGCGCCGTCGATCGGCGGGGTGGCGTAGAACTCGATGTCCGGGCACAGGTTGTACCGGCCGGCTTTGCATTGCTTGCACTTGCGGCACGGGCGCTGGGGTTCGACGGCGACGCGGCTGCCGATGCGGTTAGGGTCGACGGCGCTTCCGACGGCGGCGATCCGTCCGGAGAGTTCGTGGCCGAGGATCAGCGGGTGGTCCACCACGTAGTCGCCGATCCGGCCGTGCTCGTAGTAGTGGACGTCGCTGCCGCAGACGCCGACGGCCGCGACCTGCACCAGGACCTGATCGGCGTCGAGCTGCGGGACAGGCAGGGTTTCCACGGCCATGTCCCCCTGGCGCTTCAGGACGGAGGCGCGCATGGTGGTTGGCAGCTCCGGCTGTCCGAGGGCCGGGGACTGGGCGGTTGATGTTGTCATCGATGTAATCCTCTAAGAATCGAAGGGGAACGGCGGGCTATTTCACGGCGCCGAGCGAGAGGCCCTGGACGAGCTTGTCCTGGGCGGCGAAGCCGGCGAAGAGCACGGGCAGGGAGATGACGACGGCGGCGGCGCAGACCTTGGCCAGGAACAGTCCCTGGCTGGACACAAAGCCGGTCAGGAAGACGGGTGCGGTGCCGGCCATGACGCCGGTAAGGACCCGGGCGAGGAGGAGTTCGTTCCAGCTGAAGATGAAGCAGATCAGCGCGGTGGCCGCAATGCCGGGCATGGCCACGGGGGCGATGATCTTGCGGAGGGTGAGGAGCAGGCCGGCACCGTCGATCTGGGCTGCTTCGAGCATTTCCACGGGCACTTCGGCGAGGAAGGAGCGCATCATCCACACGGCGATGGGCAGGTTCATGGAGGTGTACATCAGGATCAGGAACCAGATGTTGTCCAATGCCCCGGTGTTCTTGGCGAAGAGGTAGAGCGGCAGGATCGCGGCCACGACGGGCATCATCTTGGTGGAGAGGAAGAAGAACATGACGTCGGTCCACTTCTTCACCGGCCTGATCGACAGCGCGTAGGCCGCCGGGATGGCCAGGACCAGGACCAGGACGGTGGAGAGGATGGAGGCGGTGGCGGAGTTGATCAGTGGCGGCCAGGGGCTGACGCCGGAGCTTGCCCCGAAGAACTCCTGGTAGGCGTCCAGGGTGAGGTTGGCTGCGAGGGACGGCGGGTTGGTGGCGGCGTCCGTTTCGGAGTGGAAGGACGTGAGGATCATCCACAGGACCGGGGCCGCGAAGAGCAGGGCCAGGAGCCAGGCGGCGAGTCCGGCTGCTGTGCTGTTGCGGGTGGGGTCCATGCGGGACTTCCCTCGGCGGGCCTTGCCGCCGCCATTGGTTGCAGCGGTTGCCTGCGTACGGGTAGCCGCGGATACGAGGGTGCTCATCGTGCTGCCTCCTTCTTGAAGAGCGAGAAAACGGTGCGGAGCGCGAAGGTGGCCACGATGATGGTGCCGATGACCACCACGACGCCGGCGGCGGATGCCAGGCCGTACTCGTTGGCGAAGTAGAACGTCTGGTAGATGGCGTAGGGCAGGTTGGCCGTGCCCAGGCCGCCGGAGGTGAGGGTGAAGACGGCGTCGAAGTTCTGCACGATGTAGATCGCGCCGAGCAGGCCGCCGAGTTCCAGGTACTGGCGCAGGTGCGGCAGGGTGAGGTGGCGGAAGATGTCCCACGGGCTGGCACCGTCCATCTGGGCGGCTTCGACCGTGTCCATGGGGCGGGACTGGAGCCCGGCGAGCAGGATGAGCATCATGAACGGGGTCCACTGCCAGACCAGCGACACGATGACAGCCATCAGGGGTGCCTGGGACAGGAGGTCCGGCTGGGGCGGGGTGTCGCTGCCGAACAGCGACCAGATCCAGGTCAGGATGCCGTTGATCAGCCCGTAGGTCGGGTTGAGGAGTGCATGCTTCCAGATCAGGGCTGCGGCGACGGGCACCACGAGGAACGGTGCGATCAGCAGGGTCCGGGCCAGTCCGCGGCCGATGAACTTCTTGTCCAGCAGCAGCGCCAGTCCGAGGCCGACGACCAGGCTGGCCAGGACCACGGAGACGGTGAGGACGATGGTGGTGAAGATGGCCTGGCGCAGGTCGGCGTTGGTGAGGACCTGGATGTAGTTCTCGAAGCCGGCGAATCCGGTCTGGTCCGGCCGGAGGCTGTTCCAGTTGAGGAACGAGATGATCAGGGTCACCACGAACGGCAGCTGGGTGACGATGATGAGGAAGATCAAGGCCGGCAGCAGCGGCGCACGCCGTGCCCAGGCCAGGGCGCGTTCACGCGATCTGGCGGTCTTGGAAGGTTTGGTAATGCTGTGCCCGGAACGGGGAATGCGCGCTGTTGCTGTTGTCATGGTGGTCTCCTGCGGTCCTGTGACCCGCCCGGCGGCGGGTCACAGGACCGGTTGGTGGGTTGTTACTTCTTGTACTTGTCGCCGATTCTTTGGGCGGTTTCCTGCCCCTTGGCCAGCGCATCGGCCACTGTTCCCTGGCCTGCGATGGCGGAGCTGACACCCTGGGAGACCGTGGTGCCGAGGTCGGCGAATTCGGGGATGCCGACGAACTGGATGCCGACGACCGGGCGTTCCTGGACGCCGGGGTTCTTCGGGTCGGCGTTTTCAATGGCGGAGCGTTCAGCCTTGAAGAACGGCGCGGCCTTCTGGAACTCGGCATTCTCGTAGGTGGAGATGCGTTTGCCGGACGGGACCTTGGCCCAGCCGAGCTTGGATGCCACCAGCTCTTCGTACTTCTTGGAGCTGGCCCAGGCGATGAACTTGCCGGCGGCGTCCTGCTTCTTGGACGCGGCCTGCACACCCCAGGACCAGGTCCACAGCCAACCCGAGGAGTCAGTCTTTTTCACCGGTGCCTGGGCGTAGCCGATCTTGCCTTTCACCGGGGACGCGTCGGCTTCCAGGGCGCCGGCGGCGGAGGTGGCGTCGTACCACATGGCGACTTTGCTTTGGCTCATGTTGTTCAGGCACTCGGTGAACCCGGCCTGGGCAGCCCCTGCTTCACCGTGCTCGCGCACCAGCTTGGTGTAGAACTCGGTCGCTGCGGTGAATTCGGGGGCGTTGACCTTGGCGTTCCAGTCCTTGTCGAACCAGGTGCCGCCGAAGGTGTTGACCACGGTGGTCAGCGGTGCGAAGACCTGGCCCCAGCCCGGTTGGCCGCGCAGGCAGATGCCCTTCATGCCGGGGGCTGCGCCGTCGGCCTTGGCGGCAAGGTCGGCCACCTCGTCCCACGTGGGTTTCTCCGGCATGGTCAGGCCCTTGGCGTCGAAGATGTCCTTGCGATACATCAGGAAGGAAGACTCCCCGTAGAACGGCTCCCCGTAGAGCTTGCCGTCCTTACCGGTCAGGGACGCCGTGTAGGCCGGAAGGATGTCGGCCTGGTTGAACTCCGTGTCCTTGGCGACATTGTCCAGCGGGGCCAACCAGTTGTTGGCGGAGTAGAAGGGGATCTCGTAGTTGGACAGGGACGCCACGTCGTACTGGCCGGCCTGGCTGGAGAATTCCTGGCTGATTTTGGCCCGGACGTCGTTCTCCGGCAGCACGGTGTAGTTGACCTTGACGCCGGTTTCCTTGGTGAAGTTGTCCGCCGTCAGCCTTTGCAGGTCCTCCATTTGCGGGTTATTCACCATGAGGACGTTAATGCTGTTCTGGTCGCCGGCCGCCGTGCCGCCACCGGCACCGGCGCAGGCCGACGCTGAAAGAGCGATACAGAGGGCGCCGGCAGCCAGTGCGGCAGCGCGTGTTTTTGGGCGCATTAAGGACTCCTTTGTTCTTCATGGGGGGTGCACAGCCGCCGCACCTCGACTGCTGCGTCGACGTACCGGACTGGAGCGGGACTTACGATCGGGGATCCGATGTGCCGCGCTGATGTTCCCCAACTTTAGGCGTGTGTCATGCGGCACAACTAGCGTCCTGGTTGCCGATTTCTGATACTAATTTTCCCTGACCCCACCGGGCTGCACGCGCTAACCTAGGGGAAGGCTCCTAAGTCACTGTCCATATTTCATAAACACCCACCCCAGGGAGAACCATCATGACTGCCGTGGACCCCGCCGACGGTGCCACCGCCAGACTGGCCGAAAGACTGCTGGGTATGCGCGCCAACAGGGAAGTCATCCCGCCGGATCCCAACCACTCGGTCCGGTGGAACCAACACGACTACCCCAGCCCGGTGGCACGGTGGAACTACCACCCCCAGTACGAGATCCACCTCATCCGGAAGGGCACCGGAAAATTCATCGTCGGAGACCACATCGGCACGTTCGAGGCCGGCCATGTGTCCATCGTGGGGTCAGGGCTGCCCCACGACTGGGTCAGCGACCTTGAGCCCGGCGAAGTGCTGGAGAACCGGGACGCCGTGATCCAGTTCGACAGAAAATGGGTTGAGCAGACCGCATCCCTTGTCCCCGAGATGGCCGAGGTCAAGCCGCTGCTGGAGCAGTCCGCACGCGGCATCGAATTCCTGGGCCGCTCAGCCGAGACGGCAGCCGCAGCCATCGAGGCGATGGGCGTCACCACGGGTTTGGAACGGCTCCAGCACCTGTTTGAACTGTTCGGAATCCTTGCCCGGGCACCACAGGAAGAACGGCGCTTCCTGGCCGACGAATTGTTCAGGCCGCAGCTGGACGGCCAGGCCGCAGCCGTGGTCGACATCGTGCTGGAGTACGTGTTCAGCAACCACGCCGGCAATGTCAAGATGTCCGAGGCCGCAGCCTTGGTGGGAATGCCGGAACCCACCTTCTCCAAATACTTCAAGCGGGCCACCGGCCAGACCTTCAGCGACCTCGTCCGCAAACTGCGCCTGGCCCACGCACGGCGCCTGCTTGAGAGCACCGACAAAGCCATTTCGGACATCTGCTACGAAGTCGGCTTCTCGAACCTGTCCAATTTCAACCGGCATTTTCTCAACGACACCGGCGAAACCCCGCGGCATTACCGCCAGAGGGCCCATGACTGAGGTTCCAGCCAGAACTTCGTTTCAACTCCTAGTTCCTGCCATTTCTCCTGGCGCGGGCTATCAGGACTCCATTCCAAGCGCCACACCTGCAAGGAACCTGCCGGCGTCCTACGATTTCATCTGAGGGCCTGTTTCCTTAAAACGGGTCTAGGCAGCCAGGCGCCAGTGCCCTTCACAGGGCACTGGCGCCTGACCGCCTGTACTTCCGAAACAGACGCCGACCCGTCGCCCGGTCAGGCAGAAATCCGATCCGCCAGAGTGCGATGGGCCGCGCGTGCGGCCGGCACGCCGTCGCCACCCTGGCCGTACAGCCAGTCGTTGTACTGGAAGTTGTTGTCCTTCCGGCTCTTGAAGAGCAGGTTGCGCAGCGTCCGGGCCAGTCCGGAGACGTGCCAGGATTCGCCCCAGATGCGGGCGGTACGCTGGACCCGGGCGGTTCGGCCAACGCGGAGGTTGTTGAATTCCTTGATGGCGTCGTCCCAGCCTTCCGGGTTGGCGCCATCCGCGGTGAACACAGTGGCGTTGCTGACGTCTTGCAGCACAGCGGCGTCCTCGAGCGCCTGGCAGGCACCCTGGGCGAGGTACTGGAGCATCGGATGGGCGGCATCGCCCATCAGCACCATCCGGCCGGCGACCCAGTTTTCGATTGGATCGCGGTCGTACATGGGCCAGCGCATGCCGGTGCCCAGGTTTTTCAGCGCATCCCGGACGGCCGGGACGCAATCCTTGTACGCAGCCTCAAGCTCGTCCACTCCCCCGTACTGCTCCTCGCCGCGCTCGAAGGAGGCGGACTTGAAAACGGCTACGGTGTTCAGCAGCTCGCCCTTGCGCAGCGGGTACTGCACCAGGTGGCAGTCGGGTCCGAGGTAGACGATAACGTCCTCGAGATCCGCCTTGGGCGTGTTTTCGGTGATCGGCACGGTGCCGCGGTAGGCCACGTAAGCAGAGGGCACCGGCTCGTCGTTTGCCACCAGCGGACGCAGGGTGGACTTGAGCCCGTCGGCGCCGATCACGACGTCGGCCTCGTAGTCCACGCCGGCAGCGGTGTGGGCCACGCCGCGGCCGTTGACGGTTTCAACACTCTCGACCATGACGTCGTTGACGAGCTTGACGCCCGCCGCCTCGCAGCCTTCGAGCAGGACCCGGTGCAGGTCGCTACGGTGGATCACGACGTACGGCGCACCGTAGCGTTCCTCGAATTCCCCGCCGAGCGTTTGGCGCGTCAGCTCCTCGCCGGTGACGGCGTCGCGGAAGACCAGGTGTTTGGGCTGGACGCCGATTTCCAGGGCCTTTTCCAGCAGGCCCCAGCGGCGGAGGACCCGAGAGGCGTTGGGGGCCATCTGCAGCCCGGCGCCCACCTCGCCGAATTCGGGGGCCCGTTCCACGAGGGTGACGTTGGCGCCGTTTTCACGCAGCGCGAGGGCTCCGGCCAGTCCGGCCATTCCCCCTCCGATGACGAGGACATCGGTGGACGTGGCGTGCTCAGACATTGCTTGCTCCTGTTGGTGAGTATGGGATTGAGGATTTTGACTTGAGTTTGAGGCCGACGGCGGCCAGCAGGACCGCGGCGATGGCGGCTGCACCGGCGAAGGCGAGGAAATTGGAATTGACGCCCAGTCCGGCGGCCAGCAGCAGGCCGCCGACCTGCGGTGCGGCGACGGCGCCGATGCGGCCCGTCCCCAGTGCCCAGCCCAGCGCGGTCCCGCGCAGGTGTCCGGGATAGTGGCTGGCGACGGCGGCGATGATGAGGCACTGCGTGCCGTGGGTGCCGACGCCGGCGAGCACCAGCATGAGGTACACGACGGTGACCGGCGGTCCCGTGACCAGCACCACCAGCGCACCGGCGGCGACGGCGGCCGCGGCGATCGCCGTCGGAATCGGACCGAAACGGGTCCCGGCCCAGGCCGTGATGACCGAGCCGGCCACCGCACCAAGGTTGAGGGCAAGGGCGAAGGTCAAGGCGGACCCCAGGTTGTAGCCGGCCAGCTGCATGAGGTTGGGCAGCCACGTGCCCAGCCCGTACCAGGCGAACAGGGTGGCGATCGTCGCCAGGGCGAACAGCAGGCTGACCCCCAGATATGGGGCGCGGAGCAGGGAGGAGAAGCCGGCCGCCTTGCGGGCGCCCTTTCCTGTTGCACTGCCTGTGGCGTGGACCGGGGCCAGCGTCTCCGGCAGGCATTTCAGTCCGAGCGGCACCACGATCAGCAGGGCCATCACGGCCACAAGGAACATGGACTCCCAGCCGAAGGCGGGAATCAGTTGGATGCCGACGAGTGCAGCAATCGATCCGCCGATCGGGACACCGGACATCATCAGGGTGGCGATCATCGAACGCCACCTGGCCGGGACCAGTTCGGCGACGAGGGCGTTGGCCGAGGGCACCAGGCCGCCGAGCCCGATGCCCGCCAGCAGCCGCAGTCCTCCGAAGACGGCTGCACTGGGGGCGAAGGCGCAAAGGATGGTGAAAATCGAGAAAACGACGGCACAGCCAAGAATGGTGCGGCGGCGCCCCCAGGAGTCGGCCATCCGGCCGGCGAAGATCGCCCCGATCATCATGCCGACGAAGGCCATGGAGCCAATGGTCCCGGCAGTGGCCTTGCTCAGGCCCCAGCCGGTCTCGGAAATCAGCGAGGACTGGACGGTGCCGTAGACGATCAGGTCGTAGCCATCGAAGACCACCAGGAGCCAGCAGACCAGGACGGCGGCTGCCGAGCCTTTGGAAAACCGCGATGCAGGCCCATCGGCGGCAGAGGGGCGGGAGCCCCGGGCGGGAACCGGTGCGGCGCTGCATCGGGAAGTGTGTGATTCATCCCACTACTGTCGTGGCCACCTCACGTGAAGCACCATACAATTCTGATGTGCAGAACAACCCATCGGCCAAGTCCGCCCGTAAGCCCGTCCAGAAACGGCCGACTTATTCCATCGAGGCGGTGGACAACGCGTTGCAGTTGCTCCAGCTGCTCCGCGACGGCGGTGCACTCAGGCTCAAGGACGCCGCGGCCGAGCTGGGCGTAGCCCCTTCAACCGCCCACCGGCTACTGGCGATGCTGGTCTACCGGGGCTTCGCCGTCCAGGACGAAACGCGGCGATATGTCCCCGGCCCGGCAATGGGGGTCGGGCCGGCCGGACTCAGCTGGACCCGCCTGCTCCGCTCCATCGCCCAGCCGCACATGGAGCTCCTCTCCGGGCGGCTCAACGAAACCGTCAACCTCATGGTGCGGGTGGGGACCAAGGTGCGGTTCCTTGCCACCGTGGAGGGCGGCAACGTACTACGGGTGGGCGACCGCCAAGGGACCGTCATGCCAGCCAACAAGACGTCCGGCGGGAAGGCCATGCTCGCCGAACTGGAACCGCCGATGATCGAGCAGCTCTTCCGCAGCCACAACGCGGAAATCGGCGGCGACACCATCCCGGACAACGAATATCCTGCGTTCCTGCGCGAGCTTGGGTCCATCCGAGGCAACGGCTTCGCGGCCAACTTCGAAGGCACAGAGGAGGGGGTGAGCGCCCTCGGGATGGCCCTGCACAACCGTCACGGGCACGTCGTCGGCGCGCTCACTGTGGCAACTCCATCGACCCGCTTCCGCAGGGTGTTCGACGCCGGACTCGTCGCCGCCCTGCGGGAAACCTGCCGGCAGTTGGAGATCGATATCGCGGCAAACCCGGCCGAGCCGGACTGAACACCGCAGTTTCGGCCAAGCCGAGTCCTACAAACAATTCTGTTCAGCAGAATATGCTGGGGATCACACTGCCGCCTCCGTAGGGTCGAACTACGCCAAAGAACTGTTCTGACCTACCGAGGAGGCCCACGTGTCCATCAGCGCCGAGAACACAACTCATGAATCAGTGGCCGCGGGGCATGTTGTCCCGGAGCCGACGCCCGAGGAAGCTGCCCAGCTGGAGGAGCTGTACCGGGATTTTGACCGGGAGAACCTGATCCCTTTGTGGACGGAGATCGCGGATTTGATGCCGATGGTCCCTTCCCCGAAGGCCGTGCCGCATGTGTGGCGGTGGAGCGATCTGTACCCGCTGGCGGCCCGTGCCGGTGACCTGGTCCCGGTGGGCCGCGGCGGTGAACGCCGGGCCATCGCTTTGGCGAACCCGGGCCTGGCGGGCACACCGTATGCCACGCCCACGTTGTGGGCAGCGATCCAGTACCTGGGTGCCCGCGAGACCGCCCCGGAACACCGCCACTCCCAGAACGCGTTCCGCTTCGTCGTTGAGGGCGAGGGTGTCTGGACGGTGGTGAACGGGGACCCGGTGCGGATGTCCCGCGGGGACTTCCTGCTGACTCCGGGCTGGAACTTCCACGGCCACCATAACGACACCGATGAGCCGATGGCCTGGATCGACGGCCTGGACATCCCGTTCGTGCATTACGCCGACGCCGGGTTCTTCGAGTTCGGCACCGAACGCGTCACCGACGAGGCCACCCCGGACATCTCCCGCTCCGAACGGCTCTGGGCCCACCCCGGCCTGCGCCCGCTCTCGGGCCTGGATGACACCACCAGCTCCCCCATCGCGGCGTACCGCTGGGAACACACCGACCGGGCCCTGACCGAACAGCTGCTCCTGGAGGACGAGGGCCACCCGGCCACCGTCTCCCAGGGCCACGCCGCCGTCCGGTATTCGAACCCCACCACGGGCGGGGACGTGATGCCCACCATCCGGGCCGAGTTCCACCGCCTCCGGCCCGGCGCCACCACCGAAGCCGTCCGGGAGGTTGGCTCCAGCGTGTGGCAGGTCTTCGAAGGCACCGGCACTGTGGTGCTGAACGGCGAAACCAGGACCCTGGCCAAGGGCGACCTCTTCGTCGTCCCGTCCTGGCAGCAATGGTCGCTCCAGGCGGACCCGCAGACCGGAACCGGGTTTGATCTGTTCCGGTTCAGCGATGCCCCCATTTTCGAACGGCTGAACTTCAGCCGCACCTACACCGAAGGACGCAACAAGTAATGAGACTCCTCACCCTCCGCACGGGAAACGGCACGACGAAGGCTGTCCGCCAGGACGGGACCGCCCTGACTGAGATCGATGGCTTCGCCGACGTCGGCTCACTGCTGCAGGACTCCGCCTGGGAAGAGAAGGCGAAGGCGGCGGCCGGCGCGACGCACCCGATCGAGGGCGCGGACCTCGCCCCGGTGGTGCCCTTCCCGGGCAAGATCATCTGCGTGGGCCACAACTACCGCAACCACATCAAGGAAATGGGCCGGGACGTCCCCGAGTACCCCACCCTGTTCGCCAAGTACCAGGAATCCCTGATCGGCCCCAACGATGACCTGGCCCTCCCGCAGGAATCCGACACCGTCGACTGGGAAGCAGAACTCGCCGTCATCATCGGCAAGAAGGGCCGCCGGATCAGCGAAGCCGACGCCCCGGCCCACATCGCCGGGTACGCCGTCCTGAACGATGTGTCCATGCGCGACTACCAGTTCCGCACCATCCAGTGGCTCCAAGGCAAAACCTGGGAAAAATCCACCCCGTTCGGCCCGGCCCTGGTCACCACCGATGAATTCACCGCCGGCCCGCTGATGACCTCCGCGGTCGACGGCGAAATCCAGCAGCAGACCCCCACCGGCGACCTCGTCTTCACGCCCGAGTTCCTGGTCTCCTACATCTCCACCATCATCACCCTGAACCCCGGAGATGTGATCGCCACCGGCACCCCGGGAGGGGTGGGCCACGCCCAGGACCCCAAACGCTACCTGCAGGAAGGCCAGATCCTGGTCACCACCATCGAGGGCCTGGGCCAGCTGAAGAACCGCGTCATCAAGGAAGCCTGATGGTTGCCCGCCACGACCGGACCACGGACCCGGAACTCCTCGCGGCACTGCTGCAGGCGCGCCGGGGCACGGCGTTCTTCGCCCGCAAGCTCAACGAACTCAGTGACGCGGACCTCGACGGCGCGTCGCTGCTGCCCGGCTGGACCCGCCGCCACATCACCGCGCACATCGGCTACAACGCCCGGGCGATCGCCCGGCTGGTGGAGTGGGCGGGCACCGGCGTGGAGACACCCATGTACGCCTCCACGTCGGTGCGGGACCACGAAATCAGCTTCGGCGCGACCCTGAGCCCGATTGCGCTGCGGCACCTCTTCGACCATTCCGCCGTGCACCTGAACGTCGAATGGCGGGACCTGCCCGGGGATGCCTGGCACCACAAAGTCCGGACCATCCAGGGCCGCGAAGTGCCCGCCACCGAAACGGTCTGGATGCGTACCCGCGAAGTCTGGATGCACGCCGTCGACCTCGACAACGGCGCAACCTTCACCGACATCCCCGCACCCGTCCTGGAACGGCTCCTTCGCGACATCACCGTCGCCTGGAAGACCCGCGGCACCGACACGGGCCTCCTTATTAACGTGACGGGCACGGACCCGACGTTCGGCGACACCACCGCGAAGAACCCGACCGTCATCACCGGACCCCTGCCCGCCATCGTCGAATGGGCCGCAGGCCGCGGCACCCAAGGCGTGACAGCAACAGGAGTCACGGCATCAGGCGCCGCGGCCACCAACGGAACGGTTCCGGCCGCGCCGAAGTGGATCTGAGCTCTTCACCGCCACGCTTCCGGCATTGAAACTCCTGTGCAAAACGGGAAAGCCCCCTCGCCGAGGGGGCTTTCCCGTTTAACTGCGCGTTAACTGCGCGGAGTAGCCCGTGGAGAGTGCCGCCAGCGACACACCGCCGGCCGCGGCGGGGATTCCTCGGCGCGGAAGCCAACGCGGACACGTTCATGCGGTCCGGACTGCACTAACGCGAGTCCGGGTCAAAATCAAGGTCTGTTCCGGCCGGTAGCCGGGCAATACAATCGGGGGTGGACGCAACCGGCCAAGGCACCCCCGGACACGCCCGCAAGGGGGAACCACACCATGTTCCAGCGGTGCCGACAAAGGATGCGGACAATGACAGACATTCAAGGGCTCATCAGCTCCCTCCGGCCCGAAGACCTCGCCGTTCTTCAGGAACGTGGCCCGGGCCAGCTCCTTGGCCCGGACATGCTCGATGCCATTGACCGCGCTGCCGGCGGCCCCGGCGAAGGCCGCGGCTACTACATCGTCCGCGGCAGCCTGGTGCCGCTGGAACGACGCCAGTACCACCTCCGCGACGACGTCGTCGCCGCGATCTTCGCCCCCTCAACTCTGGAAGGCGCCGCCGGGGCGGACGCCTGACCGCCGTGACATCCGCCGGCAAGGTTGAAACCGAACAGAAGTACGACGCCGGCACCTCCACCCCGCTCCCGGAACTGCTGGAGATCCCCTGTGTGGAACGCGTCGCGGAACCCGTGTTGGATCATCTCGAGGCCGTCTATTTCGACACCCCGACCCTTGCCCTCGCCGCCCGGCGCATCACCCTTCGCCGCCGGACCGGCGGGGCCGACCACGGATGGCACCTCAAACTCCCCGTCGGAGCTTTCCGGAGGCAGGAAATCCATGCCCCGCTGGGGCAACCGGACACGGTGCCCGAAGAACTGGCCAGCCACCTGCACATCTACACCCGCGGCGAAGACCTCGTCCCCATCGCCCGGCTCACTACCCAGCGCACCACATACCGGCTCTACGGGTCAGGAGGCGAGCACCTGGCCGACTTCGCCGACGACCGGGTCCACGCCCAAGCCCTGCACCCGGTACACACAGAGCAGCACTGGCGCGAATGGGAGATTGAACTCGTCCATGGCGCCGACCGGCTCTTCGCGGCTGCCGAAGAAACGCTCAGCGCAACGGGTGCGGTCCGCTCGGCGCATGCCGCCAAACTGGCACGGGCACTGGGCGGGGCCTGGCCGCCCGAACGCGTCCCCGCCACACCGGAACCGCAGAAGAAGGGACCGGCAGCCGACGTCGTCACCACCTACCTCCACGACCAGATCACCGAACTCTTTACCCATGACCCCGGCGTGCGCCGCGAAACACCGGACGCGATCCACCAAATGAGATCCGCGACCCGCCGCGCCCGCTCAGCCCTGACCACCTACCGCCCACTCTTCGACAAACCCACAGTCAAAAAACTCGCGGACGACCTGAAATGGCTCGCCCGGATCCTCGGCCAGGCACGAGACGCCGAGGTCATGCGCGAACGCCTCCGCCACCACCTCGGCGACATGCCGGAGAACGACAGCGCAGGCCCCTTTCCCGCACCTCTGGAACGGGAGCTCGACACCGCCTACAACAGCGGATACCGGAAAGCGCTTCAAGCCCTGGACTCCGGCCGCTACCACCAGCTCCTGACCGGCCTCGAAAACTTCCGCGACCACCCGCCCACCCGGGCCCGCGCCTCCAAGCCGGCGCGCGCCATGACGGCCCGACTGGTCGACAAAACCACCAAACGCCTCAACCGCGCACGCAAAGCCGCCGAACGGACCACGTCCTGGCCCGAACGCGACACCGCACTGCATCAGGTCCGCAAAGACGCCAAACGCCTCCGGCACGCCGCCGAATCCGTCACCTCGATCCACGGAAAACGTGCCCGCAAACTCGCCAAGGCCGCCAAGCGGCTGCAGCAGATCCTGGGCGACCACCAGGACAGCGTCCTCGCCCGCGACCTCCTGACCCGCCTCGCCGCCGCACCGGAGCCGTCCCCGGAGACAGCCCTCACGTACGCCCGCCTGCTCACGAACGAAAAGCGCATCACCCGCAACACGGAAACGGCGTACCGCAAAGCGGCCAGGAAGAATGCCCTCACCATCCGGCTGCGCCACTGACCCCGGATCCCGACGGGCGGCCGTGCCGACTCAGACGACCCGTCCGCCCGACGTCGCGTGCCGCCCGGCCACCCGTCCGGTGATCTGGTCCGCGGGTAAGGGGCGGCGAGCCGCCTTGACTTCGTTGCCCCGACATATTGGACTGTGTTTTGCCGTGTGATGAAGCAGGCGTTGGCGGCTTCAGTCATTCCCGTGCCGGAAAGTACTCCGGACCGGGCCGGAGAGTTAGGCCACGGCGCATGAAAAAAGGTATCAACAATGAAATCCGGCTTGCGGCGGTGCGTCCCGGCGATGTACTGACTGTGCACCACAGCCGCTTCCGGGTCCTGTCCTCACAGCGCGAAGCAGGTCTGGTGACGCTGGAATTGGATGATGCACCTGAACACCCACTGACACTCATTGGGGTGCCCTCCATGGCCGTTCAGGTTGAGCCCGACCACGACAGCCTGGCCGTACCAAGGGATCCCGAGGGCCTGTGAATCGGTTTACCCAGGACGAGGCCCTTCGCTGCCCCGCAGCACCTGTCTGAAGAGCGGGGCGCAAATGGGCCGCTACATGAACCGTAGCGAAGCGAATTCTTGGTGAAGTCCCCCACCGTCCGGCCGATATTCGAGGCAGACGAAAACTCCCCTGCCTAGTCTGTGCTGATGGAGTATATTGCGTCGGAGGCGCTAATCAATGCGCGGGCATCGACCGTTTGGGAAGTCATCACCGATGCCGGCAACCTTACCGTCTGGGAGTCCGGCATCACCGCAATCGATGGCGAACTGCGCAACGGTGGAACCATCCGAATCAAAACAGCGGATGCCGGGGGGCGAACCCTCCGGCTCCGCGTCCAGCAAATGCCTGGCGAAGTCATGACCTGGACCAGTCGCCTGCCGCTCGGACTGCTAAAACGGACCCGCACCTTCACGCTGTCGCTACAGGCAGGACTCACCCACCTCACGGTCAAAGAAGAAGTCAGCGGTCCTCTGGCAGCCTTCCTCGGAAACACCCGCCCGGATACTTCCCAGCATCTGAATGAATACGTTCACGCCGTCACGAACCGCGCCGAACTGCTCGACCGGGCCTCATAGAACCTCCCGGAGTATCCGGACGAGACCCAAGTCGCTGTCTACGTGGTACCTCAATCGCCGGAGTCCGTCGGGATCCCTCGTTGAGCAGCTAAAGGTTCGCTTCCGCGTAGACGCGCAGGGCATCCCGCACGAAAGCGGCTCCGGACTCGCCGCCATAGTTGGCGCTGAACCGCGGATCTGCAACATACATTTCGCCGAGGCCGGTCACGTATCCCTTAACGTCACCGCCCGATGCCGCCGGTGTCCCGGGGATGCCACGGAGCCATTCAACCTGCCGCCGTGCGAGGTCCTGCGCTTCGGCGCTGTCGGCTGCGATGCCCGCGCTGGCTGCGGCGATCCAGTCGCTGCCGAGCTGCTGCGAGCGTTGCTTCCAGGCCGCCTTTTCCGCGGCGTCCATTCCACGCCACCAGGCGTCGCTGCTGGCGTAGGCCTCCTTGCCCCAACGTGCCTCCACTTCCTCCTTGTACTGGGTGTGGTCAAAGCCGTCGAACATGTCTTCTGCCATAAGTTTTCCACCTCCTTTCACTGCGTCGATGGTGCGCTGGACCGACGCGATCTGCCGGTTCAGCCTGTCCTGCTCCTGCTGAAGCCACTTCAGGTGGCCGCTCAGTGCCCTGGCGGCATCCGTCTCGTTGCCGAGCACTTCGGCGATCACCGACAGGCCAAGGCCCAGCTCGCGCAGCAGCAGGATCCGCTGCAGTTGGACCAGTGCCTCCTGGTCGTAGTGCCGGTAGCCGTTATGGGCAATCCGGCTCGGCTTGAGCAGGCCGATGTCGTCATAGTGGCGCAGCGTCCGGCTTGTGGTGCCGGCGACCGTGGCGATCTGTTGGATCGACCAGTCCATGCGTTCCTCCTTCCGCTGCGCCTCCGGGGCCGATAATCCGACTCTAAAGGTTGACGCACCGGCAAGGTCAAGGACCTGGCATCGCCTGGACCTGGCCACAAAGGAAAAGCCCCGGACCTGAATGGTCCGGGGCTGCGGGCGTCTGTTACCGCTCGATGCTGACGGTGAGATCCAGGTGGATGTCGCTGTCGGCGGCGAGGCGGCCCTGGAGGTACCGGGCCAGGCTCGCATCGGTGGCAGTGTGGACGCTGTTTGGGATCGCTCCGCGCAACAACGCCTGGGTGTTGGTGGACTTAACCACGTCCAGCGGCGCCCAGCCACGGTGGGCGGAGGTGAGGCGTTCAATGTCGGTGCGGAACGAGCGCTTGTGGTCGTCGCGGACAGTAGCACGCATGGTGAACGGGATAAAGGCGGTGGGCATTGGGGATCCTTTCACGAGGCAGCCGCTTATTGGCGCCCCGGTTAAAACAAGGTCGCTGGGGTCCTTGGTATTCCTTTGAAACAGGTAAAGAGTCCCAAGTCACGGCACGGGAGCGGCCGTCTGTAGGTCAACGCTATGAGCCCTTGGCTGTGGGCGGGAGGCACTGGGAGTACCTGTATCAGCAGTCCCTTCCACCCCGGGATCGTCTCCTGTTGTATGGATAGAAATCCCGCCTTGGATTAGTGGCCACGTCAGTGCGTGCGCACCGCCGACCCTCGCGCCACGAACAGTCGCCACGAACAATCAAGGAGCGATAGTGAGCACTCGCCCCAGCACCGTACTGGTTATCGGTGCGACCGGCAGCCCAGGCCGGCTCGTCGTCGAGGAAGCCCTCCGGCAGGGTTACACCACCCGTGCCCTGGTGCGCCACCCCGACAAGGCCCGGCGGCTGCCAGAGGAGGCGGAAGTCGTTGTCGGGGACGTTACCCGGCCCGAAACCCTGGCCGGCGCCGTGGAAGGGATCGGCGCCGTCGTCTTCGCCCTCGGCTCGGACGGCGCCGGCACGGTCGGTGCCGAAACTGTCGACTACGGCGGGGTGCGCAACGTTCTGGCAGCCCTGGGCCAACGGACAGTCCGGGTCGCCCTGATGACCTCCATTAGGGTCACCAACCGCACGGGCGCCTACAACCGGTCCAGCGAAGCCCACGATTGGAAGCGCCGTTCCGAACGGCTCGTCCGTGCCAGCGGCCTGCCGTACACGATCGTGCGGCCGGGCTGGTTCGACTACAACGGGTCCGACGTGCACCGGCTCGTCCTGCTCCAGGGCGATACCCGCCAAGCCGGTAACTCCAGCGACGGCGTCATTGCCCGGCGCCAGATCGCCCAAATCCTGGTCCACAGCCTCGATTCACCGGCCGCGGAGCGCAAAACCTTCGAGCTCGTCGCAACGGCGGGCCGCGCGCCCCCGGACTTCGACGCCCTGTTCGCCCCGCTCGAAACGGATCCCGCCGGCGGACTTGACGGCGTACACGATCAGCAGAATATGCCGCTGGACACCGAGCCGCGGCACGTGCGTGAGTCGCTCCACGCCCTCACTCCCTAACAGAATCCGATGGAATCCCTGCCACTCCGCTTTCCACCGCCCACGAAAGGAACACCCTCATGACTACATGGCTCATCACAGGCTGTTCGACCGGACTCGGTCGGGCCCTCGCCCAAGCAGTGCTCGCCCGCGGCCACAACGCCGTCGTCACAGCACGGAACATCACCACGCTGGAAGACATCGCGGCCGCTTTCCCCGACACGGCACTCGCCCTTCCCCTCGACGTCACCGACCGGGAACAGATCAGCGCGGTGGTGCAGCAGGCACGGACGCGCTTCGGAGGCATTGACGTCCTCGTCAACAACGCCGGCTACGGCTACCGCGCTGCGGTTGAGGAAGCGGACGACGCCGACATCCGGCAATTGTTCGACACTAACGTTTTCGGCGCCGTAGACATGATCAAAGCAGTCCTTCCGGACATGCGCGCGAACAGGGCAGGGTCCATCCTGAACATCTCATCCATCGGAGCACGCATTTCACCGGCCGGGTCCGGATACTACTCGGCAACCAAGGCGGCCCTGGAGGGCCTGTCCGGATCCCTGCACAAGGAACTGCTGCCGCTCGGAATCAGCGTTACCGTCATCGAGCCCGGCGCGTTCCGCACCGACTTCGCCGGCCGCTCACTCGCCCAGTCTGCGACGGCGATCGAGGACTACGCGGAGACGGCCGGGAAACGGCGCAAGGAGAACGACACGATGCACGGAACCCAGCCAGGGGACCCGGCCAAGGCCGCGGAAGCCATCCTGCGGATCGCCGAAAGTGCGAACCCGCCGTCGCTCCTGGTGCTCGGCCAAGACGCTTTCGACGCCTTTGCCGCCGTCGCCCAGGCAGAACGCGCGGAACTGGACCAGTGGCGGGACCTCAGCCTCAGCACAGGCATCGGGGGCTGAGGTCTGGCATCAGGTGTACGACGTAGCGGTCGCGAGGGCTCGCCGTCGTCCGCTGTACAGAACGTGTCTGCCTGACGGTACCTCTCCTTCGGCACATAAGGGCTGTTCGGCAGCGATCCCCATAAGCGGTCTTCAACAGCGCCAATATTGTGCAACGCTGGGTGCATGGATCTTGAGGTGTCGCCCGCGCTCACGATTCCCGCGTCGGAACTCGGCTGGCGTTTCTCCCGTTCGTCCGGGCCAGGCGGTCAACATGTCAACACCTCGGACAGCCGCGTCGAGCTCTCGTGGAACGTCAGCGACTCCGCTGCACTGTCGGACGGCCAACGGCTGATGTTGCTGTCTCGTCTCGGACAACGTCTCATCGCCGGGGTGATCACCGTGACCGCCTCCGAGCGTCGCTCTCAGCTGCGCAATCGCGAGATCGCTTTGGCCAAGCTCTTCGTCCTCGTGGCCGAGGGCCTTGCCCCCGAGGCTGCTCCCCGACGGGCGACCAAGCCCACCCGGGGCTCGAACCGTCGGCGCCTCGCCGCCAAGGAACAGCGGGCCGCGACGAAACGGCAACGAAGGCGGCCGTCCGCCGAGTAGCCCGGCCCGTCGGCAATTACCCGGTCAGGCTCCTAGCCACGAGCCCGGCTTCCGCTCTGGTTGTCACGCGGGTCGCAGGGTGACCGGCGCAGCTATGGCGTGGACCCATCCAGGTATGCGTCCCTGACGACAGAGGGCGTTGCCCCCTGGATGACCCAGCGGTTGCCATCCGGGTCACCGAAGTAGGCAAACTGCACTCCCCCCATGTCCTGGATCTCGCTGATATCAGCGCCCCGGCTTAGGAGTTCGGTGCGCGTAGCGCCGAGGTCAGATACGACGAGCTGCAGCCCCTCAAGGCTGCCAGGCGTCATACTGGTCATTCCCGTACCGATCACGATGGAAGCAGCAGAACCGGGCGGAGTCAGCTGGACTACCCTCATCCCGGGGATGTACTCAACGTCGTGATCGAGACCGAAGCCCAGCTTCTCGATGTAGAACGATTTCGCCCGGTCCACATCGGCTACCGGTACTTGCACAACTTCCAGGCGCATCTCCATGCGCCTCACAGTACCGCCATACCCGGACGCAACAACGCCCGACACAGGTGGGCGGCGACCGTTGGAACCGACGGGACGCGAGCCCCGCGCGGTGATCGCCGTAGCTGCTGCTTCTCAACTATGCGCATGCTGATCACTTGGCTGACTGTTCTTTCCCATTAGGCTGAATGCACACGTGATGGATAGGAGGGCTGAGGTGGCCGAGACGGCGCGTACGGAGACGGAGGCGGCCGAGGTGATGGCCGAGCTGGCCGCGCTTGAGGACCCGAGGGCACGTGTGGTGAACGAGAAACACGGCGACGATCACGGTGTGAACCTCAACAAGCTGCGGGCGCTCGCAAAGCGGCTGAAGACACAGCAGGAACTCGCGCACCAGCTCTGGGAGACGGAGGACACCGCGGCAAGGCTGCTGGCGATCCTGATCTGCCGCCCGAAGGCGTTCGCGCGTGACGAGTTGGACGTCATGTTGCGCGAGGCGCGCACGCCCAAGGTGCACGACTGGCTCGTGAACTATGTGGTGAAGAAGAACCCGCATTCCGAAGAGCTGCGCCAGGCCTGGTCCGCCGATCCGGATCCAGTAGTCGCGAGTGCCGGCTGGGCGCTGACCACCGAACGCGTGGCGAGGCGGCCAGAGGGCCTCGACCTCGCCGGACTGCTCAACGTTATCGAGGCGGAAATGAAAGACGCCCCGGATCGCCTGCAGTGGGCGATGAACCATTGCCTGGCTCAAATCGGGATCGAGCACGCAGGGCACCGCGCCCGTGCAATCAGCATCGGTGAGCGTCTGGGGGTGCTCAAGGACTACCCGACTCCCCCCAACTGCACTTCTCCGTTCGCGCCCACCTGGATCACCGAGATGGTACGCCGACAGCACGATCAGTAGGAAGGTTCGCGCTCACGCTGCCGGCACTGACACTAATGTCCCGCCAAGAGTGCGACACATGCCGCGATTCAGTTCTGGGCTGTATCGCTTTGGAAGATCCGGTCGCTCAGGTCGTTTCGGAGAATGTGGAGCTGTCCGCCGTTGTGGTTGACCGTGCCGTCGACTACATAGAATCCGCGGCCTGCGTCCGGACCTCCGGCCGCACGGTCAAGGGCTTCGATCAGATGCCGGCCCAGGTGCCCCTTCGGCCCCAGTGCTTTGATCTCCTGGAGTTCTTCTGCCGTCAGTCCTGCCAGCACAGCATTGATTTCCGCCATGACGCACCCCTCCCAGTTGTGCGGGCCCATGTTGGGCTCTGGGTCCAAACGCTAGAGTACGGTGGCCGACGCCGCAAGGATGGATGCTCCCCGGCCGATCTTTCTGGTTACCTCAAGGCCTCGCACCGTGAGCTCGACGAGCGGACCACCGAGGGCAACCCGTGCCACCCGCACACCCGTTCCGTGCCGGTGGAGCCGGGGACGATCGAGGAGTATGTGCTGCGCCTCTACCCGTTCGCGAACACGTTCAAGCCGGGGCACGTCCTGACGGTGGAGCTGTCCAATGGCGAGCCGCTGGCGGACGAGCACAACGCCCTGCTGCCGCCGGACGCCTTCCACCTGCCGGTGGGCCGGCCCGTCACCCACAAGATCTACCGCCACGCGGCCCACCAGTCCCGGCTCGTGCTACCTTTCACGACCCGCCTGGCTGAGCAGCCGGGGGGCTTCTTCGCCCTCGTTGCAATAGCCCTGGGACTTTACGGGGCCGGCGGCACCCGCGCTTTCAGGGCCTCATTAACGGGAGCGAAGGCGACCCGATCCAGGACGAGTTCGATCTCGCGGATTTTGTCTGCGTTGATGGTGAGCAGCTCGATGCACCTCACGGCACCAGCAGCCGTATCGGTGATGAAGTCGTACACGACGCAGGCACGGTCCTCCGCGGTGAAGACCTCCCGGATCTCGTTGCGGACCAGCACCGGGAGAAGGCGCCTGAGTGCCGTGGTCCACCCGGCCTTGTCAAGAGTCGTGCCGGCGAAGATGGCTACGAGATCTTCACCGAGGAGGTTTTCAAGGGCGCCCATATCGTGGGAGCCAACGGCCTGGATATAGGACCGTGCAATCCCTTGGACGCTGGAGTCCGGCATGAAAGATCCTTTCTCGAGCAGCGGAGGGGCCCCGTCAGGGCCATGGGCAAGCCAAGAACCCGCTGCTGGTCACATCATTTCCGAGAAGCCTAGCGGTCCGTGAGTACGACCGGAAGCTCAGCACACAGGCACCGGCAGTTGACGGCAACCAACGCCAGCTCCGGTGATCCGCCTAGTGCGCCCCAAGTCCAGCTGCTTCGCGGGCGAGCTCAGTGATCTGCTGCCAGTCCCCGTTTTGGACGGCCCCACGCGGAGTAAGCCAGCTGCCGCCCACGCAGGTGACATTCGGGAGCGCCAGGTAGCGCGGCGCGGAATCGAGGCCGACGCCACCGGTCGGGCAAAACTGGACCTGCGGGATGGGCGCGCCGATTGCGGCCAGGTAATCGGGGCCACCGGCAGGTCCTGCCGGGAAGAATTTCACGGCTGTTAAGCCGCGCTCGAGGACTCCCATCACTTCGCCTATCGTTGCAACGCCTGGCAGGAACGGCACGCCGAGAGTCAAAACGTGGTCCATCAGGGTATGCGTAACGCCAGGGCTGACCAGGAACCGGGCTCCGGCGGCGACCGCAGCATCGGCCTGGGCCGGTGTAAGCACGGTACCTGCACCAACGAGGATGTCCGGCACCTCGTCTGCGATGCGTTTGAGCGACGTGAGGGCGCTCTCCGTCCGGAGGGTGAGCTCGATGATGCGGACCCCGCCGTCGGCCAGTGCCCGGGCAACGGGAACGGCGTTATGGGGGTCGTCGATGGTCACCACCGGGATAACGGGTGATATGTGGAGGATGCTGGTGGCGTCAGCCATGGTTGATCTCTTTTCTCAGGCCGTCCAGCCCGTGCGTGTCGATAATGCCGTACCAGTGCGTGAGGAGGCCGGCGAAAACGGCGTCCGCTGCCAGTTCGCCGTCGAAAATGCTGCGGCAGTCAAGGAGCGCGGGGACCACCGTGGCGGCGGTGCGCGTTGCGGGAAATGCCCCGTGGAGTTCCGCCGAAAGGGGATCGTCCAGCCGTTCCGCCGGCGTGGTCGCCACGTGGCGCATCCAGGCAGCAACAGCGAGCGCGGCCCACCGTGGTTCGCGTCCGGCGTCGAGATTTCCGCGGACGGTGCTCAGCAGCCGCAGTCCGATCTTCTGCGAGCCGTCGCTGCCCACCTTCGCGGCGGTGTGGCCCAGCGCGGGGTTCGCGAACCGGCTGAGCACCTGCGCGCAGTACCGATCCCCGTCCAGTCCCTCCGGGAGGCTGATGGTGGGAAGCGCATCTTCCTTCATCATGCGGCTGCAGACGGTTCGGAAGGCGTCCTCCGCCACGGCGTCGCTGATGGTGGTCTTGCCCGCCGCCAGGCCCAGGTACGCCAGCATGGAATGGCTCGCGTTCAGCAGGCGCAGCTTGGCCGCCTCCCACGCCGCCACGTCCGTGCTGAAAAGGGCGCCAGCGTCCTCCCACCGCGGCCGGCGGGACGCAAAGTTGTCCTCGATGACCCACTGCAGGAACGGTTCCGCCACCACGGCGGCCTCGTCCCGGAGCCCCAGTTCGCGTTCGACGGCGTCAAGGTCACCGGCCGTTGTGACCGGGACCATCCGGTCCACCATCGTGTTGGGGAACGTGACGTTGGCTTCGAGCCAGGCCAGCAGCGGCCTGGCTTCCGCAGCGGGGAGCGAGGCGGCGAAGGCGCGCACCAGCCTGCCGGTCAGCTCCCCGTTGCCGGGCAGGTTGTCGCACGAGACCACGGTGACGGGTCCGGCGTCGGCGCGGGCGCGCTGCTGGAGCCCGCGTACGATCTGTCCGATGGCCGTCTGCGGGGGCTCCCCGGCAAGGTCAGCACGGACCTGTTCGTCGGCGGTGTTGAGCGTTCCGGTGCGGGGATCGATCCGGTAGCCCTTCTCGGTGATGGTGAGTGTGATGACCGACGTCGGCGGGTCGGCGATCCGGTCCACTACGGTTCCGGGGTTGTCCTTCCCGGAGATGGCCTCCACGATGCTCGAAACCACGCGGAGCGGTGCCGAGCCGCTCCCCCGCTCGGTCACGGTGAAGAGTCCGTCCTGCGGCGCCAGTTGGCGCGCCACTGTGTCCGAGCGCTGCGTGACTCCCGTGATCCCCCAATTGAAATCACCGGAGGCCAGCATCGCGTTTTCGGTGAACACGGCGGTATGGGCGCGGGCAAAGGCGCCCAGGCCCAGGTGAACAATGCCGGGCCGCAGCTTTTCGCGCGGCAACAGTTCCTGGCGGCTTCCGCTGGCAGCCAGAGACGCAGCCAGAGACGGGGAGCTTAGGCGTGCGATGACAGCTCTCCTTCGGGGGTCCGCAGGGCATGGGTCCGGGTTTGGTCAAAGGTGGGGATGAATCCGGTCCCGCCTTTGCCTCCCACCACCAGCGATGCAGCGGCTGCGCCGTAGCGGGCAGCGACGGGGAAGCTGTCGCCCAGCACCATCCGGGCGGTCAGGGTGCCCACGAAGGCGTCACCGGCTCCGGTCTGGTCTACGACCGCCGGCGCGGGAATCGAGTCGATCCAGGACGAGTCTGATGAACCGTCCATCAGGTCCCCGGCCAGCTGGATGCCCTCCGCCCCGCAGGTCACGGCGACGTTTGAAGCGCCGAGGCTGCGGAGCTTGGCCGCAGCCTCCTTCGGCGTGGCGCAGCCCAGGAGTGCTGACGTTTCACCCGGAAAGGACGGAGTGGCCAGGAAGGTCCGTGGCGCCAGGTCGGTGAGGACCGCCGTCGCCTCCTCCACAGACGTGAGCCGGGGGCGGAAGTTGGGATCGAAAATGAACCGGCGGGACAATCCCGATGCTTTGAGGACGGCTGCCCGTGACGACGCGGAAATAGCGCAGGCGATCCCGCTGGCGATCACCGCCTTGGCCGTGGAGAAGACCACTGGGTCAACGTCATCCGGGGAAAGGGTTGAGCCCACGCTTCCGGTGCGGGCGTACGAGAACTCACGCTGGCCTTCAGGGTCGGAGTGCACCAGGTACACGCCCTGCTGCCCGGTCCTGAAGCTCAGCAGCTCGTCGGAGATACCGAGTTCCCGGATCCTGGCGGCGATCGCCTGGCCGAGGTCGTCGTCGGTCAGCACGGCCAGCAGCCCCGTGCGGGCTCCGGCAGCCGCGGCAGCCGCCGCAACGTTCAGCGCGTCGCCCGAGATGCCAAGCTGGGCCGGAACGCCGTGGCCGAACGCAACGTCCGTGGCGACCTCAACGAGGATCTCCCCCATCACGACGACGTCGAAGGGCCGGGGCCGGTTCTGTTGCATGGAGGCGCTCACCAGTCGTGCACCGACCCATCGAGCCGGCGGTTGATGGGCAGGTACTTCGGATCGAACGGGAAGACGGCAGCCTCCTCGTCGAACTCGACGCCGATGCCCGGAGCGTCTCCGGGATGCATGTACCCGTCCGTAAAGGTGTAGGAGGTCCTGAATACCTCGCCCGCCGGATCCCGGTGGCCCATGTACTCCTGGACGCCGAAGTTCGGGATGCTCATGTCCACGTGCAGGGCCGCGGCGAAGGAGACCGGGGAGAGATCGCCGGCCCCGTGCGAGCCGGACCGAACCCCGTACAGGTCCGCGAGCGAGAAGATGCGCCGCAGGTGCGTGATGCCTCCGGCGTGCGAAACGGACGTGCGGATGTAGTCGATCAGGCGTTCGGTGATCAGCTGCTGGCAGTCCCAGATCGAGTTGAACACTTCACCCACGGCGATGGGCGTGGTGGTGTGCTGGCGGATCAGGCGGAACGCCGACTGGTCCTCGGCCGGCGTCGGATCCTCGATCCAGAACGGCCGGTACTGCTCAAGTGAGGCGCCCAGCCGGCCGGCCTCGATCGGCGTCAGCCGGTGGTGGACGTCGTGCAGGACGTGCACGCCGTAGCCGAACTCCTCGCGCACATGCGCCATCATCTTCGGCGCGAAGTCCAGGTAGGCGGTGGTTTCCCACATGTCCTCCTGCGGGACGTTGCCGCTGGCCGGCTCATAGGTCCTTCCGTCCACGGGGGCAATCCCGTAGGTCTTTTCCAGCCCCGGCACGGCGGCCTGTGCCCGGATGGCCTTGTATCCAAGGTCCAGGTGGTGCTGGAAGTCAACGCTGAGGTCCTCCAGCGTTGAGCCGCTGGCGTGCCCGTAGACCATGACGCCCTCGCGGGCCGCCCCGCCGAGGAGTTCGTAGACCGGCATGCCGGCCACCTTGCCCTTGATGTCCCAAAGCGCGACGTCGATCGCGGCGATCGCGGTCATGGTCACCGGCCCGCGGCGCCAGTAGGCGCCCTTGTAGAAGTACTGCCAGGCGTCCTCGATGCGGCGGGCGTCGCGGCCGATCAGCAGCGGGCAGAGGTGCTCGGAGAGATAGGACGCCACAGCCAGCTCGCGGCCGTTGAGGGTGGCATCGCCAACGCCGGTAACGCCGTCCTCGGTTTCAATAACGAGCGTCACGTAATTCCGTCCTGGCGACGAAACCACTACCCGTGTGTCGGTGATCTTCACTGGTTGGTCCTTCAGATGATGAGCGGGAAATATTCAAGTAGGTCGCAGCAGATGTCGTTCTGAGCCCTCAAAACGACATCTGCTGCTACTCAGTTGGGGCGAGCCGGAGCATGACTTTGCTGCTCCCCGACGTCGGGTCGGCGGAAATCCGCATGGCTTCCGCGGCCTGGTCGATGCCGAACTTGTGGGTGATGACCGGGGAGACGTCAAGGCCGTCGGCCATGGCACGGAGTGCATCGCTGATCTCGTCCACGAACCGGTAGGAACCGATCCAGGTGATCTCGCGGGTCACAAGGTCGCCTAGCGCGGCGGAGGCCGGGGCTCCGGGAAGGTTTCCCACCTGGACCAGGGTTCCGCCGCGGGCGGTAGCCCTCAGCACGCCTCCCAGAACTGCAGGGATGCCGGTGGCTTCGAAGACCAGTTCCATGTCCTCGGGAAGGCTGCCGCCGCCGGCCAGGTTCCGGACTTCGTCCGCGCCCATGGCCTTGGCGATCCCCAGTGAGGCGTCGTTGATGTCCGTGGCGATGACGGTCCTTGCGCCGGCATACTTCGCCGCCGCGACAACCAGCGAGCCGATCGGTCCGGCCCCGTTGACCAGGATGTCCCGGCCGGCAAGTGATCCGGCCCGACTGACAGCGTGCATGGCGACGGCGAGCGGCTCGGCGAGGGCACCGCGAAGGGTGTCCACACCGTTGGGCAGCGGGCGGATCTGCGTAGCCCTGGCGAGTTTACGCTCGCTGAAACCGCCGTCGGTGTGCGGGTCGAAGGCCGCCGACCCGAAGTACCTGATGCGCGGGTAGAGGTTCGTCCGGTCCCTGAGGCGTTCCGGCATGGTCCCGTCCCCCACCAGTTCCGCCGGGTGCACGGTCACCGGCTGGCCGACGTCGAGGTTTTCGACGCCGGCGCCCAGCTGGGCGATCCGGCCGGCCACCTCGTGGCCGAGGACCAGTGGCGACTTCAGTGCCGCAGTTCCCGAGGCGCCGTGGCGCCAGTACGAGAGGTCCGAGCCGCAGATCCCGCCCCATTCGACGTCGATGACCACCTCGCCGGGTCCGGCGACAGGCTCGGGACGTTCATCGATGCGGAGGTCGTTCGCTCCGTGGACGACGACGGCTTTCATGCGGCATCTTCCAGGAGGACCATGTCCCGACCGCGGACTTCGGGTCCTACGGCCGCCGAAATCAAGGTGATCAGGGAGTAGGCGATGAGCATCGCAGCGAGCGGCCACCAGTGTCCGGTGATGGCGGTGAGGGTGGCGGCCAGCAGCGGGCCGATGGCTGTGGCGAGGATGCCGCCGATTTCCTTGGCCAGCGCGAGCTGGGTGAAGCGGGTGCGTGCTCCGAAGAATTCGGCCATGGTGACGCTCTCCATGGCGAAAAGGCTCAGGACACCGAGGTTCAGCCCGATGACCATCGCGATGGTGATGAGCGCGGTGTTTCCGCTGGTGACCATCAACATCATGGGAATGGCGAACAGTGCCGTGAGGGAGCTCAGCACCAGGTACAGCGGCTTGCGGCCGAACCGGTCCCCCAGCAGGCCCATGACGGGGATGGTCAGGAATCCGAGCAGGGAGCCGTACATGATGGCGGTTGTGCCCACGCTCTTGTCCACCAGCAGGACTGTGGCGAGGTAGCCCACCAGGAAGGTTTGGACCAGTCCTGAGTTGCCGGCCTGCCCGAACCGCAGGCCCAGAGCGATCAGGAAGGCCTTGCCCTTTCGCTGGTGCAGGGCAGCTTCGATGGTGCTGGTCTTTGCGAGCTCATCTGCCGCGGCGATTTCACGCTTGGACAGTGCCACACCGCCCACAACGTCCGCCCGCTGTTCGAAGACCGGGCTTTCCTTGAGGGAGCGGCGGATCCACACGGCGAAAATCATCAGCAGGAAGCTGAACAGGAACGGGATGCGCCAGCCCCAGCTCAGCAGCTGGTCCTCCGGCAGGGTGCTGACCAGGATGGCCCAGAGCGCGGAGGCGGCGAGGGTCCCGGAGTTGGTGCCGAGGCATACGAGGGAGGAGATGAGGCCTCGCCGGCGGGCCGGTGCGAATTCGGCGAGCATCACGGTTGCACCGGCGATCTCGGCGCCGGCGCCGAAGCCTTGTGCCAGTCGGAGGGCAACGAGCAGGATCGGAGCCCAGATGCCGATCATCGCGTAGGTGGGCAGAACACCGATGAGGGTTGTCGATGCACCCATCAGGGCGATGGTGATGAAGAGGACCTTCTTGCGGCCGATCCTGTCGCCCATGCGGCCGAAGTAGACGGCGCCGGCAAGGCGGGCAACGTAGCCCACACCGTAGGTGGCCATGGCGGCGATGAGGCCCACGACCGGGCTGACATCGGGGAAGAAGATCTTATTGAAGACGATGGCTGCTGCCAGGGAGTAGAGCTGGAAGTCCATGAATTCCATGGCAGTACCCAGCCACCCGGAAACGGCGACTTTAGCCAGTTCCTTGGTTGGTTTGGTTTCCGGCCGGATAGTGGGGGGCGCAATGCTCTCAGTCATCTGATGCTCCTTTGCAGGCGATGAAAAACGAAGGGGAGAGTTGTACGGAAGAAGGCCGGCGTTCTTTCAATGTGACCGGCGGCACCTCGCTAACTACTACCATACAAGCACTACCATTCTAGTGTGTCAAGAGAATAGAATGAGGGCATGGCCTCCGATAAACACCGCAAAGGACAGGCGCCGCGGCTGTCCGTGCGTGACCAGACCCTGGAGACGTTGCGGCGTCGCATCATTTCCCTGCAGCTCCCTCCGGGCGAACCCCTCTCGGAAAACGAACTCGCGCAGGAATTGGGCGTCAGCCGCACGCCAGTGCGGGAAAGCCTGATCCTGCTCAGGGAAGAGGGGCTGGTCCAGGTCTACCCGCAGATAGGTTCCTTCGTCTCGCTTGTGGATCTGGGACGGGTTTCCGAAGCCCAGTTTGTCCGCGAGGCCATCGAATGCGCATCCCTGCGTGACCTCTCGGTCGACGGTGCCGGCATTGCGGGCCTTCGCGTAATACTCCAGAGCCAAACGGAAGCTGATGCCAACAGCGACGTGGACGAGTTCTTCCGCCTGGACGAGGATTTCCACCGTGAGCTGCTCCGGCTTGCCGGGCACGAGTCCGCCTGGGCTGCCGTCAATTCCGCCAAAGCGCACCTCGATCGCGCGCGACGGCTGAGCCTTCTGGACACCAGGCCCATTGCAACGCTCATCCAGCAGCACACCGCAGTGGTGGACGCCCTGGAAGCCAACAACCTGACGGATGCCGACAGCTCCCTCCGTTTGCACCTGCGAGGCGTTTTTGAGGATGTCCAACGAATCCAGCAGGCAACGCCGCAACTCTTTTCCGACGGCGCAATTATGCGGCCCACCCGCCGCAGCGTCGCCCGCCTGACCTGACCGCCGCCTCCCCTGCGGATGTCGGGCAACTGACTCCAAACGGCGGGGTACGGCCCAATGGAGCCGCACGGCCTGGTCAGTTCAGCGACAGCAGCAGAAATAGCGAAGTCAGGACCAGCGCCGTGGGGGTCATGACGAAGCGCTCCAGCCTGCTGCGCGACACCCCGTTCATGAGGGCGCCCACCGCGAAATAGGCGCACAGCACCCACGAGGACACCGCCGTGAAGGTCCCGGTGACCAGGGGACCCACCAGCCCGGCCCTCGCCAAGGCGACGTAGGCGAAGATCCGGTACAGGGCGACGGAGACCGCACTACCGATCCGCAGCTTCGGCGGAAGGACCCTGTGCTGACCGCCCCAGGCCAGGTGTCCGAGTGGAGCGCCGATGATCAGGGCAACTTGAAAAACGGCCAGCGCACACAGGACCGCTGTGGCCAGGTACGCACATATTTGGACCATTTTTTCCTTTGCCAGCTGGGAGGTTTACGCCGTCGCTCGGACACCCTGGCTACTTCATGACTGCCGCGCCGAATGCGGGGGCGGCGCCGCCTCTCGGCCCGGGGGCTAATACACGGGCACGCCGTGTAGGAATGAGGAATGAAGAACCTCAGTCGCTACGAAAAATACACCCGTTCATCCGCACCACGGTGGGCCTATCTCAAGTACGGTGTCCTGGTCCTGCTGGCTGCCGCTACAGTGTGTGTCGTCTTCTTAGCGCTGACAAAGTAGGAGGTTCAGCCCGCACCCGAATGCGGGAACCCACGGCCACTCCCCAGCAACCCGAACGCGCCCGGCCACCCACACCGCCGGCCACGACCGGTCAGCCGTGGTTGCTGAGGAACGTCCTGATGGTTTCCGCCATGCGTTTGGATTGGGTCCAGTGCAGGTAGTGGCCGCCCTCGAGGGTGACGATTTCGTGGCTTCTGACGTTTTTCAGAAGGTCCTCCGCGGCGGCTGTCCTGGTCTTTGTCGTGTCTGACTTGTCGTCGGCCAGGAACGCCAAAACGGGCAGCATATCGGGATAGTGGACACCCCTGAGCGATGCTGCGTTGTTGGCGATTCGGGATGTTTCATCGGCCACAGCGTCGTTGCCGAAGTTCCAGCTCATCATCAGGCGCATGCGTTCGAGCTCGTCGGCGGTATAGGCATCACCGTCCGGCGCCGCGAGGCCGGGTGCGATTGCGGTGACCGTGCGGACGAGGCCGGTAACAGAGAGTGCACGTTCCCAGTTGATGCCTGGCTGTGGCTCCTCAACCGGTTGGTTTGTCGGTTTCGGAATTGTCGCATCGATCCCGATCACTGCGGCCACTTCGTTGGGGTAGCGGTTGGCGTAGTCAAGGGTGTAGAAGCCGGCAATTGAGTGTCCTGCCAAGACATAGGGCTGCTTGATGTGGAGTTTGGTCAGGACTTCGTGGAGTTCTGTGCTGATGTTCTTGTTGCTCCGCTCGCTCGCTTGCATGTCGCTGTACCCGTAGCCGAATCCCTCAACGACGATGACGTCGAAGTCCCCGAGTTCGCGGGCCAACGGGGCGAAGTCCAGGCCAGGTGCCGGTGTTCCAAGACCGCTGAGGAGGACAATTGGCTGGCCAGTGTGCCCATTCCGCTGCACATTGATCTCGCCGCCGTTGATGGCGATGCGTTCGCCATAGGGACTGATGCTGGATTTTTCCGCCCGCTCAAAGATCAGGTTGGTAGCCGTCGAAACCAGCACCAGCCCCACAACAATTAGCGCCGCGATACCGGCTACACGCAGCAGACGCCGCGTCCTGCTCCGGGCCTCGCGACCGGGACCTAATGGCTTTCTGGAAGTCCCACGAGGAATCAGGCGCATGATGGGCCTTTCGGTACCGGAAACAGCTATGGAGTCCATCTGGATGGAGCGGCCAGGGTGTCGAACCCGATGCCCTGAAAGAGAACCACTCCCTTGTACCGGGATCAGGGTACCGGGGTCAGGCGAAACCAGTCAGCGGAAGGCCTCCTGCGCGTGGTCCCGGATGGCGCCGATTACCGGCGCCGATCCGAGAGTGCGGTAGACATCGATTGGCCTGGAGCCCAGCTGCACGTTGGGGCTGCACATCCAGAGCATGGCCTGGGCCGGCGTGAAAGCACTGTGCAGGTGCCCTATCAGGGCATCCAGGTCCGCAAGCCGGAGCCGGCCCTCCGCATTCGGCGCATCCTGGCCCGATGTCCATCGATCCAGAAGTTCCACACTGACGCCCAGCAGCGGTGCCGCGGCATCCGTGCCCAGCGACTTTGTTAGCCGTTCGGCTATTGCTTTTGGGCTATAGCCGGGGGCCTCCCTCAATTCCGCGAGACTGGCAAAAACCGTGGTGGCGGACAACACCGGTTCTTCAGCGCTCGTGTCCTGCAGTTGTTCCATGTCGCAATGCTATTTATTGCCATCTCCGTGGGGTAGGGCCACTGGACCTCCTGAGCGCTGGTCATCTACGCGTCCGGGTCGTTGCCGCATAGCGATCTGCCGGCAGGAGAAGCGTCGCCGTTCCGCCGGTACGCTCTTTGAACCGAACGAGACCTCCGTGACCCGTCCCTAGCGCATTAACCCGCCCCGTCTCACACTGATGCAGCCTCCCAATCGAACCCGTCCGGGTCGCTGAAAGGACCGGCATCGCTGCCGACAGACAGTCGGTGCGAACCGGTGCCCTCCGGCGAGACACCGGCGTCCTTGGCGAGGGCGCGGCGCCCGTAGAGCGCCAGCTTGACGGGACTCGTAGGCATCGCAAACTCGACGTATTTACCGAAACTCTTCCCGACGGTGAGGCCGCGGTCGACGTAGAACCGTTTGCTCGCAGGAACGTCCGTAGCAGCGAGCAGGAGCACGATCTTGTCGACGTCCCGGGTGGCCGGACCGGAGTCCTTCTTCGCCGACGTCGCGACTTTCCAGATCGCGCCATCCGGAGCCCGTACGACACCGCCGTAACCCCACAGCGACTTCGAGGCCGGCTTCAGCGTAGTGGCGCCAGCCGCCACGGCGCTGCCGATCAGGCTGCTGACGCTGGACGGCTGTGACACTATGAGTGACAGCGTGAACCCGCGGAAGCCAGTCGTCGAGGCATCCGAGCCCCGCACGCGCACCTGCGTGCCCAAGCCGAAGGCTGTCGCGTAGAAGGCGATAGCGGCCGTGGGGTCAGCGGCTTCGAGGGTGACTGATTCGATGGAGGTCATGGCAGATCCTTTAGGACGCGGGCAGGTCATGCAGCTGACTCTATGCGGCGGCCTCCATGTTGGCTTCTCCGATCCTGATCGATCCGTTTCAGACTGGTGCTCCCTAAATGCGAACTTTCGTCCCCATCCTCCGGAGACACCGAAGCCATACGGCCACAGCGCGGCGATTCGCTACCATCGGCTCGACGGAACCAAGATGCGCCGGTCTTCCATCCGCGGTGCCACCCCGGCTCACGCCCGCCCGTCACTCCACGCGCGCGCCTCGACAGTGCCTGGCTGGCTGGGGCCAGGTTGGCGACCACGGGAATCACGAGCGGGATGATGGCACGACATCACCCCGATATTTACGCGGCGGGGGAAGCAACTCGTGGCGGGCATCAAAGGGCGCACAATATTCTTGTCAGCCCCGCCAAGAATATTGACAGACCAAAACGCTGCACACCCCGGACGCCCGTGCGGCCCGCCCGTCCGTCAGAAGGCGGGGCCTCCTGGCTCGCCGAGCGGGTACTCGCGCTGGATCTCGGCGACCTTCGGGTCGTGCTCGTCGGCGCCGTAGTCCGAACTGCGGGTGATGTCCTTCCCATCGGGGAGCTTCATTGCGTGAAAAACCAGGGACAGGACGGCGGCAACGACAAGGTTTATCGCAAACGCCACGACAGCGATGTAGACCTGGATGTCGGTGCCCGGGATGGCCGCGATGGAGCCGCCAAAGTTGGCTTTCGTGACAGGATTGACCACGGTGTAGGCCGCGACAGTGCCGTAGACGATTCCGGCTGCCCATCCGCCGAAAAGCGCCCACCGGTGGAACCAGCGGGTGTAGAGCCCTGCCACGATCGCCGGGAACGTCTGCAGGATCCAGATGCCGCCGAGGAGCTGCATGTTAATTGCCGCCGACTGGTCCATGGCAATGACGAACACCAGCGCACCGAATTTCACCACGAGCGATGCGATCTTGGAGACGTGGGCTTCCTGCCTGGGTTTGGCGTCAGGCCTAATCAGATCGCGGTAAATGTTGCGGGTGAACAGGTTGGCTGCGGCTATTGACATGATCGCGGCCGGGACCAGGGCACCGATGGCGATGGCGGCCAAGGCAATCCCGGCAAACCAGTCCGGGAAGTGATCCAGGAACAGCTGCGGGACGACCAACTGCGGGTTGACGGCACCATTCAGGTCGATGGGCTTTGTACCGGCGTATATCGCCGCGTAGCCGAGCAGCGCCAAGAACCCCAACATCAAGGAGTACAGCGGCAGCACAGCGGCATTCTTCCGGATGGTATTCCTGCTCTTGGACGCCAGGACGCCCGTGATTGAGTGTGGGTACATGAACAGCGCCAGGGCCGAGCCCAGAGCCAGCGTCCAGTAAGCGGAATAACTTCCCGCGCCCGGAATAAAGACCCCAGCGGGCTTGCCGGTAGCGGGGTTCACTGTGGCCAGTTTCGCCTCAGCGGAGTCGAAGATGTTGCCCCAGCCACCGAACTTGATCGGCAGGTAGATCACCGCGACGATCACTGCCAGATAGATCAGCAGATCCTTCACAACGGCGATCAGGGCCGGAGCCCGCAGGCCCGAGGTGTACGTATAAGCGGCCAGGACAACGAACGCGATGATCAGCGGCAGGTCCGTCAGCAGCACGTTCTGCGCACTGCCCAAGCCCAGCACGGTGAGCACGGCCTTAATGCCGACCAGCTGCAGCGCGATGTAAGGCATAGTCGCGACGATGCCGGTGACGGCGACAGCAATGGAAAGTGCCTTGCTGCCATAACGGCCGCCCACGAAGTCGGCCGGCGTGACGAACCCATGCCGGTGCGAGACGGACCACAACCGGCTCATCAGGAGAAACACGATCGGGTACAGAACGATCGTGTACGGTACCGCGAAGAAACCGCTCACGGCTCCAGTGGCCCACATAGCAGCCGGAACTGCCACGAAGGTGTATGCCGTGTAAAGGTCGCCGCCGAGCAGGAACCAGGTCACCCAGGTTCCGAAACCGCGGCCCCCAAGGCCCCACTCGTCCAGGCTGTGCAGCCCCGTCGCCTCTTCCCGGCGCCACCGTGCCGCAACGAACCCCAAGGCAGCCACCAAGACAAAAAGAACTATCACAATAGTGAGTGCAACACCGCTAATCGGCCGGTCCGGAACGGCCAGCGGCACGGTGGCCCCGCTCATTGCTCCTCCTTGGCACCGGCCATGCCCCGCACGGCTTCGCGACGGCGGCGGTCCTCCTTGGTAACCAGCCAGTAGGAGATCCCCACCAGGCCCGCGGTGACCGGAATCCACGCCATCTGATACCAGTAGAAGAACGGCATACCCGCCAAACGCGGCTCATCGACCGAATACGCCGGAACAAACAACGGAACCACAATGGCGAGAGCCAACAGGATTCCGGCGATGACGTATGGACCGGATCTGGCCGGCCCGCGTGTGGGCACATCAGGACTGAACATCGACGCCTCCTCATCGAGACGGGCCCCCGGAGCGGGAAGGCTTCCCGGGACGTGCCGGCGGCCTGCGGACCGTATATCGCTGCGGTCTTAATCAGCAGGATAGACACTGGATCAATTTACCAACAGGGTAATTCGCCCCGCGTTTGCCGCCATCGTCGCGGGTGCGACGGCAACCTTCGGAAGTTCCCTCTACGTGGCCCGCTTCGCGGGGATGTGTCAGCGCTTGCGCCGGGCCCCGGCTGCGGCGAGTTCGCGTTCCAAGCGCCGGTTGGCGGCCTCCAGCTCAAGAACGGCGCGGATGCCGACCAGGTTCAGGCTCTCCTGGAGGACCGTGCTGATCCGACGCAGTGTTGCCAGATCCTGTTCACTGTACAGGCGGGTCCCGCCAACGGTCCTCCCCGGTTCCAGCAGGCCCTTCCGCTCATCCAGGCGCAGGTGCTGCTTCCCCATTCCCACTAGCTCGGCCGCCACGGAGATGGCGTAGACCCCCGCGGCATCGCCGGTGTCCGGCGCCATCTGCCCTCCTCGAATAACTCAAAATGGCCTCTTGCAGCAGAGCCCTACAAGTGCTATAAAAAATCTATCTCAGCCACGATAGATAATCTGGTTGATGGGTGATAGTAAATTAGCGATCTGTAAGGAGTGAGGAAGACAATGCTGATGCGGACCGACCCGTTCCGTGAGCTCGACCAGCTCACCCGGCAGGTCCTCGGCACCACGGCCAGGCCCGCCGCGATGCCCATGGACGCCTGGCAGGAAGGGGAAGAATTCGTTGTCGCTTTCGATCTGCCCGGGGTGGAGGTCGATTCGGTGGATATCGACGTCGAACGGAATGTCCTGACAGTCAGGGCTGAGCGCAGGAACCCGACAGGCGAGAACACGGAGCTCATTGCCGCCGAGCGTCCCCGCGGCGTCTTCAGCCGCCAACTCATCCTCAGCGACGCCCTCGATGCCGAGGCGGTGAAAGCCGGCTACGACGCCGGAGTCCTGACGCTGCGGATCCCGTTGGCCGAAAAAGCGAAACCCCGCCGGATCCAGATCGAAACGAACAACCAGCGCCAGGAAATTAATGCCTGACCCGGAGATGCCTCGCGCAGGGATGGTCCCGGACTCCGCCCGGGTCCGGGACCATTCTGCAACAGGACGGACCCAAGCCATCCACAACGGCCGGCCGGTACCGCGTCCTCTGGCACTGGCAAGTCAAGCACTCACGAGAAAATCCTCCTTCGCAAGGACGCCTTCAGAAGAGGTCAGCCACGCGAAGGAATTCATCTACGGCCCCCAGCCCTAAAAAGGCGGCGAGATGCCCGCGGCCCACATCCGGGCCATCCGATAACAGGCAGGAAGGGAACTGACATGACCTCAACACACTTTGACCGGTTCCTCCGCGAATCCCTCATCACCGGGAGGGAAACTGATGCCGGACTGTGCAAAGACGAGCTGTACGGCCTCTACACCAGCTGGTGCCTGATCAATCAGGCCACCCCCGAGCCGGCCCGCTCACTCTGGGCGGCACTGAAAGGACACCGGATCAACCCCAGTCATAACCGCCTGACCATGACCGGGCCCGCCGCCACCGACTACATCCTGGCCAGCTCCCCCAGCCTCGCCTAAGCCAGCGCCGGACAAAGGCCGGACGCCGGCCCCGCTCGCACTCCGTGCCCCTTCACGGAACCGACCAGCCCCCTTCCGGGCCCTGCGTGCGGCCGATGCCACAGCAGTACCAAGGCGTTCTCGCCGTCCATCCAACTGCCGTCCATCCAACTCAGGGATCCATTCACTGCCTACAACCCGGCGCTGGATGAGTCCGGCCAGGAATGATCGGCCGCAGGCAGGCCGCAGGGCCCCCGCGATCGTGCCCGGCGGCCCAAAAAAGCGTAGGGACGTTGGCTCGATCGCGAAGCCCTACCGGGCGGCCGCCGTCAGACGCGGCTCCTGCGGGTTACGGCGCCGAAGATTCCCAACACGATCACGGCGCCGAGGATGGACAGCAGCCAAGTCCTGAGGTCGAAAAACTCCCCCAGGCCGCCGCCGAAGATCAGCGAGCCGATCCATCCGCCAAGAATCGCTCCGACGACGCCCAGAACCAGCGTGACCACCCAGCCCCCGCCCTGCCGGCCGGGAAGTATGGCTTTGGCGATGGCTCCCGCAATCAGGCCGAGCAGGAGAAATCCGAGAATTCCCATGACGCACATCCTTTCGTTTGGACCATCAGCGCTGTAATGCCGCCATGCACATAATTTAATCAGTATGCTTAGCATCTGGCAAGGATCCGGTTTACCATGAAGTAACGAGCTGCGGGCAACTTGCTGGCGGCAACGGACCTGAGGAAGTGACATTGTGGGTTTGGATGACAAGATCGAAAACGCCGCCGAAAAGCTTGGCGGCAAAGGCAAAGAAGCAGCCGGAAAGGCTACAGGCGATCAGGGCCTGAAAGCCGAAGGCCAGGGTGACCAGGCCAAAGCGGATCTGAAACAGGCCGGCGAGAAGGTCAAGGACGCCTTCAAGGAGTAATCTGCCTGCCGACAGGAAGGATGCGGCCGGAACGCCGGCCGCATCCTTCTGGTCTGTCCCGCCGGCAAGAACGGGAATCAGCCGCATCGCGGCATCCTACCGACTCCGTCGGAGAACCCCCGCCAGCGCGCAGTCCCTGGCGGGGGGACGCCCCCGGTCCGACGGAATGAATACATTGTGCAAGGTGAGGAACGAAGGGACACCGCCCTGGGCATCGGTCCGATTCGAGCGCGGGCACACGCCCGGACCCGCCGCGGACGGCCGGACCCGCGATGCGGACCGCTTTCTCCAAAGTGCTCTGGTTTGAGCACGCTACGCCCGGTGTTCCGGGGTCGACAGGAAGTGTTCGATGGCGTCGGCGGCTGCAGCCGATCCTCCTGCCCCGCGGACGCGTAGGCTCATGGCCTCCACCTTGCGCCGTATTTCCTGGTCGTCACCGACGTCGGCGATAACACTGCGGATACGGGCGGGCGAGAGGGCTTCTGCGGGAAGGCGTCGTCCCAGCCCCAGATCCTCAACGCGGCGTGCGTTTGCTTCCTGTTCCGGCTGCAGTGGAAAGGCCACCAGAGGGACCCCGAAGTACAGCGCCTCCATGGTGGAATTCATTCCCGTGTGCGAGAGAAATACGTTGGCATGGCGGAGGACTTCCAGCTGCGGGAAGAACGCGCGGACTTCTATGTTGTCCGGTATTTCCCCCAGCTCGGACACCCCGATCCGGTCGCCGATGGCGATGGCCGCCTGCCACGGGGTGGCAGCGAATGCCTCCAGGCACATCCGGAAGAAATCCGGGCGGTCATTTAAGGGTGTGGTGCCGAGCGAGATGAATACCAGCGGGCTGTCCTTCCCGCGGGGCTGCCAGGTTTCCTCAATGGCTCTTTGACCCAGGCTGGGCCCGACAAAATGGAAGCTGGCGTCAAACGTGTCCCCAGCGGGTTGGAATTCCTTGGGGATGAAGCAGATATTCAACGACGCGGGTTGGCCTTCCATGAAGTTGAAATGGGTCAGTCCCTGCTCGGCAGCGAAATCGTCTATAAGCCGGCGCACCTGTTTCCAGGCCGCAAGCATTTCCGCTGGCGGACGGGCCGGCATCAGCTCCCGCATCGAGAAATGCTCGTTGGTGGCATAGCTCGGCAGCAACGCGATATCGGGCAGGGCCAGCTTCATGGCGGCCATCTTCCCTGCCAGGGTCATGGCGTCGTAGCACACGGCGTCCGGATGGTCCGTGGCCAGCCTGGCCAGCAGCGCGGGAAATTCCTCCCGGGCCCTCTCCAGCAACCGCTCCAACAGACCTGACATCATCCCTGGCGCCAGTCCCGCCAGCATGCCTCCCCGTAGAGCCGCCGGGCGTCCGCCTTCAGCTGATGCGCCCGACCGGGGAAACTGCGCGGCCAAGTCCTCCCCACTCTCGAAGAAGAGGGCGCCGGCAGCCTCAACAGCCTCCGCATACTTCGCCGAGGTTGCATACGTGACACGGTGGCCCCGCCGGACAAGCTCGGCAACGACCGGCAGCGTCGGATTCACATGGCCTGTGGCCGGCAGACATATAAAAGCGAAATGCATGGGCGCCGCTCCTCCGCCGGACAGGGACAACCCCGCCCACCGGCGAAGCCCACCGCACCGAATTCCGGGGCTCTAATCATCGTACGTACGTGCCGGCCGGATGGCCATGAGTCACCCAGGTGGGCTTCCCGGGCCAAAGTCGGGAACGGAATCGTATGGCCGTAGCACGCTGCGAGGAATGGTGCCTGTGCCGGCCGGACCTGCCCTGCTCAGACGTCGTCGGTTGGGGCGGCCCGATGATCTATCCCTACAGTGAGGCCGTCGATCCGGTCAATGGCTGTGGTGAGCTGCTCGACCGTCGCCCACAAGCCCGGATGCTGTTCGCGGATCTGTTCCAGCGTGGCGCCCGATGACGTGAGCGCAGCAAGATCAAAACTCTCGTTGGTGCGCGCCCCGGCTGCTGCCGCCCTGATGGCACCGAACGCGACGACGATATCGGCAACCAGCGCCGGGTTGCCGTAGGCAGCGAGCCACTCAAGATCTCCAATGGCATCGATGGCCCGTTCGCCGAGGACGGCGGACGCCTTGGCGGCACGCACGGATGCCTTGTGTATCGCGTACTCGCGTTCCGGCCCCGGGTCCAGCCGGAACGCGGCCCCGAAAGCCCGGGAGGCTGACGCGTCGTCATCGGCCAGCCCAAGGTCTGTTTCCCGCAGTGAACGCGCCCGCGCGTGAACACTGGCGAGCTCCCTGCGCTGGTGCTGCTTAGGATCCGTATACCCGGCAACCATCGACATCAATGAAGCGGCAATGGCGAGCATCACCCCCGCTCCAGCACCACCGCCCGGGGCACCGACGGACTCCGCCAAAGCGCGCGTCCAATCCTCAACCGTCGAGTGCTGAGTTGTAACCGGCTCAGAATCATCCATGACAACAAGGGTGCCCCTAGGGTGTACGACCCTGAACTGCCGGTCGGGCAGGATGACAAGGAGCTGGCCAAAGTGTGCCCCCGGAAGTCCTTCTTTCGAACCGGTCCCATCTTGAATTCCTGGGCATTCTTAGCCTGCCTGCGCCTAACTGGGCGAAACCTACCGGGCCGGGCTATGGAATAATCCTAAGCATGCTGATAATTCTGGATTGATTCCGGCACACCGCCGGATGACAGGCGAAGGAGCAAGCGGATGGGGCTTGGCGACAGCATCAGGAAAGCGGCCCAAAACGCTGTGGAGGATCTGGGCGGAATGTCTGGACCGGCGGACGATGGCCACTTGCCGGAGCCCGATGCGCCAGGCGAAGAAATCAACACGCAAAGGAACACCATGACGGACCAGTACACATTCCGGAACCCTGTCACCGCCTACGAGAGCATCGAACCGCCCAACCAGCACCAGCCCGAACCCGGGCTGGACGCCGAACTGATCCCCAAAGCCCACCTGGGAGAGGATAGTTACCGCGGCACAGGGCGCCTTGAGGGACGAAGGGCGCTCATCGCCGGGGCGGACTCGGGCATCGGCGCGGCCACGGCCCTGAAAATCGGGCCCGGACAAAGGGGGTAGCAATGCCGCAATCCGATGGTCATAATGTTCCGACAGCTGGACTGTCCGAACTGATCCTCGTGCGTCACGGTGAGAGCCAGGGCAACGTCGCCGCCACAACGGCCGGGGAGGCCGGTGCGCACGTCATCGAGGTTCCCGCACGCGACGCCGATGTGGAGCTTTCCGCGACGGCCGCGAACAGTCGCTGGCCCTCGGCCGGCTGCTTGCCGATTATCCTGCGCCCCAGCGGGCTGCCGCCGTGTGGTGCTCGCCGTACGTCCGGGCGCGCCAAACGGCAGAGCTGGCTGTGCAGACTGGCGGCTGGAGCACGGGTGTCCTGATCGACGAACGCCTCCGCGACAGGGAGCTGGGCATCCTGGACATGCTGACGTCCGCCGGGGTGGAAGCACGCTTGCCAGAGGAAGCGGCGCGGCGGCGCTGGCTGGGAAAGTTCTACTACCGGCCCCCGGGCGGGGAATCCTGGGCCGATGTTGTCCTGCGGCTCCGCTCCCTGCTGGCCGATCTGGAACGGCAGGGAGGGGGCCGGGTCATGCTGGTGTGCCACGACGCACTCGTCCTGCTGTTCCGTTACATCCTCGAAGGGCTCACCGAGCGGGAAATCCTGGGCATCGCCTCCACGTCGACCATACTCAACGCCTCCCTCACGCGATTCATCCGTCCCCACGTCGACGGGCCCTGGATTCTCGAGAGCTTCAATATGGCCGATCATCTGGTCAGCGAAGGCGTTCCGGTGACTGAACATGCGGGTGATGCCACTGTCCACCCCGCCTAGCACCCAGGTGGCCGAACCGGTCACTCCCACTCTCCTGCGGGACTGGCCGCTTCCAGGGCCCGGGTCCGGCAAGGACGACCGTGGATCGGTCCTGGTCATTGGCGGTGCCCGCCGGACACCAGGGGCCGCCCTCCTCGCCGGCACCGCCGCCTTGCGCGCCGGTGCGGGCCGGCTGACGCTGGCTGTGGCACGTTCGACGGCGGTCCCAATGCCGCCGCAAAAATTCACTGTCCCACCGTGGAACGGACGTCCGTCCAATCGCTGGCACCCGCATGACCAGCCTGCGGATAGCGGCGCAGCCCGTCCTCCCCCGGGCGTGAACTAAAGGGAGTGCCCGCCCGGGGGTTCCCCGGGCGGGCACTCAGGTCGACACGGCGAGTCAGTTTGCCTCTGCGCCGGCTGCGGCACCGACTTCGGCGTCGCCTGCCGCGCCGGCGAGCCGGAGCCAGGTATCCACCACGGTGTCCGGGTTCAAGGAGACGGAATCGATGCCTTCCCCGACCAGCCACTCGGCGAAGTCCGCGTGGTCGCTGGGCCCCTGGCCGCAGATGCCGACATACTTGCCGCGCGCTTTGCACGCCTTGATGGCCATGCTCAGGAGCTTCTTGACGGCAGGGTCGCGTTCATCGAAGCCGCCCGAGACAATCGCGGAATCCCGGTCCAGGCCCAGGGCCAGCTGGGTCATGTCATTGGAACCGATGGAGAATCCGTCGAAATAGTCCAGGAAGTCGTCGGCGAGCAGCGCGTTGGACGGAATCTCACACATCATGATCACCTCGAGGCCATTCTCGCCGCGGGTGAGGCCGTTCTCCGCCAACAGTTCAATGACGCCGCGGGCCTCGTCCAGGGTCCGCACGAACGGGATCATCAGTTTGACGTTGGTGAGCCCCATCTCGTTGCGGACGAAGGACAGTGCCTCGCACTCAAGGTCGAAGCAGTCCCGGAAGGACGGCTCCAGGTAGCGTGAGGCGCCGCGGAAGCCGAGCATCGGGTTCTCTTCGTGCGGCTCGTAGGCGGGTCCGCCGATCAGGTTGGCGTACTCGTTGGACTTGAAGTCGGACATGCGCACAATCACCGGTTCCGGCGCGAAGGCCGCCGCGATGGTGGACACGCCTTCGGCCAGGCGCTTGATGTAGTAGTCGCGCGGGCTGTCGTACGCGGCAATCCGTTCCCGGATTTCCGCGGCCACGTCCGCCGGCTGCTCGTCCAGGTTCAGCAGCGCCTTGGGGTGGATGCCGATCTGGCGGTTGATGATGAATTCCAGCCGGGCCAGGCCCACTCCGTGGTTGGGCAGCTGCGCGAAGGTGAACGCCTGCTCCGGGGTACCGACATTCATCATGACCTTGACCGGGGCCTCGGGCAGCTGGGTGATCTCGGTTTCCTCGACGCTGAAGTCCAGGAGCCCTTCGTAGATGACGCCGGTCTCACCGTCGGCGCAGGAGACAGTCACCTCGAGGCCGTCGGAGAGGGCGTCCGTGGCGCCCCCGGTGCCGACGACGGCGGGAATCCCCAGTTCGCGGGCAATGATGGCCGCGTGGCAGGTGCGCCCGCCGCGGTTGGTGACGATCGCGGAGGCACGCTTCATGATCGGTTCCCAGTCCGGGTCGGTCATGTCGGCGACGAGGACGTCGCCGGTCTTGAAGGCGGCCATCTGGTCGATCGCGGTCAGGATGCGGACGCTGCCCGCGCCGATGCGCTGGCCGATGGCGCGGCCTTCGACCAGCACCCGGCCGGTCCCGTTGAGGCGAAAACGGCTCAGGCTGCCGGAGGCCCGGCGGGACTGCACGGTCTCCGGGCGCGCCTGCAGGATGTACAGGCCGCCGTCGATGCCATCCTTGCCCCATTCGATGTCCATCGGCCGCCCGTAGTGGTTCTCGATGGCGACGGCATGGCGGGCGAGCTGCTCGACGTCGTCGTCCGTGAGGCTGAAGCGGTTCCGCAGGGAAGCCTCCACCGGCACGAAGTCAATGGTGTGGCCGATTTCGCGGTTGCTCGTGTAGGTCATCTGGAGCGCCTTCTCGCCCAGTCCACGCTTGAGGATGGCCGGGCGGCCAGCCTCAAGCGCGGGCTTGTAGACGTAGAACTCGTCCGGGTTGACGGCGCCCTGGACGACGGCCTCGCCGAGGCCGTAGGAGGAGGTGACAAAGACGGCGTCCTGGAACCCGGATTCGGTATCCATGGTGAACATGACGCCGGAGGCGCCGACGTCGGAACGAACCATGCGCTGGACGCCCGCCGAGAGCGCCACTTCGGCGTGCTCGAACTTGTGGTGCACGCGGTAGGCGATGGCCCGGTCGTTGTAGAGAGACGCGAAGACGTCTTTGATGGCCACCAGGATGTTCTCGATCCCGCGGACGTTCAGGAAGGTTTCCTGCTGCCCGGCGAAGGAGGCATCGGGCAGGTCTTCGGCCGTCGCGCTGGACCGGACGGCCCAGGAGAGGTCCTCGGAGCCCCCGTGCTTGGCCACCAGCTGCTGGTAGGAGTCCCGGATCTGCGCTTCAAAGTCCGGCAGGAAGGGCGTCTCGCGCATGAGGGTCCGGATTTCCTGGCCGGCCGAGGCGAGGGCCGTCACGTCATCGGTGTCCAGTCCGACCAGCCTGTCGGCGATCTTCTGGTCCAGGCCGGAATCCGCCAGGAAGCTGCGATAGGCGTCGGCCGTGGTGGCGAAGCCGTCCGGGACCTGGACGCCGGCGGAGGTCAGGTTCTGCACCATCTCGCCGAGGGAAGCGTTCTTCCCGCCTACCCGGTCCAGGTCCTTGAGTCCGAGTTCTGAGAACCACAGGATGTCTGTCGTCATGGTTACTGCTCCTTTGCAGATGATGGCATGCGGTTGTGCCGCCCCGCTCCCGACGATAGCCGGTTGGTGGGCGCGAATCCTGTCCACAGTGACAGGTCTCGGGCGCTCTTTCCACATGATGTGCGCCACACCGGGTTTGTGAAACTTTTCCCTAATGTTTGAGGTTCATGCGCTGCAGGATGGTCGCAGCCATTTCCTCCACGGACACCGTGGCCGAATTCAGGTACGGAATCCGGTGGGAGACGTACAACTGCTCGGCGCTGCGCAGCTCGAAGCCGCACTGCCGCAGCGACGCGTAGGGCGAGCCGCGGCGCCGTTCGGTGCGGATCTGGCTCAGGCGCAGGGGGTTGGAGGAGAGGCCGAAACACTTCTCAACGAAGGGCCTCAGGGGTTTGGGGAGGCCCTCCCGCTCAAAGTCCTCGTCCACCAGCGGGAAGTTGGCAGCGAAGATTCCGTGTTGCAGCGCAAGGTACATGGTGGTGGGGGTTTTGCCGCAGCGCGACGGTGCCACCAGGATGACCTGCGCCTTTTCCAGCGCGCGCAGGCTCTGGCCGTCGTCGTGTTCCATGGCGTACTCGACGGCAGCCATCCGGGATTGATACCGCTCCGCATTGCCCAGGCCATGGGCCCGGCCCGGTTCGCCGCTGGCCGCTGAGCCGAGGGCCCGCTCCAGCTGTCCGACATGCGTCCCGATGAGATCCACGATGATTCCGTTGCACTTGGCCAGGGCCTGGCGGATGTCGCTGCTGACAGCGGTGGAAAACACGATTGGCCGCAGGCCGGTGGAGGCCAGTTTGTCGATGGTGCCGACCACGGTCCTCGCCTGTTCTACGGTGGTGATGAAGGGGACCGTGATGCGGTCAAAGTTGTTCGCGGGGAACTGCGTCAACAAGGTGTTGCCGAGCGTTTCCGCGGTGATGCCGGTGCTGTCCGATAGGAAGTACACAGGCCGAAGATCGTCATTGGTCATGAACGCATTCTCCCCCAGGGCGGCCCCGGTCCGGTATCGGAGCGCCGGGCGGTGTACACACCCCTTTCTCGTTACCTTTCATCGCTGTGTTCGCTCGGCGTACGCGGTTGCCGAATGGAACGACGGCAGGCGGGTGAGGCTCCCGGAGACGGAGTCGGAGGTGAACATTACGGTGCGGTCCGGGCGGACCACCGCAGCAGCGGCCCGATGTCGGACGAGCCACTGGTGGAGCTCAGATCCGGGGTCGGGGACGACGGGCGCCGCGCCCTTGTGAAGGATCCGTTCGCGCTCCTCAGTCGGGATCGCGAGAGCTAGCAGCGCGAATCCTTCTCCGGCAATGTCGTCGAATCGGTTGGCGTCCGGAGAGTCCGAGATCGGCGCGTTGGGGCAGAGACGTCCGACGGCGGAAGTGCGGGCAAGTGCCGAGAGCCGGGTGCGAGAGCCGGGCGGTATGGCCTTCCAGGACCGGGAGGGGAGGCCTGTCACGAGGTGCAGGCCCGGTGCGAGGAACCTCCGCAGGGCGGTGCCGACGCGACCACCGGCGGTCATGGTGATGCCGACCAGCTTTGCGATGGTGATGGTTCTTCGCGCGTGCCGCTTGCGCTCGGTCTGGTAGCTGGCCAGCGCGGTTGCGGGGAGGTCGCCGGCAAGAACACCGGCGAGCTTCCAGGCCAGATTCATCGCGTCTCGTAGTCCCGCCCCATGCCCTGACCGATGAAGGGAGGACTCAGGTGAGCCGCGTCGCCGAGGAGGAACACGCGGCGGTCGCGCCATCTGTTGGCGACCTGGGCGCGGAAGGTGTAGTCGGCCACCCGGATCACGCGCAGATCATCCACCGGGACGTCACCGGTATACGGCCGGATCAGCGGATGGAGCGTATCCATCGTCGCGAAGTCGGCGGCAGTCTCGTCGGGCAGCAGCCGGAACTCCCAGCGGTAGCGGGCCTCTCCGACGCGCATGTAGGTACCGGCGCGGTGGGAGTCGCACAGCTGGTGGACGCCTTCCCATTGGTTCAATGGCGCCGAGGTGTCGATGTCGATAACCAGCCATCGCTGTTCGAAGCCCAGGTCCTCCATCTCCGCTCCGATGGCCTTCCTTACTACGCTGTTGGCGCCGTCGCAGCCGAGGACGTGGCTGGCACGGACCGACTCGCGTGCCCCCGTGACACGATCAGTGAAGTCCACGCGGGCCGCCGCGTTGCCTTGGGTTACACGGAGCACGTCGACATTGCCGCGCAGGGTCACCGTAGGCATGATCCGGAGGTTGTTGCGCATGAGCTGCTCGAGGTCCGGCTGGTCGAACATGTTCGCTTGGGGGTAGCCGTGGGCGCCGCTATCGGCCGATCGCTGGAACTCCGCGATCACCCGGTGGCCGGGTGTGAGCAGACGCAGCCCGCGTGCAGGGCGGCTGAGCCCAGCGAATTGCGTCGCCACGCCTAGACGGTTGAGGATGCGATAGACCTCGTCGTCGAGATGTACCGCTCGTGGAAGCGGGTAGACACCCTCCCAGCGGTCCAGGACGAGGCACTCGACACCGTACTGCCCGAGTAGGGTGGCGACAGCCAGCCCGGAAGGGCCAGCGCCGACCACGACCACCGGCATCGCGCCATTGTTGTGGGCGCTCATCCTATTGCCGCCGCAGTGAGAACAAGATATCTGACGAGTACCGCCGTCGTGGCCGCCGCCGGTGCGATCTCACGTGGACCGTCGCCGTTCCTGAGATGGGCGACGCAGGCTCCCGTCATCAGAAGCACGAGGCCGACAGCTGCAGCGAGGCCGATCCACGTCTGGACCAGCCCGAGCAGGAGGCCGAGGGCGGCAAGCAGCTCCAGGGCGCCGATGCGCTTGTAGGCGGCGCTGGTGAAGCCCACATGTTCGGCGCGGGCGGGCATCCCTGCCGCGCCGACCACCTTTGCCAGCCCGAGCATGGTGAAGCATCCAACCAGCGCTATCGTGAGGACGATGATCATCGGTCCGCCTTCGGTGCAAGCCGATGCGTGATCCGCCATCGGACGCCGTACGCGTCGAGGGCACGCTCGACGGTCGCATGCGATGCCTCGTCAGCATTCACCGTGACGACTATCGTGCCGTCCTCGATATCGGCTTCCACGACGTGCACGGCGGCCATCTCCCGCAAGGCCTCGCTCAGGGCTACCCTGGTGGCGTCCGCCCGGAGCGCGAGCTTGTATGGTTTCCCGACGGCAGTGACCGGAAGCTGGTCGACGACGGTGACGGACTTCGGCGAGGACGCCCGTTCCCCGACCCGGTCGTCCGCCCATCGGATCAGGTCCTCGGTACGGGTGGTCGCACCCGCGGCCAATGTGACGTAGGCCACCGGCACCTCTCCCGCATGCCGGTCGGGTCTGCCGACCGCCGCTGCGCCGGTCACGTCCGGGTGGGTGAGGAGGACGTCCTCGACGAGTGCGGGATCGATGTTGTGGCCGCCTCGGATGATCAGGTCCTTGGCGCGACCGGTGAGCTGGACGAAGCCGCCCTCATCGACCTGTCCTAGGTCGCCGGTGTCGAGCCAGCCGTCCCGCAGTTTGCCAAGGCCGTCGAGCAAGAGGCCGTCGGGGCCGTTGCCTATGACATACCCGGGGAAGACCGTCGGGCCCTTGATCACCAGCAGGCCACTTGTGTCTGGTCCGACATCATGCCAGTGTCCGGCGTCGTCGACGTGCACCGCCTTGCTCTCTTGGTAGGGCAGTCGGCAGCCGAGCGAGCTCTTGGTGGCGCCTGGGAAGCTCAGTACGCTTACGCACGTCGCTTCCGTCAGGCCGTACCCTTCGACGAGGGCGACGCCGGTGGCCGTCTCGAAGCCGGCACGCACGGCCGCGGGCAAGGGACTGGCTCCCACGAGGGCGTGGCGCAGGCTGCTGATGTCGGCGTTCACGGGGGACGCGGCGAGCGTGGCGTAGACGGTTGGGACGGCGCTCATCGTGGTAATTCGGTGGTGCTCGACGAGTTTCCAGAAGACGCCGTAGAGGGCAGGCTCGCGGTAGCCCAGCGGTCCGGACCACACGACCGACTGGCCCTTGAAAAGGGGAGCGAGGACGGTCACCACAAGGGCATTGACATGGAACAGCGGCAGGGCGGCGAAGTACACGGCGTCCTCGTCGAGGAGGTCGTTGGCTGCGAGCATCCAAGCGTCGGCGATCTCGTTGGCTTGGGTGTGTGCCGCCAGTTTCGGAGTGCCGGTGGTGCCGCCGGTGTGGAAGAGTGCTGCCAGATCGCCTGGTCCGGGCTGATCACCGTAGAACTGCTCGGACGACGCGTCTGCTGCCCGGCGTGTCAGGTAGTCCACGCTTGCGTATCCAACGGTCGTTGCCGGGCCGGCTGGTGCCTGCCCGGTCGGTGACATGAGGAGCACACAATCCACCAGGCCCTTCTTCGCGAGGCTGAACGCGGCCTCGGTGACGACGGGATCGAGATCGGGCCCGGCGGCCACCAGCACACGCGCGCCGGAGCGCTGGAGCAGCTCGGCGATGTGATCCTCGGACAAGCCGGGGTTGATCGGGACGGCGATCCCGGCAGCCTGGGCGGCCAGGGTCGCGGAGATGAGCTCCTGGCAGTTGGGCGAGAGTAAGGCCACGGTGTCCTGGCGGCCGACCCCGATTTCTGCCAGCAGGTTCGCGATCCGGTTCACGTTGGCGAGAAGCTCAGCGAACGTCAGCTTGACGGGTTCCTGCCAACGCTCAGTGTTCCGAAGTATTGCCGCCGCCGTCCGATCCGGCCACAGCTGGGCGGCTCGGCACAGCAGCTCGTACGTCGATGCCGGAAGTCCGCGTTCGGAGAGAGGGGTCCTCTCGATCTCGACGACGTCGTCTGGGCCGGAGTACTGCGGCCAGAGGGGCATGCCGTTCACCGGGCCTCCCTCACGATCGTGCCCTGGCGTCCCAGGTCGAGCTTTCCGTCGTCGGTGCTGATGGCGATCTCGATGACGTCACCGTGCTTGAGGTACTTCGGATTGCGGCCCTGGGCCTTGAAGAACAGGCGCCACTTAGTGGCCGGGGGTAGCAGATTGCCGATCATCTCGACTGGCTTCGGTGGTGCGCTCAGTGCGGTGCCGACAGGGGTGCCTGTCAGGACCAGGTCGCCCGGAGAGAGGTGCTGGAAGCGGGTGAGTGCCCGCAACGCCTCGACGGGGAGGTAGATCATGTCGGCCACCGTCATGTCCTGACGGATCTCGCCGTTTACCCACAGCCGCAACCGCAGCTCACCGAAGCGCTTCCAGTCCTCGGCGTCAAAGAGCACGAGCGTCGGTCCGGTGGGGGTGAAGCTCGGGTAGGACTTGGACTCGTAGAACTGGGTCTTCGGGAGTTGCAGGTCGCGGGCCGAGATGTCGTTGGTGATCACGAGCCCAGCGACGTAGTCGGCGATCGTCTCCTCGGTGATGACGGAGCCGACCGGGGTCTCTTGGCCCATCACGAGGCCGATCTCAGCCTCATAGTCGAGGAGCCGCACGTGCCCGGGCCGGACGACGTCGTCATAGGGCCCGCTGAGCGAGCCCGAGGACTTGCGGAAGAATGTCAATGGGATTTTTTCAGGATCCATGCCGGCGTCCTTCACGTGCGAGGCGAAGTTCGTCATCTGGGCCACCACGCGGCACGGCGCTGTGATCGGCGAGACGAGGTCGAGGTTTTCAAGCGGCACAGTTTCGCTGCCGCCGATCGCGGCTTGGATGGCCGCCCGATCGGCGAGCAGCTCCCCCGTGGTGGTCGCGGGGGTGGCGATACGGGCGGCACCGGAGGGCGTGTGGACCCACCAGTCGTCGGCGGTACGCAGGATGGAGGTGGTCATGAGGTGGCTACTTTCATCAGGCCGCGTAGGCTCGCGAAATCGAACTCGTTGTCGTCGCGGAGCGCGGAGACCATCGAGGCCAGCTCACGCAGCGACTCCCGGCCACGGGCGATACCGAGGAAGTCCTTGGTGGCCCGAGGGCCCCACTGGGCGAGACCGGAGGCGGCCATCTGTGCCCAACCGGGCTCGAGAGTGCAGTCGAACATGTCCCCATCGGTGAAGTGCTCGACCAGGAAGCCGTTGGGGTCCCGCCAGTAGTCGAAGATTTGGCTGCCTTGGATGTGGCGGCCGATCCCCCACGAATGGTGGTAGCCAAGGTCGCGCAGAAGCTCACCGCCCGCGGCTAGGGCATCGACGTCGGCCACCTGGTATGCCGAGTGCACGTAGCGATTCGTCGGGCCCAGCGCCATCGCAATGGTGTGATGGTCGGTTGGTGTCGAACCCCGGTCGCAGCGGATAAAGCTCATCGTCGGACCGCGCTCGCGCTGGCCAGGGTAGTAGAGGAAGTCGCTGACGATCAGGCCGAGGTGCTGCAGGTACCAGTCGAGCGTTTCACGGTACTTTGTGCTCTGCAGCACGACGTGACCGAGGCGCTGGACTTTCGCTGGTTGACGCAGTGGCCGCTGGGCCTGGTTGGCCCGCGCCACCTCATGGCCGGCATTGAAGGTAAGGGGCGTCTGGGCCGGCAGGGAAGGAAGTTTGTGTGTGTCTGCGACGACGCGAATCGCAGCGCCGCTCGGATCCACGAGGTCGACCCCTATGCCGCCGATCGTCTCCGGTAGCTTTTTCGAGGTCGCGCCCGTCGCGTCAGCCAGGCGAAGGACGTCCGAGGCCTCGGCCGCAGTGAACGCGGCACCCAGGTAATGCGATCTCGGTCCGCGCCGTACGATCACGCACGGCGCTGCGGTGTCGGTGCCCCGGAGGTGCAGCTCGTCAGGGGTGCGCAGGCTCGTGGCGAAGCCGAAGGCGTGCGCGAAGGTCTCTGCAGCGGGCAGGTCCGGCTTCTGGAACTCGAGCCAGGCGATGTCCTGCACCTTGATGATCGGGTTCGCCGCCCGTCCGCGGTGTTCACCTCGCCGCGCGCCTTGCTCACTGTGCAGGTCGCTATGGGTGCCGTGGGTGCCGTGGTGGTCGTTCATGGATAACCTCTCTTTCTGACTATATCTTCGGTTATGAAGATATCGTCAGTCAAGAGTAGTTGAAGATTTCTTCATCTGTGACGGGGCTGGTAAGATTCCTGTGACCGGATGACTTCAAGGAGCCTCGATGACCCAAGCCCCAGCCTCGTCCCCGGAGCCCACCCGGTCGCATCGACGCAAGGCGCAGACTCGCGCCGCGTTGGTCCGCGCAGCACAGTCCTTCCTGGCTCAAGGTCAGACCAATACGCCGGTGCTGGATATTACTCAGGCCGCGGACGTTGGAATCGGCTCCTTCTACAACCACTTTGAGTCGAAAGACCAGCTGTTCGAGGCAGCGGTTGACCACGTCATGGACCTGCTCGGCGCGGTCCTCGACGAGCTCACCACCGACGTCGACGATCCCGCTGTCGCGTTTGCGACCAGCTTCCGGTTGATGGGCCGCTTCCACCGCCGTGAACCTCAGCTCAGCAAGGTGATCCTGCACAGCGCCTTCGACATCCTCGGCGCGCAGACAGGACTGGCACCGCGCGTCCGGCGTGACATCCAGGCCGGCGTCGAGTCCGGTCGGTTCACAATGACAGACGTCGATGTCGCCGTGGTGTGCGCCGTCGGCGCGGCCACCTTCCTCGGACAGCTCATCCATGCCGAACCGGACCGCGACGACGCCGAGACGACGGACCGGGCGGCCGAGGCACTCCTTCGAATGCTGGGGGTGTCTGCCAACGAAGCGCGTGCAATATGTGGCCGCCCACTCCCCGAGCTCCAAACTGCAGGGCTGCGCGGTGCTGTCGACAAGGCGACAACGGACGGACTCGCAGCCAGCTGAGTCGCGCGCGGCCGGTCGAACGCCGAACGATCACCGAACGATCACCGGAATGTCCGGGTGTCATCGAACCATCCCTGAACGAGGCGCGCGGGCAGCCCCGGCATAACCCGCAGTTCCCCGGCCAGCACGCCGTGGCTCTTGGCGCGCGCAAATCCTGTTCACATCACGCTGATTTTTGATAGCGCGATCCTCTCAGCCATCCGGGCTCGCTGAATGCCTGGCCCCGTCCGGCTGTTGCAATCCCACCGAACGCCTGGCCGCCCCCGGACGCGGTACTCTAAGCGCAGGCCAACTCAAGGGGACGAATGGAAGCCACAGGCGATGACGGCAAGATAATGACTACCGGCCGGAGAGCCTTCCCGGCCGAGAAAGATTGCTGGGGATAACCATGCAGTCCATTCTGGTGTGCGCTGTGTGTGGATCCGCCGTGGTTTTGGCGAGGTTGAAATACGACGGACCGGGCGCAAAAGGACGGCAGGACGAAATCCCGTCACACTGCAGTAACCGGAATTGTGCCAACAGCAGCAAGCTCACGAAGCCAACTATTGACTGGTACCGCCGCGCGTCGCTGGGCAGAGATCGACCGAGCTGACGAAGCACCACACACCTTTCAAGTGGACGCGGGGCGTCGCAGAACTGAAGGACGCCGAGGAAGCCAGGCGGCGTCCTACATGTCTCCCGTGTCCGACAAACCTTGTTTGAAGAAGGACCCTACTGCCAAATTCCCGAACCGGCAGCTTCGGAATCAACAGCGTCGGCGTAGTCCAGGAGCCACCACACCGTGACCGTGTGTTGGACTCTTGGTTCGATTCCGGCCCCGTCAGCGTACGAGGAGTCGGACCCGACTACGACTACCTGAAACCGGCGTATTACAGCACGTGCTCATGGCACCAGTCGACGGTCGCGCGTCCGCTGGCGCGCGGCCGGGTGAGGACAGGATGCCCCAACGTAGGCTTGGACCGTGAGCGAGCCCCGAGTGATCCAAACCCGCCTGGGTCCTGTGGAAGTCATGTACCTGCCCGGGACTGCAGGGGCGGTTGGTGTCTCCATTGGCGGCATGCAGGCCCTTCACGCCGCGTTGGCCATGCCGGAATTGGTGCCCCGGATGGTTCTGCACAGCTGCGCCCCTTCGACGCGGGCGTATCCCGACACGCACCTCGAATCGCTGTTGGGCCCGTTAGTTTTCTCTCCGGCCCTGCAGGGCCTGACATGGGCGACGTTGGCACGTTTGGTTGATTCCGATGCCGGGCTACGACGGATGGTCGGCGCACTGTCCAACAGGTCCGATAACGAGTGGTGGCATACCTGGTCCGGAGAGGACAAGCAACGGGCACGGGAACTGTTCCGGACGATGCGCTCCGGGAGCGGGTTCGTCAACGATCTGCAGCAGGCCCGACCTGATCGTGCGTCATACCGCCGACTCGCGCCCAGTCACCTGTTCTGGCTCGGACCAACGCAGGCACAAACCGAGGCAGCCGTCACTGACTTCATGGCATCCAATCCGTAACCCGCTCCAAAGGAAGCTCTGCCCAACCTGTTGTCCTCTGCTTTCACTGGACCGTTGACTAGTATGTACCAGTGCACCTCCGAGCCAATGAATGGCACCCCTCATCCAACGTTTCAGAGCAGGCACCCGGTGTCTTTTTCGTCGAAGGACCAGCCTCCAACTGGATCGTGGTCCTCGACGACACTGGATTCATGCTCATTGACAGCGGTTATCCCGCCGACCGCGCCTTGGTCCTTGAGTCCATCCGCCACCTGGGGTTGCATCCGGCCGACGCTCAGGCCGTGCTCATCACCCACGGCCACGTCGACCACACCGGCTCCGCGGCCTACTTCTCCACAACATACGGAACGCCGATCTTGTGCGCCCCGGAAGAACTGGCCCATGTCCAAGGGAGGGAAAAGCACCAGGTCACGTTCGGTCAGGTCCTCGCCCGGGCTTGGCGCCCCCGCGTCTTCCGCTGGATGATCCACGTCATCAAAGCAGGATCCTTGACGGCGAAGCCGGCAACGCAGGCCCAGGCATGGGACGCCGGGAGGCTTCGGAGCCTGCCCGGCAGCCCGCAAGCGATCCTGCTTCCGGGCCACACCCCGGGCAACGTCTCGATCTATCTCCCCGGTGCAGGAGCGATCGCCGTAGGTGACTCGTTTGTTAGCGGCCATCCGGTGAGCCGTAAGTCCGGACCCCAGATGCTTCACCGGATGTACCACACAGACCCCGCCGGGGCGCTGGCGGCAACTCACCGCCTGGACGGCATCAACGCCACAGTGGTACTTCCCGGCCATGGCCCCGCACTGCGCATGCCGCTGGCTGAAGCCTTGGCGACGTTGCGAGGCTAGGCTGTCCCCGGCTTCCGGAAGCGGCCGCCGCGCCTGCACGGTCGGCTTGGCGTTCTACTTATGCATGGCCTCATGGATTTGAAGTGCAAACCAAAGCTGAGCCAATGTGGACGTTTCGGTCATGTCCAGGCCCGTCAGTTCGCTGATTTTTCGGATGCGGTAGATGACGGTTTGCCGGTGGGCGAAGAGCGCCGCCGCGGTCTTTTGCCACGATCTCTGGGTGTCCAGGTAGGTCCTGAGCGTCACGATGAGGTCGCCTTCCTGGCTCTGTTCGTATGCGAAGACCGGCCCCAGCAGCCGCTGCACCAACGCGGTCCCTTCCTCGAAGCTCGTGAGCCCCAGCCACGAGGGACCTTCGGCGTACCGGGCCAGATTCATGGCATTGCCCTTGGCCGAGCCGAGCGCCCACAGCGACTCCTGCAGGGCACGCCGGATCCCGGGCGCAGACGTCGGCGAGCTGATGCCGATCCGGACCTCCGGACCCGCGCAATGGATCAGGATATCGTCGGTCACCGCCGCGGACACCGCCACATGAAGTGTGTTGGAGCGCCGCAGGCAAGCGGCCGGAAAGCCGTGGCGCCACAGTTCGACGTGGACGTTCGCCAGCCGCTCGCCGTCGTCGGCCGATATCGAAACCACCAGGAAATCCTGCGCCGGAACACCAAAAGCCGTAAGCCGGCTTTCCAGTTCCGCCGTTCCCAGCCGACCGTCGACTGCCTGCAACAGGAATTCGCCCGCCAGGCGGTGCTGGCTTTCCAGGGACAGGACTTTTCGTGAAAGTTCCAGCCCCAGCACGGTTGCCGCATGCAGAAGTACGACGGCGTCCGGGTGCGGATCGCTGTTGGGCAGCACCACCAGGAGCGCATTGGCATGCGTAGGGATATCCATCATGAGCACGTGCCTGTCCCGAAGCCGGTGCCACTGGAACTTCTTCCCGGCCAGAGATATCCGCCCGGTCAGCGGGGCCAATTCCGCCTGCAGGAAATCCGGGAGCGGCCGGCCGTCCGGATGCCATGGATGAAGGCAGCGCCGGTCCACGACGAAGAGGTCCGCATCGAGTTCGGCTGCGAGGCCCAGAAGAAGGCCTTGCAACTGGTCCTCGGATGTTCCGGCAGTGCGGAGCAGGTCGTATATCCGGGCGGTCTGGCGCAGGCGCCGCGATTCCTCCAACAGGGAGGATTCAGCCACCGTTCGCGCGATGGCGATGAAGGGCAGCGGATAGGGCACGTTGATCAGCGGCAGCGGCAGCCCCTCACAAGCCGCCAGGAACTCCGGCAACAGCTCCGGCGCGTGCATCTTCTCTCCGATGGCCAGCGCACTCGCGCCCGCCTCCACCAGCGCCTCGGCGAGCCCAACCTGCCCGGCAGCATCGGCCGGGATGGAGAGGCCGTTGGTCATCATCAGCTCGCCACCGGTGACCCATTCCCACAGCCTCGGCAAGTCAGACGTGTGGGCCCAGGTGACCCGGTTGCCAGCGCCTGCGGAACCGGCCAGCAGCGTAAGGCCCAGCTGGGGTTCCGCCACGAGCTCGGCCACTGTAATCGCCATGGAATTGCGCTCCCAGCTCCTTGGTTTCCAGCCCACCCGGAGGCTCTCTAGACATATGTATAAGAGCCTCGGCCATTTGTAGTCAATCTACCGCTATACGCCGTGATGCGCGTCACCAAGAATTGGATTACTTACTTCCCGCTCAACGGCGAGCGGCCCAACACCTCCCCGAAACGCCGCCGGCGTCACCGCCCGGCAGCACTGAACCGAAGGATCCCGGCATGACAGCTCACAAGCCCATCGGCCCCGTCGACGCAACAAAAGTCCCCCGGTATGCAGGCCTCGGCACATTCGCCAGGCTTCCCCAAATCGACCGCGTTCCGGACTACGACATTGCGATCGTCGGCGTACCCTTCGACGGCGGAACGTCCTTCCGCCCCGGCGCCCGGTTCGGTCCTGCCGCAGTCCGCGAAGCCTCCCGGCTACTGCGTCCCGGATACCACCCCGAACTGGACGTCGCGCCGGTCTACGAAGCCCAGGTTGTGGACGCCGGCGACATCGCCTGCACGCCCTACGACATCACACGGGCAGTCCGCGAAATTGAAGAGCAGGCACTGCCCCTGATCAGTGAGGACAAGAAGCTCATCTCGATCGGCGGAGACCACACCATCGCCCTCCCGATGCTGCGGGCCTTGAACACGGTCCACGGACCCGTGGCTTTGCTGCACTTCGATGCCCACCTGGACACGTGGGACACCTACTTCGACCAGCCGGTCACCCACGGAACCATCTTCCGCCGGGCATTCGAGGAAGGCCTCCTGGTGGAAGACAAGTCCATGCACGTCGGCATCCGCGGGCCGGTCTATGACCGCAACGACTTCCTGCGCGACCACGAATTCGGTTTCCAGATCATCCGCTGTTCGGACCTGGACGTCATCGGCGTCCCGGCAGCGATCGCGCAGGTCAAGGAACGGCTCGGCGATACCCCGGTCTACGTCTCCATCGACATCGACGTCCTGGATCCGGCCTACGCGCCGGGCACCGGCACCCCCGAGATGGGCGGGCTCCACTCCCGCGAACTCCTGGCCCTTCTCCGCGGACTGAACGGCATCAACATTGTGGGCGCCGACGTCGTCGAAGTCGCTCCGGCCTACGACCACGCAGACATCACCACGGTCGCCGCCGCCACCCTCGTCTTCGACCTGCTCGCCCTGATGGTGAACCGCAGTAAGGCCGAAACGCACACCGTCCGTGAACTGCAGGCAGCATCCTGGAACGCATCATGAGCACTCGAACCACTTCCGATGCCGCGGCAGAAGTACCCCGGCTCGAGGACAAGACCATCCAGCCCATCCCCGCGAACGAACGCCATGGGAAAGCCCGGGACCTCTTCACCATCTGGTTCGGTTCCAACATCATGATCATGACCATCGTGACCGGCGGCCTCGCCACCACGGTGTTCGGCCTGCACTTTGTGCCCGCGATCGTGGGAATCATCATCGGGAACGTCGTCGGTGGCATCTTCATGGCCCTGCACTCTGCCCAGGGCCCGCAACTGGGCGTGGCGCAGATGATCCAGACCCGCGGCCAGTTCGGTTCGTACGGGGCGCTGCTGATCGTTGTCATCGTGGTGATCATGTACGTCGGGTTTTTCGCGGCCAACCTCGTCTTTGGCGGGGAAGCAATGGCCGCAGTCAGCCCGGGCATCAGTGTTGACGCCGGCATCATTATCATCGGCGTCGTCAGCGTCATTGCCACGATTTTCGGCTACCGGCTCATTCATGCCTATGCACGCTTCCTGAGCGTCGTGGCCGGCGTAGCACTGCTGCTGGCCTTCGCCTGGATCCTGTTCGTCCAGGGACTGCCGGCCAGCTTCCTGGACCAGGGAAACTTCAACTGGGTTGGCTTCATGGGCACCATCTCTGTATCCGCCCTGTGGCAGCTCGCCTACGCTCCCTACGTCTCGGATTACTCCCGCTATATGCCGCAGGGCACTGGCTCGGCCCCGGCGTTCTGGGCGTCCTACTCAGGCTGCGTCCTGGGCACCTTGTTCCCCATGGTCTTAGGTGCCTTGGTGGGAACGCTCGCCGCGACGCTGAGCAACGACGCCGGCACCGTCGAAATCGTCGGCAGCCTGGGAGCGTTTCTCCAACCATGGACCATGATCGTCATCGGAATCTTCTGCCTCGGGGTTGCGGCGTCGAACGCCATGAATCTTTACTGCGGCGTCCTGTGCAGCCTCACCATTGGCCAGACGTTCAAGCCGAACTGGTTGCCCCACGCCAAGACCCGAAGCGTTGCGGCACTCATCCTCTTCACGCTCGCCGTCCTGATCGCGCTGTTCGCCCGCGACAATTTCATCCTCTTCTACACGAACTTCCTCTCCTTCCTGATGTACGTGCTGGTACCCTGGACGGCCATCAACCTGGTGGACTACTACCTTCTCCGGCACGGCGACTACAGGGTGGAAGACTTCTTCAAGCGCGACGGCGGCGTGTACGGACGGTTCAACTGGGTGGCGATCGGCTCCTATGTTGCCGGCGCCCTGATTCAGGTTCCGTTCTCCGCAACAGCGATCTACACGGGCCCACTGGCCGCAGCGATGGGCGGCGTGGACATCTCGTGGATCGTCGGGCTGGCGGTTGTTGCTCCGCTCTACTACTTTGCTGCACGCGTGTTCCGGAAGAACTCGGATGCCGCCCCCTTTCAGGCCCCCGCATTCGCCACTGAACTGATTTGACGCACCGCGGGCCAAAGCCCGCGCTGCACCACGGGCTAACGGCCCGCACCCCACGTACACCCCCGACGCCGCGACCGGCGCAGAAAGCAAAGGCGAAACATCATGACACTCACTAACACCGAACAGTTCACTGTCCGCCGCTCCCCCGTAGATCACACCTCCGAGGATCACAGCCCGGCAGGCATACTGCCGCCCAGCGGACACTTCATTGGAGGATCGTTCGTTCCAGGGTCCTCCACCCAACTCATCGACGTCGTAGACCCCACCACTGAGCGGGTCATCGCGTCCGTGCAGGCCGGCACAGCCGCCGATGTTGATGTTGCTGTTGCAGCCGCCGTGGCGGCCCAGAAGTCCTGGGGCGCCACCACCCCGAAGGAACGCTCCGAGGTGCTGAACCTGATCGCCAACATCATCGAAGCCAACCGGGAAGCCTTCGAACTCATCGAGTCAGCCAACACCGGTAAACCGCGAACCGTCGCGGAGGACGACGTCTCAAGCACCATCGATACGTTCCGTTTCATGGCCGGAGCTTCCCGCACCTTGACGTCCATGGCAGGGGGTGACTACGCAACCGGGCACACGTCGGTCATTCTCAGGGAACCCGTGGGTGTCGTCGGCGTCATCACCCCGTGGAATTACCCGCTGCTGATGGCCGCCTGGAAGATCGCACCCATCCTGGCTGCAGGAAACAGCATCGTCCTGAAACCTTCCGAGCAGACGCCACTGTCCACGCTGAAGCTCGCAGAACTCGTGGCCGGACGCATTCCCGACGGGATTCTCAACGTTGTGACGGGACAAGGCCGAACCGTCGGACAGCGGCTCGCGGAACATCCTGATGTTGCCCTCGTTGCCCTGACCGGGAGCGTCGTGAGCGGACAGGCCGTTGCGGAGACCGCGGCCAAATCGGTCAAACGCGTCCATCTGGAACTTGGCGGCAAGGCTCCCGTTGTTGTCTTTCCTGACGCTGACCTCCGCGCGGCCGCCGCCGGGGTGCGCAATGCCGGCTTCTGGAATGCCGGCCAGGACTGTGGCGCTGCCTGCCGCGTGCTGGTGCACGAGTCAGTGGCTGAGGAGTTCACCGAGCACCTCGTGCGCGAAGTCAGCACGCTGGTGGTGGGAGCCCCGCAGGCGGGCGACGACGTCGAAATCGGTCCCATGATCTCGCGCCCGCACTTCGAACGCGTGAAGGAATCCCTGTCCGAGGCGAAGGCTGCCGGCCTGAACGTGGCCATCGGTGGTTCGGCTTTGGAAGGCCCCGGCTACTTCATCGAGCCCACAGTCATCAGCCGTGTGCCGGCAGGGGCACCGATAGCTACCCACGAAATCTTTGGTCCCGTAGTCACGGTCGAGACCTTCACTTCCACTGAAGAAGCCGTTACCCGGGCAAACGAGAGCCCCTACGGCCTTTCTGCCTCAGTGTGGACTCGGGATTCGAGCCTCGCCCTGAACGTTCCAAAGCGGCTCGATTTCGGCACCGTCTGGGTCAATTCGCACCTGGTGCTGGCCTGCGAGGTACCGTGGGGCGGTTTCAAGGGATCCGGTTACGGTCGCGACCTCTCGCTCTACGCCTTGGACGACTACTCCCGTACCAAGCACGTCATGATCAACCACAGCGCGTGAGCGTTCAGACCGGCATCGGAGCTCAGCTATGACCACAACGAACCTTCCCAGCAACGCAGCGCTGGCACGCGCCGCAACCCCGTCCGCTCCCTTCGGGACGGACGTAACGTGGACCAACTGGGGCGGAAACCAGAGCGCCACGCCCGCTTTCACCGTGCGGCCGCGGACTGAACAGGAAGCGCTCGACGCCGTCCGTTTCGCCATCCGCGAAGGCCTCCCTGTGCGGGCGGTCGGCTCAGGACATTCGTCCTCCCCGCTGGTTCAGACTGGCGGCGTCCTGATGGACATGTCGGCGCTCTCAGCCATCACCGGAACTGACAAGGACCGGCGTCGCGTCAGGGCCCTGGCGGGCACCACCATCAGCACCTTCGGCGATCCGCTGTGGGAGCAGGGACTGGCCCTCGCCAACCAGGGCGACATCGACAAGCAGCAGATCGCCGGAGCACTCTCAACCAGCACTCACGGCTCCGGCAAGGATCTGGGCAGCTTTTCGTCAAGCCTTCGTTGGGTCAAGCTGATCAGCGGGTACGGCGAAATCGTCGAAATCGGCGAAGGGCAGCTCCGCGAACTCAGGGCGGCGCAGGTCGCTTTGGGGACGCTCGGAGTTTTCCTGGAGGTCGAGCTGGCGGTGGAGGACCGCTATTACCTGCAGGAGGAGATTACGTATCCCACCTGGTCAGAGACCGCGGCAACGTGGCAAGCCGACATCGATACGAACAGGCATTACTCGTTCCTCTGGTGCCCGGAAGACGGTTCATGCGAACTCCTGGACCTTCCCGGAGCGCCCGGCCAGAGCATGGCGGACCGCAGTTACACCAAGCGGTACAACATCGCCCAGGTCCAGGACGAGCGTGAGATCTCGCGCACGGAGGGCGCCCGGCTGGACCGGTCCTACCGCATCTACCCGGGCGGATTTACCACACCGTTCCATGAACTCGAGTACTTCGTTCCCAGCGAGCACGGCCTGGCCGCTGTCGAGGCTGTCCAGGAGCTCATCCGCACCAAGCATTCCGCCCAGAAGTACCCCGTTGAGGTCCGTTGGGTTAAAGCCGATGAAGGCTACATGTCCCAGTTCCAGGGACGGGACACAACCGTCATCACCCTGACAACCGAGCCTGGAACTGACTACTGGCCCTTCTTCCGGGACGCTGACGCGCTGCTGCAGGAATTCGAGCCGCGAGCCCACTGGGGCAAGATCCACTTCATGACAAGGAACCGCCTGGAACGTCTCTACCCGGAACTTGACACCTTCATCCAAATACGCCGGGAGTTCGACCCGCGCGGAATATTCCTTAACGACCACACCCGTGCCCTTGTAGGCTAAATCAGCACTGCGGTGTATGCCCCGAGCCGTGCTCTGGGGCATACACCGGATTCCAATTAGGAAGAACTATGCGCGAATCAGGCCACCGACACCGAAGAAGGATGCGAGCCCAGTCCCCTGGCTCAGCGTGTCTGGGGAACCTGCGTCCACGGTGCGCCGCCCGGATCTGTTTCTTCGGTGGCAGCTGCAGTGATCGATTCGGCCAGACTCGTGTCGTTGCGCGAGATGAAATAATGCACCGCGGCCGCCACGATTGCTCCGATGAACCAGGAGAACGCCGAGAAGGCGCCAAATACCGGAAGCAGGCCGAAGACCACGGCCGGGACGGCCGAGACGAGAAACGAGATGACCGCTTTCTGGTTCCAGCCACCTGTGTACGTGTAGTACCCCTGTTCCCTGAACAGGTCTCGAACCAGCACGCGCTGCCGGCGGAGCACATAATAGTCAACCATAATGATCCCGAACAGCGGCCCGAGCAGCGCTCCGAGCCCTCCGAGGAATAGGTTGATCACCACCGGGCTGTTGAACAGGTTCCAGGGCGTAATGATCAGTGCGATCATTGCGGCGATCAGGCCGCCGCGCTTGAAATCGATCCGAGAGGGCCAGACATTCGAAAGGTCGTAGGCCGGCGAGACGAAGTTTGCCACGACATTGATCCCCAGCGTTGCTACTGCGAAGGTGACGGCGCCCAGCAGAAGCGCCCAGATGCTGTCGATCCGCCCAACGATCTCAACCGGATCGTAGATGTACTCCCCATATACCTTGAACGTTCCGGCGGTGACGACGACGGAGACCACGGAGAAGGCGATGAAGTTCACCGGCAGCCCCCACAGGTTCGCCGTGCGCACTGCTTTACGGGATGGCGCGAACCGGGAGAAGTCGCAGAAGTTGAGCATCAGGGTGGAGAAGTACGTCACCGTCAGCGCCACGGCGGCGAAGAAAGCATGTGTGACCCCCATTCCGCTTTTCCCCCCGGCAGGTCGAGGGAAATATTCCATCCCGCATTGATCAGGATGTACACGACCAACAGGCCCATCACCGCCCAGACGGCCGGCCCGGCCCAGTCCTGAAACTTCCGGATTGTCTCCATGCCGTTTCGAAGCAGAAGGAGCTGGAGCGACCACATCAACAGGAAGGCCAGCCAGCCCAAGGTGGACTCGCCCAGGAAGTTGTTCCCGGTCAGGCCTTGCAGTTCAGGCCAGATCCTCAGGGCGATGACAATGACGGCGCGAGAGGCAAGCCATGTCTGGATGCCGTACCAGGCAATCGCGACGAAGGCACGAATCAGGGCGGGCAGGTTGGCGCCGAAGGTGCCAAACGAAATCCGGGCGAGGACGGGGTAGGGAACTCCTGTCTTCTGGCCTGCGTATCCGGAGAAGTTCATCAGGACAAAAACAACGGCAATCCCTGCTACCAGCGCAAGGAACACCTGCCAAGCACCGAGGCCCAACGCGAAGAGGCCAGCGGCAAACGTATAACCGCCGAGCGAGTGAATGTCGGACATCCACATCGCAAACAGCGAATAGAAACCCCATGTGCGATGCTCGGCGGGTGCCAGGTCTTCGTTGTACAGACGCGGGCTGGCCCCCGGCGGAATTGCGTGAGACACCTACTCCTCGCTTCCCAAATGTTCACACGCTGGGCCTAAGTTGCCCCTAACAACTGGGTTCCGACGGCGCAGCCATTGGTGCCAAATATACTCAGCTTGGCCATGGGGAAATAGACTAAGCCCGTCGGGCTCGGGTGCGGGCTCAGCACGGACGTCGTGCAGGCGTGGACGCCGTCGTGCAGGAAGTACTGCGAAGGTCACCACAGTGAAAGTTGCGCCATCAGGCAGTACTCATCCGGCGCAGTGCAGCCCATACTTGACCCGCGGATCGAGGACGTGGTGCCCGGGAGCGACGGGAACAGCGATCCCCAGATCGAAAATTTCCATGCGCCGCGCGTGGCCGGACTCCGGAGTGTGCTGGTACAAAAGCTCGATGACGTGGCCGTCGGGATCGGCAATGTAGATCTGCTCCACGTAATCGTCGCGGACGCGTGGTCCGCCCACCCGCTCGAGTCCGCGTTCGCGCATCGCTGCGAGGAACGGTTCGAACGAATCCACCAGCACTGCGAAGTGGTGGCACAGGCCCGTGCGCAACTCTTCAGCGCCCCAGCCGGGATCACGCCGGGAAAGCCTGCCGGGTTCGGTTTCGCGGACTACGTGCACTTCCACGTTGCCATTCTGGAAATAGGCACCATGGAAAACAAAATCCGTGGGCCGGTGGATTTCCTCGAACCCGAGGACGTTGACGTAGAAGTCCCGTGTGGCGGCAATGTCGGACACAACCAGGCATACATGGTGCATGCGCATGGTGCGTGCCGGAAGTTCGTTAGTGCGTGACTTCGCGACTTGGTCTTGACGCATAATGCAACCCTTTCTTCAGCCACTCGGCGGTGAGTGGCGTGGCAATCGAACCTCCAGTATTGGTTTCCCAGCAGCGGACCCGAACAGAAACAGCCCAATTTTCGGCTCTCCTGACGTAACTGTGGGTGTTTTCGGAGCGCCTTAACGGCCGCACGCCGTTTCCTGTCTAGGTTTCTGACTGTCTAAGGAACAGAAACTATTAGAGCGGGAAAACGGCGTGCGAAATGCAAGACTATGGCGAACTCTGCTCGGTGTCGAGAAAACAGTCGTCGAAGCCATCGATTTTGATGACGAAGCCGGGGTCCTGGTCGCCTCGGTCCGCCCGACTGGATCGGTCCGGAACCGCTGCGGCATCTGCCGGCGCAGGTGTCCGAAATACGACCAGGGGCACGGCCGCCGGCGCTGGCGTTCCCTGGATGCCGGCACGGTCCAGGTCCAGGTGGAGGCCGACGCCCCGAGGATCCGGTGCCGTGAACACGGCGTCACCGTGGCCGCCGTCCCGTGGGCCAGGCATCAGGCCGGACACACCCATCATTTCGATGCGCAGGTCGCCTGGCTTGCCACCCAGACATCCAAGACCGCGATCACCGCGCTGATGCGCATTGCCTGGCGGACCGTCGGGGCGATCATCACCCGGGTCTGGGAGGACACGGCGGCCACTTACGACCCCTTCGCCAACCTGGTCCGGATCGGTATCGATGAGATCTCCTACAAGCGCGGGCACAAGTACCTGACCGTCGTGGTGGACCATGACAGCGGCAGGCTGGTCTGGGCCGCCGTTGGCCGGGACAAGGCCACCCTGGGCACGTTCTTCGATGCCCTCGGAGAAGAACGGTGCGCCGGGATCACGCATGTTTCCGCGGATGGCGCCGACTGGATCGCCGCTGTCGTGGCCGCCCGGTGTCCCGCCGCCATCAGGTGTGCCGACCCGTTCCACGTCGTCAAATGGGCCACCGAAGCCCTCGACGAGGTCCGCCGGGGCGCGTGGAACGACGCCCGCCGGGCGGCCCGGACCGGAGAGGCCAAACGAGGCCGGGGACGCCCGTCCAAAGACGCCCCGGCCAGGCCCCACAGCACTCTTGCCGCCGGGGTGAAGAACTCGCGCTATGCGCTGTGGAAGAACCCGGAGAACCTCACCGAAAAGCAGCAGGCCAAGCTCGCCTGGATCGTGCAGACCGACCCCGGACTCGGCCGGGCGTACTACCTCAAGGAAGGGCTGCGCACGGTCTTCAAACTGCCCTACGACGAAGCCGGAGAAGCGCTCGACAAATGGGTTGCCTGGGCGCGCCGGTGCCGCATTCCATCGTTCGTGAAACTGCAAAAGAGCATCGTCAAACACCGGGAATCCATCCTCGCAGCGATCGAGCACGGGCTCTCCAACGGACGCATCGAATCCATGAACACCAAGATCAGACTCATCACCCGCATCGCCTTCGGCTTCAAATCACCCGAGGCCCTCATCGCCCTGGCCATGCTCAGCCTCGGCGGTCACAAACCGGTGCTCCCGGGCCGAAATTAGCCCACGGATAAGTCAGGAGAGCCCAATTTTCCAGGTTTTGGAACGGATGTTCAGGTTCACGCGGATTGATTGACCGGCGCATCCGTGACGGGTTGGATCGGGGTCGGCCCGAAACCTTATTCAATGACGGGCGGCACAGCCGCCGGCCGTCACTGCCTGTTGTCGCGAAGGAGCGATATGTACCCGATCTGGTATTCCATGACGATGGTGGTCCTCAGCATCGTTGTCCTGTTTTTCATGATTGTGAAGCTCAAGATCCACCCCTTTATCACCATGACGGTTGTCGCCGTCGGCCTAGCCCTGGCCATGGGCGTGCCGCTCATCGATCCGAAGACCGGCATCTTCGCCGTTATGGAACCTGCCATGGGGAAGCAGCTGGGCCACATGGTGCCGCTGATCGCCCTGGGGTGTGTGATTGGCGAAATCATCCGCCGCTCAGGCGGCAGCGAAGTGCTGGGCGAAAAGATGCTCCAGCGCATCGGAAACAAACGCGGCCCTCTGGCGATGACCATGTGCGGACTCCTGGTGGGCAGCACCATCTTCTTCGACACCGGCGTGATTCTCCTGGCGCCCGTCACCATCGCCGTCGCCCGGCAGTCCAGGAAATCCATTATCTTCTTCGCCATCCCCATGGCGATCGCCGTCCTGGGCATGCATTCCATCGTTCCGCCACACCCGGGAGCGGTAGCCATTGCCACGGCGCTGAATGTGAACTTCGGGCTCCTGATAATGTACGGGCTGCTCGCGATGCTGCCCGGAGCCGGTATCGCCTTCCTCTATTCGCAATGGGCGGCGAGGAAACTGACCGGCAACGGCACCCTTGATCTTGACGCAGCGTACGACGGCGGCAGCCCCACCGCCGGTGGGACTTCAGACGGCACGACGCCGGCTGCCGCGGGGGATCCCGCTTTCGAGGAGCCGGGAGGCAGCGGTGGTACGTCAAGCACCGTCGTCGCTGCGCCTGCCCGGTCCACCACCTTGACCTCGCTGGAAGGGCACGAGCGCCCCGCCGTCGGGACACTGTTGTTCGTCCTGCTGCTCCCCATTGTGCTGATCCTCATCCAGACCCTCGCCGGCTCCCTGCAAATCGGCGGACCTGCCCAGACGGTACTCGACATCCTGGCATTCCTTGGTACTCCCTGGCTGGCGCTCACCATCACCGTTTTTTGTGCCTACGGACTGCTGCTGACGCCCAGAGTCCGGCGCGGGGAGAGCATCTCGTTCTTCGGCATGCAGGGCATGAAACCGGTGGGCGAAATCCTGGTCTCGACCGGCGGCGGCGTTGCGTTCGGTTCCATCATCGGCGCGTCCGGCGTGGGCAAGCAGCTTCTGGACACCCTCGCGGACATTCACCTTCCGCTGGTGCTGTTCGGCTTTGTACTCGCCGCGATTCTGCGGGCAACGCTGGGAACGACGACGGCGGCAGTCACCTTTGTTGCGGTGCTGCTAGCGCAGTCCTTCGACACGACGAGCCTGAATCCCAGTCAGCTGGCGCTGCTGGCCGTGGGGGTATCGGCGGGTGGCATGTGCTTGTCCAACTTCAACGACGCCGGGTTCTGGGTCTTGTCCCGGTACTTCGGCATCGGTGAACAGGTGATGCTCAAAACCTGGACCGTGGGCGTAACCATCATGGGGTGCGTGACGGCGACCATTGCCTCTTTGCTGTGGCTCGCCGTGTCCTGAGGGCGTAAGCAGGGCCCTCAGCGTTGCAGAAACGACAGCAAGCCGGAGGCGGTGGCCTCATCCGTGACAAGCTCCGAGATGAGGCCACCGCTGATGGCAGCGGCAATGGGAACCACTTTGTGCTGGCCGGCTGCTACGGCGATTCTGCGAGGGATCTGTCGGAGTTCGTCGGCGCCGATTCCAAGCAGGAGGGGCACCGAGTCGTTGTGGATCCGCGATCCGTCCGCCCGGATGAAGTGTCCGCACAAATGACCCACAGCACCGTCCTCGGCCAGGCGTGCCAGGTCCTGGCGGGGCACCGGACTATAGAGGCCCGTCCCATCGAAGCGCTGCATGGACCCGATGCCAACCACCGCCATGTCGCTCAGCGGCCCCAGGTCCAGGGCTCGCCGCACATGGGCAGACGCCAGGGCCGCGCTTCGGGCGGATTCGGACCTGTAGACGAACGCCGCCGGAAGGGCACGGAACGTTGCGCCAAGCCGTCCTGCCACCGCCCTCGCCGTGTGGGCGCGGTTGTCTTCACCCGATCTGTCGCTGGGAAGACAACCTAGGAGATCAACTACGGTGAGATCCGGACGACGGGCTGAGGCCAGGGCAGCCACCACACCCGACAATGACCGGCTCGAAGCTACGCCCAGCTGGCGCACGTGGGGCAGCTGTGATTCCAGGTACCGCGCGGCGACATATCCGATTCTGCTTTCCGCTCCGTAGAGCGACCGGTGCTTTCCGGTCGCCACCACACACTTCCGCAGGAGCGACCCCCGGAGCAGGGACAATTCCAGCCCGTGTGCGCGGTCCACCGGTCGTCCGATCCTGAACTGGACCACACCGCGGTCCCGGGCTTCGGCAAGGAGACGCGAGACGCTTGGCCGGGAAAGGTGTTCCGCCTCAGCGATGTCGTGCTGGAGCATGCCATGGCGGAAATATCGCGTTGCAACCCGGACCAGGAGCTCGTCGTGCAGTTCCTCCTCCTGGCGTCCCATCGATCCCTCCGCCGTGATGTTGTCTTTGGTCAGGTTTGCTTGGTTGGCCCCTCGCCGAAGTTCGCCCTACTGCTGCGCAGTGGCGACAACCGGTACGTGCAGTGTCCGTAGGATGAGGTCCGCAGCCGCTTCCACGGGGATGTCCAGGGAGATCCTGATGTGCGCCTCGTCGGCATCCGGGGGTTCCAAATCGGCGATTTGAGACGCCAGGAGGCTCGCTGGCATGTATTCATGCTGACGCTCCGACAGCCGTGATTGGATCGTTTCCTGGGATCCCTCCAGGTAGATAACGAGCAGGTCCGGGACGTAGGTTCTAATCAGATCGCGGTACACCCGCTTCAGTGCGGAGCATGCCACCACAGTTGGATGCCCCAGGCTGAGGCGGCCGGCAATCGTTTTGGCGACATCGCCCAGCCAGGGCATCCTGTCCGTGTCGGTCAGCGGGATGCCAGCGGCCATACGCGCTTTGTTGGATGCCGGATGGAGGTCATCGGCGTCGACGAAGGGGATCCCAAGGCTGTGTCCCAGGGCTTGCCCCAGGACACTCTTGCCGCTGCCCGAAACGCCCATCACCAGCATGGGGCGGGTTGCCGCTGTCATGAGGCCGGCTCGTCGGCGGAGTGGTGCAGCACAAGTCCTGAACCGGTCGGCCTGAAGTCCAGCAGGACCTTTCCGGATTCCGCTGAATTCCTGGCCATTTCAAAGGCCTCGAGACCGCGTTCCAGCGGGAAGTCGTGCGTGACCACGGGGTCCACGAACAGTGTGCCGTCCGCGAGAGCCGCGATGACCTCGTCGATTTCACTGTTGAAGCGGAAGGAACCAAGGAGTTCCAGCTCGCGGGTGATGGCCAGGGAGATCAGGACGGGCTGGGGTCCGGAGGGCAGCAGGCCCACCATCACCACTTTGCCGCCGCGGACGATTCCTTTGATCGCGGAAGCAAGGCCGTGGTGGCTGCCGGAGGATTCGATGACCACGTCCGCCTCCACCGCGGCTATGGCCTCGGCGTCGTCGGCTTTGAGGACCTCGTGGGCGCCGACGGCCCGGGCGATCTCCAGCGGTTTCGGGTGCATGTCCACGGCAACAATCCGTTGGGCACCCGCGCGCTTGAGGACCGCCACCGCCAGGGCGCCGATGGGACCGCTGCCGATCACCAGCGCCGTCTTGCCCTTGACGTCTCCGGCGCGGGCCACGGCATGCCAGGCAACGGCGGCCGGTTCCGCCAGGGCGGCGGTCCGCAGTCTGAGGCTTTCGGGCAGCGGCCGGAGCATCCGGGCAGGCAGGACGGCGTAGCGGCTGAAGGCGCCGTCGGTGTGCGGGAAGCGGGCGGCGCTCCCCAGATAAGTGCAGCCCGGCGACAGGTTGGGCCGGTCTTCGGGATACCGGGCGGCGCCGGGACCCGGCGTGGCGGGGTGGACGGCGACGGGGGTGCCGGCTGCGGGGCCGGTACCGTCGGCGGCGGCCTGCGCCACGACGCCGACGATCTCATGGCCCAGGACCATGGGCGCCTTCAGGATCGATTCCCCGGCCGCGCCGTGCAGCCAGTAGTGCAGGTCCGAACCGCAGATCCCGCCGTACACGACCTCAACGACGGCCTGGTCCGCCGCGGGTGCCGCCAGCGGGACGTCTTCGATGCGCAGGTCGCCGGCGGCGTGCGCGACGACGGCCGGGCCGGACGCGGGAAGGGCTGAAACTGCCGACATCAGACCACCACCGTCATTCCGCCGTCGATGAAAATGGTCTGGCCGTTGACGAAATTGGAACCATCGGATGCGAGCCACACCGCCGGGCCGGCCAGGTCCTGCACTGTCCCCCACCGGTGCGCCGGGGTCCGGCCGAGGATCCAGGAGTTGAACTGCTCATCGTCCACCAGGTTCTGGGTCATTTCGGTGTGGATGTAGCCCGGTGCAATGCCGTTGATCTGCAGGCCCGAGGCTGCCCATTCCGCGGTCATGGCCCGGGTCAGGTTCCGGAGCCCGCCCTTGGCCGCAACGTACGGGGCGATGGTGGGGCGAGCGAGGTCGGTCTGCACCGAGCAGATGTTGATGATCTTGCCGTGTCCGCGCGGAATCATGTGCCGGGCCGCTTCCCGGCCTACGAGGAACGCGCTGGTGAGATCGGTTTTGATCACCCGTTCCCAGTCGCTGACTTCCAGCTCCAGCATGGGCACGCGGTGCTGGATGCCCGCGTTGTTCACCAGGATTTCCAGCGGTCCCACGTTTTCCTCCACCCAGGCGACGCCGCGGGCGGCCCCGGTGTCTTTCGTGACGTCGAAGGCGCAGCTGTGCACCCGCCCCGGCGGGTAGTCGGCCGCCATGGCTGCCTCGGCGGCCTTGAGCCGCTCGGGGTTGATGCCGTTGAGCACCACCGTGGCACCGGCATCAGCCAGCGCCCGCGCCAGCGCGTTGCCGATCCCCCGGCTGGAACCCGTGACCAGGGCGATGCGCCCGGTCAGGTCAAAAAGCGAATTCATCGGGCTGTCCCCTGCACGGTGGCGGTCATACGGGCGGCGGTGACCTTGGGATCGCTGAGGTTTGCGATGGTCTGCCGTACAACGGCCAGGTCCAGGTCCCCCAGGCCTTGGTCCTTGAGTTTGCCGTAGAGCTCGGCCCCGGCGGATGCCATGGGCACGGCGGCGCCCACCGCCGCGGCGCTTTCCAGCACGAAGGAAAGGTCCTTGTGCATGAACTTCGCCGGGCCGGTAGGCGCGTAGTCCTTGGCCGCCATCCGTGGTCCGACGAAATCCAGCACACGGCTGCCGGCCAATCCGCCCGAAAGCACCTCGAAGAGAGACTCAACGTCCATGCCGGAGCGTTCGGCGAGCTCAGCTGCCTCGGCAAGCGCCGCCGTCGTGATTCCCACGATGAGCTGGTTACAGGCTTTGGCCAGGGACCCTGCCCCGAGTTCGCCAAGGCGCCGGACCGTGGTGCCCATCGCCTCGAGGACCGGCAGGAGCCGCTCGAAGTGCTCCTTCGGTCCGCCGGCCATGATGGCAAGCGTTCCCCGCTGTGCCCCTTCAGTTCCTCCGCTCACCGGCACATCCAGCACGACGGCGTTTCCGCCGCTGGCTTCGGCAACGGCACGGCCGAAGGCCTGGACGGCCACCGGGGAAACGCTGCTCATGACGGCCACCAGGGTCCCCGGCCGGGGCGGCGTCATACGCCACTCGGCCAGGAGCCCGGCGGCGGCGTCCTCGATGTAGGAGAGGTCCGGGAGCATAAAGATGATCACCGGCTCGTTCCGAAGGTCCGCGACTTTTCGGGCGCGGGCTCCACCCAAGCCTACAAAGTCCTCGGCGGCGGCGCTCGAACGGTTCCATGCCGTCACCGACCACCCGGCTTTGAGAAGGTTACCGGCCATGGGGGCACCCATCAGCCCCAGCCCGACGAAGCCGGCACTGCGCGCAATGGCCGTGCTCTTCGCCGGGGCAGGGGCCTGGGGGTTGTGATCGTTGTTCAATTTCAACCTTGGTTCGTGGGCGGGCGCCCGGGTGTACTTGAGTGGGATCTTGCGGCCGAACTACTTGCCCCAGATTTTGCGGTACGCGTCCTGGTAACCTTCCGGGTCCCAGGCATCGGTGGCCGTCGTGTTTTCCTTGGTGGAGACGTGGATCTGGGGAACGTAGCCGCTGGCGGGCTGGTTGTTAAAGGCTCGGTTGAGCTCATCCACGAGCTGCCATCCCTCCGACTTCAGCGGTGAAGGGACAGTGGCGGTCTGGTATTCGCCGGCCTTGATCCGCTGCAACGCGGAGGAGTCGCCGTCGCCGGCCCCACGTTGAACGGTGCCCCGCCGGCGTTCACGCCGCCGGCACGCAGTGCTGCGGTCGCGTTTTCGTAGTAGACGTCGTTGATGGCCACGGAGTAGGTCCAGGCTTCGTTGTGCTTGCTGAGCAGGGAGGACACTTCCTGCGGCATTCTTGCACTGACGTCAGAGAGGGGAACGTTGTCGTATTCCAGGACCTTGATGCCGGAGCAGGTTTCCAGTTCCTTCCTGATCATCTGCGATTTGCCCTCGGCAAAGGGGATGGAGGAGTCGGTGAAGATGACGACCCCGGCCTTGCCGTTGGATTTGGCGATGACGAAGTCGGCGCTGATCTTCGCCACGTCCTCAACTTTGGTGGTGATGTTGGTGAACAGCAGCGGATCGGTGCTGGGACCAGGCGTGGACAGAGCTTGCCAGGCGGCCAGCGGAATCTTGGCCGAGTTGGCTTCGGCAACCTGGGCTGCGGTGGTCTTGGGGTCGAAGCCACCGATCACGATGCCGTCCGGTTTGGTGGTCAGCGCCTGGCTGAAGGCACTCTGGATCCCGGCGGGAGTTCCCAGGCCGTCGATCACTTTTACGTTCCAGCCGATGGACGCCGCTGCCTCCTGAAGTCCCTTGGCCACTCCAGCGACACCGGGGTTAGTCATGGACTGCGCCACGTAGACGAGGGTTTTCCCCGCTGCGGCCTTGGGTCCTGAGGTGGGTCCATCCCATGGACTGTTCGTTTTGGATGCCGCGTCGATGGCCTTCTGCGCGGTGGCAACGACGTCGGCGCAGCCGCTGTCCCCGCCAGCGGTTGCGCCGGCGGCAGCTGATTCAGCCGAACCGCTGGTGCAGGCCGTGAGTCCTAGTGCCATGATGGCGCCGGCAGCGAGCAGCAGTCTTGGGGCGGAGTTGTTCATCGTGAAGCCTTTCGGTCATGGGAAATTGCCTGATGTGGTGCCTGATCCGGACAGGTGTAGCCGGTGATGTTTCGGGGCTAGACGGCGCTGGTGGCTGGGGCCGCCGGTAGCCCGGCCCCCGTGGAAGGTCCTGCGGGAGTTGGAGGGCCGGCGTCGCCTGCGGCGGGGAGGTTGGGCGGCGGTGCGGCCACCGCACCGGCACGCAGCTTGCGCCGTGCAGAGTAGCCTGCAAGACCGACGGCGATCAGCAGCGTGACGCCGTTGAAGAGTGGGGTTACCCAGAACTGGGCGCCCAACTGGGAGATTCCGGCCAGGCCGATGGCCAGAGTGATGACCGCAACCAGAGTGCCGATCACGTTGGCGCGTCCGGGCTTGATGGCTGTGGCCCCCAGGAGCGCCCCCACGAAGGCTGGCAGCAAATAGTCCATGCCGACGCTCGGGTTTCCGATCTGCTGCTGGGAGGCAAGCAGCACTCCTGCGACGCCGGTTACCACTGCGGAGAAGGCGAAGGCGTAAATGGAGTATCTCTTCGTGGGGATGCCAATCAGGGCTGCGGCGCGGGGGTTTGAGCCCAGCACGTAGAAGTAGCGTCCCAGCGGCAGCCGTTCGAACAGGACCCACAGGATGACGGCAACGATCAGCAGGTAGACGGCAACGATCGGGACTCCGGCGATTTTTGAATCGTAGAGGTCCTTGAAGGAGACGGGCAGGCCGCCGTCGCCCGGTACCACGCGGGCCCCGTTGGTGATGGCCCCTGTGATGGCGTACAGCACGGTTCCGGTGCCCAGCGTTGCTACGAAGGAGTCGATCTGGCCGAATTCGACCAACAGGCCGTTGATCACGCCCACGAGTGCCATGACGGCGATGGCCACGACGGCCGCGATCCCCCACGGTATGTTGCTGTCGACGATGAGCTTGAGGACAATCACGTGGGAGAGCCCCAGGCCGTAGCCGATGGACAGATCGAACTTTCCGGTGGCAATGGGGATCATTGCCCCCAGCGCCAGCAGGGCGGGGATGGCCTGGTTGCTGAGAATGGCGTTGAAGTTACGGCCCGAGAGGAACGTTTGCGGCAGGATTAGGGCAAATACCGCGAACAGTACCACTAGGATGACGACGAGTCCGTAGGGTCCGAGGAGGTGGGCGGCGCCGCCCCGCTGGCGGTTTGTGTTCATCTTGTTCATGTGAGGATTACTCCGAAGTGAGAGCAGCACCGGAGGCGGCCGCCGTTAGGTTTGCAATGGACAGGTCAGCGCCGGACAGTTCCGCGGTGACGGTTCCCTGGACAAAAACGAGTGCCCGGTGGCAGACGTTGGCGACTTCCTCGAAGTCGGTTGAGATCATCAGCACGGCGAGGCCATCCGCGAGGGACTCTTCCAACAGCGTGTAGATGTCTGCCTTGGCGCCGACGTCCACGCCGGCTGTGGGTTCCTCGAGGATGATGAGCTTCCGGCGCGTGCTGAGCCAGCGGCCGATCATGATCTTCTGCTGGTTGCCGCCGGAGAGGGTGGCGATGGCCACCTCGGTCAGCGCGGGCCTGACGCCGTACCGCTCCACGAGTTCCTCGGCGAGCTTCCGTTCGGCCCGCGGACTGGTCCACGCGAAGGGGTTTTTGGTTCGGATGCCGGGATTCGGAAGGAAGTTCTCGCGGAGCGTCAACTCGGGGGCGCAGCCCTCCTCCATCCTGTTGCTGGTGACGAAACCTACGCCTGAGTCGACAGCTTCCGACGGCGTCCGGGGGTGGTAGTTCTTCGAATCGAGCAGGACGTTGCCCGAGGTGATCCTGCGCGCCCCGGCCAAAGCCCGCCCGAGTTCCATGTGCCCGGCTCCGGTGAGCCCCACCATGCCGACGACTTCGCCTGCGTGGACTGTAAAGGAGACCGCCTGCGTCTGGGAGGTGGTCAGCCCATCCACTTCAAGCCGTACGTCCTGCTGGACGCCGCTGCCCGAGGTGTAACTGACGGGTTTGCGGCCCACGATGTCCACGACGAGTTCCCGCGGTGACTTCTGGGCGATCGGTCCGCTGTGGATCAGGCGGCCGTCCCGCAGGACGGTGACGGTATCTGAAATGGCGAACACTTCGTCGAGTCGGTGGCTTACATACAGCAACCCGTGGCCCTGGCTCCGCAGCTTTTCCAGCACGTCAAAGAGCCGGCGGGAATCTGCTGCGGGGAGGCTTGCCGTCGGCTCGTCCAGGACAATGACCGAGGCGCTGGAGGCCAGCGCCCGGGCGATTGCCACGAGCGATTTGTCCGCCCGGGTCAATTCCGAGACGTACCGGTCAGGTTCGAGGTGGGAGGCCACCGTCTGAAGCGCCTCCGCGGCGTCGTCCCGGACCTGGCGCCAGGAGATGAATCCGCCGGAGCGGCCAAAGCCCGTGCTCAGCGCAATGTTCTCCGCGATGGTCATGGAGTCCACCAGGCCAAGGTCCTGATGGATGAAGGCCATGTTCGCGGTGGCTTCGGGCGTGCCGAGTGCGTGCCCGGCGACTGTGATGCGGCCACTCGTTGGTGTGTAAAGCCCGGACAGAATCTTGATCAGTGTGGACTTGCCGGCCCCGTTCTGGCCGAGCAACGCATGGATGCTGCCGGCTTCCAGCGTGAGGTTGACATCCTGTAGCGCCGCGTTCACGCCAAAGCGCTTGGTTAATTCTTCGATGTGAATCAGCGGCATCGCGGGAGGGTTGAGTCCCATGTTCGCTCCTTGCAGCCCCAGTGCTGCCTAAATTCTGGGTGGTCACCAATGACCTGCTTGACCAATATCTTGTCCTACGAACAGCATATTGGTCAATAGCCAATTCCTTGTCGGGACTCTTCCCGCAGCAACCAGGGCATTTAAACAGGCAGGGCCACCCCTAAGGGCGGCCCTGAATCAGGAAGGTTAGAGGGAATGCGCGCTCAGTGGATTGGCGAGGGCGCGGGCAATTTGCTGCAGTTCCTCCACGATTTCCTCGTGGTCCAGCTCATCGGCACGCGCCTTAAGCAGCGTGGCACTGATGGCAAACTGCGCAGGTTCGCCCGGGATGTCCACCACGGGAACGGCGAAGCACACTACTCCGATATTGGTCTCTTCGTCATCCATGAAGTAGCCGCGATGACGGGACTTCTCCAGGTCGGACATGAGCTCCGAAACACTGGTCAGGGAGCGCGAGGTGAACGGCACAAAGGTCTTGCCCCGATATCGGTCCTCCACCACGGCGTCAGGCAACGTGGAGAGGACGGCCTTGCCCGTGGCCGTCACGTGAGCCGGGAATCGGTCCCCGATGTTGGCGGTGAGCCTGATTGGATTGGTTCCCTCGTAGCGCGCCAGGTAGAGGACGTCGGTTCCATCCAGGAGTGCCAGCCGGGCCGCCTCGCGGGAAATCAGCCGGGAGCGCCGGCACAAGGCATAGAACTCGGAGAGCTGGTCGGCCGAGCGGAGGTAATCCCCGGCAAGCGATAGGATCCGCCGCCCCAGTATCAAGCGGCCATCGGAGCGCCGGAGCATCCCCTCGCCCTCCAGGGCCGCGCAGATGTTAGCCGTGGAGGACTTGGCCAACTCCATCGACTTTGCAATTTCGGGCACGCTGACGCCAGCCTGGCCAGCGGCTGCGACGAGGTCGAGAATGGCCATCGCCCGCGTGATGGCCGGTACGGAGCTTTGAGCTCCCGAGTGTGCTTCTGTCGTCATTTCCGTGTTCCCCTTATCCAAGATATTGACTTTCGACCAGTATATTGGCTTATCATTACCGAGTCACCCCCTCCTCACTTTCCTTCAGGACCGGTGGCGTTTCATGTGGCCGCCCGGGCCTCCGTAGTGGAGTTGCCGACCCGCGATTCCAAGACGGTCCCTAATTTTCAAGGAGTAAACCGTGTGTGCGGAAGACATCAGGGCAAGCTCACTCTACCCAGCCCCAACCATTTCGGGCTTCACTGTCCTGCAGGACCGTTTCGAGGAGGTATTCGAACTTGTCAAAACCTGGGGCCATTACGGCAACCCCTCCGCCGGGGCCTGGCAGACCGTCACCCCCGCCTCGGTGGTCGAAGCGGCTTCCCTCGTAAGCAGCGGACGGGTTGTGCAGACTGCGCTGCCATGGAACACCGTGAGCGGACCGTCCAACGCCAATCCCGCCCTGCACTATATGACGGACCTTGGGGTGCGCGAAGCCCCGGAACCGTCCTGTAACAAGGACTTCATCGGCGTCGACTACCACGGCAAAGCCGTCAGTCACCTTGATGCCCTCAGCCACATCGCCTACAAAGGACTCCTGTACGAAGGACAGACCTCAAAGGACGTGGTGACCGCCACCGGCGCCGACTTCGGATCCGTCAGTGCGCTCGGCTCGCTCGTGGCGCCGGCTGTGCTGCTCGACTTCGCCGTCCTCTTCGACGTCCCATGGCTCGAGCCGGGAACAGCCATCCACGCCGAGGACATTCTGGCCGCGGAGGCACGGCTGGGCGTAGAAATTGGGCACGGCGACGCCGTCCTGATCCGCACTGGCCACTTCCGCCGCGCCCGCGAACTCGGCGTCTGGGACTCTTCGGATCTGAGCGCGGGCCTGCACGTTGACTGCATGCCGCTGCTGGCAGAGCGTGGCATCGTCCTCTTGGGTGGCGACGGTGATTCCGATGTTCGCCCCTCCCCCACTCCCGGCATCCATTCGCCCATCCACATTCTTGCGATCACGGCTATGGGACTGCCCCTGCTTGACAACCTCGACCTCGAAGACCTCGGCGATGCCTGCGCCGAGGAGGATCGTTACCGGTTCATGTTCGTGGTCGCTCCCCTCAACATTCCCCGCGGCACCGGTTCGCCCGTAAACCCTTTGGCGGTCTTCTAAATGACATTCACAGTTGGAATCTCCCCCGATTTCCTGGACTCCGGCGGCAACAACGTCTGGGGCGACATCGGACTTGCCGGACTCGACGACGCCGGCTTGAAGTGGGAGTACATGACGGACCGGGCCGAGGTCCTCACGCCCGCGCAAATGGAGCGCTACGACGCCATCCTCTACGCCGCCCCCGCCGTCACAGCAGCGTCCTTTGCAGGGGTGGAGAATCCGCCGCTCATTCTGGCCCGGTTCGGTGTCGGGTTCGACGCGGTGGACCTCCAGGCCTGCACCCGTGCGGGAACAGTAGCTACCATCACTCCCGACGGCGCCCGCGGCCCGGTCGCCACAGCCACCTTGTCCATGCTTCTGTCCGTCCTGCACAACACAGTGATGAAGGATCGCTTGGTCCGTGAAAAGTCCTGGGACCTCCGCGAACGATTTATGGGCACCGGGCTGTCCGGCAAAACCATTGGCCTGCTCGGCGTTGGAAACACCGGGGGTGAGCTGGTCCGCCTGCTGCAGCCCTTCGGCGTCCGATGCGTGGGCCACGATCCCTTCTGCCCGCCCGAACGGGCCATCGAACTGGGTGTTGAACTGATGGAACTGGAAGACGTTGCCGCCATTTGTGACGCCCTCATTGTGATGGCAGTGCTGACCGAACAGACCTACCACGTCATCAACGCGGCAATCCTGGACCGGATGAAATCCACGGCAGTGGTCATCAACATGGCTCGCGGCCCCATCATCAACGAACGGGACCTTATTTCAGCCCTGGCCAGCGGAAGCATTGCAGCAGCCGGACTGGACGTGTTTGAAACGGAACCCGTGGCCAACGAACTTGTCGGTATGGACAACGTAACGCTGTCCCCGCACTGCCTCTCCTGGACCGATGAAATGTCCCTCGGCAACGGCAGCAGCTGCGTGCGCGCCATCGTTGCTGTCGCCAACGGACGGACTCCCAAATTCGTGATCAATCGGGAAGTGCTCGATACGACTGCATTCAACAACCGGCTCAGCCTCAGGGCCGGCTAGCACCCTCGCAACACAGAAAGCGATACCAATGACTGAGACAGCATTTGAAAAAACGGAAGTTGTTATTCGAGAGGCCCGCGAGTTGGGCGACGCCCTGGATTCCGGGATTCGGAGCCTCCAGGCGACGGCCCTCGCGCACGGCACCGCGGGAATTCTCGTCACGAAGCTCGCGCCCGGGCGGTTCACCCTTGAACTGAGCCACGACGTACCCTTCGGCTACACGTACGAGAAAGCCTGACTGCCGCCTCCGCTCACGGCCAGTTTCGCTCGGTGCCGCACCGGCACGGCCGGAGGCGGCACCTGATGTTAATGAAGGATTCCAGATAGTGAAACGTGCCATGAGTGAAATTGACGGCCAGGACTGGGACGCCGCGGAATTCGCGGCGAGAGAGGAAGCATGGCGGAGTTCCCGCCGTCACCGCCTCAGCTGTTTGGGATGCGGGGAGCCTGCATTCTTCCGGACTCAATCCAACGACCGCCGTCCCAGCTTCGGAGCGAGGCATAGCCATAATTGCGACTTCATAGCCCCGAGACCCTGGAGCGTTTTCAAATACCTCCAATAGCACCGCGGCCGCCATGTCAGCCGCCGTCCTCCCACAATCATCGCAACCAGGAGCCCCATGAGAATTGCAAGAATCAAGACACCCGCAGGTCCGCAACATGCCGTGGAGCGGAACGGCAGCTGGGATCACATTCATGACCCGTTTGTGGAACCGCTCACCTACACCGGAGGCACAACCCCTGAGGCCGAAGCGGTCTTCCTCGCTCCCGTCCGGCCCGCCGTAGTGCTCGGCATTGCGCACAACCGCACGCTCAATAGTCATCCCCTGCCCATCCAGGCATGGCACAAGTCGGTTCATACCGTGGCCGCCCCAGGGGACCAGGTATCGGCGGCCCGCGGCCGCGGCACGGTCAACGTCGAAGGCGAACTCGCCGTCGTGATCGGAAAAAGTGCGACGGAACTGACAGCCGGGAACGCTTTGGAGCACGTCCTGGGCTTCACCTGCGTCAACGATGTCACCAACGTGGACCAGGGTGCCGTGGATGAACGGAATTTCCAAGGCAAGGCCGGCTGCAACTACACGCCTCTGGGTCCATGGATTGAAACGGAGATCCCGGATCCCGACCTCGTGGGGATCGACGTGTGCGTCAACGGCGTGGTCAGGGCGAAATCAGGTTCCTTCAACCTGCCCTCTTCCGTGACGGAGTGCCTTATCTACGTAACATCCTGGTTGACCCTTGAGCCCGGGGACGTCGTGATGACAGGGGCTCCCGGGACAGCAGTGGCCGTGCAGCCCGGTGATCGTGTCGACGTTGTCCTCGGCGGCATCGGAACCCTGACGAACACGATTGCCTAGTGGCGTTTGCCAAGATCGGTACACGTGAAGTGGATGGGCGCCGCGGCCGCAGAACTAGGCTAAACGGCCGCCGCCACGATCACGCCTGCGTGGGCTGGTCGCCATCGGCCTTAAGTTGACCTGCTCGGCGGTGTCCCGTGAGGCGTCCTCGATCAGGGTCAGGTCGCGGCCACGCGTTTCGGGCACCAGAAACGTGGTGATGAATGTGATGACTGACAGCGCAAACACATACGTGGCCACCGGCCACCACGCTCCGCTACTTATGCTGATCAACCACGCACCCGCCACAGGGGCGATCCCGCCGGCGAGCACCGCGCTGAACTCCCGCGCCGTAGCCACACCAATGTAGCGGTGGCGGTTGCCGAAAAGTTCGGGTAAGAGGGCGCACTGCGAACCCAGCATCGTATTCACCCCGAAGCCAATGGCAACCGTGACAACGAGGATAATGACGATGGGATTCCCCAGGGAGAGCAGCCACCAGCCGGGGTAAGCCAGCACCAATAGGACGCCGGCTCCGAAGCGGTAGACAGGGATCCGCCCGAAGCGGTCCGACAACGCACCGGACCACGGGACCGAGACCATGCCGACGAGTGATCCGACCGCGACAGCCAGCGGACCGATCCAGGCGCCGACGCCAACAGTTGTGACAACGAAGCTGACGGCCAGCGTATTGAAAAGGTAGGAGCCTCCGTTCTCCGCCATTCGAAGGCCGATACCGCGAAACACGTTAGGGAGAGACCGGCTGAAGACCTCGCGCAGCGGACTCTGGGCAATCTGGTCCTGCTCTTCGAGCACGATGAAGGTGGGGCTCTCCCTCAGGCGGAGCCTGATGAAAAGGGCTATGGCAATCAGCAGGATTGAGGCCAGGAATGGAATCCGCCACACCCCGGACAGCAGCACTTCGCTCGGAAGGGTGCCCAGGTAGATGAAGACGCCGGCGGCCAGCAGCGTACCGGCCTGGATGCCGATGAACGGCAACGCAGCAAAGAAACCCCGACGCCGGACCGGCGCGTATTCCGACATCAGCACCGTCGCACCTGCCTGCTCCGCCCCCGCGCCGAAGCCCTGCAGGAGACGCATGAGGACCAACAACGCCGGAGCCCAAATGCCCACCTGGCCGTACGTCGGCAGCGCGCCGACCAGCGTGGAGGCACCGCCCATGAGCAGGACGGTGGCCACCAGCACCCATTTACGGCCAAGCCTGTCGCCAACAGTGCCGAAGAAAAGGCCGCCCAGCGGCCGGGCCACAAAGGCCACACCGAACGTGGCGAAGCTCGCCACAGTGCCGGTGGCGGGGTCAAGGTTGGAAAAGAAGACCTTGCTGAAGATCAGGGCGGAAGCTAGCCCGTAAAGCGCGAAATCGTAGTATTCCAAGGCGCTGCCCACGCTCGACGCGAACGTGGCCCGGCGAAGGTTGGCAGCATACTCGGGATCGTTGGAACCCCTACCGACGTGCGGTGCGGCGCCGGAACTCATAAGGACGTGCCTCCATTTGATGGGCCCCGGGTTGGCGGCTGTCACCGTAGACTCGGGGCGTCGGCCCCCACACGGGTGTTGCCCGTTAGCGGCAATGTAGCACCGTACTGAACCAAGTCAAGACCCGAACATGTGCAGTGCGTTGGGCATTCCTGCGTTGACTTCCCGCCAGCGACTTGACCGCGGTGAAGCCGTTCTCGGAAAGCAGGTTGCCCGACTGGTCACGATCACGAGCTGGATGTAGACAGCGTAGACCGGCTCGCCTGGCAGCTCGTTGATCGGAGGGCTGTCCGCACAGCTCACCGGCCAACCGTATTGCCCGACCGCCCCCGGTCGAGCCCTGGCGCGACGGGCGGCTCATCCGCTTCGGGCGTATATCGGCGGCAGCCACGCTATAAACCAGGGGACAGCTGTGACTTGGTCCAATGTGAGCAGCATCAGTTACTCGCGGAGGCCTCCGGCATAGTGGTTGACTGCCCGGGAAGGTTCGCCTGCAGCTGCTCCAGAATGGTGCGGGCGGTCTGTTCGTCGCCAAGGATCCGGAAGTGCCCGGCGGTTTGGAGCTGTACGTTTGTGGCCCCGGGCAGAACGCTGCCTTCGGTGATATGCGGGTCGTAAACGCCGTAGAGGGGACGTGATCCGGTGATTTATGGATTCTTCCCGCGCCATTTGCAGGGTCAGCGCGTTGCGGGGTGAAAAGACCCGGAGGCTGGGGATGAGCAGGTAGCGGGCGTAACGCGACCCGGAGAAGGGCGTGCAGACGGCGATCATGCGATCAATGCGCTCGTCCGGGTCCAGGGCAAGCATGACGTATTTGCCGACGAGGCCGCCCTTGCTGTGGGCGACGATCACGGCACTGTTAAGCCGGGCGGCTGCGATGTGGTCAGCCACGAGCCGGGCCGCTCTGGGCACGTCCAATCGGTTCCTCTACAAGATGGCGCTTGGCGGTTCTGCCGGACCACTCGTACTCATCAAGGGTAGCTGCGCCGACTCTGACCTGGTCCGCACGTACCCCGCCGCCCCGTGAGGAAAGTCCGATCCTGCTCGCGGAAAACGGGCCTCGAGCTCAAAGAACTTCAACAACAGTGCGAATCCCAAGCGGGTCACCCCCGACTTATTGCCCAGTAACTCCCAGTCATCGCCAACCAGTGTCCAGGCACCCACCAGCTCGTCCGTCGACAAATCCCGATTCGCGCCCATGCCAGACCATGCTACGTGACACTAGGGACAGCTTTAGGAGTACCGGGCATACTCGGAGTCTTGAGCAATGACCGTCCCCACGTCCACGGCCGGCGCCACCACGGCGTCGCGCGGATAATGCTCGACGACGGCTCAGTCCTGGTCGTTTTCCTGTTCAAGAGCGAGTTCCTCCAGGTGGCGGCGCAAACTCGTTGCAACCTTCCCAACGGCTTCGAGGTCCGCCGGCGCAAGGGCGTCGATAAAGAGGCGGCGGACAAGCCGGAGATGCGGCCCTGAAGAAGCACGGAAAGTCCGTGCTCCGTCGTCGGTGAGCTCCACCTCTGCGCCACGGCTGTCCCCACCGGACTTGCGCCTCAGGATGAGCCCCCGGCCTTCCATGCGACCTAGATGGTGCGAAAGTCGGCTGCGCTCCCACCCGATCCCCTCGGCGAGCGCCGAGGACCGCAAACGGTGCCCGTCAGATTCGCTCAGGGCCAGGAGCACGGCATAGTCACCCGGGGAAACGCCGGACGTGGCCTGTAGCCCCGCCGCCAGGGCCTGGCGTAACGCCTCTGCCGTCTCGACATACTCGCGCCATACGGCCAGTTCATCCGGAGTAGGACTCTGTCGGGCACTCTTACCGCTTTGTTCCATGACCACCTCATCTTCGCTTGACATGTCAACCATACGGGGTGATGATTGACGCGTCAATTAAGTAATTGACATATCAATTAGAGGAGACCCATGAGCGAAGTGATCTTTGGCTTGGACACCTTCGGCGACGTCCCTGTTGACGACCAGGGTGCACCCGTAAGCCACGCCCGTGCGATCAGGCAGTTGGTCGACGAGGCCGTGCTGGCCGACGAGTTGGGTGTGGATGTGTTTACAGTCGGTGAGCACCACCGCCCCGAGTATTCAGTCTCGGCCCCGGAGACTGTCCTCGCCGGCATGGCCACGCGCACCTCACGGATCCGCCTTGGATCCGGCGTAACGGTGCTCAGTTCCGACGACCCGGTCCGCGTCTTCCAACGATTTGCCACGGTGGACGCGCTCTCCAACGGCCGTGCCGAGGTCATTCTGGGACGAGGTTCCTTCACCGAGTCCTTCCCGCTCTTCGGCTACGACCTCAAAGACTACGATGTGCTCTTTGAGGAGAAGATCGAGCTGTTCGCACGCCTCCTTGAAGAGAAACCGGTGACCTGGAACGGCACCATGCGTGCACCGCTGGTTGATGCTGATGTCTACCCCAAGACAGAGCAAGGACTCAAGACGTGGGTCGGCGTCGGCGGCACACCCCAGTCAGTGGTCCGCACCGCGAAATACGGGCTCCCCCTGATGCTCGCCATCATCGGCGGACAACCGGAACGGTTCCTGCCCTTCATTGACCTCTACAAGCGGGCAGCGGAGGAGTTCAACACGACCGCATGGCCCGTAGGAATGCACTCCCCCGGGTTCATTGCGGAAACCGACGACGAAGCCAAAGAGATCTTCTGGCCCCACTACAAGGTAGTCAGGGACCGCATCGGAGCCATCCGCGGCTGGCCTCCCGTCCGCCGCGAAGAGTTCGAGGCCGAAACCCGGAACGGCTCGATGTACATCGGCTCACCGGAGACCGTCGCCCGGAGAATCGCACGTGCCGTGGCATCACTAGGCGTCGGCCGCTTCGACCTTATCTTCACTTCCGGAGCCCAGCCGATCACCGCACGCCTCAAAGCCGTCGAACTCTACGGGAGCAAAGTCGTCCCCATGGTCCGCGAAATACTCTCCGACCACCGGCACGCGATGGCAGTCGCATGACGCTCCCAGTCTCGAACAACCCAGTGCCTCACGAAAGAAGAACATCATGAACATCGTCCTCTGGATCATCACGGCCGTACTCGCCCTTCTCTTCCTGGCGGCAGGAACCATGAAAATCGCCCAACCGAAAGCGAAGCTTGCGGCCGCCGGCCAAGGGTGGGTGGAAGACTTCTCCGACGGCGCCGTCAAGCGCATCGGCGCACTCGAAATCCTCGCCGCCCTGGGCCTCATCCTGCCGGCAGTACTGGGTATAGCCACAGTGCTGGTGCCCACAGCCGCGGCCGGGCTCTTCCTTCTTATGGCAGGTGCGGGCATCACTCATAATCGTCGCCACGAAAAGCCCAATGTAATCATCAACCTCGTTTTGGGCATCCTTGCCGCTGGTGTCGCCATTGCCCGGTTCGGCCCGTTCGGCCTCTGAGCGAGGGTAAGAAGAAGCCTGGGGAGCTCTGGACTGTGCATTCCTGGAACTTTCAGTCTGCCTGTCGCGCCTCTCCTTTGGCGGCGTCGCGGAAGGCCGCTGGGGCAATACCCACACGCTGGCGGAAGTACTTGGAGAAGTTAGACGGGTCGTCGAAGCCTACTTCCTCAGCGATCGTGGCCACGGAGGAGGCGCCATGCGCCAGAGCCCTTTTTGCTTCGAGAACTATCCGTTCATCGATGAGCTGCTTGGCGGTGAGCCCTGTGTTCTCACGGCTTAGCCGGTTGAGTGTTCGGGTGGAGTAACCAAGCCGGGCGGCATAGTCCTGCACCGTTCGACGTGTTCGGAAATTCTCGTCAATATTCTCCCTGAACCAGATGAATGCCTCGTGCGCCTGTTTCCGACCTCGAACGCTTTCCTCTGAGGCGGACACGACCAGGAGCAGGAGCGCGACTGAAATGGCATGGGCCAGGGCCAGCCTGCGCAGAGCGTTTCCTTGTCCGTTGCCGGCAATGGTGAAGGCCTGCGCCAGTGCTGCGTCCGTCTCCGATGATCCGGAGAGGGCATCTGCTGGAAAGTGGTTGGGTGGGGTTGTCACGGATGTGGTGATCTGCTGATGGATCCGGTTCTCGAGGGCTGCGGGGGTGAATAGCAGCACGGGGCCATCGATGTCACTGATGGAACCCCACTGCTGAACCTGGCCCGCCCGCACCCACATGGCGTCACCAGGGGCAAGGAGATACTCCTGAAAGTCCACAGTATGTGTCGTCGAGCCGGAGTCGATCCGGAAGAGCAGGTCGAAGTCCAAGCGCTGAGCGGAAACGAACTCATTGAGCCCGCCTCGCTTGCGCATCTGGCGCAGCGACATCAGTTCTATCTCTCCGGATGCCGCCGGCGACGGGGTGTAGCGGACCGGGCGAATATCCGGTTGTCCCATTTTTACCATCTCTCGACTCAACAGGACCGTGAAAGCACGGTACCGGATCCGTAGGCTTACAGCAACCAAGTCCGTTTTGTACTCGGTTCCCCAAACGAAGGTACACGCCATGACCCCGTTGAACTACACCATCATCGACGCGCCGGATTCGTCCCTGAACAAGACCAGCGTCCTGGTAACCGGTGAATCCGAAGCACTTCTCGTTGACGCCGGGTTTACCCGCGCCGACGGCCACCGGATTGTCGCCCGGATACTCGACTCGGGAAAGTCCCTTCAGACAGTCTTGATCACCGCCGGCGATCCTGACTTCTACTTCGGGGCCGAGGTCATCGCCGAGGCTTTCCCGGAGGCTCGTTTCCTTGCCCCGGATGACGTGATCGAACACATTAAGGACACCTACGAGAAAAAGCTGGTGTCCTGGGCGCACCTGGGCGCCAACCTGCCCTCACGCCTGATCACCATCGCACCGCTGACAGAGACACGCCTGACCGTTGACGGCGTCAACCTTGAGGTACGCCGGGCCAGCAAGAACCTCGGTGACCGCGCGTGGTTCGTATACGAGCCAGTCGATGGCGTGCTCCTCGGCGGTGTCCTCCTCTTCGAAGGACTGCATGTATGGACCGCAGACTCGCCCACCCGCGAGCAGCGCGAGGAGTGGATCCGCGTACTGGATAGCTTCGAGGCCCTCAACCCCAGCTTCGTCTCCGCAGGCCACCGCACCACCGGCTCGCCCACGGACCTGACCTCAATCCAACACACCCGCGACTACCTGCGGTTCTTCGAAACAACTGTTGCGGACGCTCCCGATGCCGCCGCAGCGGAAACCACGCTGAAGGCCGCCTACCCCGACGCCGGCCTGGGCATTGCCGCCACGCTGGGCACCAAGGTCGCCAAGGGGGAGATGACCTGGGGCTGAACCAGACCGACGAGAACGCCCCCGCGGCCGTGGTCCGCCGCCAGTATCTCGCCTCCGCGGCCGGAGACCTCGAAGCCCTGCGCGCCACCATGGCCCCGGACGTGGAATGGACCGAGATGGCCGGGTTCCCCCTCGCCGGAACCTACCGGACACCGACAGGCGTCACCAAAAAACGTCATGGAAGAACTCGCCGGGACTGGGACGGCTGGGCCGCCCACGACGACACCTACGTCGTCGACGGCGAAAACGTTGTAGTGCTGGCCAGCTACACCGCCATCCACAAACGCAGCCGAAAACCCCTCAACGTCCACGTCGCACACCACTTCACCGTCCGCGGCGGCCTCATCGTCCGCTTCGAACAGTTTGTCGCCACAGCACTGGTCAGGGACGCAGCGGAACACTCGTCGGACTAACCCGGCTCACAGCAAACACTCCCACCGTGGCCAGGGCCGCCTGCTCGGTGCGCAAACGGCCCCTGGCTCTGACCTCGCGCCGGTAGCGGGCGTTTGGCGGATTCGATGGCGTTGGTGCTGCAGATGACCCGCCGGATTTCCACGTCATCGTCCAGGAACAGCAAGAACTCGCTCCACGGTTCTCCCACAGCCGCGGGCATCACCGACGTGGACATCGAATCCGGCGGTCAGCGCCGTTCGGGCGACCGCGGCGCCGACGTTCCCCACTCCGAGTACCGCATGTGTGACCGTGGTTTTCCTCCGTTGATGTTCGCGCTACCGGCGCGGGCTGCGGCGAGCGAGCACTCGGACGATGGCGAGCATGATCAGCAGAACCACGGTGAGCCCGGTCATCGCGACGGTTGAGGAGATGGCTAGGGTGGCGATCCCGATCGCGAGTGCGGGAACGCTGAGTCCGACGTAGGAGATGAGGAACAGGCCGGCGAGTGCTCCGCCGCGCTTTTCGGGCGCGGCCATGGCCGCGACGGCGCCGATAGCTGCTTTGAAGAGCATGCCTGCTCCCATGCCGGCCACCACGCCGCCGATCAGGAACGTCGGGAGGTTCGTGCCGATCATGCCGATCACGAGCACGACGAGACCGACAGCCATCGCGAGGAGCCCGCCGGTCTGGCGGGTCTTGAGCCCCAGGCGGCTGGTGGCAGTCTGGGCGATGGCGGCTGCACCGAACACGGCAAAAACGACGAGCCCGGAGATCGCCCGGGAGGGCTGTTCAAGCATGTTTGCTATAAGGGCCGGAGCGACGGAGGTGAAGACGCCGAACACGGCGAAGGCGACGAAGCCCGAGGCGACGGCGGCGATGTAACCCGCGCGGTCACCGTGGTCGGCGCTGATGCGCTGCGGACGGTATGTCGGCTTCACAAGCTGCTCCCCGACCGTCTCGGGCGTGAGCAGCACGGCGACGATGCTCACGGCGATCAGGATGCCGAAGACCAGGTACGGCGTGCGCAGCGGTTCGGCAAGGACCTGGGCGAGCAGGCCACTGACGAGCGGACCGAGGCCGATGCCGCCGATGTTCACGGCGGTGGACACGATCTCGAAGCGCTGCTTCGATGCTCCCGGACGGTGCCGGACGTGCAGATCATGAAGGTGAGCGGTCGCCGTCGCGGTCAGCATCCCGATCCCGAGTCCTGAGATGAACCGCGCCACCAGTAGCGCCCACAGCTCGGGCACCGCGAGGAACAGCGCTGCGGCGGCGAATTCGAGCACCAGCGCCGGGATCAGGATCTTCTTCCGCCCCACCCAGTCAGAGACATGACCGGCGAGGACCAGGCTGATCACCACACCGACGGCATACACGGCGAAGATCACCGTGCCCATGAACGTCGAGAGCCCGTCCCGTGCCTGATACAGCGGGTACAGCGGTGCCGGGGCGGCGGAGAAGGCCATCGCGACGAGGAACGCGAACGCGATCATCCAGAACCCGAGGTGATGACGGCTCGGCGAATGCCCGGGCCGGACGCTAACTGTCTGGTGCGAGGCGACTGTTGTTGAAGTGGTTGAAGCTGACATGAAGAACTCCGAGGGATCGGTGCGGGTTTGTACTATTACCCTCCCGCGGTTAATGCATCTCGTCCAACGAATTATTTTGCCAAGTCTTATCAATTCTAGAGATAATAAGCGGATGGAACTGCGTCAACTTGAGTACTTCGTGGCTGTGGCCGAGGAGCAAAGCTTCACACGGGGCGCCGCCCGGGTCCACGTGGTTCAGTCGGCCATATCGGCAGCGATCAAAGCCCTCGAGCGCGAACTTGGTGCCATGCTGCTTGACCGCAGCACGAAACATGTCGCCTTGACGGACGCCGGGGCGGCCTTGCTAACCAAGGCGCGGATCACCCTGCAGGCCGCAGCGGACGCACGCGACGCTGTTGGCGCCGTCCAGGGCGGACTGCGCGGCACCGTCCGCATCGGAACGATGACCTCCGTCGGATTGGTCGATCTCGCGGCGCTCCTCGGAACGTTCCACGCACAGCATCCCCATGTGGGCATCCATGTCTCTGCTGCTCCCTCCGGGTCTCAGGGACTGGTCGAAGCCCTCAGCGAACGACGTCTCGACCTCGCCCTCGTTTCGATGCCCACCACACCACGCTTCGCCGTCGATCTCCTCGACATCGCTCGCGTACCGATCGACCTTGTCGTCCCGAACGATCACCCGCTCGCATCACCCAGGGAGGTTCCACTCCATGACCTCACCGACGTCAACTTCATCGACTCACCGATCGGCTACGGAAACCGCACCATCGTCGACCGCGCCTTCGCCGACGCAGGACTAGCCCGCCGGGTGACGATGGAACTTCCCGACATCGCCACCGTGAGCGACTTCGTCAGCCACGGTCTCGGTGTTGCTTTCATCCCCCGATTCGCCATCCGACCCGGCGCAGCAGTCACGGTCATCGACGTCACTGGCACCGACCTCATGTGGCCCATGTCCCTGGCCACTCCATCTGACCGACGCCCCAGCAAAGCTGCAGCCGCCCTCTTTGGCCTGATCCGTGATTCTGTCCGCGCCACCCCGTAGGTAGTCTCACGGGACGACACCGAGGCACCAGTAGTATGCAGCAACGCCGCTTGCATCTCTCACCTTGCGGGACCCTGCCGTTGATTCACTTCGTGTCCGGGCCGGAATGCTGGGAGGGACGAAGCTGAGCACGCAGGCGTTCAATGCCGGGCCGTTCGGCAGCCCGGCCAACCAGGAACGCCAGGAGGACCTATGTTCCGGTTCGTGAAGCGTGGATACTCGGTGTTGTACACAATGCGTTGCCCCGCAGGAGGCCGCTCCTGCGTTGAAAAACGCGGGACCAACGTTATGGTGTCCAGGATTGCGTGGTGAATGACGTGGCTCGGTTCCACCGGATTTTGCTGGCCGCGGCGGCCCTGTTGCTGCTGTGCGGGTGCATCAACGAATCCCGGGAGGCGACACTCCATTCCGGGCTGGTCACTGGTTACGTCCTGTCGGCGCCGGCCTGTCCGGTCGAACGTGTTGGCCAGGACTGTCCGCCGCGCCCGGTATCCGGGGCCGCCGTCGTCGCCCTCGCCGGGGACGCCGTCCGGGGCTCAACGCTTACCGACACGGCAGGTGCCTTCAGCCTCACACTGGCTGACGGCCGTTATGTCATCAAGGCGAGCAACGTCGGCGGCTACGCCTCGACTGCTTCCAAGCTCGTAGTCATCTCGGACCAACCTGTTCACATCACACTGATTGTTGATAGCGGTATCCGCTGAGGCATTGAGGCCACGGTGAATGTCTGGACCCGGCCCGGCGGTTGCCATATCGTTGGGGAACCGGGTGCAGTCGCTGAGGCGGAGCTCGGCATCGGAGGTACTTGATGGGCACCATCTCGTCTGGTTTTCATGGAAGATGGCAGACCGGCAATCCAGCGTTACCCCTTGGCCAATACGAGACGGGTAGCTTTCCCGTGCTGACGGCGGAGCCACTGGCCTGGCGCCAACTCAGGACGCGTCGATCTCGTAGAACTGTCCGTAGTAAGCCGCGCCGGCAATGAGGAACCGTTGGCCGACCACTTCATCGCCTGCGCCCACGCCGCCGGCTGACGTTCGGTTTACTCTTGGGCGTCGCTCTATCCTGCGGTGGCAGTCCGAGTATGAGTTTCCACGAGATTTCCCTCGCCGTCGCCTCGAGCGACGCCATCGGCTCCGCTTTGCATGGGCGGGCGGCCAACTGCAAGAATCATGACTTTCCCCCGGTAGTCGTGGACGATGACGCCGTGGTTTTCCGCCGGGCGCCGTGGGGCAGGGACTCGAGCCAGCAGCTGGCCCCTGATGTATTTCCCAACGCACCCTGCCGACACGGATTTGATACACAGCCTGAAAGAAAGGGCATGGGTGGTCCCGTAGGGCTAATTCTTCCCCTGCCCGGTGCATCCGCGAGGAATTACACAATGCACGTCTGGTTCCAGGGCCCATGCGGCACGATGGAACACATTCGCGAGTTGGCCGCGGAGGCGGTCGACTCTACGTTTCCGTCGGGCGCCTCCAGCCTCGATCACAGGGGCACAAGGCAACGCGCTGCGGGCTTCAATGTTAATAGCATCGTGGAGCGCGTAAGCCAGCTGGGAATAATCCATCGTTCTCTTCTTGTCGTCTAGTGTTGGCGGACGCGGCGGGTAACGACCGCAATCCTCGGGTTTTGTACCGTATGGGTCAACAGCGGACTGTCCGAAGGGACCCCGGCCACATGCTCCCCAGACCGGACCGACCAGCTGCTGCTGACTCCTGAGTTCTTCACTCCCAATTACTAAGTTTACTTAGCATATGCGGTCGATGGCACGCCACCGGCTCCCATCTGGGCGAGGTAGCTGAGCATGGCCGTGATCCCGAAGGTCCACGGCTCCATTTCCTCGGTTCTCTGCGTTCGGTTGATGAGCGTTCCGAGCCGGGGGCTGCTGATCGTGACGATGTCGCCGATCTTGTGGGTGAAGCCCAGGCCTTCGGTGTCGCGGTCCTGAGTGGGTGAGAACAGCGTTCCTGTGAAAAGGGCGAACCCGTCGGGGTATTGGTGGTGGCGGCCGTGCGCCGCTTTGATGAGTTCCTCGAAGGGGCGGCTGATGCGGGCCAGGCTGTTGCGGCCCTCCAGTCGGTAGCCGTCCGCGCCTTCGACAGTGAGGGTGATTACTTCCGTCCGCAGGGACTCCAAGGTGGAGTCCTCGTGGAAGAGCCGGATCAGCGGGCCGATGGCACAGGATGCGTTGTTGTCCTTGGCCATGCCGAGCAGGAGCGCGCTGCGCCCCTCTACGTCCCGGAGATTCACGTCGTTCCCTAGGAGCGTGGGGCGGTAGTGGTTTCCGTCATCCAGGGGTGGTCCTGTCTACTGACCGGTGACACGTTGCCATCTTGATGGCCGGGCAGCCGTGGCCGCCTTTGGCCCGTGGGTTAGGCTCCGGCCGGGGCGTTGAGACCGGCTTTGGCTTTGAAAGTGAACAATTTCAGCAGGTTGTGACAGCCTGCCATCAGTTCCCACTCGTGTTTGGCTTGTTCGAGGCCGCGCAGGAGTACGTGTTTGCCCTGGCGGGTGTGGATTTGCCCGAAGACCGGTTCGATGATCGCCTTGCGCCGCGCGTAAACGGCCCGGCCCTTCTTGGTTTTGAGTTTCCTCGCCATCCGTTCCTTGGGTGTGGCGGTGGCCGGGATCCTGCCCCGGGGCGTCTCGGGAACCTTTTCGCCGTGTTTGAGCCGGCCGGTCGCGATGAAGAACTCGGTCCCGCCGGCGGCCTCGATTTCCTTCACGTGTTCGAGGTTGGCTGCTGAACAATATCCGGCATCAATGGTCCATTGGGCGGGCATCCGGCCCAGGGTTTCGGCGGTGCGTTCGGTCATCGGGACCAGTTGCTGCACGTCCACCGCGGTGTTGTTCAGATCGGTGGCGACGATGACCTGATGGTCCGCGTCGACCACGGCCTGGGCGTTGTAGCAATAGTGGTACGAGCCGTCTGCGGTCTTCATGATCCGGGAGTCGGGGTCCGTGAAATTGCGCTGGGCCCTCGGTCTGACCTCCGCTTTGGCCGCGGCTTCCTCGCCCTTGGCCGCAGCCGCCCCGTCGTCATCGCCGCGGTCCCGGGCTTTCTGCTCCGCCTCTTGGCGTGCTTTGGCTGCCGCGTCCTCTTCGAGCTGTTTGCGGGCCGCGGCCATCTTCGCCAGCCGCGATTGCCGGTCGGCCAGGTCCGGCGGGAGCTCATCGCCGCGCGTATCCGCCCCGAACCGGGCATCCTCCTCCCTGTCCACGGCCTCGGCGTCGGCGAGCATGTCCGAGACCTCCGCGGCGAGGATCCTCTGTTTTTCGGTCAGCCGTCCGTAGCTCATCGCCTTTCGCCGGGACGCGTTGGCCCGGACCTTCGTCCCGTCCAGGGCAACCCGGCCCAAGGAGACCATGCCCGCGGCCCGGCAGAGTTCCAGCGCCTGCAGGAACACGTTCCCCAACGCCGCGAGATGGCGTTTGCGGAACCGGCCGATGGACCGGAAATCCGGTGCCTGCTGCCCGGCCAGCCAACGGAACGCGACCACGTCCACGCACGCCCGCTCCAACTCCCGGGAGGAACGCACCCCGACGCAGTAGCCGTAAAGCAGGACCCGGACCATCAACCGCGGATCATACGGCGGCTGGCCCTTCGTCTTCCCATACGAGCCGTAGAACCGGGACAGATTCAGCTCCCGGGACACCAGATCAGCGATGAACCGGGCCAGATGATTGCCCGGCAACCACTCATCCAGCGACGGCGGGACCAGCATCACCGCGTCCGGCTCAAAGGATTTGAACCGCTTGTTCACACCAGCGCCGGCCTCAACGATCCCGTCATCAAAACGCTCCACCCGCTCCACGAGAGCTTCATCAAAAAGGCCATCCTGGGAACCGGAATTCATACTCCCGATTCTTCCAGCCACTCCTCCCGCACCCCGGCAATTCACACGGCGTTTTAAGAACCCGGCCGACTACTGACCCGCGCTCCTAGCGTTGCACCGAGGGCCCCGCAGCGTCAGAGGCGGCCATGAAATACGCTATCCGGGAATCCGACGTTGACCTCAGCAGTGGAGAGCCCGCGTTTGAGGAACCCATCGCCCACCCCAGCGTCAACAGTGAGGGATCGCCCGTCCGGTAAGGGCTTCGCGGGCCTCCGCTGAACGCAAAGGTGCAGGACGGGTCGCCAAGCCGCTTGGAGCACCGACAAGAACTGACAAGAGCGGTGAGGTCAGTCCGCGGGAGGGGCTGTGGAGTCGCGGACAATCACCTGCGTGGCCAGCTCGACGCGATGGGAATCCAGAACTTCCCCGCGGGCCTGGCGCAGCAATGACCGCAGCGCTGCGCGCCCCATTTCCTCCAGCGGCTGGGCTACGGAAGTCAGCGCTGGGACGGACTCCTCGCCTTGAGTTGTCCCGTCGAAGCCAATAAGACTGATGTCTTCGGGAATCCTGACCCCGTGACGGCCCGCTTCGCTAAGAACACCCAATGCGATGCTGTCGCTTCCGGCAAAGATGGCTGTGGGCCGCTGCTCAAGCGCGAGCAGCGCCTTGAGCCCGGCCACTCCACTGTCCCTGCGGAACCTGCCGCCGGAAATAATGTAGTGAGGATCGACGGGCACGCCTTGGGCCATAAGGGCGGCCATGTAGCCGTGCAGGCGCGCCTGGTTGCATTCAGCCCCCTCGATGCCGCCGATATAGGCGATGCGCCGGTGCCCCAACTCCAGCAAGTGTTCTGTCGCGGCCTTGCCTCCAGCCCAATTGGTCGCTCCTACGCTGACCACATCGGCTGAAGGCGGATTTAGGGGGTCAATCACGACGACGGGAATCTGGCGCCGCCGGAACGCATGCAGTTGCGCCTCGCTGAAAGCTGACGTCACCACAATCATTCCCGCTCTTCCCTCGTCCACTATGCGCTGGGCTCGGCCCTCGGGGCCGAGCCGGGTCGAGGGCGCCGGGCCGGTGACGCTTACCAGAATCTCAACATCGGCACCTGCGGCGAACCGCAGTATCCCGTTCAGCACTTCAACCGTGTAGGCCGAGTCGAGGACGTCTATGACCACCTCGACGACGGTGCCGGCCTCGGCGGCGGAACGGCGCTGCAGGGGAGACTGGTACCCCGCATGCTCCAGTGCGGCCAGAATGCGGGCCCGGGTTTCCGGCGCAACGTCGTCACGGCCGTTCACCACCTTCGAGACTGTAGGTGCCGATACCCCTGCCTGCCTGGCCACGGTGGCAAGCGTCGGCTTAGCTTGGCGGATCTTTGTTGCCATAAAGGTTCGAAACCTTTCGATAGATTCAGGACTTTCATTCTGCAGAAGCTCGCCTTTGGGGTCAAGCACTGCACGGCCGAACGCGCAAAAACTTTTCAGAGCCTCTTGACGGCGCTACTTTAGTCGCATTAGTTTAGACCGTGACCTAAATCACCGATGCGAAACATTTCGAGTCCGTTTCCGGAGGCAACACCCCGGATGGCTCAAAGAAGCGATTACAGATGGAGAAGCAATGAAGCAACCCCAGACATCCCGGCGCTCTTTCCTCGCCCTTGCCGCCCTCGCACCCTTCGCCGCCATGGTGACCAGTGCCTGCGGAACATCGGGGCCTGGCGCCTCCAGCGGCGGGGGAGCCAGCATGTGGTACCTCTCCGGTGAACCGAACCAGACCACCATGCAGAAGGCGGTGGACGCCTTTGGTTCGGCGAACCCGGACAACAAGATCGCGGTGACGTACTTCCAGAACGACGCATACAAAACCAAGATCAAAACCGCGATCGGCGCAGGTCAGGCCCCGACCATCATCTACGGCTGGGGCGGCGGCACCCTGAAGACTTATGCCGAGGCTAACCAGGTAGAGGACCTGACCAGCTGGTTCGATCAGAACCCGGACCTGAAGAACAAGTTCTTCCCCGCCGCCTTCGGCGCAGGCACCGTCAACGGGAAGATCTACGCGCTGCCCAACCAATACGTCGCCCCGATCGTCCTGTTCTACAACAAGGAACTGTTCGAAAAGGCGGGCGCCCAGCCGCCAAAGACCTGGGACGATGTCATGTCGCTGGTCAAGACCTTCAACGGCATGGGCGTGGCACCCTTCTCTCTCGGTGGTCAGTCCCGCTGGACCTCGATGATGTGGCTTGAATACCTGCTCGACCGCATCGGGGGCGCCGGGGTATTCAAGGCCATCTTCGAAGGCAAGCCCAATGCCTGGATGGACCCTGCCGTGATCGAGACCGGCACCAAGATCCAGGAGCTCGTCTCGGCGGAAGGCTTCATCAAAGGCTTCTCCTCCATCACCGCCGACTCCAACGCGGACCAGGCGCTTCTGTTCACGGGCAAGGCCGCCATGATGCTGCATGGTTCCTGGACCTATGGCGCGATGAAGAAGGGCGGTCAAAACTTCGTCCAGGACGGGAAACTGGGCTTCGTCCAATTCCCCACCGTCGCCGGCGGCAAAGGCGACCCAAAGAACGGGGTGGGAAACCCTGCCCAGTACATGTCGATCTCCTCAAAGGCCAACGACAAGGAGAAGGAAGCCGCGAAGAAGTTCTTCAAGGACGGCATTCTGACCGAAACCGTCATTGACACCTACATCAACTCCGGATCAGTTCCCATTGTCAACGGCATCGAAGACAAGCTCTCCACTTCTCCGGACAAGGACTTCCTGAACTTCGTTTACGATCTGGCCAAGAATGCTCCGAACTTCCAGCAGTCGTGGGACCAGGCCCTGAGCCCCACCGCCGCCGAAGCCCTGCTGAACAACATCGACCAGCTGTTCCTGAAGTCGATCACACCGCAGCAGTTCGCCGAGAACATGAATGCCACCCTCGAAAAATGAGTAACGCCGTCTCCACCGCGCCCAGGACTGCCGCCGCCAGAACCGGCACTGAGCAAACCGACAAGCGTAAGGCTGCACTCGCGTGGCTGACCCTGCCCGCTTTGTTCTTCTTCGTGGTCTTCGCCCTCGTGCCGCTGGTCGGTGTACTCATCCTGAGCTTCACCAGCTGGGACGGCATCGGTGCCATCGGGGCTGCGGGCCTGAGCAACTGGTTGTCGGTGCTCGTGGACCCGGGCCTGTACAACGCTTTGGGACTGACCTTCCTGATCATGATCGTCTCCTGGCTCGTCCAGACTCCCATCAGCCTCCTCCTGGGAGTCTTCACTGCAGGAAGCCAGCGCTACCGGGCCGCCTTGGCAGTGTTGTATTTCCTGCCTTTGCTGCTCTCATCCGCTGCAGTCGCCATTGCTTTCAAGGCTCTGCTGGATCCGAACTTCGGCCTGGCCACGGGCCTTGGACTGCCCTTCCTTGCCCAGGACTGGCTGGGGGTACCGCATCTTGCCCTTGGTTTGGTCATCTTTGTGATCGCCTGGCAGTTCGTGCCGTTCCATACGCTCATTTACCAGGGCGGCGTGCGGCAGATCCCCAAATCGCTATACGAGGCGGCCCAGATCGACGGCGCGGGAACAATCAAGCAGTTCTTCCACATCACCCTCCCCCAGCTGAAGTACACCATCATCACCTCGTCCACCCTGATGGTCGTGGGGTCGCTGACGTACTTCGACCTGATCTTCGTCCTCACCGGCGGCGGCCCGGGAAACTCCACACGGATCCTGGCCCTGGACATGTACCTGCGCGGCTTCCGGGCCAACCTCATGGGCCCGGCGAGCGTCATCGCCGTCATTCTCGTAGTCATCGGCCTTGCACTGGCCTTGTTCCTCCAGCGCCTCGGAGGCAAGGACAAGCAGGGCAGCCAATTGGAAGGTTTGTAGGGTGAGCACCGTCTTGAAAAGCAGCACGGAGGAGACTCCGACCGGCTCAGTTGCCACCTCCGCAGCCGCCAGGCGCGGATTCGGTAGCCGGATCAAACAGCTGAACATCCTTGGTGGACTCGGCGGCTGGATCTGGCTCGCCATCATCATTCTTCCGGTTTACTACATCGTCATCACCAGCCTGAAGACGCAGGCCGGCTACTTCGGCCAGAATCCACTGGCACTTCCCACTTCACCCACGCTGGAAAACTACCAGATGGTTCTTGAGGCCGATTTCGCGACGTACTTCATGAACAGCGCCATCGTCACGCTCGGTTCCGTGATTCCAACAGTGCTGATTTCCTTCATGGCCTCGTTCGCCATCGTTCGGGGCAGCGGCAGGTTCCTCAAGCTGGTCAACGGGATGTTCCTCATGGGACTGGCCATTCCGCTTCAGGCCACGATCATCCCGATCTACCTGATGATCATCCGGCTCAACCTGTACGACAGCCTGCTCGCGCTCATGCTTCCATCCATTGCCTTTGCCATCCCGTTGACAGTACTGATCCTGTCCAACTTCATCCGCGACGTTCCGAACGAATTGTTCGAGTCCATGCGGCTGGACGGCTGCAGCGAGTGGCAGACCATGTGGCGGCTGGCCCTGCCGCTGACCCGCCCCGCGATCGTGACCGTCGCCATCTATAACGGCCTGCACGTCTGGAACGGTTTCCTGCTCCCGCTGGTCCTCACCCAGAGCCCCGGCCTGCGCGTCCTTCCCCTGGGTTTGTGGACGTTCCAGGGAGAGTTCAGCGTCAACATCCCGGCCGTGCTTGCCTCGGTGATGCTCAGCACGTTGCCGATCCTCGTGCTCTACGTCATAGGCCGACGCCAGCTGCTCGCCGGCCTCACCGCCGGCTTCAGCAAGTAGAAAGGAACTCCGATGACCAACCCCAAACCCCTGCGGGTCGGCATGGTGGGCTACGCCTTCATGGGCGCCGCCCACTCCCACGCCTGGCGTACGGCGCCACGGTTCTTCGACCTGCCGCTGCAGCCCCGGCTCACCGCGGTTGCCGGGCGGAACGCCGACGGCGTGCGCGCCGCAGCAGACAAGCTGGGCTGGGAATCGGTCGAGACGGACTGGCGCCGCCTGATCGAGCGCGACGACATCGACCTGATCGACATATGCACCCCCGGCGACACCCATACCGAGATTGCGATCGCCGCCCTCGAAGCCGGTAAGCATGTGCTGTGCGAGAAACCGCTTGCGAATTCCGTGGAGGAAGCAGAGAGGATGACCCTCGCGGCGGAGACGGCGGCGAAGGAGGGCGTCCTCTCGATGTGCGGCTTCAGCTACCGCCGCACCCCCGCCCTGGCGCTGGCTAAACGCTTCGTGGAACAGGGCAGGCTGGGCGACCTCCGGCATGTCCGCGCCCAGTACCTGCAGGACTGGCTCTCGGATGCCAACGCCCCCATGACCTGGCGCCTGGACAAGAGCAAGTCCGGTTCCGGGTCCCTCGGTGACATCGGGGCGCACAGCATCGACGCCGCCCAGTGGGTCACCGGACAGAACATCACCGGCGTCTCGGCACTGCTGGAAACTTTCGTTCCGGAGCGCCCGCTTGCCGGTGACCTCGTCGGCCTAGGCGGGTACGGTGACCTGAGCAGCGACTCACCGCGCGGCACGGTGACGGTCGACGACGCAGCGATCTTCAGTGCAAAATTCGACGGCGGCCCGATCGGGGTCTTCGAAGCCACCCGTTACGCGCTGGGCCGGAAGAACGCCATGCGCTTGGAAATCAACGGCACCAAAGGCTCCCTCGCCTTTGATTTCGAGGAAATGAACGTGCTGTCCTTCTACGACGCAGCCGAATCTCCCGACGCCGGCTTCCGCCGGATTTTCGTCACGGAGCCCGAGCATCCGTACGTCGGCAAATGGTGGCCTACCGGCCACGGGCTGGGGTATGAGCACGGCTTCACCCACCAGGTGGTGGACCTTGTCACTGCCATCGGTGAAGGCCGCCAGCCGGAGCCGTCTTTCGCCGACGCCCTGCAGGTCCAGCGGGTCCTCGCTGCCGTCGAGGCCAGCGCCACGAACTCCAGCCAGTGGCAAAAGGTCTAGGAACGTGAACACAGAACAGGGAAACACGATGACACGACCAATCACTCTTTTCACCGGCCAGTGGGCCGACCTGCCGTTTGAGGAGGTGGCCCGCCTCGCCGGCGAGTGGGGCTTTGACGGGCTCGAGATTGCCTGCTGGGGAGACCACTTGGACCCGCGCCGCGCGGCGGAGGACGATAGCTACCTCCAGGGCCGGCTGGACATCCTGGAGAGGAACCACCTGGAAGTCTTCGCGATCGCCAACCACCTCACCGGTCAGGCCGTGTGCGATGACCCCATTGATGAACGCCACCAGGGCATCCTGTCCGCGGAAATCTGGGGCAACGGGGAACCCGAAGGAGTGCGAAGGCGCGCCGCAGCGTCGATGAAGGATACGGCACGGGCAGCTGCCCGCCTCGGTGTGAAGACCGTGACAGGCTTCACCGGCTCTTCCATCTGGAAGGCCGTTGCCATGTTCCCGCCCGCCTCCGAGGCGATGATCGACGCCGGTTACCAGGACTTCGCAGACCGCTGGAATCCCATCCTGGACGTCTTTGACGAAGTTGGCGTCCGTTTCGCCCTGGAGGTCCACCCGTCCGAGATCGCCTATGACTACTGGACGGCCAAGCGGACTCTGGAGGCCATCGGGCACCGCAAGAGCTTCGGGCTGAACTTTGACCCGTCCCACTTCATCTGGCAGGACCTGGACCCCGTGATGTTCCTGCAGGACTTCGCCGAACACATCCTCCATGTGCATGTGAAGGAATCCGTCCGCCAGCTTGACGGGCGCAACGGCCGCCTCGGCTCCCATTTGGCCTGGGCAGATCCTCGGCGCGGCTGGGACTTCGTGACCGCAGGGCATGGGGACGTGAAGTGGAACAGGATCTTCCGGACGCTTAACGCAATCGGTTACGACGGCCCCACCAGCATCGAATGGGAGGACGCCGGCATGGACCGTCTCATCGGCGCGCCCCAGGCGCTGGCCCTGGTCAAGGAACTTGCCCGGATCGCGCCGCCCGCTGCTGCCTTCGACGCCGCCTTCGCTACCCGTTGACCCGGATTTTGCCGGTCCTGCCGGGCCGGTAGCCAAACAAAGGAAACTCTTATGACAGAACGCAAGAACGCCCTGGTGGTCCGCGGCGGCTGGGACGGCCACCAGCCGTACGAGGCCACCGAACTCTTCATCCCTTACCTCAAAGACAGCGGCTACGACGTCCGCGTCGAGGAATCGCCCAAGGTCTACGCCGACGCCGGATACATGGCAGGGGTGGACCTGATCATGCAGTGCATGACCATGACCACCATCGAAAAGGACGAGTTCGCCGGGCTGCGCGCAGCCGTGGAAAACGGCACCGGGCTGGCCGGCTGGCACGGCGGTATCGCCGACTCCTACCGCAACAACTCGGACTATCTGCACCTGATCGGCGGCCAGTTCGCCTGCCATCCCGGCAAGCACCCGGACGAGTGCATCGGTGAGCAGTCCGACAACTACGTGCCCTACACCGTCAACATGCTCCCAGCAGCGGCGGAGCACCCCATCACCAATGGCATCAAGGACTTCGACCTCGTCACCGAGCAGTACTGGGTGCTCTCCGACGACTACATCGATGTCCTGGCCACCACCACCCAAAAGGCCCGCGATTGGGACCCGTGGAACCGCGAAGTCACTTCACCCGCCATCTGGACGCGGCAATGGGGAAAGGGCCGCATCTTTGTGAGCACTCCCGGCCACCGCGTCGAAGTCCTGCAGGACAACAACGTCCGCACCATCATTGAAAGGGGTTTGCTGTGGGCAAGCCGTTGAGCGTAGGCATTATTGGCTGCGGCAAGATCGTGGCCCAGTACCTAACCAACTTCCGCAGGCTGGAGCAGGTGCGTCTGGTGGCTGTTGCAGACCTCGACACCGCCCGCGCACAGGAAGTCGCAGACACCTACGAAGGTGTCCGGGCCGTATCGGTCGACGAACTGATTGCCGCGGAGGATATCGACCTCGTCCTCAACCTCACCATCCCCGCCGCCCACGCCGAAGTCGCACTCAGGGCCATCGCGGCCGGCAAGAGCGTTTACGGAGAAAAACCGCTCGCTGCCACCACCGACGAGGCGCGGCACGTCCTGGCCGCGGCCCGTGAGGCCGGCGTTGTCGTCGGCTGTGCGCCGGACACTGTGCTGGGTACCGGGATTCAGACCGCAAGGAAGGCCATCGACGACGGCCTGATCGGTTCCCCGATCGCTGCCACGGCCACCATGGTCACCCCCGGCCACGAGCGCTGGCACCCGAACCCGGACTTCTACTATCAGCCCGGCGGCGGACCGCTTCTGGACATGGGCCCCTACTACGTGAGCGCTCTGGTGACGCTGCTGGGCCCGGTGGTCTCCGTGATTGGCGCCGCCAGCCATACCCGCACCGAACGGACCATCGGCTCCGGTGAGCGTGCCGGACAAGTAATCCCGGTGAACATCGACACCCATGTCACCGGTGTCCTGGTACACGCATCGGGGGCCCTTTCGACCCTGGTCATGAGCTTCGACGCCGTACAGAGCAAGTCCCCGAATATTGAGATCCACGGTGAGAAGGGTTCGCTCTCCGTTCCTGACCCCAACCACTTCGACGGCGACGTGCAGCTTTTCCGGCTCGGAGGCGAATCCTGGGAGATCCTCCCGGTATCCGCGGGATACATCGACTCGGGGCGCGGTTACGGGATCGCGGACATCGCGGCAACACCGGATGGTGCGGAACCGCGTGCCGGCGGGGCGCTAGCGTTCCACGTGCTCGAAGTGATGGAATCCGTGCTCGCGTCCGCGCGCACCGGAGCCTCAATCCCGATTGCCAGCACGGTGGAGCGGCCCTCGGCCGTCGCACTGGCGGACCTGGCCGCACTCCCCCAGGAAATCAACTCCTAGGACTGACAAAAGCCCTAGGGTGATTATCGCGGTCGATGCGGTAAAGCCTCCCCGCCCGTGAGCGGAACTTCTGCGTGAGATCAATCGGTCAAGCGCAGAGGCTCCGACCCTGCTGCTGTTGGGCAAAGCAGAGTGCCGGCAGGAACTTGTCGCGGAAGCGGCATTCCCGCCCTGCCCAAAGGGGATAGTCTGCAGTCGCCGGCCCTGCACGGGCTGGACCCCGCGGTGACCTTCGACCCTAGACCAGCACCGAGAAATGGTCCACGGTAATTCCATGAACGCTAAGGAACGCATCGTTGTAGGTATCGACGGCTCTGAATACTCTCCGACGCCTCTGCGGCTTGCCGGCCGCTTGGCCGCGGCGCTCGGCGCACCTCTCGAGGTCATCACCTGCGTCGGTTTTTCCGATTTTTACCTGGCCGCCCATCTCCCTCCTGGCAATCCCGAAATGACAACCCGATTGGAAGAGGTCGCCACGCGCCTGGTGGAGCAGGCCATTGAGACTGCTTTCGGGCAGGATCGTCCACCGGAACTCTCCACGACGGTAAAATTTGGATCGCCAGCCAAGGTCCTGGTCGAAGAGAGCAAGGATGCGCAACTGCTTATCGTGGGGCGCCGGGGCCACGGCGGTTTCCTGAATCAGGTCATGGGCTCAGTGAGTAGTGCCTGCGCCAGCCATGCCTTTTGTCCCGTTCTGGTAGTGGGGCAAGAATCCGGGGACGAGTGAGCCCAGGCGGGCTCAGCTGAAGGCGCTGCGTTGTTACATCCGGGATTCTGGGTGGGCAACGATGTGAAGAGTGTGCAGGAAGCTATCGGGATTGAGCGATAGTGAATCAATGCCTTCGCGTATGAGGAACGCAGCAAAATCGGGGTGGTCCCAGGGACCTTGCCCGCAGATGCCGTTTGCTTTTCCGTGAGGACCGACGTTGCATTGCCGGTGCCGACAATCGCCGGCACCCCGGGCCCTGCTCACAATGGCTGCATGACTGACCGGGCCGCCGTGATCGGTGATGATGCCGGCGGCCCTCTCCGTCACCGGGACCCAGTCCGGGTCGGTCTCCGCAGTCGTCCTGGCTAAGCCGCTCCCCGCCAGCGGCCGAGGCCGGCTGACCTGTCGAGGGTCCGGCATTCCGCCGGGCTGGGTCACCTTCGAGGGTCTTTGGGCCCTGTTTAAGGGCTGGACGAGGGCGTACGCTCGGCCCCATGACGAACGATGCATCAGTACCGGCGGCGGAAGTCCTGGCAAGTAATGAGTGCTGGCGGCTGCTGCGCAGCGTTTCGGTGGGCCGCCTCGCTGTCTGGGTTAATGACCATCCGGACATTTTCCCAGTCAATTACAAGGTCGACCACGGAACGCTGGTTTTCCGTACGGGTTCGGGGACAAAACTCTCCTCTGCGCTGTCGGGTAGCCCGATTGCCATTGAAGCTGACGGAGTCGATGCAGATGCTGGGGTGGCGTGGAGCGTTGTTGTGAAGGGCCAGGCTGTGGCTCTCGATCGGACCAAAGAGGTATTGGATACCGTTGGACTGCTCCTTTTTCCGTGGGAGACAGGGCGCAAGGACCACTTCGTACAGATTGTCCCGGACAGTGTGAGCGGGAGACGCTTCACGATCGCCCCGCCGCTGACCTGGTGGAGCCCTCTGGATGACGCCACCCGGGCCGGGCTGGAATGACGGCGGTCTGCGGCTGGCAGATCTGTGGGGCGCCGCACCGCTCCTCTACGATCCGGTGCGCATTTGTGGGCTTACACAGGCCTTATTTTCGTCACGGCTGACGCTGAGGCCGCCGTGAGGGCAACGCGGACTGATTCAGATCGCTGGGGAACGGCCGGTACTCACCCGTGGACACGATTCCCCGTTTCCCACTCCGGACATTGGGGCATTGACCTTCTTGCGGTGACCGCGACCGTCAGCACCGCCGCGGCCGGGGAATACATCCATCCTTGAAGATCTGGTTCTTAAGGGCGGCGAGCCCAGTGACGGACCCTGTACCGGGGGGATCAGAAGCATGTCCTTACGGGATGGCGATCTCCCGCGATTCCGGGCCCGTCGGAGCTGGTGGACTCCTTGGACACCATTTGACTTCTCGATGGCCCCGACACCCATCGGGGTCGAAAGAAGAGCCTCGGTGGCGCTATCCGCTGGTGGCACTTCAGGAAGCTGAGGGGGCAGTTCCGCTAAGCTGGTCCGCTATTTCATCTGTCCAACTGTCGACAGCGTCCCAGTCCCTCAAGTCGCCGAATCGCCCACGGGCGAGCCGGAAAACGATCCGGAGCGGTGCAGGCATTTGGTCGGCCTTATAGACGCCTGAGAAGAGATTGTGGCCTCGAAGCAACACATCCTCGGACAGATCCTTGGCCAGTCGTTCCTCTTGCAGCGCCGCACCGAGCTGGCGAAACAGCCTAGGTAGTGCGTCGGCCATCCCCACGCTGAAGGCCCAGACGGGTACTTTGGCCAGTTCGGGCGCGTGCCGAGCCACGAACAGCCGTGCCGGGGGCAACCACGCCTGGTTATGAACCGCGCTACCGACAATGACTGCCTGATACGCGGAGACATCATCCACTTCCTCCACGGAACGGCAATCGACCGTCCCGACTACAAGGGACATACGGGATGCCATGTGTTCGGCGATCTCACGGGTGGACCCCCGAGCGCTTGCAAAAGCAACAAGTACCGTCACGATGGAGACGCCTTTCTTCGCTTAGTAGGTTTTATGGAGGTCTGTGGTGGCGGGCGTGCCGTCGATCCCGTTATCGCCCGGACAAACATCGCCGTCGGGTTGCCCCGTAAAGCGACATGCCTGACTTTAGCCACCCGTTCGCAGGTACGTTCACCAGTCCTGCCAGACGGCGATGTTCACGCCGCGGCCGTTCTTCCTCGACTATTTGCATCGGCCAGACGTGCAGGTGGAACGGGGGGTCGATGGCACTGCTATTGGTCAGGTCCATTTCCCCGATGTTCCCCAGTACAGGCCAGGCGGATGATCCCCCGGCGGTCTGCATGCGGCTGGACCAGCCTGGCCCGCTGATGGGCTGCACTACGGACCCTCAGCGAGGACCTTGAGCTGTTCGCGATACTGATCCGCGGTCAACTCTCCTGCAGCGAAGCGTTCATCAAGGATCTGACGTGCCCTGCTCCTTCCCACCGGCGGACCGCCCGGCGCCTGGGAACCTGGCGGGGTGTAACCGCCATGGACACCGGCGCCAAATATCCGGACCGCAAGCAGTGCCAGAATGGCGATCCCTATGAGCAGCAGGATGCCCCATAGCCACATCCACACCATGCCTTGTCCGTAATCCCACATCATGACGGGCACCTTTCGCCTCCGACTTTAGTTACTTCGATTCTGGGGCGCGGCGTTGGCCGACGGGTAGAGTCCGAGGTCCCTGCACTGGTTTATGGTCACGCGGTCTGCGGTGGAAATCCTGGTGCCGGGCGTGCCAGGTGGCTTGTTGCTCGCTCAGGCCCCAGGGTAGATCTGCCGCTCATCGAGCCGTGCAACAGCGCCGAACACAAATGCTGCCCAGGCCTGCATAGGACGCACGCCTGCAACGTTCAGGAACTCATCCCGTTCGAGCCAGTGCGGGTTCATTCCGCCGGGCTCGGTAGAAGAGTTTACGGAGTTCGTCGAACCACAACACGGTGGATGCCATGCCGATGCACACAGCCCAGTGTGCCGCGTCCAGGGACGCGGTCCCGAAGGCCCGCTGCAGCGGCGGGAGTTCCACCACGGCGAACTGAAGTGCAGCCGCGAGCAGGACAGAGCCCCACAGCCACTTGTTGACGAAAAGCCGATGGAAGGCGCTGTTCATTTCTGAACGTGAGCTAAAGGCATTGAACAGCTGCGCGAAGACCAGGGTGGTGAAGCCGGCGGTCCGGGCCACGTCCAGGGACTCACTGCCGTTAACGAGACCTCCGGGCAGGAAGATGTCGATGGTCAGCAGCGTCGCGACGCCCATGACCAGGCCGACGGCCAGGATGCCAACCCACATCCGCCTCCCGAGGATGCGGACGGTCATCTTCCGCGGTGGGCGGTCCATCACGTCGTCTATTTCCGGGTCCACTCCCATCGCCAGCGCGGGCCCGGAATCGGTGACGAGGTTGATCCACAGAATCTGCGTGGCCAGCAGCGGCAGCGCCACAGCCTCGCCGCTTGCTCCTGCCAATCCCATGGTGCTGGCGAAAAGCACGCCGAGGAAGACCGTGAAGACCTCCCCCATATTGGAAGAAAGAAGATAGCGCAGGCATTTTTTGATGTTGTCGAAAATGACCCGGCCCTGACGGACCGCTGAGACAATAGTGGCGAAGTTGTCGTCGCCGAGAATCATCTTCGAAGCTTCCTTGGTAACTGCGGCTCCCGTGATGCCCATGGCGATACCGATATCGGCGGACTTCAGTGCCGGCGCGTCGTTGACGCCGTCGCCTGTCATGGCAACGACAATGCCCTGCGCCTGCAACGCATCGATGATTTGAAGCTTGTTGTGCGGGGACACACGCGCGTAGACGGACGTGGAGCCGGTGACAGCACGCAGCCCCGCATCGTCGAGTACATCGAGCTGGGCTCCGGTCACTGCCTTCTCCCCCTGTTCGCAAATACCCAGATCGCTGGCAATCCGGGCGGCGGTGACGGGGTGGTCGCCGGTGATCATCGCCACGCGGATGCCTGCACGATGGGCCGCCGCGACGGCAGCTGCCGCTTCGGCGCGGGGCGGGTCAATGAGGCCGGCGACGCCGAGATAGACAAGGGCGTTTTCGTCCGCTTCGTCGAGCACGTCCGTTTCGTGACGGTCCCGCTCCCCGTACAGGCGGTAGGCCACGCCCAGGGTCCGGAAGGCCTGCGCCGACAGAGCCTCGACGTCGGCCAGGGCCTTGTCGCGCAGCGGCCCGTCCAAGGGGACAATGTCCGCCCCCACCTGCATCCGGGTGCAACGCCCCAGAAGGACATCCGGGGCACCCTTGGTGACAAGAGCGAGTTCGTCGAACTCCTTATGGCGCGCCAGGGCTGACATCAGCCTCCGTTCTGACGTGAACGGGACTTCGCCCTGCCGTTCGAACTCCCCGACGCGTTCGGTAACCCCCTCCAGCTTTCGGGCAGCGACCAAGAATGCAGCGTCCGTTGGGTCGCCCTGGATCTGCCATTGACCGTTGTGTTCCGTCAGCTGTGCATCATTGACGAATGACCCGCCCGCCAAAACCATACGGGCCTCATGCAGTACCACCGGGTCGCTGGCTACGCGGTTTCCTTGAAGGACCTGACCTTCGGGCCGGTACCCGACGCCGGTGAGCTCGATCTGCCCCGACGCAGTGACGATCCGGCCGATCGTCATCTCGTTCCTGGTCAACGTTCCGGTCTTGTCCGAGGCGATGACAGAAGCTGAGCCAAGAGTTTCCACCGAGTGGAGTTCCTTCACGACCGCATTGCGGCTGGCCATCCGCTGGACACCGATGGCCAAGACGACCGACAGGATGGCCGGGAGCCCCTCGGGCACCGCGGCAACCGCCAGCGAGACGCCCAGCAGAAGCACGGTGACCAGATCCTGCAGCGAAGAAACTTCGTTGACGAGTACGATGGTGACCATCACCACAACGGCGATCACTATCACGGTGACCCCCAGTATTTTGCTGACGCCCGCGATTTCCTTCTGGAGCGGTGTCGGTTCGGACTCGGTCCGTTCCAGCATGCCCGCAATGGCGCCCACTTCGGTGTTCATGGCCGTCCCGGTGACCACCGCACTGCCGCGCCCCCGGACGACGGCCGTGCTCTTGAAGACCATGTTCAGGCGGTCCCCAAGAGGCACATCCCCGCCCAAAGCCGCGGGATCCTTGATGACCGTTTCACTCTCACCGGTGAGCGGTGCTTCCGAAACGCGCAAGGCAGTGGCCGTGATCAGCCGGGCATCGGCCCCGACGGCGTCGCCCTCGCCCAGCACCAGGATGTCGCCGCGGACCAGTTCGGCAGCGGGAACAGTCTTGCGTTCACCGTCGCGCCACACCGAGGAGGTTGCAGCCGTCATCGACTGCAGGGCGGCGACGGCGTTCTCCGCCTTGTTCTCCTGGGCGAATCCGAGTACCGCGTTGAGCAGGACGACCGCCACAATGACCACCGCATCGATGGGGACACCGGTAGCGCCTTCAACCGCCCAGGCGCCCAGGGAGATGCCGATGGCTACGAGCAGCAGATAGATCAGCGGATCCTGAAACTGGGCCAGGATCTTGCGCCACACCGGCACCGGTGTGGCGGCACGGAGCTCGTTGGGCCCGTCAGTTTGCAGCCTGCGTAGGGCCTCTGTTGAATCCAGACCCGCGACCGGGTCTACTCCGAAGGCAGCCAAAGCCTCCGCGGCCGGACGTAAGTGCCAGGCGGCGGGTTCAATCGATGTGCCAACGGCTCTGGAAGGAATCACGAAGAACTCCTCGAACGAAGGGACAGCCAAAGGACCTCTCTATTCCTCAGGCTATCAGCCAACTTGCGGGCCAAGGCGTGACAGCTCCACCCGATAGGCGTATTGCTTGGCCGTACCCGACACCCACGTTAGAGCTGGCTCTTTGGCCCCATGCAGTTCAAAGCACGGCCGACGCAAGCTCTGCCTCGAGCCGCTCGACGTCGCCACGGTGGCACAGTTCGGTCGCAGGCGTCATCGCTGTGGCGCTGCCAGCGGCGACGGCCGCCCGGAAAGCTGTTTCCAGAGGGTGCCCCTGCGCTAGCCGGAGCACAAACGCGCCGAGAAAACTATCACCGGCCCCCACAGTGCTGATCACGTTCACCACTGGAACCTTCATGCGGATGATGCCCGCTTTCGAGGCGAGTACGGCTCCCGCTCCACCGAGAGTCAGGGCGACACACTCCGCGGACCCGTCCGCGACCAGTGCGGAGACTGCTTCAATCTGGCCCTGCTCGCTGGGAAGAGAGGCACCAAAATGCGTCTCGAGCTCACGCAGGCTGGGTTTGATCAGAAATACGCCTTCGGCCATCGCCGCGGCGAGGGGCGGCCCGGACGCGTCCACTACACAGCGGGCACCATGCTGGCGCGACAGGCGGGCTACCCTCGCGTAGAAATCTTCGGGAACCATTGGCGGCAGACTGCCGCTGGCCACCACGTATCCCCCCTCCGGGATCGATTCGTCAACACGAGCCAGGCAGGCCCGCCACTCCTCTTCGGTGAGCTCGGGGCCCTCGAGCACGAATCGGAACTGCTTTCCGGTCCTGGTTTCATCAACCGTGAAGTTCTGGCGGGTATGCCCACGGATCGGTATCGCCAAGGCCGGGACCCGCTCGGCTTCGACAAGCCGACGATAAGCATCTCCTGTCGGACCGCCAGCTGCATATATCGCCAGGGTTTGCCCGCCGAGTCGCTGGATTACCCTGGCCACGTTCAAGCCTCCGCCGCCCGGATCGAGACGGCTCGCGCCGCACCGCAGCTTATGACCGCTGATGACCCGCTCCGTTGAAGTGCTGACGTCCAAAGCCGGATTCACCGTGACAGTGAGAATTGGCTTCGCGCCGCCCGTGGGCTGTAAGGCTTCCATACGTCACAGCATAGGGACCTGGCGTTTCCGAACCCATGGCCCGCCCGAATCCCCCGCCGCGGGCGAGCAGCGGACACGCATGAGCAGTTGGTGATGCGTCAAGAGACAAAGCCGGCCAGAGAACGACTCGGCGACGCCCAGAAAGTCTCGCTGACCCCTTTTCCGGAGTAGGGGTAACACGTATGTGCGGGCATCGCGGCGGTCTTCGTTATTGCGCTGGTGGGCGGGCGCTAATCGTGCCGGCGGTTTCGCCACCATCGATGACGAATTCGGCGCCCGTAACAAACGAGGACTCATCTCCAGCCAGATAGACGACCAGATCCGCGACCTCTGTTGGCTGGCCGATCCTGTGCATCGGAACATGGTCCGTGTCGAACGTCATGCCTTCAGTCATCGGTGTCTGGATAACGCCTGGGTGCACCGAGTTGACCCGGACTCCGGAACTTCCAAGGTCCAATGCGGCGCTCTTTGTCAGGCCCCTTACCCCGAACTTGGACGCCGTGTACCCGGAGAGCTGTTCGTACCCGCGCAGACCGGCGATCGAAGAGATGTTTATGATGGAGGCCGCACCCGTCAAGGCCAGCGAGGGTGCTGCTGCTTTGATGCCGTTGAAGACTCCAGTCAGGTTCACATCGATAATCCGGGACCACTGATCATGGCCGTATTCATCGATCCGCCCGAAGTTCACAATGCCGGCATTATTGACCAGTACACTCAGGCTGCCGAATGCGCTCATCGCCTCGCCCACCGCCTTGTCCCAGTCGAATGGCTTCGTAACGTCCAAATGTACAAAGCGGACGCCGTCGCCGAGCTGCGCCGCAAGTTGCCCACCCTCGGCGTCAAGGACATCACCGACGATGGCCTTCGCCCCTTCATTCAGGAACCGCGCGATGATCGCCGCGCCGATGCCCCGGGCCCCGCCGCTGACCAGAGCCACTTTGCCGTCCAACCGCCCCATGACGTAACCCTTTCCAGAGCAATGATCTCAAGTCATGCTTGCGCTCCACCGGAGAGCCACAGGCGCCATCCCAACGATCAGCTCTGTTGTGAAGGGCCCTTGTACCCCTCATTGCCAGCTAAGGCAGCGATGGCTTAGGAACCTGATGGCCTGGATGCCTGTGGCCGGGGATTCGTGGCATGCTCGGTGGCGCCCCTGGGTTCGGCCGCCGAGACCAACTCCGAGTTGGCAGACCCAGCGGCTGGCTGTCCCTCTCGGGCCAAGGTGCTGGCCACCGCCTACTGGGACGACCCGCGGGTTTACGACGGATACGCGGCGATGGGTCTTGACGATTCTCAGTGAAGCCATCGAATAAGCCTTGGGCAGGACCCCCGCCGAACGTCATTCCCCGCGTCATCTCGCCAGGGCGCCAGGGACGTTCGGCCCTGTCGGAGGCGGCGCGCGCGGCGGAGTCTGGTGTCATGAGTGACACCAGTCCACAACCCAGAATTGTGCACACGGTTGAGCAACCGACGGCCGTCGTCCACGACAGGATCCCCATGGATGCCCTGACTGAATTTTTCGGCCGGGCTTTTGGCGCCGTAATGGCCGCCGCCCAGGTACAGCACGTTCAATTGGCCGGTCCGCCTTTTGCTCTGTACCGCGGAATGCCCACCCGAACCGTCGACGTCGAGGCCGGATTTCCTGTCAGTGGCAATTTCATGGAGACGGAAGGAGTGGCAAAAGGCACCCTCCCGGAAGCCGAAGCATTCGAAGCGGTGCACATCGGTCCGTACGACAGTCTTGAAAAGACGTACGGGATCATCCAGGAGCACATGAAGGCGGGAGGATTCACTCCTTCAGACACGATGTGGGAGTACTACCTGAGCGATCCGGAAACAGAGCCTGATCCAACGAAGTGGCAGACGCGGGTGGTCTGGCCCATCGCCTGAAATACCAACCGTCACCATGCCAAAGGTCCTGTGCTTATCTCCGGCGCAACAGCGCAGGGCTGGACGCCCAGGAGACTCTAAGCTGTTGCGGCTTTGAAAGGTCTGCTGATCGGAAGCCCACGCCACGAGCCTCAGCCCGAGGAGAATCCAGGGGCGGGTCCGGGCCTCGGGCGCCGTTTGGGCGCAAGTTCAGGGGTTCCTGGCGGAGCTGCTCCTGGCCGAGTGTGTTGAGTGATGATGTCTCAGCACCGGTCGGCGACTCGGCAGGGCTTCTTGATGCCGCGGAGGTACGGAGCGCTTCAGTTCCCGGGGATTTCTGCGCCGCTGAGGGTGTGCAGGGCTGCCCGGAGCCGGGCATCGGCGTCGTTGGCGACGTCGCGGACGGCGGGGCTGTTGCTGAGCTTCACCATGGTCTGCGGGTCGATGGCCTGGACGGTTGTCTCGGCGGCGTTCTTGCTGCGGCGGACGACGACGTTGCAGGGCAGCAGCGCGCCCATATCCGGTTCCGCGGAGAGGACCCGGCTCGCCAGGGCCGGGTTGCAGGCACCCAGGATCACGTAGTCGCCGAGCTCCTCGGCGGCGCCGGCACCGAGTTTGGCCTCAAACGTGGCACGGACGTCGATCTCCGAGAGGATGCCGAACCCCTGTCCGGCGAGGGCCTCGCGGGTGCGCTGCACGGCCTGTTCCCAGGCCAGCGGGACGGTGACGGTATGCGTGTAGCTCATGGCTGCTCCTACAGTGATAGTCAGGGGTCTCAGGCGAGGGACAGGAAGAGTTTTTCCAGGTCTTTGGTGTCCATGGTCGAATCCCCGCGGACAAGGCATTGCTCTAGGCCGCTGGCGATGATGGCGAAGCCGGCCCGGTCCAAAGCCTTCGAGACAGCGGCGAGCTGGGTGACGATGTCCTTGCAGTCCCGCCCCTCCTCCAGCATGCGCGTGACGCCTGCGAGCTGTCCCTGGGCGCGCTTCAGCCGATTGATAACCGGGGTGAGTTCTGTCGAATCAAGTTCCATGGCGGACTCCAAAAGTGGTGGGTACTTTGCTAATTCTATACCCCGGAGGGTATAAGGGCCAGCAGCGGGTCGCCGGCATCCAGCCGCGCAAGGACCATTTGCAAGATACCCCAGGGGTATTACCGTAGTGGTTAGAGGTACGGAGGATCCCCTCCCGGAAACTCCCCCACCGCCCAACGAAGGAGAGCCCCATGCTCATCGAGCGCATCTACGACGAAGACCTCGCCCAGGCCAGCTACCTGATCGGCTGCCAGGCCAAGGGCGAAGCGCTTGTTGTCGACCCCCGCCGCGACATCGACGTCTACCGGTCCCTGGCTGCAGCGAACGGGATGAAGATCGTGGCCGTCACCGAGACCCACATCCACGCGGACTTCCTCTCCGGAACCCGTGAACTGGCCGCCGCGACCGGCGCCACCGCCTACGTCTCCGGTGAGGGCGGAACGGAGTGGCAGTACGGCTTCGAGGCTGAACGCCTGAACGACAACGACGAGATCACCCTGGGCAACATCACCGTCAAGGCCGTGCACACCCCGGGCCACACCCCGGAGCACCTGTCCTTCCTGATCACCGACGGCGCGTTCGCCGACACCCCCGGCTACCTGCTCTCCGGTGACTTCGTCTTCTCCGGGGACCTGGGCCGCCCCGATCTGTTGGACGAGGCAGCCGGCGGCATCGACACCCGCTTCGCCGGCGCCCGGCAGCTCTTCGCGAGCCTGCGGGAGAAGTTCCTGACCCTGCCGGACCACGTCCAGGTCCACCCCGGCCACGGCGCCGGCAGCGCCTGCGGCAAGGCCCTCGGCGCCATCCCCTCCTCCACGGTCGGCTACGAACGGCTCTACTCCTGGTGGGGCACGTACCTGGCAGCCAACGACGAGGAAGGCTTCGTCGCCGAACTCCTCGACGGCCAGCCCGACGCCCACGCCTACTTCGGCCGGATGAAGCGCGAAAACCGCGAAGGCCCCGCCGTCATGGGCGAACGCGCCCCGCTGACCGAACTCGCCACCGCCGACGTCGTCCGCGACCTCGCCGAGAACACCGTGACCTTCGTCGACACCCGCCCCAACACCCAGGTCCACGAAGGAACCGTCACCGGCTCCCTCAACATCCCCGCCGGCAAGTCCACCGCCAGCTTCGGCGCCTGGGCGGTCAACCCGGAAACCGACAAGAACCCGCTCGTGCTGCTGGCCCCCACCCAGCCCGCCGCGCAGGAGATGTGGGACCACCTGGTCCGCATCGGCATCGACAAGATCGCCGGCTACGTCACCAGCCTCGACGGCCTGCCGGCCAGCACCCCGCAGCTGATCCAGCCCGAAGACCTCGAAAGCTTCAACGCCGCGATGATCCTGGACGTCCGCAACCGCACCGAACACGCCGCAGGACACATCCCCGGCTCCCACCAGCTCAGCAGCGGCCGCGTGATGTGGAACCTGGACCAGCTCCCCGCCCACGGCACCATCGTCTCCTACTGCCAGAGCGGCGTCCGCAACTCCGTCGCGGCCAGCGCCCTGCGCCGCGCCGGCTACGACGTCGTCGAACTCGACGGCAGCTACGCCGGATGGACCGCCCGCCAGCAGACGCGGGAATCTGTTCCCAGCAACTGAGCCAGACAACATCTGAAGTGAATGAATGACAGCGTTGGCGGCGAACCGGGACACCGGGCCGCCGCCAACGCATTTCCCGGCGAACAGGAGTTCAGAGATGACGCCCGGCAACACCCCCTCACCGCACGACCACATCGTGCGCACAGGCCTCTCACTGGGCCTGCGTCAGAACATCGCCCAGTTCATGCTCTTGGTCGCCGTCAACGCCCTCGTCGGCGGAACCCTCGGCCAGGAACGCACGGTCCTGCCGCTGCTCGCGGACCAGGTCTTCCAGCTGGACCTTTACACCTCCGCGCTGACGTACATCCTGGCGTTCGGGCTGGCCAAGGCCGGAACCAACTACTTCGCCGGCACCCTCTCGGACCGCTACGGCCGCAAACCCGTGCTCATCGCAGGATGGCTCATCGCCATCCCGGTCCCGCTGCTGCTGATTATCGGACCGTCCTGGGGCTGGATCGTCGCGGCTAACGTGATCCTGGGCATCAGCCAGGGACTGACCTGGTCCACCACCGTGATGATGAAGATGGACCTCGTCGGCCCGTCCCGCCGCGGCCTTGCCATGGGCCTGAACGAGGCGGCCGGCTATCTTGGCGTCGCCGTCACCGCCCTGGCCACCGGCTACATCGCCGCCAACTACGGGCTCCGCCCGGGACCGTTCCTGCTCGGAGCCGCCTACATCGCCGTGGGCCTCGGCCTCTCGGTCTTCGCGGTGAAGGAAACCCACCACCATGCCAAGCTGGAAGCCGCCAACCACACCGCGGCCCATGCCGATGCCCACGCGGATCTGAGCAGCCGGCAGGTCTTCACCTTGACCAGCTTCCGCGACAAGTCCCTCTCCTCGGTCAGCCAGGCCGGCATGGTGAACAACCTCAACGACGGTCTCGCCTGGGGCCTGTTCCCCGTGCTCTTCGCCGCCGCCGGGCTGACCATCGAGAAGGTCGGTATCCTCGCCGCCGTCTACCCCGCCGTCTGGGGTGCAGGCCAGCTCGTCACGGGTGCATTGTCGGACAAGTACGGACGTAAGTGGCTGATCGTCGGCGGCATGCTCGTCCAGGCAGTGGCACTGGGGATGGTCGCCCTCGGCCAGGACTTCGGGATCTGGCTGACCGCAGCCATCCTGCTCGGCGCCGGCACCGCCATGGTCTACCCCACCCTGCTCGCGGCCATTGGTGACGTCGCCCACCCGGCCTGGCGGGCACGCTCTGTGGGAATCTACCGGCTGTGGCGCGACGGCGGATTCGCCGTCGGCGCGTTGCTCGCCGGGATCCTCGCGGATGCCTACGGCATCCCGGCGGCGGTCGCCGTCGTCGGTGGCCTCACCGCACTGTCGGGAATCCTCGTGGCCGTCCGGATGCGCGGCACGGACCACGAACCCGCAAAGTAGAAGCCACCGCCAGCGTCCTTGGGACCTTGGCGTCCACTCGATATTCAACTCAGAATCAGGCCGGCAACTGCTCGAAGGGGAGCACTCATGGTGTGGGGTTACCGAAACAATATGGGCTTGGAGGGCTGCTCCTGATCATCGGAATTGTGCTGAATTCCCGGTACTCCCCGGCGGCCGGGACGGATTTCGCCCAGCCGGGCAAGTTGTGCAGCAGCCACGGGCGGCTGCAGGCCCGGCTCGAGGAGACCCCCGGGCAGGTTCAGCTCGGCGGCGCCCAGGCATCGGCACTGGCATACAACGGCGGGGTTCCCGGACCAACCCTGCGAGCCCAGACCGGGGACGTGCTCAACGTCGAGCTGGTCAAGAGGCTGGCTGTCCCGACCAACCTGCACGTTCACGGCCTCCACGTCTCGCCCCAAGGCAAAACGAAGCTAATCGGTATACCCAGTGGGGTATACGAATTACCTTACACCTGCAAGCGGGAACCGGCCAGAGCGACGGCCGATAAACCGTGGTCGCCAATGGGAGGACCGCTCCAAAGGCCGGGCATCCGGCCCATGCCCGAAAATTCAGGTAGGCCAAAATACCCCATGGGGTATACTGATCAGACGATCCACTTATGCAAGGGAGCAACAAGATGTGCCGTGCGGTGACATGTAAGAAGTGCCAGAAGACGACGTGGGCGGGCTGCGGCCAGCACGTTGATCAGGTCATGCGCGGGGTTCCGAGCTCCCGGCGTTGCCGCGGGCACGAGCAGGAAAAGTCGGCCGGCAAGGGATTTTTCGCGAAGCTGTTCGGACGGTAGGTCCACCCTGCCGGCGCCGGGGAATAGGCGTTGGGGAATAGCGAAAGCGCCGGAGGACGTGTCCTCCGGCGCTTTTCTTGTGCCTGAGCAGTAAGTCTCAGGAGAGGAGCGCCTGCCCGGCGACGTAGGCGGCGATGACGAGGACGAGGATGCCGAAGCCGCGCTTGAGTGCTTTGTCCGGGATGGTGGTGCCGATCCGCCCGGCCGCGAGGGAAGCTACCATTGCGGTACCGGCGAAGGCTGCCGTGACGGCCCAGTCGATCTGCAGATCGCCCAGGTGTGCGGCGAAGCCGGCGGCGGCGTTGATGACGATGATGACGAGGGAGGTCCCGACGGTCAGCGCCATCGGGAGCCCGAGCACCAGGGTGAGTGCGGGGACGATCAGGAAGCCGCCCCCGACACCGAGCAGACCGGTGAGGAACCCGACGACGGCGCCGGTGGCGATCGCCTTGGGCAGGCAGCTGCGCCAGTTGACCCCGCCCCCGGGCAGTGCGCAGGCGCCGCCGGAGAATTTGGACGGCATCAGCATCCGGACGCCGGCGAAGACCATAATGGCGGCGAAGGCCAGCAGCAGGATCTTCGGGTCCAGGAGCCGGTTGACCACCGCACCGAGGTACGCGGTCACGGTTCCTGCGGCGCCAATGATCAGCGCCAGTCGCCAGTTCACCCCGTTCCGCAGCCGGGGCAGCACCGCGACGGCGGAGGACGCGCCGACAACGACCAGCGACATCGGGATCGCCGCGGCAAGCGGCAGCCCCACGCCATAGACCAGGGCGGGCACGGCGAGGATGGATCCGCCGCCTCCGACCAGGCCCAACAGGGCGCCGACGATCAGCCCGAACGCCGCCGCGGAGATGATCATGCCCGGGCGTCCAGGTTCTGCAGGGCCTGGTGCGCGGTGGGCTCATTGGCGGAGCGGTTCCACGGCATCCTGGAGAGCACCTGGCCCATGGCACAGCTGTTCGTGGCAGCGGAGAACGTCAGGCCCGCCCCGATCCCGCCGGCAACCAGGCCCAGCTTGGGTGAGACGAATTTCGCCGCGACGATGCTGGCGAGCACCAGGGAACCCGCGGTCATCCGGACCTGGCGTTCCAGGGCCCAGGGGCCACGGCCGCGGACAACGTTTCCGTCAGCGGCGGCGTAGGCGGGGACTCCCCCGGTCAGGACACTGGCGCCGGCCAGCCCGACGGAATCCAGGTGCTTACGGGCCTGCTCGGCCCGGTTGCCGGACTGGCAGACCAGGACCACGCGGGTGCCCATCTTCGCCGCGAACTCCTCAGTGTGCTCACTGAGCATTGGAAGCGGGACGTGGTAGGAACCCTTGATGTGCAGGGAATCGAACTCCGCACCACTGCGCACGTCGATGATCATCAGGTCGTCGTGGTTGTCTTCCCAGGCCTTCAGGGTCGAGGCATCGATGGACCGGGGAGCAGAATCAGCGGAATTGGTCGTGTTCAAGGAAGTCAAGGTAGTCATTGTCTCTTTCGGTAAGTCTTGGAGCATTTCTGGTGGCGGCCCCGCACCCGCGGGTGGCCGCCGCCCACCGCCCGGTTCCCGGTGTCAGGGACCGGGGCCGGGCAGGTGGAAGCCCGGGCGGCATTTGGGGGGCATGCCGCCAGGGCGGTCCGGGGGTCAGCTCGTGGGGAGGCCTGCGGCTGTCCAGTCGAGCATTCCGCCGGGCACGGTGTAGGCCGTGAAGCCCGCGGCCGTGAGCTGGCCCGCGGCCGCGGCGCTGCGGCGTCCGCTCCGGCACACGGCAATGACAGGTTGGGACCTGTCCAGCTCGTTGAGGCGGCCGGCAAGTTCACCCAGGGCAATATGCTTCGCCCCGGGGATCATGCCATCGGCGACTTCAGCTGTTTCGCGGACATCGACGATCTGGGCGCCGCTGCCGCTCTTGAGCTGCTCCGCGAGCTGATCCGGGGTGATTTCCATGGGCTGGACCTTTCGGTTGGACGGGGCTGTTGTGCTGGATATTTGGGCTGGGCGCCCGTTGCCCTGGCACTGGCCGGAGCCGGCCTAGATCAGGCGCAGGAAAAGCGTGCGGATTTCCTTCAGGGTGGGCCTCTGGGCCGGCAGCCCAGGCTGCCCGCCGCCTGCCGGGAGGACGTCCGCGGGATCGGTGAGGCCGTCGCGCATCGCCGCCGAGATCAGTTCGAATCCGGCCTTGTCCAGGGCACCGCGGACCGCCGACAGCTGGGTGACAACGTTCCGGCAGTCAGCCCCGGATTCGACGGCGGCAATCAGCGCCGTGAGCTGGCCCCGGGCGCGCTTGAGCCGGTTCACCGTGCGGCGCCTGCCGGAGTCCGGTCCGGTTTGGAGCTGCGGGAGGCTGACGGTGGAGGACATCCTCACTTGCCGCCGGACCGGTAGGTGACAAGGTGCCCGTTGCGGTACCACTCGGTGATGCCACCCATGACATTCACCGCGTCATAACCCTCCGCTGCGAGGTGCGCCGCGGCCCGGGAACTGCGGCCCCCGGAAGCACACATCACATAGACCGTCCGACCGACCGGAACGTCACCGAGGGACTGCTGGAAACGCGAGAGCGGAATGTTCCTTGTTCCCGGGACGCACGCCTCCGAGTACTCCCCCTCTTCCCGGACGTCGATGATGGAAACATCAGACCCAAGTGCTGCCAGGTCGTCCACTGAAATACTCTTCATGCTGGTGTCCTTTCATGGTGTCCGGCAGCCCGGGCGGGTAGTTACCCCCTCCATCATGATACCCCAGGGGGTATTAATGCAAACTGGCGCCGACCGACTTCCCCCATTGCCCGCATACCCCCCAGGGTATACAATTTTCACATGGCAACCATCGACATTTCCGAAAAGACCTTCAACGACACCATCACCGGCAACGACATTGTCCTGGTGGATTTCTGGGCAGCCTGGTGCGGGCCCTGCCGGATGTTCGCCCCCACTTTCAGCAAAGCCTCCGACACCCACACGGACGTCGTCTTCGCCAAGGTGGACACCGAGGCCGAGCCTGGCCTCTCCGCCGCCGCCCGCATCACCTCCATCCCCACCCTGATGGCCTTCAGGGAAGGGATCCTCATCTTCTCCCAGCCGGGGGCGATGAACGCAACCGGACTGGAACAGCTCATCATCGGCATCAAAGAACTGGACATGGAAGAGGTCCGGGCGAAAGTGGCAGCCGCCACGGCATCCTAGGAAGCCACCTGACCCCCGGCCCCGGACGGGGGCTTCCGCGGCATGACCAACAGACGGATCGAGAAGCACATCATATGAGCAGCGAACCAGTCATCACAGCCCCCGGCAGCACAAAGCCCGCCGCTGACCTTACATCCGGGGACCGCCAGCCGGTACGCGTCGTGCACCGGGGCGGAGACCGCTTCGACATCAATGTCCGCGGGCACGTCATCCGGACCGACCAGCCGGCCGGCGACGGCGGGGAAGACACCGGCCCCACCCCCACGGAGCTGTTCATTGCGAGCCTCGCAGGCTGCGTCGCGTTCTACGCCCGCCGCTACCTGGACCGGCACAACCTGCCCACCGAAGGCCTGGCCGTGGACGCGGACTTCCAGATGGGCTCACGCCCTGCACGCGTCGCCCGGATCGATGTGCACCTCACCATCCCCGCCGGCGTGCCCGCCGAACGCCGCGAGGCTCTCCTCGCCGTCGCCTCCCACTGCACCGTGCACAACTCACTGACAACAGCCCCCGAGATCTCGGTGGCCTTCGCCGGCGACCCCGGACACCCAAACGAAAACCCCTAGGGTGGAGCCCGACGCGGCCGGGAAAGCGCGCGTCATCCACGCCATTAAGGGCGGCAGCTCCATGCACAGCAACGCTCGGCGCGCCGAAGGAACAATCTCACGCCCGGCAAGCCAGCCGACCGGCACGCCCCACGAGACTTGTGGATCATGCTGACAGGACCAAAACGCTGACAGCAGACCCTGCGGATTGCCGCCTGGCCTTCGGTTGCACCCTCGGGACCGACCGGACGCATCCAGGGCCATGGCTGCGTCCGGCACAGGTCGAGGTTTCAGCAACGCGCCCCCGGAGTCCGGGGACGCGTTGCCGGGCAGGCCTGGGGCAGCTGGGTCAGGCGCAGGTGCAACGCTGTTCCGTCGGGACGTCGGCCATTACCGACTCGACGTGCTCACCGCAGCCGGCCCAGGTGATCTTTCCACATTTGTTGCAACTGACGGGACTGCACATTCTGACTCCTAAGGTAAGTTGGCTATACAACCCAATAATACCCCAGGGGGTATCGCTTGCCAAGCCCCGCGGAAGGCTTGCATACCCCTCGGGGTATCTGAGATACTGTCAGAATGGCAACACCTCCCGTGTCCACTGGACCACGGTCCCCCGCATCCCTCGCCGGACACGCCGTAGGCGTCCCGGGACAACGCAAGGTAGTCTCCGTCCTGGTCAGCGGCCAGATCCTCGGCGGCATCGGGATGGGCGCCACCTTGTCCCTGGGCTCCCTGCTCGCGGCACAGCTTTCCGGATCACCAGCGTGGTCGGGCATGGCCGCCACCATGAGTACCCTCGGGGCAGCCGTCGCTGCCGTGCCTCTTGCCCGGCTCGCAGTCGCCCGGGACGGCGGCGGTCACTGTCCACCGGGGCGCTCATCGCAGGAGCCGGGGCCGTCATTGCCATCACGTCAGCTTCGGTGTCGGTCTTTCCCCTGCTGCTGCTCGGTTTGATGCTGCTCGGAGCGGGATCCGCGGTCAACCTGCAGGCAAGGTTCGCCGCCACTGACCTTGCCCGGCCCGGCACCAGGGCGCGGGACCTCTCGATCGTTGTCTGGTCCACCACCATCGGGGCAGTGCTTGGGCCGAACCTCTTCGGCCCGGGCGAAGCCGTTGGCGCGGTGCTCGGCCTGCCGCCCCTGACAGGCGCCTTCGCCTTCTCTGTGGCTGCGCAACTGGGCGCGGCCCTCGTGTACCTGACCGGGCTGAGACCCGACCCGTTGCTGGCGGCGATGTCGATGCGCGACTTGAGCGTCAAGGCACCCCGGCCACGGAGCGGTTCGCTGATACTGCGCAGCAACCCGAGGGCACGCTATGCGGTGGCCGCTGTCGCACTCAGCCACGCCACCATGGTGGCACTCATGTCCATGACGCCGGTCCACCTGCGCGAGCACGGAGCAAGCCTGGTAATCGTGGGCTTCACCATCAGCCTGCACATCGCCGGGATGTACGCCCTCTCCCCCATTTTCGGTTGTCTGGCGGACAAAGCCGGCAGGCTGCCCGTCGTGCTCGTGGGCCAGGCCATGCTCCTGGCCTCCCTGCTGATCGCCGGTGTCGCGGCGGACTCCCGCACCGCCGTCACGATCAGCCTCGTCCTGCTGGGACTCGGATGGTCGGCTTCGGTAGTGGCGGGCTCGGCTATGGTTGCGGAATCGGTCCACATCCAGGACCGGCCCGCCATCCAGGGGATCTCGGACTTGAGCATGAATGCCGCCGGCGCCGTCGGCGGTGCCCTGGCCGGCCCGGTCCTGGCCTCGGTGGGCTACTCCGGACTCGGTTTCCTCGCGATGACCCTGGTCGCTGTCGTCGTCATCTGGACCGCACTGCACGCCCGCCGCCCATCGGCGCCCGCACAACCCGTGCGCAGCTAGGAGCCGACATGGATACGAACGGCCGGATCGAGCAAGAAATCTTGGCCGACGGCGACCGTGAAAGGGTTTATGCACGGCTGGATACCCTGGGCCGTGGCTGGCGCCAACTTCGCAGCTGGCAGTGGTCGCGGGCGGCCGCTGCTGGCATCGCCGCTGCCGCCGCCGCGGCTGTTGTCCTCTCAATGAACGGCATGATGACAGTAACCGGACCCGCCTGGTGGAATGCCGTAGTTGTCGCAGTCGGTTCGATTCTGGCCGGCCTCGTAGTCGGCAGCTACATCGGCGCGCCGATCGGGGCCGAGGCCACCGTCTGTGACGCCCGCTGGCCCATATTTGGCCTCACCGGGCTGGTGCTCGCAACGTCCACAGGCCAGGAGACCCTGGCCGCACATCTGTTCACCGGCGCCGACCCCGCAGTGCAGGCGGAGGTGATCCAGCCCGCCTTCGCACTCCTCTCCCTGGCTTTGTTGGGCTGGGCACTGCGGGAGCGCCTCGAACTCGAGCGGAAAGCCGTATCACCCTCCGCCGATGGGGATACAGGCGGTGTGTGCACTACCTGCCGGCAGCTCTTTCCCACCAGGCCAGGTCCGCCGGGCGGCCCGGACGCCTGATGGCAGCGGGCCTTACAGACGGATGTACGCCCAGCCTTCCCACTGCCGCGTCGCCAGACGGGCCACGGCAGCCGGCACGGAACCGACACCGGGAAGCAACTGCCCCGGTGTCAGTTCCACCGAACGCAGACTGTTCCCGCAGGCAAGGATCCGGATGCCCTGGCCGAGGGCTTCGCTGATGGACTCCCCAAGACTGAATCTGTCGCCAGCAGACCGACTCCCGGGCCCTGAACGGCGACCTCGATAGGGACACCCGGAGTGAGGGCCGCCACTGCGTTACACGCACCGCGCAATGCTGCGGCGAGCCTGGCGCTCTCGGCCGGTCCAGCGAACTGGACCAGAACGCCCCGCGGGGCCTCGCCTCCCGGGTTAACGTTCGAAAATGCAGTGTCCGGCATGACGGCTCCTTCAATAACAGCGAGGCCGGCCTTTGGCCCGCCAAAGACCTGTGCTGGTCGGCACGCAGGTCGCTTGCCGCAGCCCCCCATGTCCTGATTCATCTGGTGGCTGTGCCGGCCGGCCTCATCGTCCCACCATGGGGGCAGGGGGGCCGGGCGAACGGCGCGGTGGAGTACTGCGGCGCCGCGGCGTTCATCAGGCGTCCCCATTGGCCGCCGGCAATATCGGCGCCGTGGCGGCGGCATAATACTTTCCGTTGATGGTGACGTTTTGGTTGACCCAGCGCGGCCCGATGCCCTGGTAGCTTCCGAACCATGAGGCCGTGGATATCCCTGGGGTGGCACCGACGGTCCAGGCCATTGATGTGTCCTTGCTGGAGCGTTTTGTCCAGGACGTCGTTTCTGCGGGCCACCACGTGGTCCGGTTCGGTCAGGGGGTCCTAGTAGACGGGGCTGTTCACGACGCCGGCCAGGGCTGCGGCCTCGGGCAGGGTGAGGGCGCTGGCGGGGACGTTTAAGTTCTCTTTGGCTGCGGCGTCGATGCCGTAGGCGCCGTTGCCGAAATAGACGATGTTCAGGTAGCCCTGCAGGATCTGGTCCTTGGAGTACTTGGTCTCCAGGGCAATGGCGAGCTTCATTTCCCGCAGCTTGTCACCGATGGTTTTGGAGCAGCCGAGCTTGACCTGGTCGCTTTAGCCCTGGGCGACGAGGGATTCGATGATCATGTTGTTCACGTACTGCTGCGTGATGTTCGAGGCGCCCTGGCGGCCGCCCTGGGCGGTGGCCACGAGGCCCGGAGGATCCCAGTGGTGTCGCTTCCGCCGTGCTGGTAGAAACGCGCGTCCTCGATGGAGACGATGCCTTCCCGGATGAACGGGGACTTGTCCAGCGACACAGGTACCCGGCCAAACAGGCCGATCGAACTGTTGACGGCCGTTCCCGCCACCGCGGCCCCGGGAAGAAGCAGTCCCGCGGTCAGAACGCCGCAGCGCCCCGGCAACAACGAAGGAAAGGATCTTCCGCCATTGCGAGTCCTTACTGAGCATCGGCATTTTCCTTCGGTGTCGACCTTCGTTTCGGCCCCCGGGCGGACGACGGCGGTTGCCGGGCGGCGCCGGCGGGGATGGCGACGGACCGTCCGCGGCGGAACAGCAACACAAATGCGAGGGCCCCTGCCAGGAAGATCAGTGCCGCGACCCAGGTGTTCACCCGGAGCCCCAGGATCAGGTTGGCGTAGTCGGAGCGCATCAGTTCAAAGGCAAACCGTCCGGCCGTGTAGCCCGCAACGTAGAGCGCGAAGACGCTTCCGGCGCCGAGGGTGAACCGCCGGTCCAGGTACAGGATCAGAAACCCAACCGCCACGCACCAGACGGACTCGTAGAGGAACGTGGGCTGGAAATAGCCGAGCACCACCGGGGCGCCGGAGGGGTCGGTGAGCGCAGAACCGGTGGCAGCGTCCATTTGGTGAATCTGAAGTTTCCAAGGCAGCGTGGTCGGGTCGCCGTAGAGCTCGTTGTTGAACCAGTTTCCCCACCGGCCCAGGGCCTGGGCAAAGAGCACGCCCGGTGCCACCACGTCCAGGAAGGCAACAAGTGAGACGTCTGCCCTGCGGCAGCCGATCCACGCTCCGAGACACCCCAAGGCAATAGCGCCCCAGATGCCCAAGCCACCGTCCCAGATCGCGAAGGCGTTCCAGGGGTTCCTGCCCGGAACGAAGTAGAGTTCGGGGTCGGTTATGACGTGGTAGATCCGGCCACCGATGATCCCTGCGGGTAGGGCCCACAGGCAGATGTCCAGCACCTGGCCGGGGCGTCCGCCGCGGGCCGTCCAACGCCGGGATCCCAGCCAGATGGCTACCGCGATGCCGGCCATGATGCAGAGGGCATAGAAGTGGATGGTCAGGGGGCCCACATGGAAGGCGCTGACGGTCGGGGACGGAATGAAGGAATCACTGGCAGTCATAGCGGGAAAGGATCCTGTCGGGAATGTTTCGGGGAGGGGGTGGGCGATTGCGGCTCCGGGGCCGGGCCGGACGAATCACCCGGGTCCGGGGCCCTCCCCCGGCCCTGCCGCCTTGTGGCAGGAACTTGCCGGCCAAGAAGCGACAACACGGCGGCGACGACGCCCAGTACGGCAAAAAGTGCCACGGCCATCCGGAAGCCCAGTGTGGAGGGCGCGGGCCCTGCCGCGCCGCCGCTGACGCCGGCGGCCAGCGAGTAGGCGGCGGCGCCGAGTGCGACGCCCAGGGATGTTCCCACGCCCCTGGTCATGTTCAAGACTCCGCTGACCATTCCCGCCTGGTGCTCGTGGCCGGCCGCTGCAACGGCTGCGTTGTTAGCCGGGGTGAACAGGCCCAGACCCAGTCCCATGACGGCAAGGGCGGCACCCATGACCCACAGGTTGCCTGACGAAAGGCCCAGCATCACCAGTGCGGCCGCAGTCAGGCCCATGCCGGCAGACGTCGGCAAACGGACGCCGCGCCTGTCCGCTATCTGGCCCGCAACGGGCGCCGCCACAGCCAGTGCGACGGGAAGGACCGTCAGTAGCAGGCCCGCCTGTGCCGACGGAAGGGAATGCGCCGATTCCAGATACAGCGGTGTCACGAACAGGACCCCGAAGAGCACCAGATAGCTCAGCAGTCCCGAGGCGATGCCTCGGCTGAACGTTCCGGCCCCGAACAGGGACAGGTCCACCAGCGGGTAGGGCGTCCGGCGTTCCTGTAGAACAAAGAAGACGAAAAGAATCAGCGACGATGCCAGCAGGGCCAGGACAATCAGGCTGGCAAAGCCGAGCCTGGAGGCCTCGGTCAGCGCCAGAAGCAGGGTCCCGACGGCGGGCATCAAAAACACCAGTCCGAGCCAGTCCATCCCGGTCCGGGGGGCCTTCACACGGGTGCGTGGGAGGAGGAACCAGCCCAGCAGCATGCCGATGATCCCTGCGGGGATGTTGACGAAAAACACCCAGCGCCACCCGCCCGCGCTGATGAGCAGCCCTCCGACCGAGGGGCCCATGGCCAGCCCGACGGCCTGCGCCGCACCCTGCAGGCCGATAGCCTTGCCGAGCTTTCCAGCCGGCATGCTGGTCCGGATCAACGCCACGCTGTTGGCCTGGAGCATGGCCGCGCCCACCGCCTGAACCGCCCTGGCCACGAGAAGCCAGGTGATGTCGGGGGCAAGCCCACACGCCAGCGACGCGAGCGTGAACAGGGCGAACCCGTAGACGTACAGCAGCTTTCGGCCCAACATGTCGGCCAGACGGCCAATAGCGGAAATACTCCCCACCAGCACCAGCAGATAGATCAGCGCCACCCACTCAACCTGGGAAAGCGGAGCGTTCATGTCGGTCCTGATGCTCGGAACCGCCAGCGTCACGATGCTGGCGTCCAGTTGCCCCATGAACGCACCGATGCACACCGTCGCCACGACCAGCCACGGCGCTCCTGGCCGCCGACGGACCCAGTCCGGCCTCGCAGGCTCCTTGAACAGCCCCCTCGGGAGGACTGTCTTTCGACGCCCGCAGGAGCGGCACGCACAGGAATTGGTTCGGTCACAGAACTATTCTATACAGCGACCTATCGCGATAAGCTGGCCTCATGAACACGGCCGAGGTATCTGTACGGGAACCCGGGGCGGCCCAGACCGGCGCGGATGCCTGGTCATTGACCGGCGCCATCACCCGGCTGCGCCGGGTTCTGCGTTCGAGCGTGCGGCAGGAGTTTCCGTGGGAGTCCCTGCCCATGGCCCAGGTCGAAATGCTGCAACGTCTGGCTGATGAACCAGGCCTGGGCGTCAGTGGACTTGCTGCGCGCCAGCGCCTGGCCACCAACACCGTGAGCAACCTGGTCCAGCAGATGGTGACTTCCGGTCTTGTAGAACGCATAACCCGCCCCGGCGATCGGCGGTCCGTAAGCCTCAGCCTGAGCGCCAAGGGAACGGACGTGCTCAGCGCCTGGCAGGCAGCCAACGACCGCCGGCTCGGCTTCGCCCTGCAACGGCTGCCCAAGACGTACCAGAAAGCCATCGAAGGCGCCGTGCCGGCCCTGGCCGCCCTCGCGGCCCTGCTGGAAACGGACGACCAGATCCGGGACGGCGGACGCACAGGTACAGAGACCGACCCATGACAGATCAAGGGAGGGAGAGTCCCGGACCAACAAATACTGGCCCGTCCTCCTCCTTGACATAGCAGCGATCGCCGGCCTCATCTTCCTGGCCCTGACGCCGCACGCCAGCCTCTCGTGGGGGTTCCTGGCCGCCCTCTGGAGCATTGTGGCGGCGCTGCGGGCCCTCAACGAATACAAAAGCAAGCGAAATACGGCCACGCGATAACAAGCTGGGTGGCCCTGCCGCCTATAACATCGCGGGCCGGGCGACCATTCCAATTTGCGGCCATGGGGAATCTCCAGCCCTTCATAATCGGGGCAGGATCCATCAGCCCCATCCCAAGGATTATCGACGTCGGCTGACAGAACGTCCGTCGCCGCCAAGTAAAACAGTCCCCCGATTCGGCGAGGGCGGATGTTGGCGCGACTCAGTGAGCTTTGGGCGTTTCGCCGTTCCCGACCGCCTCGATCCAGTCGACGGCCTCGTCCGAGAAATAGAATCCCGACCGGCCGCTGTGACCAACCCACCAGGCATCAGTGGCGACGGTCCCTCCGGCGTTTGTGATCTCAGCGACCATCACGGCCGGGACCGCGTCGCCATTGTTCTTAATCAGCCATGCCTGGGTTGACGGCTTAAGCTTCGGCCACCATTGCTCGATACTCATGGCCGCAGCCTGCCACTTCAGCAGCAATTGCACGACCCGGCAGTGGAAGTCTGTCATTCGTCGGCAAGCAACCGCCGGAGCAAATGGGAACCTGATGGATCCAAGCCTCCGAAGCCGCCGTCCGCCCAGTCATTGGTTGATCACGGCTGGAATCTGTAGCCGATGCCGGCTTCGGTGAGGAGGTGGCGGGGGTTGGCAGTGTCGGGTTCGAGTTTGCGCCGGAGCTGTGCCATGTAGACGCGCAGGTAGTTGGCTTCTTTGGCGTATCTGGGTCCCCAGACTTCGGCGAGCATCTGCTGTTGGGTGATCAGTTTTTCCGGGTTTCTGACCATGAGTTCGAGGATGTTCCATTCGATGGGGGTCAATCGGACGTCATTCCCGTCGCGTGTGACGCGGTGTTTGACCAGGTCCACGGTGAAGGCGTCAGTGTGGACGACAGGTTCGGCTTTGTGCTCGACCGTCCTACGCAACAGCGCGCGAATGCGGGCGAGGAGTTCGTCCGGACCGAAGGGTTTGGTGATGTAGTCGTCGGCGCCGGCGTCGAGTGCCTCGACCTTGTCATCGGAGGTGTGGCCGGCTGACAGGACGAGGATGGGGACCGGGTTCCAGCTTCTAAGCTGTTTGATGACTGTTGTGCCGTCGATGTCAGGCAGGCCGAGGTCCAGGATGATCAGTGCCAGCGGGTGGCGGGTGGCTGCGAGAAGTCCGGATTCCCCGTCAGCGGCGGTGGTAACGGAGTAGCCGTTGGCTTCGAGTGTGATCTTCAGGATTTTGAGCAGGTGCGGGTCGTCATCCACGACCAGGACGGCGGTCATGGTGTCTCTGTCCGTGATGGCTGTAGGGGCAGGGCGTGTGTCCGGCCGGCGAGGAATGACTGGGGAAGCACCGGGGCCTGCCCGTGCATGTCGTCTGTGGTTGTGCCGGTGGAGAGCCTGAGCCGGATGACCATGGTAAGCCCTCCTCCTGGTGTTTGTTCTGCAGTGAGGGTGCCGCCCATGGCTTCTGTGAATCCCTTTGCTACGGCCAGGCCGAGGCCGACACCGCTCGTTTGAGGGATATCGTCGAGCCGTTGGAAGGGGCGGAACATTTCCAGGACACTTTCCGCCGGCACTCCCCGGCCGTGGTCGATGATGCGGAGTTCACCGGCCGGGTGACCGGCCAGGGTTTCGTTGCTGAGTCCGCCGGCGGTGCCGACGACGACGATGTCGGAGCCGGGAGCGTATTTGATTGCATTTTCGACGACGTTAGCGATGACTCGTTCGAGCATTCCGGGGTCGGCGTCGATTTCCGGCATGTTGGGTGGCAGGTCGACGCGGGCGCGGCCTGCATGGGTGCCGTGCAGGGCTGCGGGGATCACGTCGTACCAGCGCACGGGCCGCAGAAGGGGTTTGGCTGCGTCGGAGGTGATTCGGGACATGTCGAGCAGGTTTCCCACGAGATGGTCCAGCCGGTCGGAGCATTCGTCGATGGTCTGCAGCAGCTCGTGTTGCTGTCCGGGGGTGTAGTGCACGCCCTTCTGTAGGAGGCTGCCTACTGCGAGTTTGATTCCGGCCAGCGGGGTGCGGAGATCATGGGATACGGCGCGCAGGATGGAGGTGCGCATGGTGTTACTCTCGGCGAGGCGGAGGACTTCTCTCCGGCTGGCGGCCAGTTGCAGAAGCTCAAGCTGGGCGGCGAGATGCACACCGAACACCGCGAGCAGCCGTCGTTGGCTCCCCGGCAGGGGGCGCCCGTAGAGCACCAGCTGCGTTGCCGGATCTATTTGTTGGGAATTTTCGGTCCGGATGTCCTGGGCTGCCGAGGCGGGGTCGTCGGTTGCCGGAGTGGGTACATCGCCGGCGTGGGCGATGATTTTCCAGTTCTTTTCGGGGTTCCGGGCCGTGGCGCCGGCGGTGTCGTACAGGGCAGCTCCGCGCATGTTGAAGACGTCCAGTGCCTGCTGCAGCAGGTCGGCGACGGTGTCTTCGGAGGTCGCCGTGCGGCGGGTAAGGTCCGACAGCGTCGTGGCTTCGGCGCGGGCGCGGGCGGCCTCTTTGGAGCGGCGGGCCGAGAGGTCCACGACGACGGCGACGGCGGCGGAGACGCCGACGAAGACCAGGAGGGCGAGGACGTTCTGGGGGTCCTGGATGGTCAGGGTCCGGAACGGAGCGGTGGAGAAGTAGTTGACCAGCAGGCTGCTCCAGAGGGCGGCGAGGATGGCAGGCCAGAAACCGCCGATGAGGGCCACGGTGATCGAGCCTGTGAGCTGGACGAGTACGGCGGTGGCGACGTTTGGTTCCGCGTTCAGGCCGAGCAGCCATTGCAGCAGCGCGGGCAGCACGATTGCCAGGATGAAGCCAGCGGCGACCCGGGTGCGGCCGAGGTCGCGTTGGCGTTGCGGGCCGGCCCCGCGTCCGCTTAGCGGGTGGGAAACCATGTGGACGTCGATGTCTCCGGAGTCGCGGACCACTTTGGTGCCGATGCCCCCGCCGAGCAGGCCATCGAGGACGGATTCGAGTTTCCCGTGCCTGGAGGTGCCGACGACGATCTGGGTGGCGTTGACGCTGCGGGCGAAGTCAAGGAGGGCGCCGGCGGGGTCTTCTCCGGCGACGATGTGGTAGCTGCCGCCGAGGTCCTGGATGAGGCGGCGTTGGGCTTCGAGTGCCTGCGGTGATTCGCTGGCAACTCCGTCGGCGGCGCGGACGTGGACTGCGAGCAGGTCCCCGCCGTTGACCCGGTTCAGGATCCGGGCGCCGCGGCGAATCAGGATGTCTCCTTCAGGGCCGCCGGTCAGCCCGATCACAATGCGTTCGCGGGCCGGCCAGGTGGCTTGGATGTCGTTTTCGGCCCGGTATCTGGCCAGGCCCTCGTCCACCCGGTCCGCGAGCCACAACAAGGCCAGTTCGCGGAGTGCGGTCAGGTTACCCAGGCGGAAGTAGTTCGAGAGCGCGGCATCGATCTTGTCCGGGGCGTAGATCTTGCCATCCCCCAGGCGCTGGCGCAGCAGCTCCGGAGAGATGTCGACCAGGTGGATCTGGTCGGCCCTTCGCACGACGTCGTCCGGAACGGTTTCGGCCTGGCGCACGTCCGTGATGGAGGCGACGACGTCGCCGAGGGACGCCAGGTGCTGGATGTTCACTGTGGACAGGACGCTAATGCCGGCGTCGAGAAGTTCGTCGATGTCTTCCCAACGTTTGGCGTGCCGGCTGCCGGGGATGTTCGAGTGGGCGTATTCGTCCACGACGGCGGTGCCGGGTGCGCGCCGGATGACAGCGTCCAGGTCCATTTCGTCGAACTCGGTGCCCCGGTATGGCAGACGCCGGGGCGGGATGATCTCGAGCCCTTCCATAAGCGCACGGGTCTCCGCGCGGCCGTGATCCAGGGCGAAGGCGACGACGACGTCTTCGCCGCGCTTGAGCAGGCGGTGGGCTTCCTCAAGCATTTCGTAGGTTTTGCCTACCCCGGGGGCGGCCCCAAGAAATATCCGCAGCGTTCCACGTGCCATGCCGTCATTCTTCCACTTCAGTGACGACAGGGGTCACTGTTGGGTGCCGGACTGCGCCGCTGAGCCCACGTCAAGGTTCAGGGCTGTGACATTTACGGACTGCTGGCCCAGGAACGCCTCGAGCCCGCTGCTGGTATGCCTCGCGACGAGGGCCTGGACGGCCTCGGGGCTCAGCCCGTGGGCAGCGGCGACACGTGGTATCTGAAGCCGGGCGTACTCCGGGGAGATATGTGGATCCAGCCCCGATCCGCTGGCCGTTACGGCGTCCGCGGGAACGTCCCTTTCGTTGATGCCTTCGGATTCGGCGACGGCGGACCGGTTTCCGGCGACGGCGTCGAGGAGATTGGGATCATTGGGCCCAAGGTTGCTGGCGGAGGACGATGCCGGGTCCCATTTCACCGCCGAGGGCCGGGCATGGAACCACCGCGGATCCTGCACGCCCGCGTCGTCCGCGGATGACTGAACGATCAGGGCCGAGGCCGCCGGGGCGCCGGCGCTGTCCTTGATGATGGAGCCGTTGGCCTGGTAGGGGGCGATGAGCTGCCCGGCTCCAAAGACGGCCAGGGGATAGGCCACGCCGAGGACCAGCGTGGCGAAGAGCAGGAACCGGAGGGCGGTGCCTGCCTGCCGGAGGTAGCCGGTGAGAGTGTTCATGGGGATCTTCCTAGCCGATTCCGGGGATGAGGGAGATTATCAGGTCGATGATCTTGATGCCGATAAAGGGGGCGATGAGCCCGCCGAGCCCGTAGATCAGCAGGTTCCGGGCCAGCGCCTGGTTGGCAGAGACGGCACGGTATTTGACTCCGCGGAGCGCGAGCGGCACCAGGGCGATGATGATCAGGGCGTTGAATATCACCGCGGACAGGATGGCCGAGGACGGGGTGGCCAGGCCCATGATGTTCAGCAGGCCCAGCCCTGGGAAGGCGGCGGTGAACAGGGCCGGGACGATCGCGAAGTACTTGGCGACGTCATTCGCTACCGAGAAGGTGGTCAGTGCGCCGCGGGTGATGAGCAGCTGCTTGCCGATGCCGACGATGTTGATGAGCTTGGTGGGGTCGGAGTCGAGGTCCACCATGTTGGCGGCATCCTTCGCGGCCGGGGTGCCGGAGTTCATGGCGACTCCGACGTCCGCCGCCGCCAAGGCCGGGGCGTCGTTGGTGCCGTCGCCGGTCATGGCCACGAGCCTGCCTGCGGCCTGCTCTTTTTTGATCACCGCGAGCTTGTCCTCCGGGGTGGCCTCGGCCAGGAAATCATCGACGCCTGCTTCGGCGGCAATGGCCTTGGCGGTGATGGGGTTGTCGCCGGTGATCATCACGGTGCGGATGCCCATTTGCCGCAGTTCGGCGAAGCGGGCGTGCATGCCGGGTTTGACGACGTCGGCGAGGTGGACGGTTCCCAGGACGTCCGCCCGGCCGTTCCTGTCAATCTGCGCCACGAGCAGGGGTGTGCCGCCCAAGGCCGAAATTCCCTTGACCCGGTGGTCGACTTCCGCCGGGGTGTGGCCGCCGTATTCGGCGACGAATGCGGCCACCGTGGAGGCGGCGCCTTTGCGGATCTGCAGCCCGTCGAGGTCCAGACCGCTCATGCGCGTGCTGGCGCTGAAGGGGACCACGGCATATTCACCGGAGCTGCGTTCGAGTGTGGCCAGATCGGATCCGGTCACGCCTTTGTCAGCGGCAAGATCCACGATGGACCGTCCCTCGGGGGTTTCGTCGGCGAGGCTGCAGATCCGCGCCGCTTCGATGAGTTGGGTCCTCTCCACGTGATTGGCGGGGAAGAAGTTGACGGCGCGGCGGTTGCCGTAGGTGATGGTTCCGGTCTTGTCCAGCAGGAGCGTGGTGATGTCCCCGGCGGTTTCCACGGCACGCCCGGAGGTGGCCAGCACGTTGTGCTGGACCAGGCGGTCCATACCGGCTATGCCGATCGCCGGGACCAGCGCCCCAATGGTGGTGGGGATCAGACAGACCAGCAGGGCCACCAGCACGATTGGTGACGGTGTGGCGCCGGCCAGGGAAGCGAACGGGGCCAGGGACATGGTCACGGCCAGGAACACGATGGTCAGGGACACCAGAAGCACGTGAAGTGCGATTTCGTTGGGGTTTTTTGCCGGACAGCGCCCTCGACGAGCTTGATCATCCGGTCAATGAACGTCTGTCCCGGCTCGGCGGTGATGCGGATGACAATCCGGTCCGAGAGGACTTTTGTGCCACCGGTGACGGAAGACCTGTCACCGCCGGATTCGCGGATGACAGGCGCTGATTCACCCGTGATGGTCGATTCGTCGACGCTGGCCAGCCCTTCGATGATCTCGCCGTCCGAGGGGATGACGTCCCCGGCTTCGCAGATGACGATGTCGTTGAGCCGCAGCTCCGTGCCCGGGACCTCTTTGGTGGTGCCGTCAGGCTGCCGGAGCCGGGCCTGGACGCCTTTGCGGCTGGCGCGGAGGCTGTCGGCCTGGGCCTTGCCGCGGCCCTCCGCGATGGATTCGGACAGGGTTCCGAAGAGGACGGTGAGCCACAGCCAGGCCGTGACCGCGATGCCGAACACCGACGGCCGGTAAAGGGAGATCGCCGTACACAGGGCAGCCCCTACCAGGACGGTGAACATGACCGGGGAATGGATCATCTGCCGCGGGGAGAGTTTCCGGACAGCCAGGGGCAGTGCGGCGATGACGCTGGCGAGCGTGAGTTTTGCCGGGGCTTTGGTGTGGTGTTTGTGTTCGCCGTGGGTGCCGAGGGGGTTGCCGTCGGCGTAAGTTTCGGCGGCGGCGGTGTCCGTCCGGGACGGTGTCATTTGAGGAGTCCTTCTGCAAGGGGCCCCAGGGCAAGGGCCGGAAAATAGCTCAGCGCGGTCAGGACGACCGTCACGCCCAGGAGCAGTGAACCGAACAGCCATCCGTGCGTGGGAACGGTTCCGGCCGATGCCGGGATGCGTTGTTGCCGGGCGAGGGACCCGGCCAGTGCAAGGACAAGGGCGATGGGCAGGAAACGGCCCAACAGCATGGCCAGGCCCATCATGACCGAGAGAAACGGGCCTGAGGTGGTGATGCCGCCGAACGCGGAGCCGTTGTTGTTGGCCCCGGAGGTGAAGGCGTAGAGCACTTCGCTGAACTGGTGGGGGCCGGTTGACGGGGCGTTGGTCATGATGTCCGGCAGCAGGACGGTGATGCCGGCCAGGGCCAGGACCAGGGTCGGGGTGACGAGGATGTACATGGCGGCGAGCTTCATTTCCGTCGGGCCGATTTTCTTGCCCAGGTACTCCGGCGTGCGACCGACCATGAGACCTGCGATGAAGACGGAGATGATGGACAGGATCAGCATGCCGTAGAGTCCGGACCCGGTTCCGCCGGGGGCGACCTCGCCGAGCATCATGTTCACCATGGCCACTCCGCCTGCCAGCGGCGGCAGGGAATCATGGGCGGTGTTCACGGCGCCGGTGGAGGTCAGCGTGGTGGATGCGGCGAAGATCGCGCCCGGCACGGGCCCGAAGCGCTGTTCAAAACCCTCGCCCAGTCCGCCGGCCGCCGCCGTGGCGGTTCCCTGGCCGGAAGCCACGGCCCAGCCCATCAGCGAAACCGATGCCAGCCACAGGGTGCCCATCACCGCGGCCACTGTGTAGCCCTGCTTCTGGTCTCCGACCATCCTGCCGAAGGCGTAGGGCAGGGCCGACGGGATAAGCAGGAGGAGGAACACCTCGAAGAGGCTGATGAACACATTAGGGTTCTCAAGCGGGTGGGCCGAGTTCGCATTGAAGTACCCGCCACCGTTGGTTCCAAGCTCCTTGATGGCTTCCTGGGATGCGACGGGGCCGCCGGGAAGGGTCTGGCTGATTCCGGCCGCCTGGTTGACGACGTCGGTGGGCCAGAAGTTCTGCACCACGCCGCCGAGGACCATCACCATTGCCGCGACAAAGGCGAACGGAAGCAGGATCCGGAACGACGTCCGGGCCAGATCCACCCAGAAGTTACCCAACCGCTGTGTCCGGGTGCGGGCGACGCCGCGGATCAGGGCGGCGACGACGACGATGCCGACCGCGGCGGAGAGGAAGTTCTGCACCGCAAGCAGAGTCATCTGCACGAAAATGCCCACCGTGGTCTCCGGCGCATAGGTCTGCCAGTTCGTGTTGGTCACAAAGGAAATGGCCGTGTTCATGGCAATCCACGGGTCCACGCCGGATAGGGACCCGCTGCCCGGCAGGACGCCCTGCAGCCGCTGCAGGGCGAACACGGCCAGGATCGAGACAGCAGAGAACGCCAGGACACTGCGAAGGTACACCGGCCAGGTCTGCTCAGTGCCGGCGTCGATCCCGGCAAGCCTATAGAACAGACGCTCGGGCCGGCTTGACGTTTTGCCCTCGAAAACCCGGACGAGGTAAACCCCCAGCGGCTTGTGCAGGGCGGCGAGAACCACCACCAGCGCGGCGACCTGCACGAGGAACGAGGCAGTATTGAACGTCACGTCCTGCTCACCACTTTTCCGGATGGATCAGGACCGCCAGCAGGTAGCCGAAGAGGCCCAGCCCGGCAATCAGCAGGACGAGCCACATGATCGCGTCAGCACTCATCCCTCCCCCGTTCCATCATCGGCGCTTCCGACCATTCCGACCAGAAGGTGACCGGCCCACATCACAAACCCCATGGTGACCAGGAGGATTCCTACCACAGCCATGTCGGCCATTGCTTGTTCCTTTCATGTGCACCCCGTTTGCGGGGCTGATCCCAGTCAAACCCCTCCACGGCGGCACAACCGCGATCCTGACATTTCCCTAATGCCCGGAGGTCGGATCTTGACGCCGTCTTAACGGGCGCGGGATGCCTGCCACCGCAAAACGCCTGCAATCAACGGGCGGGATGGACTTCGACATAGACCACGGGATCCTGCGCCAACCGGGAAAAACGTCGTTTGCGACGCCGCACCGGCCGGTAGGTCCGCCTGAACGGGTCCCGCACCCGGACGTGTTCCAGCTGCGCGGCGCCTGCGAGCCTATCGTCGACCTCGTGGAGGCTCTGCAGCCGTTCCGGAGGGCCATCCATTTCTAAGATCCACGGACCTGGGAACGGGTCGATTACGCGCTCCAGAGCAAGGATTTCGAAAAGGTCGAGCAGCAACTGGTTACGCGTCCCGGGATGGAAGCGCAGGAGTCGATGATTCCGGGATTTCACGCTCCTGGCAGACTCCCATGCGTGACGGAGCCACCGAAATTCCACCGGGCCGAGGGAAGGTCCCAAGACGATGCGCCGGTTGGCGTCAAGGGCCAGACAATAATTGGTTCCGTGGCGGTCAACAATGCTTCGAGCCTCCCCCACAGACTCAAAGCCAGCAAGAAGGTCCTGTTCGGACCGGTAGTAGCTAAAGTCAGCGGTGTCATCGACAGCAATGAAATCGTCGGGGATATCCGCCCGGCCCGGAACGGAAGAGTTGTGCGGCTCAGGCCGCCTTGAGGGGTTCATCGTGGTTCTGCTCCTCCGAAGAAGGGCCGCTGTCCCAATAAGTCCGCAGCAGCCGCTTCCTCCATCGCATCACCGATGGAAACGCCTCGAGCCGGTTTTAACACATTTCATACGCCGGCCCGGGAAAACTTATCGTCCTCCTAACGCCCCTCCCAGAAGTTCCCTCACCTCGAGAGTGGCTGGTATCCGAAGAACATGCATGCTTATCTGCAGCGGCAACTCTTCAAGTACGTCCGCTTCAGCAGCAAGCTTTCTGCCCGAAGTCTGCCTGGTGCTGAAGGCCTGTGTTCGTTTTAGAAGGATCCGGGCGCCCGACCCTCTAGGGAGGTCATCTCATGGGACAAATCGGGGTGAGGCAATGAGTATGTCAGGCCGGCTTCTGGGGTGGCTGCTCGGTCTTCCGCCGGTTCGGTCGCCATCCGTAGGGGTGCAGCGTGATCTGGCGATCCCAGCGCGGGATGGGGTGGTTCTGTTGGCGGACCGGTATTTTCCGGTGACCGATGAGCGGGCGCCGGTGGTGTTGATCCGCACGCCGTATGGGAGGGGGTCAGCCAACGTCCTCGTGTCGCGGCTGATCGCCGAGCGCGGCTACCAGGTCCTCATCCAGAGCCTGCGCGGCTGAGCTGCTGCGGTGATTTCGGACAGCGGAATTAGTGGATTCTTCTACGCTGCCAAGGCTGGCTGTTGATAACCATAGTGGACTTCGTTGGGCCGCCGGTAACCGAGCGCGGAGTGACGGCGCCGGCTGTTGTAAAACCCCTCGATGTAGCGAATGACGTCGCTCCGGGCTTGTGATTTTGTCGCATAAACGGTCCGGTACACACGCTCGTTTTTCAGGGCTGAGAAGAACGATTCGGCCATGCTGTTGTCCCAGCACACGCCGGTGCGTCCCATCGAGGAGCGCATACCGAGGCTGGCTACCAGGGCCCTGAAATCGGTCGATGTGTAGACGCTGCCCCGGTCGGAGTGCCAGATCGCGTCAGGCTCGATCCGGGTTGTGGCGGCGGCGTTCTTGAGCGCGTCGGCGACGAGCTCGGTGCGCATGTGATCGGCGATGGACCAGCCGACGACTTTCTTTGAGTAGCAGTCGATGACGGTGGCGAGGTAGACGAATCCTTGCCAGGTGTGGATGTAGGTGATGTCGCCGACGAACTTCATCCCGGGGCGGTCGGCGGTGAAGTCCCGCTTGAGGAGGTCGGGCATGCCCGCGGCTGCCTCAGCATCAGCCTCGGTGGTGATGCGGAACGGGCGTGGTTGACAGGCCACCAGGCCTTGGTGGCGCATGATCTGCCGCACCAGCTCGGGTGAGCACTCGGTCTGTTCCGCGGCGAGGTCGGCGTGGATGCGCCGGTAGCCGTAGGTGCCCTCGGACTCCTCGAAGAAGTGCTGGATCCGCGCGGTCAGGCCCTGGCGGCGGGCCGCTGTGGCCGATTGCGGGCGGGTGGCCCAGTGATAGAAACCGGACGTCGAGACGGCCAACCAGCGGCACATTTTCACGACCGAATTGAGATTGGCGGGCTGAGCTTTTTGGGAATCGATGAATTCGTACTTGCTCACTACCGCTGCTCCCGCGCGAAGTAAGCGCTGGCTTTTTTCAGGAAGGCAGTCTCCGCCCGCAGCTCTTGAACTTCACGCTCGAGCTCCTTCAGCCGGGCCCGTTCCGACACCGTCAGATCCACCTCCGTGCCGCCGTTGGCCGCCCGGTACTTGACCAGCCAGTTGCGGAGCGTTTCGGGGCCGACACCGTACGCGGTGGCCACGTCCTTGATCGGCTTGGACGTGTTGATCACCTCGCGGCACAGCTCGTCCTTGAACTCCTGGGTAAATCGCTTGCGTGATGCGGTCATGCTGATCTCTACTTTCGGTAGACCCCCATTTTAGGAGGGCCCACTGTCCGAGATCTCTGTGGCAGCTCAGGCACAGGCGGCTCCGGCGGGACCTTCAACGGATTCGAGATGAACCGCGACGACGGGCCGGCCACCATCGACTGGATGCGGGGCCAGGACTGGTTCCCCGGCACGTTCGCCACGTGGGGCTCCAGCTACCTCGGGTACGCCCAATGGGAGCTAGCCTCCCAGCCAATCCCCGAATGGAAAGCAGCAATCATCGACGTCGGCCCGTCGGATTTCTATCACACGTTCATGTACCCCGGCGGTGTCTTCGCCCTCGGCAACGCCCTGGGATGGGCCCAACTGGTGAACAGCATGTTTAGCCCGGACCAATCGATCAGGACCCAAACCATTTCCGCCCTCACCGCCAAAGCCCGGCTCACGCGGGCCGCGAACCAGCTGCCGGTCAGCGAAGCGGACAGGATCGCCACCGGTGAACGAATCGGATACTTCCAGGAATGGATCCGGCATGAGCGTTACGACGAATACTGGGCGTTAATGGATTACCGCCTCAACGCATCCAACATGCCTCCGGTCGTTCATCTGGCCGGAGGGTGGTGGGACTTCTTCCTCCCCAACGTCCTTGCCGACTACGCGGCGCTAAGCCGTACAGACCGATCCGTGCGCTTGTTCATCAGCTCAGCGGCACACGGCCGGAACATGGCACTCCGGGCCTACCAGCGCGACGCGTTCGTTACCCTTGACCGCGCGTTCGGGAACCTCCACCGGCCCGAACCTAACCTGCCGGTCAGGGTGCGGGTCACCGGCACCCGTCGCTGGATCGACCTGCCCGACTGGCCTCCGGCGACCGGACGTCCCACTTCGTGGTACCTGAAGCCTGCCGGAATGCTCGACACACGGCCGGCCCCGTCATCGCCCCCATCCCGTTACGTTTACGATCCGGCCAACCCGACGCCCGCGGTTGGCGGCAGTAGCGTCGGTTTGGGTGCCGGGAGCAAGGACAACCGCACACTCGAAGCCCGCACAGACGTCCTGACGTTCACCAGCAACCGGCTCGAAACCGACCTAGACGTCATCGGCCCCGTCAGCGCGACACTGTACATACGCTCGAGCCTCGAACACACAGACTTCCACGCCAGACTCTGCGACGTGCAGCCAAACGGCCGGTCTGGGGTGTGTCAAGGATGTGAGACAGCCGGTTAGTTTCTTTTTGGGTTAGGCGGCCGCAGGTAGCGGCTGGTTTTTGGTCTTGAAGTTGGCCATTGCTGTTGCCGGCGGCAGCCCATCATTGTTGGTGTGGGGCCGCCAGCGGTTGTAGAACACTTCGATGTAGCGCATGGTCGCCCGGCGGGCGTCCTGCCGGGTGGCGAAGCTGTGGTGGTAGTAGAACTCGTTCTTCAGGGATGAGAACGCCGACTCGGCGACGGCATTGTCCCAGCACACCCCGGTGGCCCCCATGGACTGACGCACAGCGTTTCCGGTGCACCAAGCGCCCATTTCCCGGGAGGTGTATTGGGTGCCGCGGTCGCTGTGGAAAATGGCATCCGGGGCCAGGTGTCCTCGGTCCCGGGCCATCGCCAGCGCGCCCGTGACAAGGGAGGCGCGCATGTGATCGGCCATCGCCCAGCCAACGACCATGCGGGTGCACAGGTCGATGACGGTGGCCAGATACAGCCAGCCCTCGCCGGTACGCAGGTAGGTAATATCCCCGACGAGCTTCGTGCCGGGAGTATCTGAGGTGAAGTTCCGGCCGATGAGATCGGCAAAAACCTTGTCCGGGTCCGAGGGGATGGTCGTGCGTTTGAAGGCGCGCATCCGCTTGGCCGCCCAGCCGTTATCCGCCATGATGGCAGCGACCGTCCCCACGGAAATCTCCACACCCGTGGCGGCGAGTTTGGTGTGGACCATGCGATGGCCGAAGATCCCGTCGGAGGAATCGAACATCGCCTTGACCAGTCCGGTCAGCTCACGGTGCCGGGCAGCCGTCGGTGATTCTTCGTGGTCCAGCCACCGGTAATACGAGGCCCGCGGAATGCCCAGCCGGGCGCACATCCAGGTGACAGGGAATTCGGCGTTCTTCTCCTGAACAAGCCGGTAGAGGTCCTCTACCGTTGTTCTTTGGCGAAGAACGCCGAAACTTTTTTCAGGAAATCATTCTCCCTTTCCAGCTCCCGCAGCCTTGCCTCCATCGCCTTGTATTTCGCGGGATCCACCGGATCATCAGGCTTGCCGCCGGCCCCGGCCTCTCCTTCACGATGCAGCTGAACCCACCGCTTCAGCGCGGTCACGGAGATCCCCAGCTCGGGGGCAACTGAGGCGGGCGAACGGCCAGAGGAAATGACGAGATTCACGGCATCGGCCTTGAACTCATCGGAATAACTGGGACGGGAAGACATGGGCACAATCCTTTCAAACTGTGTCTCACATCAGTAGTACACCTCAGTCACTCAATCTCTGCGACGGGATCATTCGCGTGCACCCCGGAAACGCCAGACCGGACGCTGAGGGAGTCCGGACCGGCCACATCCAGCTCTGGCCGACAGCCCACCGCTTCCGCCGCGGCCACCGCATCCGGCTACAGGTTTCAAGCGGCGCCCACCCGCGCTTTAACCGCAACCCCGGGACAGGCCAGCCGCTGGCCACTGCCCTCGAACTGCGAATCGCCCATCAGGAAATACTCCACGACCCCGAACACACGTCGTTCCTGAACCTTCACGTCGTCTCTCAGCACGGCGGCGGACCCCAGTAACCCATGGGGTACGGGATGCCCAGCTGGGCATCGTGTCCGTACGACAGGGTCTATCAGCCGATTCCTTACCAGTCGAACGCGCGCGGTGCGTGGCCTGGCCCGGTAGCCGGTGCCGGGTGAGGACAGGATGCCCCAACGTAGGCTTGGACCGTGAGCGAGACCAGAGTGGTCCAAACCCGCCTGGGTCCTGTGGAAGTCATGTACCTGCCCGGGGACAAGCCGGCTGTGCTGTTCTTCCCCGGAGGCCATTGCTCTGCGGCCAGCGATTGCGGGTGGAGCCTTTACACGTCAGAGGGGCACGGGGTGCTGGCGTTCTCCCGCCCAGGCTACGGGAACACAGGTGTGGGACGCCTCAATGCCGCCGAATTTGTTCCGGCCGTGGCCGAGTGCTGCGAGGAGCTGGGTATCAACCGGACTGCAGGGGCGGTTGGTGTCTCCATTGGCGGCATGCAGGCCCTTCACGCCGCGTTGGCCATGCCGGAATTGGTGCCCCGGATGGTTCTGCACAGCTGCGCCCCTTCGACGCGGGCGTATCCCGACACGCACCTCGAATCGCTGTTGGGCCCGTTAGTTTTCTCTCCGGCCCTGCAGGGCCTGACATGGGCGACGTTGGCACGTTTGGTTGATTCCGATGCCGGGCTACGACGGATGGTCGGCGCACTGTCCAACAGGTCCGTTAACGAGTGGTGGCATACCTGGTCCGGAGAGGACAAGCGACGGGCACGGGAACTGTTCCGGACGATGCGCTCCGGGAGCGGGTTCGTCAACGATCTGCAGCAGGCCCGACCCGATCGTGCGTCATACCGCCGACTGGTCCAAACCCGGACCAGCTGTCCGACGCTGGTGACCGGGTCACGCCATGATGCCGGTGTCTCTTTCGCCCACGCAGAGGACTACGCGGACACTATCCCCGGAGCCATGCTCGTGGAACTGGCCGGGCCCAGTCACCTGTTCTGGCTCGGACCAACGCAGGCACAAGCCCAGGCAGCCGTCACTGACTTTATGGCATCCAATCCCTAACCAGCTCCTTTCGCACACAATGACCCTTCAGGCGGTGAGGTCTCGCCGCTGGATGGAGTAGGCGGCCAGGCCGGTTAAGGCTGCCGCGACGACGGCCAAGCCCAGCGCCCCGGCCGGGTCGAAGGATTCCACGGGCATGGCCGAGGAGTGCCGGAACGGACTCACGTCCTGGAGCCACACCGGCAGGCCGAACAGCTCCCCGAATTCGCCCAGGACGAGCCCGACGGCCAGCATCCCCCACCCCACTGGAATACTGAGCCGCGGTGCCGAGGCGAAGGCCACGGAGGCCGCGGCGAGGAATACCAGGGCGGCGGGAACGTGCGCCAGCGCTGCCGGCACCAAGGACCCGGCGGGACCGTTAACGGTGCCCGAGAGCCCCAGGCCGATGGCGGCAGTAGTACCCGCCGTTCCGGAGACAACGACCGTGGAGGCGGCGGCGATAACCAGGTTCACGCCGAGCCAGCGGACCCGGGACACCGGCGCGGCCAGAAGGAGCCCGGCCCTGCCCTCGGCCTCTTCTGCGCGCATCCGCAGCACCGCCTGAATGCCCGCAGCCGCCGCGAACACCCCGGCCACGCCCAGCAGCGCCGTGATGAACACATCGATCAGCCTGGCCTGGCCGCCCGGCACGAGCCGGGAAATGAGTTCCCTCAACGGCGCGACACTGGACACGCAAATGACGTCCCTCCGACTCCGGCGCGCTCCCTGTCGCCGCGCTGCGGCAAGAGGCTGGCTCCCACATCCCGCCGTCGCCGGATCAGCACTGCAGCTGCTCCCAGGCCCAGCCCGGCAGCGAGAAGTACCAGAAGCGCGAACAGATCCACGCTGGTGAACGGCCGTGTCCGCTGGCCCCAGCCGATGGGCGACAGTAGCGACGGCCACGCACTCCTCACGTGCAACAGATCCGCCGCCGGGGTTCCCAGAGCGTCGCCGACCCCCGGAGCAGATACGCAGCTCCGACCAGGCCGGCAGCGGCACCGTTCGCGCTCCTGCCCGAGGGCAGGAGCTGGGCCGTGACCGCGGCCAGGCCCACAGAGAACACACCGACAGCACCGACGGCGGCACCGGCCCCCGCGGAGCCGGGAACCGGCAGCCCGGCCGCGACGAAACCGGCGGCGACAAACACGGCCAGCAGCAAGTTCGCGACGGCGCCCAACACAAGCGTCGCGACCAGGGACGCTGCTCGCGGCAGCGGGACCGAGCCGAGGAGTTCGGCCCGTCCGAGCTCTTCATCGGTGCTGGTGTGCCGCACCACCACGAAGGTGCTCATCAGTCCTGCCAGGACAGCCGTGAACGCGTAGCCCTGGAAGAACACGGCTGCCCGACGCCGGTGCCGTCGGGCAGGCCGCGGAGGAAGAGGAATGCCGGGTTCGATGCTGCCAGGGTCAGGATCGCTGCCTGCGAGGGCTCATCGCCGAACTGAGAGGCGACGGCGCTGGAGGTCGCGAAGCCGAGCAGTGTGATACCCAGGATCCAGACGGGCAGCGTTACCTGGTCCCTGTGTGCCTGGAACCGTGCCAGCTGCACCACGCCGGGCATCACTGGACCTCGCTGCCGTTGCGGTCGCTGTAGCGGCGCAGGAACAGCGACTCCCGGGAAGGCGGTGCGACCGTGAGTCCGCTGATCCCGGGCTCGGCGATGCCGGCCAGGACAGCCCCCAGCTCGGCGGCATCGGCGTCGACCTCGGCGGCCGTGCCATCGATGCTGATCCCGTGGGTGACGCGCTGGATTTGGCGGCGGAACACGGCATCCATCACCGGGTCCAGGCCGGCGCTGGGTTCATCCAGCAGATACAGCCCGGCGGGACGGGAGAACGCGGCGATCAGGGCGACCTTCTGCCGGTTGCCTTTCGAGTATGCGCGGGCCTTCTTCCGTGGGTCGAATTCGAACTCCTCGATGAGCTCACGGCGCAGCTTCCCGTCCGCGCCGCCGCGCAGGCCGGTCAGCAGATCGATGGCTTCCCCACCGGAAAGATTCGGCCACAGACTCACATCACCCGGAACATAAGCGATGTCCCGGTGCGTGGCGACAGGGTCGGCCCAGGGATCCTTGCCGAAAACCCGCGCCGTACCCGCGGTGGGACGGATCAGCCCGAGAAGCACCCTCAGGGTGGTTGATTTGCCGGCACCGTTGGGGCCCAGAAAACCGTGAATTTCACCGGCGGCGACGCTCAGGTTCAGGCCGTCCAGTGCCCGTGTCCTGCCGAAATCCCTGACAAGACCTAGGGTCTCGATGACAGGTTGTGTTGCTGCATTCATGAGCCGGCCGCTCCTCAGGTCATCACGCGAACACCCGAGGCGGTCGCCGGGGCGTTTCGCGGGCAACGCCCACGGGCCGACCAGGCTTCCCGGCTCTCCGATCCACAGCATACAAGCACCCGAACGGCCGGGGAAGACCAGCACACACGCCTCCGGCCCGGAGGAGTGCGCAACACGGGGCCAGACCTGTCACGGGGGTGCAGCGCCCCGGACCCGGCGGCGTTAAGGATTCGTAAAGACTCCCCCGCCGCCGGCGGCGCGCGGGATTGCCGGTGTTAGGCTCCGAGATGGTCTGGCCAGTCCGGCCGGGTCACGGACTGGTATTAGCAGGCCGGGCCGACGAGAGGAAAGGACCATCCGATGCCGGCACCTGAGAGGGTAGCCCCCGGCGGCGGACTCGCCGGAGCACTCCGTTCCCGGACAGCCTTACTGCTGGCATTCTCGTTTGCCGTGATGGCAGACCCCGTGTCTTCAGTCGCTTACGCGATTGAAGCAGCTCTCCGGGCGCTGAACGGTGACCTGGCCTTGCTTGTGCCCACGATGGTTCTCGTCGTGGCGATCATCGCCCTGGTGATCCTCAATTACCGGCAACTGGTGATCCGCTATCCGCAGGGCGGCGGAGCGTCGGCAGCAGTCGGTGAAGCCTTCGGGGACCGCTGGTCCTTCGTACCGATCGGCGCGCTGGTGGTCGATTTCGTCCTCACGATCGCCATCAGCGTCTCTGCCGGGGCGTCAGCGGCTATCGCCTACTTTCCCGCGCTGGCGCCCTGGCGGCTGCTGCTCGCGCTGGGCCTGGTTATCCTCGTCGGCGCCGGGACGTGGTTCGGGCATCTGGGGCGGCTGGTGTTCGCCGCAATGACTGTGGGATTCATCATCGTATCGATCCTCGTTCTGCTCTACGGCCTGGGCGCCACCCCGCAACCGGTAGGAACGATCACCGACACACCCGGACATCCTCCGGTCATCGCCGTGATACTGGCCTTCCCCGTGGCCATGGCCCTGGCCACGGGCGTGGAAGCCCCGTCGTCCGCGATCGCCCAGCTGGGCCAGCTGGATGATGCCGGCCGGAGCCGATTCGGGAGGGTGACGCTGTGGCTGACTCTCGCCATCGTCGGAGCGATCACTCTGGGCCTCACCCTAGAAGCCGCCCACCTGCAGATCGGCATCCCGCCCGAGGACAGCACCCAGATCGCTGAACTGGCCCGACTGGCAGCTCCCGACCCGGTCTTTGCCGCCTTCCAGCTCGTTACCGCCCTGCTGCTTCTCTCCGCCGCAAGCTCCTCTTTCCAGGCAGGACCGGGCCTGCTCAAGGCCCTCGCCCGCCACACCAACAGACAGGGCGATACCGTCGGCATCCTACCTCCCGCGCTGGGACACACAAACACCCACCACACGCCCTACTGGGGGGTGGTGCTGTTCATCGTTCTGGCATGCGCCGTTACCGCTGCAGCCGGCGGCATCGACCAGGAACTTGTGCTTTTTTACGCCGTGTCGGTTTTCCTGAGCTTCCTGGCCGGTCTGCTTTCCATGGCCCTTTTTTCCAACCGTGAGGGCCGCCGCGGCTACCTCATCATGAATATTGCAGGCGCCGCGGTGGTGGCGTTCACCCTGATCGCCAACCTCTCCCGGGGCCTGCCGCTAATCAGCCTGGCCGCGGCCCTGATAATCGCGGCCGTCCTGTACGGGGCATGGGTCAGCGCCGGACGGCCGCGGGGTATCCGCAACGTCGCAGCAGAAGCCGAGGAGATGTCCGAATGAGGGCCGGCGGAAGAGAAAAGGGGCTGAAGATCCGCAATGCCGCTCCCTTGGATGGCGGCCCGCGAATGAAGCCGCGGATCAGAGCACAGGGCGACAGGGCCGGACGCGGGCTGCTGCATCCGGTCCGTTCGGTGCCCCTGGCGTTCCTCGCCGTGATCCTCTTGGGCTCCGGACTGCTGATGCTGCCCGCCGCGCGAACGGCAGCAGAGGCAGACCCCGTACTTCCGGCCCTGTTCACGGCCGTATCGGCTGTCTGCGTCACAGGTCTGATCACTGTCGACACCCCAACGTTCTGGACACCTTTCGGGCACGCCGTGATTCTCGGGCTGATTCAAGTCGGCGGGTTCGGCATCATGACATTGGCGACCTTGTTGGCGCTGCTCGTGCGCAAAAGCATCGGGCTCCGGGGCCAGCTGGTCGTGCAGTCCGAAACACACACCCTGAACTTCGGCGACGTCCGGTCGGTCGTTTTCCGGGTCGCCCGGATCATGGTTGTTTTTGAAGCGTTCACGGCCGCCGTTCTCACGGTCCGCTTTTGGTCTGCTTACGACGACAATCCGGGCACGGCTCTCTGGCACGGGGCGTTTCACGCTGTTTCAGCGTTCAACAATGCCGGTTTCGCCCTTTATAGCGACAATCTGGTCAGTTTCGCCGGCGACCCCTGGATCATCATCCCGATCTGCCTGGCGGTGATCGCCGGAGGGCTCGGGTTCCCCGTGCTCATCGCCCTGCTCAAGGGCGGTGTAAGGATGAAGGACTGGTCCGTCCACCTTGGTCTGACCGTCTTCGGCACCCTGCTGCTCCTCGTCGCAGGGTTTGCGTTCTTCGGCGCCTTTGAATGGAACCGGGACGAGACCCTTGGTCCAATGTCGTTGAGCGGGAAACTTCTGGCAACCTTGGCCGGGAGCGTGTTCCCGCGCACGGCAGGGTTCAACAGCATCGATTACGCCTCCGCTTCCCCTGAGACCCTGATGGTCACCAATATTCTGATGTTCATCGGCGGTGGCAGCGCAGGCACCGCGGGCGGCATCAAGATCACCACGTTCCTGGTCCTTGGGTTTGCGATCTGGAACGAGGTCCGGGGGCGCGACCACGTCACCATCGCCCACCGCTCCATCAGTTCCTCCGCCCAACGCCAGGCCCTCTCTGTCGCGCTCCTTGGAGTCGCCGCCGTGATCGGCGGCACTCTGCTGCTTCTGATGTTCACGGACTACAGCCTTGAGAAAGTCCTGTTCGAATCAATTTCCGCGTTCGCTACCGTGGGTGTAAGCACCGGAATCACCTACAACCTGCCCGCCAACGCCCAATGGGTACTCATGGCTCTCATGTTCACCGGCCGCATCGGCACCATCACCGTCGCCTCCGCCCTCGCCCTCTCCTCCCACCCACGGCTCTACCAGCTCCCGGAAGAACGACCCATCATCGGCTAGCCCCGCGCCCGCGATCAAGCGAGCCGACAGGCGAAGGCTTGCTTCCACCTTGCCCCTGAAAGACGGCGGTAGCAGACTGTAGGCAATCCAGCAGCCAAGGAAACACGATGCCAAGCAAGCTTTTGTCCTCGCGACGACGATTATGGCGGAAGCATCTTTGTGAATTTTCCGAGCAGAGAGGGTCGCCATGCGTGCCGCCGACCTGCAAGTCGTATTGCCCGTTGCCCGTCGGGAGACCACAGCAGTGGAGGCCGGACGGCTGATCGCCGAGGGCGGCTTGGTAGGGCTTGTCATCGCAAACGAGTCCGGCACCCCGACCGCGATCCTTTCAGCCGTGGATGTCCTTCAGCTCATGGTGCCGGACTACATCATCGATGACCCCTCCCTCTCCAGCGTCTTCGATGAGAAAGGCGCCGGAGAGCTGTGGGATCGCCTGGACGAACGCACCATCGGGGAACTACTGGACGACGACGGCGTCACAGTACGCAGGATGCTGACTATCGAGCCTGACGATACGCTGATCGAGGTCGCAGCCCGCATGGTGGATGCCCGCACACAGATTGCACGCGTCAAAGGTTCGCCCAAGGACGCTCCCACATTCGTGACGCTCCCCTCCGTCGTCAACGCCATCCTTGGCTACTGGGCCGGGAAGGGACCGGAGGGCAGGACGGGATGAGTGTGCAGATCGCCCTCGCCCTGGCGATCTTTCTGGGTGCTTACGTCCTGATCGCAACGGAGAAGGTGCCCCGCCTCACGGCCTCCCTCTGCGGGGCGGCGGCTATGCTTCTTATTGGCGCTACGGATGACCACGGCATCTTTTTCTCCGTGGACAGCGGAATTGACTGGAACGTCATTTTCCTGCTCCTGGGCATGATGATCATCGTCGGCGTCCTCCGCCAAACGGGCTTCTTCGAATTTCTCGCCATCTGGGCGGCAAAGAAAGCACGCGGACGCCCGTTCAAGATCATGGTCATGCTCGTGGTCATCACGGCAGTACTTTCCGCGTTCCTCGATAACGTCACCACCGTCCTGCTAGTCGCACCCGTGACTCTCCTCGTCTGTGAACGGCTCGCGGCCCCCGCAGTTCCCTTCCTGATCGCCGAAAGCATGGCCAGCAACATCGGCGGAACCTCGACTCTCATCGGGGATCCTCCAAACATCATCATCGCCAGCCGGGGCGGGCTGACTTTCAACGATTTCATCATCAACCTCGCGCCGCTGATAGCGATTCTCCTACTTGTGTTCATCGGGCTATGCCGGATCCTGTTCCGTTCGGCCTTCCGTTACCACCCGGATCGAGCGGCACGAATAATGGCGCTCAAAGAAAGGGAAGCCATCGGCGAAAAGGCACTGCTGATCAAAAGCCTCGTCGTCCTGGCCCTGGTGCTGTTCGGATTCATCGTCCACCCAATCATCGGACTCGAACCGGCCATCGTCGCGCTTCTCGGGGCAGGTCTGCTGGTGCTGCTTGCCCGCCTCGAGCCGCGCAAGGTTTTCGATGACGTCGAGTGGGAAACCCTGCTGTTCTTCGCCGGGCTGTTCATCATGGTCGGATCCCTGGTCAATCTCGGCATCATGGATACTGTCGGACAGACAGCGGCCGCCGTCGTCGGCGACGATTACGGCATCGCAGCCATCTGGCTCTTGATTGGCTCAGCTATGGCCTCGGGCGTCATCGACAACATCCCCTACGTTGCGGCCATCGCCCCGATCACGAACGACCTCGTCCAAGCAGGCGGCGCTGCTGCTCAGCCCCTCTGGTGGTCACTCGCCCTCGGTGCGGACCTTGGCGGCAACGCAACCGCCGTCGGCGCCAGCGCGAACGTCGTCGTCATCGGAATAGCCAAACGAAACGGCCACCCGATTTCGTTCTGGACGTTCACCAAGTACGGACTCATTGTCACAGCAATCACGATAGGACTCAGCGTGCCCTACCTCTGGCTGCGCTACTTCCTCTGACCACATCACAGCCAGCACCGTCTGCAGCAGCCCTTGCCCGGTCGGGGGAAAGGAAACAGCCCTAGTTGTAGCTTTGGTCCGAATAACCCACGAAAGCGTCAGAGGCGTAGTAAGGGTCCTCGGGGAATCCAGACACGGTGGTGCGCCTACGTGCTCGCACCGACGGATTGGGTGCGGTAGTAGTGGATTCCGATTGCGATAAGCCAGCCGTAGGCGGTGAGGAGCGATACTTGCTCGAGGATCCCGGCCGGTGCGGGCCGCCAGATCTCGAGCGAATCCAGGCGGTAAGCGATCCCGGCCGCAAACGCGAAAACGATGATCAGCGTGCCGGTGACGAGCGAGAAGCTCGCCAGCCCTCGAGCATCAGAACGGAGCCGTCTTGCCAGGATAAATGCCGCTGCGGAGAGGCCACCGAAGACCAGGGTGCCGGCACCTTGGTGGATTCGCCCGGAAAGCGTTGCAGTGGGCGGCTCCCCCGGCGGGTAACCCAGCCCGGGATCCGTGGGCACCAGGCCGCCGATGATGAAGCCGACAGCGGCCAATGCGATCACAATGGGACCCCATGTCGCTCCACGACCAGATCGCAGCAAGCGCCGAAGTCCGAGTGCGAAGAGTCCGATGAGAGCTCCGCCGAGTACGAACACGATTGCGAACACCCATGCTCCGTCTCCGGTTCCAAGTCGACTCACGCCATTGCGCCACACGCCGTACCCCTGACGCGTGGCTCCGTCAAATCCGACAATGATGGGCAACATCGCTCCCGCGATGATGCCGCTCGCGAGCAGCGATCGCGTGAGAGCAGTATGGGCGGGCATGGTGGTCTCCTTTTCGACGAGGATCCATCCCTGTTCACGACAAGGCTAACCTGCACGCGTCTTCGGGCCTCGCATAATGGGCCACCTGCAAAGCCCCCTGCGCTTATGGCACCGCGATGCGCTCCAGCGCGGTCACCGCTGCAGATATTCCGTCCTCGGCGCGTACTCGGTGGCCCAACTCTTGGGCGGCACGTGCCATATCGGAATCTGTAGCGGCGGTGGTGATGGCGGAGGCGAGGCCGGCGGCCGTGAGGTGGCGTTGCGGCTGAGGTGCGGGAGCGACACCGCGGTGGTGTGCCAGCCGAGCCCAAAACGGCTGGTCCGCGACGAACGGGCACACCACTTGCGGGCGTCCGGAGGCAAATGCGGTGCCGGCTGTGCCTGCGCCCCCGTGGTGCACCACGGCAGCCATACGCGGGAACAACCTCAGGTAGTCCACATCCTCCACAACAAGAACGCCATCACCTGACATGCTGCTGTCCAGTCCGCCCCAGCCCGCGCCGATCATCAGGCGTTTCTCTGCGCGGCGTGCGGCCTCCAGGACCAGGGCGGTCGTGCGCGCGGGGTCCTTGCCGGACATTGACCCGAACCCGACGAACACCGGCGGGTCACCGGCTCGAAGGAAGTCCTCGACGTGCGGCGGCAGCGTCTCGTCCGATGGCGGAAGGAACCAGTAGCCCGTGGTGTGCACCGAGACCGGCCAGTCCGCTGGCGGGGGCAACACCGAGGGACTGAAAGCGTGCAGCACCGGAGCCTGGCCGTTGTCCGGTCGCCGCAGCGGGTCGTGCCGGCCGCGGCGGCGCGGGAGACCAAGTGTGTCCTCGCGCCACCGGTCGACGACCCGGCCGAATATTGCCGCCGGGGCCTTCATCCCCAGGAACGTGGCCCGATTGGCCGCGGCAGGCAGCCAGGACGGCATGCCCACGCCCGGCCAGGGAAACTCCTTGGTCGGCACGTACATCGGTATCGGCAGAGCCAGCACCGCCGGGATACCGAGCTTCTCGGCCACGTGCTGCCCGGCGATGATCTGTCCGTTGTGCACCACGACATCCGCACCGGCACCCGCGCCGTGCGAAGCGACGGCCCAGCAGTCGGCCAGCAGTTGGGTGAACATAGCCGGCATGGTCCGTACCTGCTGTAGCCGGGCGCGCGCACCGCCCTCTATCACCGCGCCCGCAATTGCCGGGTCGTCCATCAACCGCATCGGGCCGTCGTCCACGCCCGCGAACGGCACCCCGTGACCAGCGGCGAACCCGGTGAACCGTTGCGGCGCGGTGAGCACCACTTCGTGCCCGGCAGCGAGTAATCCCCGTGCCAGCGCTATGAATGGCTGGACGTCACCGCGCGTCCCCAGTGTCATGATCAGTACCTTCATCGGTAAGTTCCCCGTCGGGTGAGGTCGCGATGGTGAATGCCACACTCCGCGAGGAGCACGGCGCGGTCAAAGGGGTCAGGATCCCCCGTCGGCCCGGCGCAGGGAGTCGTGCACCCTTTGCTCACGCCTCCGTCCAAGGATGATGGCTACCATAGTGCTGGGCTTCAGCCGAGCTTAGCGCGCAGAAGACCCGTTCAGATTCTTTCGGTGGCCTCACTCGTCTCCCCCACCGAAGCCGGATTGTCCGCGGCAGCAACAACGACCCCTACAGAGCCGCAACGAATTGACAGTCAGGTGTATGACACGAAGGTGACGGCCGCTGCCGGCAGGTGCCGGTCTCAAACACCTGTCCCTAGGCGTTTCAGCAGATCAGAGGCCAAGAACCGCCCTGAAGCTAATGGGAATATTTGTTTTCGGGTTGTGTTGTGGGTTCGGAGCGAGCCAGCTGCAGGCGCAGTCCCGGTGAAGGCGTTGATCCGGTTCCCGAACCGCGAGGAACTGATGGACGGCGAGGTGTACGCCTGCACGGCGAAAGCCGCGGAAGTGACGTGGAAGGGCGGTCCGGTGACCTACCGGACCTCGGTGTGAAGTCCGGTAGGTCACCCGCCGAAATGATGAACAGGAATTTGGGAGAACGCGTAAACCGTGACAGCAACACTGAATGAAGCAACCCTGGACGTCCCTGTGGACGTCCGGTTCACCGCCAAGCTGCCGTGTGTGGATGCCGTCCGAACGACTAGCCTGTCGGGATCTGGGTACGGCTGCTTCCAATAAGCGGGCTTCCGCTGCGGCCTGTACGGTGCGGCACGGAGGAGGGTCTTGACCGCTCACCACGACGGGCACAGACTGACACTGGCCGATGCCGTGGGACAGCGGATGCGAGGGGACGGACGAATGGATGCTGCCGGTACATTCCTGATCGTGGTCGGTGTCGACGGATCCGAACAGTCGCTCGCAGCCCTTCACTGGGCCGTGGACGAAGCACGCATCCGCCACGGAAAGGTCCGCCTCATCACCGCCTGGCACTATCCGCCTGTGCCGTCAACGGTAGAAGACAGCGGCACCAACGACTCCTTTCACGCAGCTGAACGTGTCCAGGCCGACGCGCTGAACGCCGTCGCTGCTGAGGGCGTGGACATCACGGGAATGCTCGTTCGGGATTCCCCCGCCACCGCGCTGATGGACGCTGCCAAAAACGCGGACCTGCTCATCGTGGGATCCCGGGGACACGGAGGATTCGCCGGGCTGCTGCTCGGATCAGTCTCCAGCCAGGTCGCCCACCATGCCCCCTGCCCGGTCCTGATTGTCCGGCCCTTGAGCAGCACCTGATTCCTGGCGCCAAAGCAGTTGTGCTCCTGAATTCTGACGCACCCAAGCAGATGGGGGAATGCGGATGATACCGATGCTCACTCTTGCTTTTGCGGTGCTGCTTCTGTTGGGTGTCCTCATCTCCGAACTTGCCAGCCGGACGGTACTTTCCACCGCGGTGCTGTTCCTTCTCGGCGGCTTTGTCCTGGGCCAGGGCGTTCTCGGAGTTGTCCCCATAACACCCGGCACTCCTGTCGTCGGGGTGCTGGCCCAGCTGGCCCTGTTCTCGGTCCTGTATACGGACGGCATGAAAGTGGGGATATCCGATCTTCGGAGGGCGTGGCGTTTGCCTGGCCGGGCGCTGCTGCTCGGCCTGCCGCTGACATTTCTTATCACCGCTCTGCTGGCCCATTACATTGTGGAGCTCCCCTGGCTTCAGTGCTTCTTGCTCGGTGCAGTGCTGGCACCCACCGATCCGGTATTCGCGGCAGCCATTGTGGGGCGTAAGGAAGTTCCCGGGCGCCTACGCCACCTCCTCAACGTCGAGTCAGGGCTCAATGACGGGCTGGCCCTGCCCATAGTTCTCGTGCTGCTGGCCCTCGGTGGCGGAATGGACGTTGGCATTGGTGTTCTGGCCGAAGAAATCGCCCTGGGTCTGCTCATCGGAGTCCTGGTCCCGCTGGTCGTCATCTGGCTGGAGCGGCTTCCCTTTTTGAAGGCAACGAAGGGACTGCAACCACTGGTGGCGGTATCCATCGGCCTTCTCGTACTTGCCATCTGCCTGGTGACCGGGGCCAACCTCTTCCTCGCCGCGTTCTCGGCCGGCATCACGGTCGCTACCGCGGGCCCGGGCTTCCGGGAGGAATTCGAACAGTTCGGGGAACTGGTGTCCGAACTGCTTAAGCTGGCGGCCATCCTGGTGTTTGGTGCGTTGATCACACCAACGTTCCTGTTCGGAGAGATCGCCTGGACGGGATGGGTCTTCGCTGTCCTGGCCATCGTCGTGGCCCGCCCGTTGGCTCTGCTGATTTCCTTCCTCGGAACGCGGCTGCCGGCCAAGGAACAGCTCGCGGCTATGTGGTTCGGCCCGAAAGGGTTCGCCTCTGTCGTCTATGGGCTTCTCGTTCTGGAATCAGGCGTGGAACGCTCCGATGAGCTTTTTCATGTCGTGGCGCTGGTAATTGTGCTGTCGATCCTGGCCCATTCCTCGACGGACGTCATCGTCGCCAGGCAATTCGACAGCCGACCTCCCCCGACGCCGCGGTGGTTTGCCGGCGGTTGACGCCTCAGGTGGCCTTGGGCCGGACGACCAGGACCGGACACGGTGCGTGGCTGATGACCTGGGTCGTGACCGAGCCCAGGTGTAAACCGGGAAATCCGCCGTGCCCGCGGGAGCCAACGACTACAAGATCCGCGTTCCGGGCCGCGTCGAGTATTGCTGACGCCGGTGAATCACTGTGAACGACCTGCCCGGTGGCGGTCACGCCCTCATCTGAAGCGGACTTCAGCGCCTCAGCCTGAAGGGTCCCCGCGATTTGCTCTGGGGACTCTTCAGCGGCGATTTCACCCGCCGCCGTTTCCAGCACAGCCGGAAACCAGGCCATCCGCGCCTTGTTCCAGGCTGTGACCAGGCGAAGCTGGCCGTCGCGCTGTCGGGCCTCGTCCATAGCCCAGTTCAGCGCTGTCTGAGAATGTTCGGAACCGTCAAAGCCCACCACAATCGTGAATGCGCTGTTACTGGTCATTTGTCTTTCCTTTCACTGGCCTCAGTGAGCATCCTAGCCCTCACGTGCCCGCACCGTTCAGAGTCAGTGCTACGGTCGGCGCAGGCACTACAGCCGGACGACACCGGCATAGAGATTGGGCGCACGACATGAATTCGGGACCTCTGACACCGAAGGCGGCGTTCCATCCCAGGACGGCTGCGCACCGGGACAAGGGGCTGGGTAAGCTCCGCTTGCGTGATGCGGTGGCGATGGCGGTCGGAGGCATGATCGGCGGGGGCATCTTCAGCGTCCTGGGTGTGACCGTCGCGCTTGCCGGACACCTCGCCGTCGGGAGCTTCATCATCGGCGGGGCCATCGCCATGGTGACCGCGCATTCCTTCGCGGCACTCTCGGCCCGGGCCGGACGTTCCGGCGGCCTCTTTGTCTACCTGCACAATGCCGGGTACCCGCGCGCCGGATCTTACATCTCGTGGTTACTGATGTTCGGATATCTGATCGCTTTAGCGGTGTACGGCTTCACCTTCGGCCACTACGCTGCACATGCTTTTGGTCTGCCGGGAGCGTTCGCAAACGGTTTCGCCGTCCTGATCCTGCTGGTGTTTCTGGGGATCAACCTGCGCGGAGTGGGCGCATCGGCTCTGTCGGAAGACGTCGTGGTCCTGACCAAGGTCGCGGTTCTTGCCCTGATCTCCGCCATCGGCTTCGTTCACTTCTCCCCGGAGAGGCTTGCCCCGTTGGATGACAAGGGCCTGGCCGGTGTCATCGTAGCGTCGGCATCGATCTTCGTCGCCTACGAGGGGTTCGAGCTGCTCTCCTACGACTACGATGACCTCGTGAGGCCACGCCGGACACTGCCACGTGCACTCTACCTCTCGGTCGCGATCGTAACGCTGGTGTACGTCACCGTGACGGTAGGCTCTCAAATGCTGGTCTCCGACAGCGTCATCGTTGCCCAAAAAGAAGTGGCATTCGCCGCGGCGGGCCAGGCGGCCCTCGGGCCAGCGGGATACTGGATCGCGAGCCTCGGGGCGCTTCTGGCGGCGAGTTCCGCGATCAACGCCACGCTGTTCTCGACGGCGCGCCAGATGCACGAGATTGCACTGGCAAAGGAGCTGCCGGCGGCGTTTGCAAGAAGCCGGGCCGGTCTGCCCGCCACCGCGCTCGTCTTCCTGGCAGTGTTCGGCGGCGCCTTCGCCATGCTGCCGGACATCACTGTCCTCCTGACCTTCGGATCGGCGGTCTTCCTGGCCGTCTTCGGAGCCACGAACCTGCTTGCCGCCCGGGTCCTGCCGGGCTTCTGGCCCCGACTGGTCAGCGGCACCGGGTTTGTGGCCTGCCTTGGCGCTGTGGCCATCCTGGGGATCCAACTCAGCCTCCACGACCGGGCCACCTTGCTGCTCATCGGTGTGTCGCTGGCCTCCATCTCCGCCCTTAGACTCGCCTTTGTCTGGCATCAGCACCGCGGACCGCGGCGCGGCGCAGCATGAACCGAACCTACGTCTGCGGCCCGGCCCTGGCGCTGTTCGGGCAGGAGTGGCCCGTGGGGCACTTAGACCTCACGCAGCGGCACCACCATCACGGGGACACCCGAGAACTCCAGAACCCGCAACGTGTGATTTCCGATATAAGGCGTTGCGCTGCCGGGCCGGTCCACCAGGGCGACCACTATCAGGGCCGCCTTGACCTCACGGGCCTCGGCCAGGATCTCAGCCGCAACCCGTCCGGAGCGCTGGCTGAAGGATACTTCCACTCCTGCCGCCGCTGCCAGCGCGGCAACATGGCTGAGCGCTGCTTGAGCTGCCAAGTCGGTGTGTCTCGCCAGGGCGGCCGGGTCAATGGCGCCGGGATGCTTGTCCAGCGCCCCGGGGTCCCTGACTGTCACGACCCTCAGGCTTGCGCCTACCCTCCGCGCGTAGTCGACGGCCACTTCTGCGGCGCGGAACGCGGCCCGGGAGTCATTCACTGCCACCAGGATCACATCGCTCATGAGGCGCCCTTCCGGGCGGCACCTAGCGCCGGTCCCGCGGTGTTCCCTGAGTTTCGGTCAGCGGCCCAGCGCAGGCGCAGGCTCTCTTCGAGTTCCTGCGCGTCAAGCTGCCGCCGGATGTTCAGCAGTTCGTTTTCCAGTCGGGGAATCCAGCGGTTCTCAACCGCCCGCTGCCGGGTCCGGGTCGCGGCCAGTTCGGCAGTCAGCAGCATTTCCGCGCGCTGGTCGGCGGCGTATCGTACCCCGGCTTCGAGCGCGCTGCGATGAACGGCGGCCGCGTAGGACAGTGCCGAGCTTCCGCCCGCGGCGGGCGCCGCCGGGAGTTGGCACTCTGGATCCTCGGGATACGCCACGCCCATCGTGCTGCCCCACCGCAGTTGGAGTCCTGCCGGCTCCAACGGCGCGGCCTCCTCGATCCGTGCGCTTCCGTCCAGTGCGGCAGCGCGACGCAGCCAGAGCGCGGCTTCTCTTGCCAGCTCCTCCCACTCCGTGCGGGCGAGTTCCGCACGAAGCTGAAGCCGTTCCAGCTCGTCCGCCAAAATGTGCTGCTTTCGGTCCAACAGCCGTGCGCCGTGACGCGCGGTCATCAGCCGGCGCTCGACCCGGACCTTGCCTGCCCGTCCCATGCTGCTCATGGGCGGTCATCCCGGCGGGGAAGGTAACGCCCCAGGAACGTGGTGGACACCATGGTCAATTCCTGTTCCGGCAGCGCCGCCAGCGCCGCCCAGGCCCGGCCCAGAGTATCGTCCAAGGACCGGATTTCGTCGCGCCCCTGGTTGAAGAGACCGTTTTCCACCAGCGTCCGGTACTGGATGTAGCTGCGGTCGGTTTCGCTCAATGCGGCCGCCCCCACCAGCTCCGCCAGTTCGGTGGCCTGCCGCGCACGCGCCATGGCGGCAAGAACCTGGGCCGCCACGTCGAGGTGGTCCTCCCGGGTCCGCTCCTTGCCGGCGCCGCTGCGCATCAGGCGCGACAGGGAGGAGAGGACGTCCACCGGCGGATATATCCCACGGGCGGCTATCTCAGGCGCAAGGACAATCTGCCCCTCCGTGATGTAACCCGTCAGGTCAGGCACCGGGTGGGTTATATCGCCCGCCGGCATGGTCAGCACCGGAACGATCGTTACCGAGCCCTCGTGGCCCTTGACACGCCCGCAACGCTCGTAAAGGGTGGCAAGATCGCTGTACAGATAACCCGGGTAGCCGCGGCGTGCCGGGATTTCCCGCCGCGCCGCGGACACCTCACGGACCGCTTCGGCATAGCTCGTCATGTCTGACATGATCACGAGCACGTCATGGCCCTCGGTGTATGCGAGGTGTTCTGCGATGGTCAGCGCGATGCGCGGTGTGAGGATCCGTTCAATGACCGGGTCGTCGGCAGCATTGAGGAGGAGAACCAGCTCTCCCCCGGCGGAGCGTTCTTCAAGACGGTCCCGGACATATGCGATGTCCGCATGGGTCAGCCCCATGGCGGCGAACACCACCCGGAATGAGTGGCCGCCGGAGGTTGCCTGTGCCGCGATCTGGGTGGCGAGCGTCAGGTGCGGGAGTCCTGGTACGGAGAAGATGGGGAGTTTTTGTCCCCTGACCAGAGTGGTCAATCCATCGATGACCGAAATGCCGGTCAGGACAGGTTCCTGCGGCGGTTCCCGGTAAACCGGGTTCAGCGGCCAACCACTGACAGGAAGGGTGGCCGTGCCCGTCACCGGCGGTCCGCCGTCGAGCGGTTCACCGCGTCCGTTGCATACCCGCCCCAGCCATCCCGTTCCCACCTCGATGTGAAGGGGGCGGCCCTCAAAACGGATCCGGATCCCTCCCAGCGACATCCCGTCGGTGCTTTCAAGCACCTGCAAGGTGGCGAGGTCCTGGTCCACTTCGAGGACCAGGCCATGGCGCCGCTCGCCGCCGTCCATATCTATGGTGGCGAATTCATCCCAACCCACGCCTTCTATCCCGCCCGCAATGAGCAGTGGCCCACGGAGCTCCCGGACATCTCCGTGGGAGATCTGCGCGGCGAAGCCCCGGGAAAACGGAACCGGTCCGGCACCGTCGGTCTCCGTGACGTTTGTATGGTTCATTGCAGGGCCTCCAACGCCCTGAGTACTTCGCCGCTCCGGGCCTTCACAGCTGCGGCGTCCGAGGGCCCCGTTTCTTCGCGGGCCCGAAGGACCGGACCGAGATCGGTTTGCTCGATGGTGGTGGCGGCCACGCCCCGTTCCACGAGTCTCTGGCACGCGGCGACGACGTCGAGCACGAGGTCCAGCAGAGCGGCACCTTTTTCCGCGGAACAGAACGCATCGTTGGCGCTCAGCGCGTTCTGCATGAGCACGCCGTCCCGCAGCAGGCGACCGCCCAGCAGCACCATCCGTTCGTGGCCCGGCAACGACGAGGTTCCGATGATTTCCGCCAGTTCGGCCAGGCGGTCCGCCTCGGCGAGCAGGGCGGCGGCGCGGGCCCGGCGGGCGGCCCAGCCCGGATCTCCGTGGTCCCGATGCCAGCTGCCGACGGCTTCCGCATCTCGGGCGAAGGAGCCGGTCCAGCTCACGGCGGGATAATGCCGGGAATAGGCAAGATCCCGGTCCAGCATCCACAGGGACCGGACAAACCGCTGGGTGTCCGTGGTCACCGGTTCCGTCATATCACCGCCGGGCGGGGACACAGCCCCGATCACCGTCACGGAAGCAGTCTTCCCGCCGAGGGTGGTCACACGGCCGGCCCGCTCGTAGAAAGAGGCCAGTTCGGAGGCGAGATTGGCCGGGTAGCCCTCTTCTGCGGGAAGGTCACCGTTGCGGTTGGCGAATTCACGCAGCGCTTCTGCCCAGCGGGAGGTCGAGTCCGCGATCACGACGACGTCGTAACCCATGTCGCGGTAGTATTCCGCCACTGTGATCCCGGTGAAGATGCTCGCCTCCCGCGCCATCATGGGCATGTTTGAGGTATTGGCGATGATGACGGTGCGGTCGATCAGCTTTCCCCCGGTGCGTCCGTCCTCAAGCTGCGAGAGCCCGTCGAGGACGTCGGCCATTTCATTGCCCCGTTCTCCGCAGCCCACATAGACAATGACGTCGGCATCGCTCCACTTCGCGATCTGCTGCAGCATCATCGTCTTGCCCGTTCCAAATCCGCCCGGAACAGCCGCGGCAGCCCCGCGCGCCACCGGAAACATCAGGTCCAGTACCCGCTGGCCGGTGTGCAGCGGCACGGTGCCGCTGTGCCTGGACCGGAAAGGACGCGGCCGGCGGACCGGACAGCGTTCGGAGAGCGCCACCTCGTGGCCGGCAATCACGGCTACCGTGTCGAGCGCGTGGACACGGCTCTCGGCCGCCAGCCAGCCGAGCTCCCCGGACACGCCCGGCGGCACCAGAACCCGGTGCACCACCGACCCCGAATCCGGCACCGTGCCGAGGACATCGCCCGGAGAAACACAGGCACCGGCCACCGCCTCCGGCTTAAAGGTCCATTCGCGGGCCAGTACCGTGGGGTTTTCCGCGGATCCGGACCGCTCGGGTGTCAGCCACATCGGGGCCGACGACAGCGGCCGCATCAGCCCGTCGAAGACCTGGCCGAGCAGGCCCGGGCCCATGAGCCCGGACAGCTCCCCGCCGGTCGGGGCTGCAGCATCGCCGGCTTTCAGCCCGCCCGTGTATTCATAAGCCTGCAGCGTTGCCCGGGTCCCGGCAATGGCCACCGTTTCGGCGCTGATGCGCCGGGGTCCGACGGCGATCAGCTCAAGCATGGACAGCGCGTCAACCCCCTCGATTTCCACCAGAGGCCCGTTAACGTGCACCACAGTGCCATCCCGCCGGCCCACTACCGGCTCCACAGCTCACTCGCCCCGGGCATCGAATCCAGGGTCATCCCGGCAAGCACCGGAAGGGAAAGATCAAGACGGCGTGAGCCGGCTTCGGCGACGACGCCGCCGCCGGGGCTTTCGGACACGCCGGCATCCGGACCGAGCAATTCCCGGCACTGTTGGGTCAGCCGCTCCATCACCTCGGCGTAGCGGGGATCTGATGTGAGTCCAGCCGCCGCCTCCCGCACCCGGCGGTGGAGTTCCAAACGGATGGAACTGCGCTGCGCCAGTACCAGTTCGTGGGCCTCGCGGCGCGCTCGCGCCGAGAGCAGTGCCGCCTCGGAACGGGCTGCGGCCCCGCCCTCGTTCGCTGCGGCGGAGAGGACCGCTGCGGCTTCGGCCCTTGCGGCATCCAACAGGGCACTAGCTTGACTGCGGGCGTCGTCCCGGAGCTCAGCGGCTTGCTTTTCGGCCGCGGAGTGGAGTGCCTTGCGCACCGGTTCCAAGGCGGCGTTGGCTTCCGGTGCCAGCCCGGTCATGGAAGCACCACCGTCATGGGCGAGCGTGGATCGGCCATAACCGGCGCCAGCGCGTGTGCAGATCGGGGCGTGAGGATGACGACTGCCGTGTGAGCGGGCAGTGCCGTCCACGCGCGGCGGATTTCCTCATCGGTGGAACTTGCGAAGACGCTCACGCCGGCGAGCCGGAAGCCGTCCAGCAGGGCCTGTTCACCGATCGCGGCAATGGTTTGGGACATCGTTCCAACTCCCCCGCTCAGGCCTTGCCTATGAGGATGATGGCGATAATGAGTCCGTAGATGGCGATCCCCTCCGCCAGCCCGACCACAACCATCGCACGGCCGAAGATTTCCGGGCGCTCACTCATCGCGGCGAGGGCAGCCGAACCGGTGTAGGCAACGGCAAACGCCGCGCCGATCGAGGATCCGGCCACTGCGATGGCGGCCGCGATCAGTGCTGAGCCGCCGGCGCCTGCCGGTGTGTCGGTGGCTGCTGCTGCGAGGGCCGGGCCCACTCCGCCGGAGGCGGCTGCCGGCGCTGCATTCAGCGCCCCGGCCAGTAGCGCCAGGGATCCGCCCATCACGGCGACATTGAGGGCTGCCAGTATCTTGAACGCAGACTTTCGCCAGCGTCTGACCAGGAGGATAGCCCCTGTTGCAGCAATGAGGAAGACAGGAACGGTGCCGAACCAGAGGTTCACAGGAGTTGCCTTTCAGCCGGTGCGCCGGAGGGGACAACCGGAGTATCGGTGCCGGGGGCTCCGGCGGTGGTGAGCTCCGGTGACCACGGCTTGAACGGGCGGCCCTCGGACTGGAAAATTCGTGAAAACAGTTCGTAGTATTCAAGGCGCAGGGCCTGGATCCCTGCCACCAGCGCTTCAAGCGCGAAGGTCACCACATTGCCCACAACAAACAGCAGGACCGCCGCGGCGGCGCGCCAATCCGGCGCCCACAACGCCGTCGTCCCGTTCCAGACCACCATCAGCAGCGCGGCGTGGGTCAACCCGAAGGCAGCGAGGCGCGCAAAGGAGACAAGGTTGGAGCCCAGACGGATCACAGTGTCAACCAGTTCGACGCCGGCCTGGAAGGCGGCCGTGACGCCTCCTCCGGCTTCAACGAAGAGACCGATGAAGATGAAGACCAGCGCGCCGAGCGCTATAACGGCTGCCACGGCGGTCAGAAGCCCGATGCCGGTGCCGAGTCCCCAGACGAGAAGCCCCACGGCGAGGAACAACAGGGAGCCGGCGACGCCGGAGCGGGCATACAGGGCATATCCCCAACCGCCCTCTCTGACACGGTTGATGGTGCCCACGGCATAGGCGCCGGCAAGCAGGAACGCTCCGACCCCCAGGCCTGCCACCAGGAGCGGCACCGGATTGGCCAAGGGCTCCAGCCACAGCACGGGCACCAGGCCGGTAGGACCGAAAGCCTCCCCGTACAGCGCCCCGAAGACCATGGCGGCCAGCCCGGCCCCACTCACGAAAAGCCAGGTCCTTTGCAGCTTGGCCAGCTTCTTGATGCGGCCGCCGCGCAACAGGAGACCGGCGACCAGCAGGATCGCGCCGTGTCCCATGTCGCCGAACATCATCCCGAACATCAGAACGTAGGCAATCCCGGCGAGCCGCGAGGGATCCAGATCCTCATACGGGACGGTTCCATAAGTATCCACAAGGGTCCGTGAGACGCGAGTGGTGCCGCTCCCGCCGCCGAGCATGGTGGGTGGTTGAATCCACCTCGGCCGGGGCAGGGGGACGATCGATGCCCCGAGCGGGGCGAGCGTTGCCGTGAGCACCGGAATCTCGTGTCGGGGCATCCACCCCACCAAGGCCGCTGACGGCCCGGATATGACAGCAGCGGCCGCCGCCTTGTCGAGTTCCTCGACGCGGCCGCCGGGTGCGTACGGGAGGTCCAGCTCGACAAGGGCGCTGCGTGCCACTTCGAAGAGCATGCGTCGCCGGTCCCGCTCGGGCACCACGAGGGCTACCCGCTCCATCCGGACTGGGGCCGCCGATTCACGCCGCCTCATCGAGCACCTCGCTTGAGCCGGCGGCCGCACCAGCGGCAGTCAGTGCCGCCCGGACACGCCACGCATCAGTGGACAGGACTGCGATAGCGCCTAGCACAACGTCCGGTCCGGGCTTCGAACCACGAAGCAAATGGAAGCCATCTTTCTCTACGGCGCCGCAGACCCGGGCCTCCGCACGCCACAGCTCCTTCGGAGACGAAATACCCCGAACCACCGTGCGCAGGGATGGCGGAAGTGCGGAAGAGAACTCGGCGATGCTCGTGGCGGCTTCCCACGAGCGGCCGATGACAGGCCGCAACAGGCGAAGCACCGGCGCCGCGGGCGTCACGCCGTCGACAGTCAGGATCCGGGCCGCGGTGAGGACGCACACCGCAGAGCACCACGGCCGCGCCGGGGGTGCCACGGCGGCCAGCCGCCGCACCCAGGCCACGGTCAGCGCGTCCCTCAGCACGCCCGGGCCGGCAGCGCCGACGTCGCCCCAGGCTGTAGCGCGCAGGATGGTGGCCAGTTCTTCGCTCGATCCGGCCGTCCGCACGCGTGGCCATGCGGTGGCAAGGGCACCCAGGTGATAGGGCTCGGGGGTCTTTGCTCCGCCGGCGAGTTGGTGGGCCAGAGCCATGACGTTCTCGATTTCAAAAATGCCAGCAGCCGCCCGGGCAAGTGCGGTGCCCGACGCCGGAAGCCACCCGGCAAGAACGCGCAGCTGCCACAAAACGGTCTCCTGAAGGGCACGTTCAGCGGCCGCCAGTCCTGGCGCCCCGGCGAGCCGTTCCGCATAGCTTGACCCCTGAAGCGAAGACAGCGCACGGTCCAGGCTCGGTTGAGCTGCCACCTCCCGGCTGGCAGCAGCGCCGACGCGGCGCTGCGCCATGGACCGTGCCCGCACGGAGGCAGCCACCCAGTCGGCCTTCATTTCTGTCCCGGGCTCTTATGTCCCGGGCTCAGCGGCCCTGGGCCCAGCAGTCCTGGGTTCAGCGCAGCCAGCATGGTATCGATGACCTTATCGACGACGGCCGGCATGAGCGCCAGGCCAGACTCTTCCAGCGCCGCTGCCTCCTGGCGTGCCTGTTCCAGCAGCTCCGCGTCCTGCTCCGAGGCTTCCCGTTCGACCCGGGCGGCGGCCTTTGCGCGCTCCACTCCGGCGTCAAGCCGGCCTTGGGACAGGATCGCCGCCGCTTGTGTGCGGGCCCGGGCCACGTCCTCTTCCGCGCTCAGGCGTGCTTCGTCAACGAGTGCCGCGCACCGTGCGACGTCGTCGGCGAGCGCGGCGAACACCGGTGCCAGTTCAACGGCCGGACCTTGGATATCAGCAGCCGGCACGCCAGCCGGGCCCGCAGGACCGGGAGCACCGACAGGCCTGAACCGGTCCAAAATGCTCAATCGCTCCATGGCACCTCCCTCGGAAATGTCCTCTGAGCCACAGTCTAGGCCCGGAGGTTCCACTGTGAGGGGGTTCATGGAACATGACACACGTCAGTGCCTACTTCCGTGCCCCCTCGCTCCCTGCTGTTGGAACCAAGGGGGACGACCGTTCGGCTGCGTGGAGCCCCACCAGACCGCGGCACAAATCTCCACGGCCCCGGCCAAGCGCGTCAACGCAGGCCGCTCAGCGAAAAAACTGACCGCATCGCGCCAGCAGCGCCAGGTGCCCCGTCACCGATCATCGCCACAGCCATCGGGTCGACGACGCGGCGTCCGGACGAACGCTTTTGTTGTCCATGCAGTCAAAATACCCCCGTCGTCTGACGGGGTCCACGGCGCGTCTTTGACTCTCGGACGAGACCTGCACAGCTATTCTCGAAGCGTTATGTGAGTAGCATGCGGCTCCGGCAATTGCCCGGCAGCTGGCAAGGACGCGGGTCCTCCCGCGGTGTGCTGCTCCCTACGCCCCGTGCGCCATATCCCAAGCAGGATGCGAAACCGAGTCCTGCGCGTTGGACAGCCCGCGGGGAAAGAGTCAAGAATGAGCCAGCAGGTGGCGTTGGAGTTCTTGCGCTCCCGGCCGGGCTCCTTCAGCCCCTTGGATCTGATCGTTGGAGGCAGGATATGAAGGCCGTGGTTGTCGGGGCAGGCATTGCGGGTCTCGTCGCGGCCCGCCAGCTCAGCTTGGCCGGCTGGGACGTCGAGCTCCTCGAGAAATCGGCTGCTCCGCGCCCCGACGGCTACATGATGGACTTCTTTGGCCCGGGAGTGGAGGCGGCGGAGCGGATCGGCCTCTACCCGCGGCTCGCAGCGGTGGCCTACCACGTCGAGGCAGCCGAGTATGTCGATGCAACAGGACGCCCCACGTCCAGCCTCGACTACGACCAGTTCGCCCGGCTTGCCGGCGGGAAGGTCCTGAGCCTGCTGCGCCCCGACATGGAGCGCGCCGCCCTCGCTGCGCTCGACGACGTGGCCCCGGGCCGGGTGCGGGTCCGCTACGGGGCACCGGTAACCCAGGTATGGAGTGACGAGGACGGCGTGCGGGTCGCCGTCGATGACTCCCCGGATGTGACGCTCGCCGCGGACGTCCTCATCGGGGCTGACGGCATCCATTCCGGAGTCCGCGCCCAGGTGTTCGGTCCCGAAGCGGAGTACCTGCGCCCCTCGGCATGCGTGCAGCCGCCTTCATCGTGACCGAACCGCTCCTGAATGCCCGTTTCCGGAACCGCTTCGTCCTCACCGACAGCATCGACCGGATGGCCGGGCTCTACAGCCTCCGCTCTGACGAGGTGGCCGCATTCATGGTCTACCGGGACGCCGCAGGCGCGAGAGGGCACCAGCGATCCGGGAGTCCGCGGGAGCGGCTGCGCCGCGAGTTCGCCGGACTCGGCCACGCGGTCGACCGGCTGCTGGAACTGTGCCCCGAGCATCCGTACGACGATGTGGTCGCACAGATCGTCATGCCGGGCTGGCAGAGGGGCCGGACCGTTCTCGTGGGGGACGCCTGCGGCGCCGTGTCGCTCCTCGCGGGCCAGGGCGGCTCGCTCGCAATCGCCGGTGCCGCGCTACTGGGGGACATCCTCGGACCCGTGGCCTCACCTGAGGGGATCAGCTCAGCCCTCGCCGAATTCGAGCAACGCTGGCGACCCGTGGTCGAGGAGGCCCAGGCCGCCGGCAGGCGCACCGCCGCATCGTTCCTGCCCGCCAATCGGACCCAGCGCCTCCTGCGTCAGTGGATCATACGGGCCACCCATCTGCCGGGAATCGACCGGCTGGTGGCCCGCCAGATCGTGGGCAGGATCGCAAAGTAAGCGGTCATAGGTTCTGGGCAGGTGTCCACTTTCTGGATCAACACCCGGTTTCTCCGCACTCCCCGCATGCGTGGTAGTGAACGGTAGTCAGCGTCACTCACGGCACCCCTTCCATGCATCGATGGTCATCGATACACTGAGAGGAGAGTCGCAACATGCTGTCCCCTCTTGGACGACGGCCCCTAATGAGTGGGGCTCTGTATCGGCTTCGAATCGAACCGCCATGAACGTCAAGGAGAACCACATGCCTGCTATCCGAATCTACGAGTCAGCTCTCTGCTGTGACACCGGTGTTTGCGGCCCCGACGTGGACCAGTCCTTGGTGGACGTGACCGCGGATGTGCGTCATCTCCAGGGCCTCGGTGCCGACATTGCGCGCCACAACCTCGCCAGCGAACCGACCGCCTTCGCCGAGGACGAGACGGTCCGCGGGTTCATGCACCTGGTTGGATCAAAGGGCCTTCCGCTCACTACCGTCGACGGCGTTACAGTCACCACCGGGACCTACCCGAGCAGGGGACAACTACTGGCATTGGCCGGACTGGGCGAAGCCAAAGCTGAGCCGCAGTCCCGCCCGGAACTTGGCCTGAGTGAAAGGTCCGGCGGCTGCTGCGGCGGCTCAACGGGCTGCTGCCAGGTCCCGGCGTGAAATTTCTTGAGAACGCACCCCGGTTCCTGTTCTTCACTGGCAAGGGTGGTGTGGGTAAGACCTCCGTAGCGTGTGCAACAGCGCTCACCCTCGCCAAGTCCGGCAAGGAGGTCCTGCTGGTCAGCACAGACCCCGCATCCAACGTCGGGCAGGTTTTCGGCGAGACCATCGGGAACACCGTCACTGCCATTCCGGATGTGCCGGGTCTCTCGGCGCTGGAAATTGACCCGGAGCAGGCAGTCGAGGCCTACCGTGAACGGATTATCGCGCCCGTCCGCGGACTCCTGCCGGAAGAGGAACTGGTCGGCATCGCCGAGAGCCTCTCAGGTTCCTGCACTACGGAGATCGCGTCCTTCGACGAGTTCACCAACCTGTTAGCCGACGACAGCTCCTATGGAGAGTATGACCACATCGTCTTCGATACCGCGCCGACAGGCCACACGATCCGTCTGCTGCAGCTGCCGGGCTCCTGGACCGACTTCCTGGCGGCCGGCAAGGGGGACCCGTCCTGCCTGGGCCCCCTGTCGGGACTCGAAAAGCACAAGCAGGTGTACGCCAGGGCGGTCCAAGCCCTTACCGACCCCGCGAGGACACGGCTTGTCATGGTCAGCCGTGCGCAGACATCGTCACTGAGCGAAATCGAGCGGACTTACCTCGAACTCAACCAGATCGGAATCGGGGGCGGTTACGTCGTCGTCAACGGCGTCCTGCCGGAAGCCGCCGGCGATGAGGATCTGGCGCAGGCCCTGCGGGCACGGGAGGCTGATGCCATCGCGGCCATGCCCGAGGTCGTCGCCGGACTTCCCCGCGATGTTCTGGATCTGAAGCCGGGCAATATGGTCGGCATTCCGGCGCTTGCGTCGCTGTTCGAGGCGACTTCCGGCGCGCATATCACCGCTGACGCCGCGCTGGTCCCCGAGATTGAGGACGCCCCGCTGGCTGCCCTGGTGAACGAAGTGGAGGTCGACGGCCACGGTCTCGTGATGTGCATGGGCAAGGGCGGGGTCGGGAAGACCACCCTCGCTGCCGCCATTGCGGTCGCCCTGGCCAAGCGCGGACATGCGGTGCACCTGACTACGACTGATCCCGCAGCGCACCTCACCGAGACGCTCCATGGTTCCATCCCGGGCCTGACGGTTTCGCGCATCGATCCGGCAGCGGCCATCCAGGAATATCGAAGCCACGTGATGGAGACCAAGGGCAGGAGCCTGGACGATGACGGGCGCGCGGCCCTCGCTGAGGATTTGATGTCCCCGTGCACGGACGAGGTGGCTGTGTTCCGGCAGTTCTCCAGGGTGGTCCAGGAGTCCCGCCGGCACTTCGTGGTGATTGACACGGCACCCACCGGCCACACCCTGCTGCTCCTGGATGCCACTGGCTCGTACCACCGGGAGATCGCCCGCCAGGTCGGCGACACGATGGGGTTCGTGACGCCCCTTATGCGGCTCCAGGATCCGGCGCAGACCAAGGTTGTTCTCGTCACGCTGGCCGAAACGACGCCCGTGCTCGAAGCCCAGGAGCTGCAGAATGACCTGGAGAGGGCCGGAATCCAACCGTGGGCGTGGGTCATCAACAACTCGATCGCCGCCGCGCACCCGCAGACGCCTTTCCTCCGGGCCCGCGCCGCGAACGAAATCGAACAGATCGCGATGGTGCACACCCTGACGGACAGGGTCGCCCTGATTCCGTTGCTGCCCGAAGAGCCCATCGGCGAAGAGAAGTTGTCGGCCCTGACCGCACTCAGCTCCCTGCCCGCCTGACGTGAATCCGGCCCCGCTCCCCCGTGGTGGCGGGGTTGTGACCCGTCCGGCTAGCCGTCCAGGCGCTGCGCCAGCAGTGCTTCGATGTCCCTGGCGGTGGCGTCCAGCCTGGCGATCGTGTCGCGCTGGATGGCCCGCAGGTACTCGGCATCGGACTCGCCGTCCTGCAGCCAGTTCTCGTCGCCGGGCGAATCCATCATCTGGCGCGTGTTGGCTGTCGCGGTCCTGATGTTTTCCAGCATCGCCCGCAACCGGTCTTCCATGGTCGGAGTTTCGGTGTGCATTGTGTCCTCCTTCTTGGTTGCCGTCCTAATGTCAGGTCCTTCGGGGCCACCTTTGCCGTGCCGGGCGCGTCGCGCAAGAACTAAAGGACCTGTGTGCGCCGTTCGATCAGGACGGTGTCCCGCCATTGGCCGGCAGCGGGGCCGTGGGCCATCCGGGCAATCTTTTCCCGGATGGCCCACAGCCCTGAATCCGTGAGCGAGGTGAAGCTGCAGGCTCGGCTCGTTCTCAGGAAAGAAACAGCGGACACGGCCGCCCAGCCAAGGATCCCGCCGGTGGGCGCCTGCGCCACCAGGCGGTGGGAGGCGAGCCTCGAATGGTCGAAATGGCGCCAGTCCGGCACCCCGGCTTCGAACGTTGCCTGCCCGGTCGCGATTCCCTCGCCGTAGATCCTTTGGACCTCGGGCCAATCTGAGTCCTGCATCGGCCGGACGGTGACGTCGCGAGGCGGAAAGTGACTCACAGGGACGCCAGGAGGCCGGCCGTCTGCTCCATAGCGCCGGGAACGAGGGAGTAGTACGCCCAGGTGCCACGCTTCTCGCGGTGCAGCAGGCCGGCGTCGACCAGAATCTTCAGGTGGTGGGACACAGTGGGCTGCCCCAGGTCCAGCGGCTCGGTGAGGTCGCAGACGCAGGCCTCCCCGGCCACGGCGCCCCTGACGATGGAGAGCAGGCGCAATCTGTTGGGATCGGACAGAGCCTTGAACACGAGGGCCCTTTGCCGGGCATCCTCCGCGCTGAGGACAGGCTGACCGGACGGTGCGCAGCAGGCTTCGTCCAGGGCCGGCTCAACAGTTTGCAGAGAATTCATGTGTCTATTATGCACACAGATTGACATTCATCGATATAGTTGTGAATACTTCATATCGACAAGCATCAATCTAAAGCTGAGCAGCACAGGAGTCCCGTGAGCACCCAGACTGACCCGTCGCCCACTCCAGGAAGCGAGGTTGCCGTTGTCGGCAAACTCTCCACCCTGGACCGTTTCCTGCCGGTGTGGATTATCGCCGCCATGGTCCTGGGACTGCTCCTGGGCAGTTTCATCCCGGGCCTGAACACCGCCCTCGAGGCGGTCAAGGTCGGCGAAGTCTCGCTGCCGATAGCCATCGGGCTGCTGGTGATGATGTACCCGGTGCTGGCGAAAGTCCGTTACGACCAGGCGCACCGCGTCCTCGGCGACCGCAAGCTGATGATCACCTCATTGGTGCTGAACTGGGTGCTGGCGCCGGCGTTCATGTTCGCCTTGGCCTGGATCTTCATCCCGGACCTGCCCGAGTACCGCACGGGCCTGATCATTGTGGGACTGGCCCGCTGCATCGCCATGGTGATGATCTGGAACGACCTCGCCTGCGGTGACCGCGAAGCTGCCGCCGTGCTGGTCGCCATCAATTCCGTGTTCCAGGTCATCGCGTTCGGCGCACTGGGCTGGTTCTACCTCCAACTGCTGCCCTCCATGCTGGGGCTCCCGACCACCAGTGCGGACTTCTCCTTCTGGGCCATCACCGCCTCGGTACTTGTGTTCCTGGGGATTCCGCTGCTGGCCGGATTCCTCACCCGCACGATCGGCGAAAAGGCCAGGGGCCGCGACTGGTATGAGGGCACGTTCCTGCCGAAGCTTGGCCCGTGGGCGCTGTACGGCCTGCTCTTCACCATCACGCTGCTGTTCGCGCTGCAGGGCGGCACCATCACGTCCCGCCCCCTCGACGTCGTCCGGATCGCCCTGCCGCTCCTGGTCTATTTCGTCGTCATCTTCGGCGCCGGCATGCTGATCGGGAAGTGGCTCGACCTCGGCTACGCCAAAACCACCACGCTCGCCTTCACTGCCGCGGGCAACAACTTCGAACTGGCCATAGCCGTGGCGATCGGCACTTACGGTGTGACTTCCGGGCAGGCGCTGGCCGGCGTCGTCGGGCCCTTGATCGAAGTCCCCGTCCTTGTTGCACTGGTTTACGTGGCCCTTTGGACCCGCAAACGCTACTTCACCTCCAGCCACCTTTCCGTCTGACCCTCAAGATACTTCAGGAGAAACCCATGAGCACCGAAACCGCCAAGAAGCCGTCCGTCCTGTTCGTCTGCGTCCACAATGCGGGCCGCTCCCAGATGGCCGCCGCCTTCCTCACCACCCTGAGCGAGGGCCGGATCGAAGTCCGCTCCGCCGGATCCCAGCCCGCCGACAAGGTCAATCCGTCCGCCGTCGCCGCGATGGCCGAGCTTGGCATCGACATGTCCTCCGAGATTCCGAAGGTCCTCACCACCGAGGCCGTGAAGGAATCCGACGTCGTGATCACCATGGGCTGCGGCGACACCTGCCCGATCTTCCCGGGCAAACGCTACGAGGACTGGGAACTCGAAGATCCGGCAGGCCAGGGCGTCGACGCCGTCCGCCCGATCCGCGACCAGATCAAGGCCCGCATCGAGGACCTCATCGCATCCCTCACGCCCGCCGCCAAGTAACCCCGCCCCGAGACCAGGAGAGACTTCGTGAGCACCAAAGAATTGAGCACACAGCAGCTGATCATCATCGGATCCGGCCCCGCCGGTTACACCGCGGCCATTTACGCCGCCCGGGCCGGCCTGAAGCCGCTGGTCCTGGCGGGTTCGGTCACCGCGGGCGGCGCCCTGATGAACACCACCGAGGTGGAGAACTTCCCCGGCTTCCCCGGCGGGGTCCAGGGCCCCGAACTCATGGACGGGCTGCAGCAGCAGGCGGAGCGCTTTGGCGCCCAGGTGGTGTTCGACGACGTCACCGAAGTGACGCTCACCGGCCACCTCAAGCGCGTGGTCACCGGAGCCGGCGAGACCCACGAAGCTCCCGCGGTCATCCTCGCCACCGGCTCCGCGTACAAGGAGCTCGGCCTGCCTGAGGAGAAGAAGTTCAGCGGCCACGGAGTCTCGTGGTGTGCCACCTGCGACGGGTTCTTCTTCCGTGACCAGGACATCATCGTGGTCGGCGGCGGCGATTCCGCGATGGAGGAAGCCACCTTCCTGACCCGCTTCGGGAAGTCCGTGACCGTCGTGGTCCGCAAGGGCGAGCTCCGCGCCTCGCGCATCATGGCCCAGCGGGCGAAGGACAACCCCAAGATCCGCTTCGCGTGGAACTCGGCCGTCACCGCGATCCATGGCGACGGCAAGGTCACAGGCATCACCCTGACCGACACCCGCACCGGGGAAACCCGCGAGCAGTCCGCCACCGGCATCTTCGTCGCCATCGGCCACGTCCCGCGCACCGAACTGTTGCACGGCCAGGTCGACCTCGACGCCGAGGGCTACATCAAGGTGGACTCCCCCACCACCGTCACCAACCTGACGGGCGTCTTCGCCTGCGGAGACGCCGTGGACCACCGCTACCGCCAGGCCATCACCGCCGCCGGCACCGGGTGCGCCGCCGCCCTCGATGCCGAGCGCTACCTCGCCGCGCTGGACGATGCGGACAGCATCGCCACCGCCCTGGTCGAGGAACCCACACACGCCTGACCCACGGGAGGAAAGGGGGTGAGCTGAATGGATACCGAATGCTGCACCGATTCGACCTGCGCCGACACCAGCCAGGACTGCTGCGACAACGACCTGGACTGCTGCTGAGCAGTGCTTCCGCCGCCTGCCGGTCCCTCATGGACCGGCGGGCCCCAACGATGAACCGCCCCAACGGATGAAACAGAGGACACCATGGCTGCACAGAACAACCTTCCCGTAGCTGTCATTGGGGCCGGCCCCGTCGGCCTCGCGGCGGCAGCGCACCTGATCGAACGCGGCCTCGAGCCGCTGATCCTGGAGGCCGGCCCGACTCCGGCCGCGGCCATCGAGCAGTGGCGCCACATCCGGCTGTTTTCCCCGTGGCAGTTCAACACTGACTCCGCCGCCGTCCGCCTGCTCGACGCCACGGGCTGGGAATCACCGGAGGTGTCGGCGCTGCCCACCGGCGGCGAACTCATGGACCAGTACCTCACACCTCTGGCTGCACTTCCCGCGATCGCCTCCCGCCTGCACACCGGCGCCCGCGTCGTGGCAGTGACCCGGCAGGGTATGGACAGAACCCACAGCCGTGACCGAAACACCACACCTTTTTTGGTCCGGGTCGAACACGCCGACGGAGAAGTCCGCGACTACCAGGCCGCGGGAGTCATCGACGCGTCCGGCACCTGGGCGACCCGCAACCCGCTCGGAACCTCCGGCCTGCCAGCCCTCGGCGAAGCTGCCGCAGCCGACAGGATTTCCTCACCACTGCCGGACGTCCTGGGCTGCGACCGCGACCGGTTCGAGGGCCGCACCGCGCTCGTGGTTGGCGCGGGCCACTCCGCCGCCAACACCCTGATCAACCTCGCCGAACTCGCCAGCCAGTCACCGGGAACCAAGATCATCTGGGCTATCCGCGGCGCCTCCGCCGCCAAGGTCTACGGCGGCGGAGACGCCGATGGGCTTGCCGCCCGCGGCCAGCTCGGCAGCCGGCTCCGCAGCCTCGTCGAGACCGGCGCGATCGAACTGCACACAGGCTTCGGGATCGCCACGCTCGCAAGGGTCGACGGCGTCGTCACCCTGACCTCCACGGACGGCCTTACCCTCGAGGCCGACGTCGTGGTCCCGGCCACCGGTTTCCGCCCCGACCTGGGCATCCTTCGGGAACTGCGGCTGGAACTGGACCCGGGAGTCGAGGCCCCGCGTGAGCTCGGCCCGCTGATCGACCCCGAATTCCACTCCTGCGGCACCGTCGAACCCCACGGCGCCAAGATGCTCGCCCACCCGGAGCAGGACTTCTACATTGTCGGCATGAAGTCCTACGGCCGGGCTCCGACCTTCCTGCTCGCCACCGGCTACGAGCAGGTCCGCTCCGTCGCCGCGGCGCTGGCCGGGGACCGGGAAGCGGCGGACACCGTCCAGCTCGAGCTGCCGGAGACTGGCGTCTGCTCCTCGGACTTCGGCACCAGCTGCGATGTTCCTGCCGCCGCCACCGCGGCTTTCGTGGCGGAAACCTCCGGCCGATGCTGCGGAGCGCCAGAACCGGTCCTCGTCGGCTTCCCCACCGGACTGGCCCACGGCCGCTCCGGCGAGAACTGAGCTCCTTCCCCTGTTTTCTGTTTTCGTCCAACGACCACACTGGAGTGCTGACATGACTTACCACCCTGAACACGGCCTGGGCCTGCAGGACAACACCGAGCTCCTGCACCGGATCAGCGCGCGCCTGGCCGACCGGTTTGCGGGCGTGTTCGCAGCGGAAACGGTGGAACGCTACGTCTTCGAGTCCTACACGGCCCTGGCCCGGACCGCGAAGATCACCACGTACCTGCCATCGACCACCGAGCACTTCGCCAGCGACCGGCTCAACGCCCTGGCCAAATCCAAGGGGCCGTCACCAGCGACGTCCCGGAGGTGCTGTTCGTCTGCGTGCAGAACGCCGGCCGGTCCCAGATGGCCGCAGCCCTGCTCACCGTCGAGGCCAAGGGGAGGATCCGCGTCCGGTCCGCCGGCTCCCTCCCTGCCGCCGCACTGGACCCCGCCGTCGTCGCAGCGATGTCCGAAATGGGCCTGGACCTCACCAAGGACTATCCCAAACCCCTCACTGACGACGTCGTGCGCGCCTCTGACGTGGTGATCACGATGGGTTGTGGCGACTCCTGCCCGATCTACCCTGGCAAACGCTACGAGGACTGGGAGCTGGCAGATCCGGCCGGCCTGCCCGTCGCGGCCGTGCGGATCGTCCGCGATGAGATCCATGACCGGGTCAAGGCACTGGCAGCATCACTGCTCAGCAACCCCGACGCAGACGAGGAAGAATCAAAGGCATGAACCCGACCACCAAAACGCCCAGCGTCCTGTTCGTCTGCAGCAAGAACGGCGGGAAGTCCCAGCTCGCCGCCGGACTGATGAACCAGCTCGCAAAGGGGACCGTCACGGTGCACTCCGCCGGGACCAAACCCGGCAAGTCGCTGAATCCCCAGTCCGTGGACTCGCTGGCTGAACTCGGCATCGACATCACCGGCGAACACCCCAAACCTGTCACCGACGAAGTACTGAACGCGGTCGACGTCGTCATCGTCCTGGGCAACGAGGCAAAAGTCGACGCCCCCGAGGGCAAGCGGCTTGAGGTCTGGGATACCGACGAGCCCTCCGAGCGCGGCGTTGAAGGCATGGAACGCATGCGCCTGGTCCGGAATGACATCAAGGCCCGGGTCCGGAAGCTGTATGCGGAGCTCACCGGGAACTGACCGTGCCCGCGCCCGCTCCCACCCGGATCCTCACCGCGGAGGGTGCACCGTGCGGATCCTCACCGCGGAGGGTCACCCAGACGACCGGGTGGGGCGTGCTCTACTACGCCTTGATCGCGGCGGCCCGCCCCATCAGCGAGGACACCGGGTGGGACCCGGCCCTGGTGACGGGAGCCTTTTCCGCCGGCCTGCTGGTCTCCGCAGCGGCCGGCATCCTCGTTGGCAGGATCCTCGACAGGACCGGGCCGCGTACGCTGATGATCGACGGATCCCTCGTCGGAGTGCTGGCGCTGGTCATGGCGGCAATGGCGCCGAACCTGCCAGTGTTCTTCGCGGCCTGGCTTGTCGCCGGCATCGCGCAGGCAGCGGTCCTGTACCAACCGGCCTTCACGGTGATCAGCCGCTGGTACGGGCCTGCCCGCATCCGGCCCCTGACCGTCCTGACCCTCGTCGCCGGGTTCGCGTCCACCATCTTCGCCCCGTCACCGCAGCCCTGACGTCCGCGTACGGCTGGAGAAGCGGCTTCATCATCCTCGCCGTGATCATGGGAATCATCACCGTGCCGCTGCACGCCCGCTACCTGAACCGGAGCTGGGCCCCGGCCGCCATCCCGCCCGCGCCCGGCTACCGATCATCGCCGGAACGGCAGCCTGCGCCGTCCTCCTCCTTGCCGCCCTGCCCGGCCCCGTCCCGCTGCTGATCGCGGCCGGAATGCTCGCCGGTGCGGTCCGCGGCTGCCAGACCCTGCTGCAGGCAACCATCGTCGCCGACCGGTGGGGAACAACAAGCCTCGGCTCCCTCCAGGGAACTTTCGCCGCAATCGCCCCGGCGGCCGGGCCGGCAGTGGCAGCCTGGCTCGGAACCTACACGAACATGGCCTATGTCATGGCTGCAGCCGCTGCGACCGCAGCAGTCATCGCCGCCGTCACCTTACGGCGGCCCCGGGAAATGCACACTGATGTCCCTTGAGGACTGGCTGGACGGACCGACCCGGCCAGCTACCTGACGGAGTGGGACCTGGAGGACGCGCGGACAGCGTTGGAGCGCCACTGCTCATCGTGGGCCCCGGCCGCTCAGCCTTTGGATGAGCTCGTCAGCCTGGGCCAGGTTCCGGGCCATCTTGGCCCGCTGGTGCACAGCCTTCTCCAGGAATTCCGCCAGCGTCCCTGATCGTTCAGATGCCGCGTCGTCCGGGGCCGCCAGAAGGCCAAGGATTTCAGCCATTTCCTCCAGCGAGAACCCGAGCGGCTTCATCTGCTTGATGACCGTGAGGCGTTCGAGATCATCCTCGGAATACACTCTGAAGCCTCCGTCCGTGCGCGCTGTGGCTGGCAGGAGCCCTACGTCGTCGTAGTGGCGGATGGTCCGCAGGGACAGACCCGTCCTCTCCGCCAGTTCACCGATGTGCATGGTGCTGGTGCTGCTGGTCTTAGCCGTCATCAGGTCCTCCGTCCTGTTCTGATTTAAACCCTACCATCACGTTAGGGTAAGGTTTAGGCACTGGGGTGAGACCTTCCAGACTAATCCCCCTCTGACCGGCGCGGCGCTGCGCCCCCTCATTCATCAGCAAAACGAAGCCGCAGTCGCGCGTCTTCTTGACCATGAACGGAGCCAGAAATGGCCGTTACAAAAACCGGACACCCCCCGGCGTTCACCCCCGAACAGCTTCAATCGGTCCGGGGCACCCTGATGTCGCCGCGCCGGCTCAAGACCGAAGTCCTCGCCGGGCTCGTCGTCGCCCTGGCCCTGATCCCGGAAGCCATCGCCTTCTCCATCATCGCCGGCGTCGACCCCAGGATCGGGCTCTTCGCATCCTTCACCATGGCCGTCACCATCGCTTTCGTCGGCGGACGCCCCGCGATGATTTCCGCGGCCACCGGCGCGATTGCCCTGGTCATTGCCCCACTGGTGAGGTCCCACGGCGTGGACTACTTTGTCGCCGCCGTCATCCTCGCCGGCATCTTCCAGGTCATCCTGGGCCTGTCCGGGGTCGCCAAGCTCATGCGGTTCATTCCCCGGTCAGTGATGGTGGGCTTCGTCAACGCCCTGGCCATCCTGATCTTCACGTCCCAGGTCCCGGAACTCCTTGGTGTTCCGTGGCTTGTCTACCCCCTCGTGGCCCTGGGCCTGACCCTCGTCTTCGGCCTGCCCAAACTGACCAAGGCTGTGCCGGCCCCCTGGTCGCAATCGTGTTCCTGACGCTGATCACCGTCTTCGCGGCCGTCGCAGTACCGACAGTGGGCGACAAGGGCGACCTTCCTGATTCGCTGCCGACACTGTTCATCCCGAACGTGCCGTTCAGCCTCGAAACCCTGCAGATCATCTTCCCCTTCGCCCTGGCAATGGCCTTCGTGGGTCTTCTTGAATCGCTCATGACGGCCAAGCTCGTCGACGACGTCACTGACACCCGCTCCGACAAGACCCGCGAGGCCTGGGGCCAGGGCGTCGCCAACATCGTCACAGGCTTCTTCGGCGGAATGGGCGGCTGCGCCATGATCGGCCAGACCATGATCAACGTCAAAGCCTCCGGCGCGCGGACCCGGATCTCCACCTTCCTCGCCGGCGTCTTCCTGCTCATCCTCGTCGTCGCACTGGGCGGCATCGTCTCCGTTATCCCCATGGCGGCGCTGGTCGCCGTGATGATCTTCGTTTCCGTGGCCACCTTCGACTGGCACAGCATCCAGCCCCGGACATTGAAGATGATGCCCAAGAGTGAAACCATCGTCATGCTCGCCACCGTCATCGTCACCGTCGCCACCCACAACCTGGCGATAGGCGTCGGCGTCGGCGTGCTCGTGGCCATGGTCATGTTCGCCCGCCGCGTGGCCCACTTCGTCACGGTCGAACGGTCGGTCAAGACCGTTGACCGCCACGAAACCGCCACCTACGTCGTGGACGGTGAACTGTTCTTCGCCTCCTCCAACGACCTCTACACCCAGTTCGAATACGCCCTGGACCCCGAGCACGTCATCATCGACATGCACGCCTCACACCTCTGGGACGCCTCCACCATCGCCGCGCTGGACGCCATCACCGAGAAGTACCACCACCACGGCAAAGACGTGAAGATCATCGGCCTCAACGACGCCAGCACCCTCATGCGCGAACGCCTCGGCGGCAAACTCGGCGGGGGCCACTAAACCAGCCAGGAATCCCATAGAGCTCCCCTTCCGACTTGGAAAGGGAGCTCTCGGCCTCCGCGCTCCCCTGCCCTGGCTTTTCTGTTTCTGGAAGTACGTTTCGAGCATGAAGGTGCGCTCCTTCCGGCCCCGGAGTTTGCAGGCGCCGGAAGGAGCAACGATCTTTCATCTCAGTGCTACCAGGCCTAGCGTTTGATGCCGATCCAGTGGTCGGTGGTGAACTCCACGATGGCCCAGTCGCCGTTGAAGCGGCCCAGCCCGGAGTTGCGTTCCCCGCCGAACGGGACGTGGGCTTCATCGTTGACGGGCATGTCGTTGATGTGGGTCATGCCTGCCCTGACGCCAAGGCCGAAGCGGACGCCGCGTTCGGTGTCCTTGGTGAACACCGCGCTGCTGAGCCCGAAGTTGCTGGCGTTGGCCAGTTCCAGGGCGTGGGCTTCATCCTCGGCGCGGATGATGCCCACAAGCGGTCCGAAGATCTCCTCTCGGGCGATCTCCATGTCCGCGGTGACATCGGCGAACACGTGCGGGGACACAACGCGGCCGTTGATCGAACCTTCCAGAGCTACGCGGGCACCTTCGCTTTTGGCCAGCGCGATCTTCTCGCGGATTCCGGCGAGCTGGCTGTCGTTGATGAGCGGGCCGACCAGGGTTTCCGGTTTGGATGGATCTCCCGCCGGGACCGAGGCTGCGGCCTGGACGAAGCGTTCCACGAACTCCTCGTACAGCGGGGCTTCGACGATGATCCGGTTCACGGCCATGCAGATCTGGCCCTGGTGCAGGAACTTGCCCAGCAGCGCCGTCTGCACGGCCCCATCCAGGTCGGCGTCGCCGAGCACCACGAGCGGGCTGTTGCCGCCGAGCTCCAGCGCGACGTGCTTGATGAATTCGCCGCCGACGGCGAGCCGTCCCACGTTCTGGCCCACAGGTGTGGACCCCGTGAAGGAAATCAGTCCCGGGACCGGGTGGGTGACGAAGTCGTCGCCGATCTCGGAGCCGGCGCCGACCACCACGCTTAGGACACCCGCCGGGAGGCCCGCTTCCTCGAAGATGCGGGCCAGGATCAACCCGCCGGTCACCGGCGTATCGCTTGCAGGTTTAATGACGACGGCGTTGCCCAGGGCGAGTGCCGGCGCCACCGAGCGCTGGGAGAGGTGCAGGGGGAAGTTCCACGGGCTGATGACGCCAACGACGCCGAGCGGGCGCCGGTAGATGCGGTTTTCCTTGCCCGGGGTGTTGGATTCGAGGATGCGGCCGAAGACGCGGCCCGGGAAGGACGCCGCCTCCAGAGTGATGCCGGCGGCCGCGGACACCTCGACGTTGGCTTTGATTATGGTGCTGCCGGATTCTTTGACCAGCCAGTCAATGATTTCCTCGCGGCGTTCCTCGATGATGGCGGCGGCGCGGAGCATGACTTGTTGGCGGGCGGCCGGGGTCTGCGCGGCCCAGCCCTTCTGGGCTTGCTCGGCGGCGCGATAGGCGTCGTCGAGGTCCTGGACGGTGCCCTGCCGGATGGTGGTGAGTTCGGCGTTCGTGAATGGATCGGTGACGGTCAGGACCTTTTCGGAGCGGCCTTCGCGCCATTCGCCGGCGATGTACTGCAGCTGTGTGGTCTGCCCTGCGAAGGTGCCCGTGGCTGCCGTGCCGGGAGCCGCCGTCGTGGTTTCGGTGAGTGAAGCGGTCATGGTGATGACTCCTGAGTCTGTTGGTCTTTAGGTGAGCGGGGAGTGTTCCAAGGCGAGCGTGGCGATGCTTTTTTCGAGCACGTCCTGCCCGGCCCAACTGCCGTGGAAGCCGAAGGGGATGCGGGCCGGGAGCTTGATCTGCGCCAGGGGGGTGCGGTGCAGCTCGGCGGCGTCATGGATCAGCATCTCGCTGAGGCCTGTTTCGCGGTTCCACCAGATCGAGAGGATATAGCCGTCGTCCTCGGTCTTCGCGCCCGGGCGGGCCACGAAGACCGGCTCACTCGGGTTGGTCAGGCCGGGAGGGCCTTCCACGACGGTGGTGGAGTCCAGCAGGTAGTCGTGCCGGGCCAGGCCGTCGGTCATGGTGTCCGTGCTCAGCCCGCGAGTGGTGACGAAGTAGCCGTAGCGGTGCTGACGGCCCACGTAGGCGTCGTTGATCTTGGGGAACTCCCCCGCGATTCCGCTGATCATCTGGTCCGTGACCGTGCCGGTGCGGGTGTTGACCTTCCACTGCCATGGGATGGCCGGCGGGAACCATTCGTGCGAGCTGACCGGGGTGTTGCTGCCGGCCGGGTTTCCCAGGCGGGAGATCCGGTGCACGTCAATGATGACTTCCTCGCCGATTTCGTAGGCGTTGAAGAAGTGTGTGGGGGCGAAGATGCCGTTGGCTTCGTACCATTTCACCTCGTGCGTGCGGCGGTCCATCATCACGATCTGGGTACCGTGCGGGAGGGCCTTCTCATCCCAGACCACGCCAGGTTTGCCCTGCGCGATGAGGTCCAGCCGGAAGGTGCTGGGCGAGACGAAGAAGATCGCGTAGTTGTCGCTGACCACGAAGTCATGCATCATGACCGGGATGCCGACTTCGAAGCGGTGCGAGTCGATGATCTTGCCGGTCGCGACGTCGGCCCGGTACCAGGTGATGATCGGCCCGGTGGCGGCGAAGAAGAGCATGTCTCCGGTGTCCGGATCGATCTTGTAGTGCGCGGTGCAGAGCACGTCGATGCCGCCGTGGAAGTCCCAGGTGCCGTACGTTTCCAGCGTGTCCGGGTTCATTTGGTGCGGCAACCCGCCCTCGAAGTACACCAGCAGGTGATCATCGAAGATACCCACATTGGTGTTGGCGACATTCTTGCCCCGGGGTGCTCCTCCCGGCAGGACACCGGGGGTGCCGCCATTGACGAAGCCGGAGTAGACGGCCTCGCCCTGCTCCACCTCGACCTTGAAGGAGTCGGTTTCCACCCAACGGTGCGGAACGCTGCCTTCCCTTCGCGGACGTAGACGGCGGCGACCATGCCGTCGCCTTCAAACCAGTGGTACCGATCCGTGTTGCGGGGCTGAAACTTGGGGTTGGAAGAAATGCGGAAAAGGGCGCCGGCGATGTCATCTGGGATTGTGCCGGTCACCTCGAGGTCAAAGCTGCTGCGGGCCCCGCGCAGGTTTCGAAGAAACACCAACCCGGTGTCCGGCCGATAACCGGACCGCCAGCAAACTATGGACAAGGACGTCTCATGGAATCCTCCCCAAGCCTTACCCGGACCGGGTCATGGGGCGTCGTCGCCCTGTGCTCGCTGGTCATCGTCGCCGAGGGCTATGATCTGATCGTTTTCGGAGCCCTCATCCCATCCCTGCTCACCGAGCCCGGCTGGAAGCTCGACTCCGCCGGCGTCGGCGCGATCGGCAGCTTTGTCTACGTCGGCATGCTGGTCGGCGCACTCGTCAGCGGAAGGCTCAGCGACCGCTTCGGCCGACGACGCCTCATCCTGGCATCAATAACCATCTTCATGATTTTCACGGCTGCAGGCGCCCTGGCCGGCGCACCCGGACAACTGGGCCTGTGCCGGCTACTCGCCGGGCTGGGCATGGGCGGAGTCATGCCCTCAGTCCTGGCCCTCGCCAAGGAAAACGCACCCGCCAAAAAGATCAACCTGGTCGTAACGATCCTCATGGCCGGAGTACCCCTGGGCGGCACCACCGCCTCGCTGCTGGGTCTGGCCATCATTCCCTCGGCGGGCTGGCGGCCCATGTTCTGGATCGGAGCCGCCCTCTCGGCGTTCATCTTGACCGTGTCCTTTCTAAAGCTTCCCGAGTCCGCCGAGTACGCGGCAAACCGCGCCTCCGGCGCCTCCGGAAAATTCCAGGACCTGTTCTCCCGGCGCTACATCAAGCTCACCCTGCTCTTCGCAGCGGCGGCCTTCACCAACCTCCTGACCTGGTACGGGCTGAACACCTGGCTGACCCAACTGATGAAGAAACTGAACTACCCCCTGGAATCCGCCCTGCAGTTCTCCCTGACCCTGAACATCGGCGCCGTCGTCGGATCCTTCCTCCTGGCCTGGCTCGCACTCGGAACGTCAAACGCGATCCTGCTGCTGGCCTTCATCGCCGTCATGGGCATGGGTGCCCACTCGGCACTGAACCTGATCAACGCCGCCGTAGCGGACTCCTACCAACCCAGCTGCGGGCCACCGCGCTGGGCTGGTCCAACGGCACCGGCCGCCTCGGCGCCATAGCCTCCCCCTGGCTCGGCGGCGTCATCCTCGCCTCCGGCGCCCCGCCCCAGGCAGTCTTCTGGACATTCGTCGGCTCGGCCCTCGCCTCTTCCGTTCTGATAGCATTCCTCGTCCTCACCAACACCGGGGCCCCAAGTACTCCTGGACGCCCCACAGTGCGCCAAGCGGCAGCCACGAACACGCAATAGATCCGGCCACCTCTCCGGACATGTGCACCCGGCCGCCCCAACGTTGCTGAACTGGGAGATCAGCGGAAGTCGCCCTCTAGCTTAGGCGGACTACGCAGCCGCGGTCGGGCCGCCCCCGGATGGGTTGCCCGCCGGCGCCGGGGTGGGCTTCGTAAACGTGCGGGCGGCCCGTGAGCCCGTGGCGGCGCTTGCCGCGATGCTGATGAGGGCTCCGAGGATCATGGCCGAGGCTTCTCCCGGCTCCAGCAGATGCAATTGGGAGCCGATAGTGGCGGCGGCAACCGGCACCCCCAACTGGGACGCTGCAAGCACCGCAAGCGGCAGAGGCTGGCCGAGTAGCAGCAGGCTTCCATGGGCCAGCAGGGTTCCCAGGCCAAGGCAAATCCCGAGGAGAATCATTCTGGGGCTTCCCGCAAGGGTGCGCAGATCGAGCGATGCGCCCAGCCAGACGAAGAACACCGGCCCTAGAAAGCCATCGCTGACGGCGAAGAGCTGATGAGCCAGTCGCCGGGGTTCGCCCACCGCTGCGACCACCAGACCGAAGGAGAACCCGGCCAGCATGATGGACACGTGGCCCGCGACGGCAAGCCCGGAGAGCGCGAAGAGCAAGGCAAGTTGGATCCTCAGCTCCAGGGCGAACTTCCGGTCCTCAGACACGTCATGCACCCGTCCGCGCGTGCCGCTGCGCTCCAACCAGCGAAGCGCAAAGAACAAAACCGCAGCGCACGCCGCGACGACGGCTGCCCCGACGGCTGCCCTCGGCGCATTGGGTGGGTCGACAGCAAGCGGAAGCGCCACAATGCAGGCGATGTCCGCTACCGCCACTTGCGCCGTCGTCATCAGGACCTTTGGTCCTGTCAGCCGCAGCGAATCGACGATCGGCAGGACTAAGGCCGCCGAAGAGGAAGCGAGCAGAACGATGTAAAGGGGAGCATGTCCGGTGCCAAAGGCAAAGGCAATGACGATTCCGACGGCGGCCGCGAGCACTGCGGCGATGCCGGCACGCAGGGCGCCAGCACCCAGTGCGGGGCGGATGGCTTTGTCCCGTACGGGGACATGCGTCCCGGCGACGAACATGATGAGGGCGAATCCGACGTCGGCCACAAAGGTGAACGTGGGGTCCGAGGAGTCCACCAGGCCCAGACCCGTGCGCCCGATGGCGATACCAGCCAGCAACTGCCCCAGTACCACGGGAAGGTGCCATTTCTGAGGGAGCGCCAGCAGCGGCCCGAGGAGCGCGACCGCGGCGATCAGCGAAAGCTGAAAGAACGACACGTTCCTCCTTCTACCGGCATTGCGGTTGGCTTGCGGTGGTTACCGGGGCCGCGTCAGCCAGTTTGAGTGGAATGTCGGTGTTTTCGTCCGTGTAGTAGCTTGCGCACACCCGGTGGTAGCCATCGGCCACCTGCGCGGGAATGCCCCGGACCAGGTCACCCCTGACCATCAGGATAGGCGAGAGCTTCTTGCCTTCCTTGATCTTCTTCAGGTCCGAGGCCACGTGGGCGTTGTCCTCGGGAAGCAGCACCAGCCTCGCGGCCCGGAGAATGTCCTTGGCCTTGCGATGCTGAATGGGGGCGACGATGAGCGACGCGACAATGGTGGCAACGACGTCGTCGGATCCGAGTAAGGAAAGATAGTCCGCCGCGCCCGGATAATCTTGCTCCTCAGGCTGCGGCAACCAGCGGACCTCGCCCTTGTTTTCGTCAGGCATGCGTTGTACTCCTCGGCCGGCGGTATCGGCCTGCAAACGTGGGCGGGCGAGGGCTTCCTGGCCGGGGGCCATCGCCCAACGGTGGTCTGCAGGAAAGGCGGGCTTGGGCAGCCAGCCAAGCCGGCGGACCCTTCATGCGGGGTCCCGCGACGCGCCAGACGGCCAGGAATTCGTAGTCAGTGCTGCTTTTGGAATTGCCGCCCATTGCTGCCTCCACGGCGCGGATGGATAGTGGACTCACAGTACTCACGCCGCAACACGCGGTCAACGGCCGGTGCCGCGTCCTTACGCTGCTGTTACTCCAGGACTGAGAGCCTGTTCCAAACTCTGTTGGCGATTTGCCCTGACGCAGGAAATCGAAGGGCGACCGTGTGGTTGACCGGCCGGATTCGCGCGGGTCGGTGCAGGACATATCAGTGCCGGAGGGCGACCAGGTCCGAACGTCGGCTCGCGTTCTCTGCGTTGGCCAGCAACCGTTCCCTTCGTGGGTGGTGATTGTCGGTTTCCCCATGGGTAACGCCGGTGGCGTGGGCAACCACATCTGCGAGGCTGCCGCTACGTTCGTAATACTGCCGCTGCCAGGAGGCGCCGGTGCCCTGGTCCAGGATCCGGCGCAGGGACTCCTCTACGAAGGCTGTATCCCCAGACTCGTTGAGCGCGTCCCGGACGTGGTCGTAGAGTGCGGTAACCACATTTCCGGCGGTGTCCGGCTTGTGAGCTATCGGGTGGAGCAGGTTTGCGTCCATACCGAACCGGCTGGCCAACCAGGTTCCCTGCCGCAGGATCGCCGTGGGAACCATGTCCGGCGCGTGTCCGGCCTCCCATTCCCTGGCCGCGGTCTCCACTAGCGCCCGTACCAGCGCCGCGATGAGGGCAGCGTCCCGGACTTCAAGGCAGACATCGGACACACGGATCTCTACAGTCGGGTGTCGGGCGGATAACCGGGCGTCAAAATCCGGGCTGGCGACTACCCCGGTGCCCGACAGGCGCTCCACCAGCGAGTGGTACGCGTCTGCCGAGCCGAACAGGTCCGTCGGACCCGCCGTGGACCACCGGTTCCAGGCCTGCGTGCGGAAACTGGCATAACCGCTGTCGGCGCCGTTCCAGAACGGCGAATTCGAACTCAACGCCATGAGTGGCGGGAGCCAGGACCGGATCCGGTCCAGGACCGCGACACCTTCCTCATCCGAGCCGACGGAAACGTGGACGTGGTATCCGCATGTCAGTTGCTCCCGGGCCGTCAGCGCGAACTTATCCAGAAGGGCGTCGTAGCGGGCGTTACGGGTGTGCCGGGGGCGGACCGGCAACGGGGACGTGGCGAGGGCCGTGATCCTTGCACCTGCTTTCCGGGCCAGCGAGTCCGCGTAAGAGCGGCCAGCGCGTATTTCGGCGGCCAGCCCGCTCAGGCTGCTGTGGGGTCCGATGATGACTTCGAGCTGTTCCTGCTGGAGCTCAACTGCCAGCATCGGGTACGAGGGAGGTGCCTCAGCCGCACGACCCAGATCATGGAGACGCAGCACCTCGCCTGCTATCGGCAGCGGGCCACCATCGTGGGGATCAACAATCAGAAATTCTTCCTCAACACCAAGAGTACGCACGTGCTAAGTGTGGCCCACGAAACGATGGCCAGATGACCATCGGTCCACGTGCTCCTGAAGCTGTTGTCCCAGAGGCCTCCGATACCGGCCGAAGGTTTGTCTGCCGCATGCGGCCTTCACGTGACGGTGTTAGCCGCGTTTCCTGGATGCACGGCGTCAGTGCGGCTCCGGCTCCAGCGCCCAGGCAGTCCGGCACAGAACAGTCGCCAGCCAGCCCGCAGCCGGGCCAACATTCTGCGCGTGTTATGCAAACGACGCATACGGGGAGACCATCTCTGCAGGTTTGCCGGCGCCAGCAAAGAGGATGCCAGCGCCCAATGCAGTATCCTACTGAGGCCCATCTGGCGAAGTTGCGGCATGCCTTCCAGCCGGCGCATTCCTGATTACCGGCAAAGGTGATGTATCGAAAAACCGGTATTCCGTCGCAGCGGGGACGCGGATTGTTCCGGCGGCCTCCGCTTTCTCCCGGATGAAATCGTGGTCGGCTGGGGAGAGAACAACCTGCCCGTGCGGGTCATAAGCGATGTCCCCGTGGTCGTCTGTGCTGATTTTGGCCGACATAGCGGCGGGTATGGTCAGGGACCCCGGATTTTCCAGCAGCCATGTCCTGGTCTCGGAGTCGATCCGTTGCCACTCATCCTTGATGCTCACGGCCGCCGCCTTCCTCCCTGGCCTTCCCGAATGTGGATTCCGTCCAGATTACGCCTGACGTCTGGCGGATGGTAGGACCTTTTTGTGGCCATTGGCGAGAGGTGTCGTGAACGAGGAACGTACAGCAACGCCTGTGGATGGCCGCACCTTTTCAGGAGAGGGTGGTACGGGGTGAGTCCTCATGTTGCCGGCAGAACCATTACCCCTGGCGTCGTATGACGTGCAAGAGCCCCGGCTACTATGCGCTCGCGGGCGGGCATCTATGACCAAGCCGGGGCTGCCCACCAAACGCTTAGGCCTCTTCGGTACGACTGATCTGGCAGCCTCCAGTCTTCCCCGGCACACCTGCGGCGGCCGTGACCGAGACCTGACTGCAAAGCCGCCACAAAGAGCGCGATGAGCGGCCAAGGCATGGTCTTCCTCTTTGGGCTCGGGATCGTTTGCCGCCAGCATCTGCATTCTCGGCTTCACCCTCAATTTCTCCCTGGCAGTGGGCGAACTCGTGAAGCCGCCATTTGATGCCGAGCTGGGCCCGGCCGCGTTTTGGCCGGTGCATGGCGCTGTCGCTGCTCTTCCTTGTCCTCGGAATTCTGCACTTGAGCAAACTGCGCCCCGGCGAGGCCAAGACGACAACGGCACACCTGCCGGCCCCACAGTGAGCACAGACCACCTTCCCCCGCCTTTCCTGGGGTTCGTCGGAGAACCCAAGAACACCAACGGCCTGGACGATGGAGATAGACGCCCCCTAAGATCGCGGCAAACCGCATACTGGGATACATCTTCGTTATGGCAGGAAGATCCTCGCGCACAACGAGCCCGGGGCGCGAACCTCGGCGCCCTACTGTTCCTGGCGCAGGTATCCACGATTTGCTGGTCATTGATTGGATTAGGGAGCTGAACATGAAGGGCCCAAGAACAGGCAGTGCACGGGAAGGACCTGAACGCCTTTCGCCCCTGGACGTGAGTAATCTGCGAACAGAGGATCAGGGGTCCCCGATGCACGTGGCAGCACTGGCCTTCCTGGACGCCGGGCGGCTCCTCAATTCAGACGGGCAGCTGCGCCTGCAAGACATCCGTGCACACGTCGAACGCCGGACGCATCAGAGCCGGAGGCTTCGCCAGCTCCTGACACGGCCCCGGCTCGGCCTGGGTCCCCCGTTCTGGAACGAGGACCCCGCGTTCGACATTGCCCTGCACGTCAACGCCTGCCCGGTGCCAGCCCCGGGTGACGAGGCATCACTCCTCGCCCTCTGCTCCGAGCTGAACCAACCAGCGCTGCCCCGCTCCCGGCCCCTCTGGCAGATGTGGCTGCTGACCGGGCTCACCGGGAACCGCGTCGCTCTCCTGATCCGCCTCCATCACGCAGCAGCCGACGGCCTGGCCGCACAGAGCCTGCTGGCCGCCCTGTTTGACCCCGACAGCCAGATCCCCGTGCCGGAAGCGATACCTGAGGAAATCCAGCCCAGGCCAAGTGACTGGCAGCTCTTCACGGGCAACGTCCACGATCACGGACGAGCGCTGACCAGAGTCCTCACAACCCTGGCCCATCCGGGGCGCCTGGCAGCATTCATCGCAACGGGCGGGCAGCAAATGCTGTCCCTGGCCCGGGCCGGCCGCGCTCCCGCCGTGTCGCTGAACGAACCAGTGGGTCCCCGTCGCCGCCTCATCCTCGTCCGGAGCGACCTCGCCTCCACCAAAGCCCTCGCCCATCAGTATGGTGCGAAGCTCACCGACCTTCTGCTGGCCGCCTACGCGGGCGGGTGCAGGACGTTACTGGCAACCCGAGGCGAGCTGACACCGCAGCTCGAGCTCAAGGTCTCCGTCGCAGCGTCGTTACGCGGCCCCGGCGAGACCACAAGTGGAAACCGCGTCGGCGTGCGAATAGTGCCCATACCGGTCGGGGAACCAAACCCGGTGCGACGGCTCGAACGCATCGCCAGAGCGACCTCGGCCCAGCGCCTCCAGCCGCCGTACCAACCCGGCAGCCGCCTCCTGCAGCGATGGATGGTCCGGGCAATGTTCCATCAGCGGCTGGTGAACCTTCTGCTGAGCAACCTCCCCGGCCCTCCGACGCCCCTCTACTTCGCCGGAGCCAAAGTGCTGGAGATGTTCCAAATAGGTGTGGTTCAGGGCAATATCCCCCTTGGCATCAGCGTGCTTTCCTACTCAGGCCAGCTGAACATCGTCATCGTCGCCGACACACAGGCCCTCCCCGACCTGGACGCCTTCAGCCGCGGGCTTTCCGACACGTTCAAACAACTTCAAACGCACACCCCGGAACCCTAACCGCCACAAAGTACTCTCAGAGAAACGCAACCGGCGCAGACACCGAACCCAAAATTTCCGCAGGCAAGGAATGCTCACCGTCGGAAACCGCGGCTGGCGCGCGCCGCCGCTAGGTCCATTCCGAGGAGAAATCCAGAGGCGGCCACCACCGCGTTCGAGCATGAACGGCGAACCTACGCCCGGTGACCTCCGTGGGCCTGATCTGGATCAGATGCTCCTTGAGACCCGGTTCCCAAGGTTCACGATCGGGCCCCGCCATCTCGAAATTCACGTCGCCGTCCGATATAAGCGCCGGTATTCCCTTAACAACGACGCTCCAAACTTCGGTGGCATAGAGATTCAGCCCGTCCGCCTCCAAGGCAACAGGAGTCCCCGCAAGCAAGGAGCGGAGCTTTGTTCCCGGGGCAGTCCGAAACACAAGGGTCCTCTCGACAGGCACAAAATTCACGGGGAAAATTTCGGGTGTCGTTCCGTTGATGACCGCCAGCCTGCCGATGTAGGAGGACGCCAGATATTTCCAACAATCCTCCACGGTCAGAACTTCGGCTTTCGGTCCCGACTTTGAAGTGCCCATGGCAGTGATTCTATGCGTCCGGCCCGGACCGGAGTAGAGCCCGGCGCCCCCGGGACAACTTCAATTCTGGGCTTGCTGGTATTTAAGGTTCCTGTCAATGACGCTGCGGCGGGAGCGATATACGACGTCGGCGGCGGGCTTGCCACCGGCGCCCTGGACGTCTACGACCGTTACTTCCGCGAAGCGATTCATCCGCACTGGTAAGGAAGGGAGCGACGCCGTCACCAACCGCCGCGCGTAGGCGTATGTCCCTTTCGGGCATCGTCGGGCATTGCCATTTCGGCCCGCAGGCCTAGGAGACGGATCGGACGGCCCGCTTCGATTCCGGCTGCGAGGTCCAAGGCCCGCGCGAGGATTTCGTTCCGGTCGAATGTCTCGGGAATCTTCGTCGCGTGGGTCTTGGTGAAGAACGGTGCGTACCGAACCTTCAGGGTCAGCCCAACCACGGGCCGCCCTTCGGCCACAACATCCTCAAGGACACGCGCTGTCAGCTCCCTCACGGCGTCGTCCGCCTGGGCGGGCTCGGTCAGGTCCTGCTGGAAGGTGGTCTCCCGGCTATGCCCGCGGGCAACCCACGGGGTGTCGTCCACAACGCTGGCGCCGGCCCCGCGTCCAAGCTCCGCGTACCAGGGACCCATCTTGGGGCCGAACTCCGGGACCAGGTCTTGGGGGTCGGACGCGGCGAGCTCGGCGACTGTGTCGATGCCGAGTTTGGCCAGCCGGCCCGACACTTTGGTTCCGACGCCCCACAGGTCCTTGGTGGGCCGACTGCCCATGACGTCGAGCCAGTTCCCGGCAGTGAGACGGAATACGCCGGCCGGCTTGCCGAAACCGGTAGCGACCTTGGCTCGGACCAAGGTGTCACCGATGCCCACGCTGCAATGCAGCTGCGTTCGCTCCAGGACAGCGGCCTGCACCTGCCGGGCGTAGGCTTCCGGATTCTCGGTCTTTATGCCCACAAAGGCTTCATCCCAACCCAGCACCTGCACGGTCGCGCCGGGCTGCGCGCGCAGTGTCGCCATCACCGTGTCCGACGCCGCGAGGTAAGCCTCCTGATCGACGGGCAGGATCACGGCGTCGGGCACTTTCCGGGCCGCGATGCGTAGAGGCATTCCGGAACCCACACCGAAGGCCCTGGCTTCGTAGGATGCGGTCGACACCACAGCTCGTTCGGTGGGGTCGCCCCGACCGCCGACAATGATCGGCTTTCCCGCAAGCTCGGGCCGCCGGAGCACTTCGACCGCCGCGATGAACTGGTCGAGATCGACGTGCAGCACCCACTGGATTCCGCTCACGCCACCAGTCTGCCCTAAACATCCCTGGCAAGCATCGGCTCTCCACCGAGCTTGGCCGCTGAGCCTGCGGCCTCCTGACCTTCTTTGAATTCCAGCGCCGCCGAACACGGCCACAGGGTCACAAGGCCTAAGTCTCCTTCCAGGAGGAGACTTGGAGCCGGGCCAGTTCTAGAGCGTCGGTTCCCTGAGGTCCCCTAATCGCGAACACGGATTCTCCCATGGTCCCACCCCACACACCGTCCCGAATAACCGGGCCAACAGCATCCCCAGTTCAAATCTCAGTCCAGGCCGTCTACTCCCGTCCAATGAATACCCGCGCATGCCAGTTCAGAAAACCCTTGAAACATGGGGAAGTAGCCGCCTTCGCGACCGTTTCGGCGACCTGGATGACGATTCGATGATGTATGTCCGCTCGTGTCATTAAGGCAGCAGCGAGCAATCGAGCATATTGATGAGCTCGAACTTCCGGTGCCTGCAACACCCCTGAAATGAACTGCGCCGTGCACGACTCTTGACGCCCGGGGCTTGGCTATCACCTGCCTCGATTGGGATGATGCTCAGATGGAGGGAGTCCGGTGAATAAGAACCGCCTGGAGGCGTTCAGTGATGGCGTGCTGGCCATAGTCATCACCATCATGGTGCTCGAACTGCGAGTGCCGGAGGAACCGACCTGGCATGGCCTGGGGATGGTCCTGCCAACATTCTTCAGCTACCTGCTCAGCTTCGTTTACGTTGGAATCTACTGGAATAACCACCACCACATGATCCAGTTGGCTGACCGGGTCAACGGCAGAATCCTGTGGGCCAATCTGCACCTGTTGTTCTGGATTTCGCTTTTCCCGTTCAGCACCCGCTGGGTGGATGAGTCCGGCTTCGTGCAGGTACCCGTGCTGGTTTACGGGATCAACCTTCTCTGCGCGGCGATCGCGTACTACATCCTGCAACAGTCGCTCATCCGGCAGCAAGGTCGGGAAGGTGCTCTTGCCCAGGCAGTTGGCTGGGACTGGAAAGGCAAAGCGTCCCCACTGATTTATCTGGCCGGCATTGGGCTGTGCATCGTGCATCCGCTGCTGGGAGTTGCGGTCTACACTGTGGTGGCTCTGATCTGGCTGGCTCCTGACCGCCGAGTAGAGCACTTCGTCACCCGAGCGCACCAAGGCTGACCCGTCCGGCCTGTGGGTGGGGCGGCTCAGCGCCGGGGCGCCGCGATGGAGTCGCAGGCCATCAGCGGGCAATCCAGGCGCAAAGGCCGGGGTGGAGGTTTGGCGAGATCAGCTCCCGGTCGTCGAATCCGACCACCGAGAGGTCCTCGGGATTCCTGAGACCCAGTTCTGCCGCTGCCCGGTAGGCGCCCATGGCCATGCGGTCGTTGTAGCAGAACAGTCCGGCCTCGAATGCGTTCGCTGAAACGGTCAGGGAGCGAGCAGTCCGTCGGCGACGATTGCGAGCATCGATGCCACTGAGTCGGCGGGAAGCGCGCTGTTGTCTGCGACTGCAGCCACACCGCCGACAAGCCGACTGATTTGCATTGCCTCGACCCCCGGGCGAAGGGCCGAGTCCATGGCGTCAATCAAGCGCTGGTTCGCATTGACGTAGGTCGTGCATTTTGCCGCGAATGGAGACCCGGGATCACCCAGCGCAGCAGTGATCCGCGCGGCTGCACCCTTGTGTTCTGTCAGCATCGCCGCATAGTCGGTCAGCCAGGTCAACAGCCGCTCCCGCGCGGGGGCGTCGAGCGAAAGCGCCCTGTCTACCGCCGCGTTGACCTTCTCCGCCCAGGCCTCAAGGACCGCGTCGTACAGCGACTCTTTGGTCGGGAAGTGCCGGTACAGCGTGCCGGGGCCCACCTCGGCCCCCTTAGCGACTTCGTCCATCGAGACGGCGTCGAAGCCTTTGGCGCGGAAGGACGCACGTGCAACCTCCACAATCCGGTCGCGGTTGCGTTGAGCGTCAGCGCGCAAAGTAACACCTCTCAAAACATGGTTGCCAAACGGAGAGTGTCTCCGTATAGTTCTAACCGGAGCTTCTCTCCTCTTAGTGTACGTCAGCCCATCGGCTAGAACAGGACACCACCCCATGACATCCACAATCGCCACACGCGCGACCGCCGGGATCGCTACATCCGGCCGCCGCGCCGGCAGCATCGGCCTCTGGCTGGTCATGCTCGCCCAACTCATGCTTGTCCTCGACGCGACAGTCGTAAACGTCGCACTCCCCCACATCGCCACCGACCTCCATTTCACCCGGGCCGAGCTCAGCTGGGTCCTGAACGGCTACGCCGTTGCCTTCGGCGGCCTCCTGCTGCTCGGCGGACGGATCGGAGACGTCTTCGGCCGCCGCCGCACGTTCCTGGTGGGCGTCGCAGCCTTCACGCTCTTCTCACTGCTCGGCGGCCTTGCCACCTCACCCCTTCTCCTCGTCATCGCCCGCGCACTCCAAGGCCTCGGTGCCGCGTTCGCCGCCCCGAGCGTGCTCGCGCTCATCACCACCAGCGCGCGGGACGACGGCGCGCGGAACCGGGCGCTCGCGCTGTTCTCCGCCATCGCCTCGATGGGCGGAGCGCTCGGGCTCATCCTCGGCGGCCTGCTCACCGACCTCACCAGCTGGCGGTGGACCCTCTTCATCAACGTGCCCATCGGCGTCGTCGTTCTCATTGCCGTGCCGCGCCTTATCACTGAAACTCCCCGGAGACCCGGGCGCTTCGACGTGCTCGGAGCGGTGACCGCAACGGGCGGCGCCGTCGCCATCGTGTGGGCCCTCATCCAAGCGGGCGACGTCGGCTGGTCCAGTCCCCGCACGATCGGCGGCCTCGTGGTCGGCGCGGCGCTGATCGCTGTGCTCGCCATCACCGAGCGGAGAGTGGCCCACCCCCTGCTCCGCCCGGAACTGCTCCGCAGCCCGAGCCGGGTGGCGGCGCTGGCTGCGATGGCGGCCACCTACGGCGGGATGCTTGCGATGTTCTTCCTCATGGTCCAGTACCTCGAAGACGATCTGCACCTCTCGCCGATGGTGACGGGCCTGGCTTTCCTGCCGATGCCCTTGAGCATCTTCGCGATGTCGCGAATCGTCCCGCGGCTGGTCGAGCGCTTCGGGGCCGTCCGCCTCGTCATCATCGGCGCCGCCCTTCGCGTCGTCGCCTTCCTGCCGCTCACGCAGCTGGGTCCGGACACCCCCTTCGTGGTCGTCATGGCTGCCCTGCTGTTGACGGGAATCTCGGCCGGCATGACGTTCATGCCGCTCACGACGCTCGCGCTTCGCAACGTCGAACCCGAGCACGCAGGGTCCGCCTCCGGGCTTTTCCAGACAATGCAGCAACTTGGCGGCGCCGTCGGACTGGCCATCGTGGCCTCGACCTATGCGGCGTTCGCTGTCCCCGGCGACTTCCTGACCGGCGGGCGGGCCGGGTTCTGGTCGGCGACCATCCTCTCCGCCCTTGCGCTGGCAGCCGTCGTGGGGCTGGTCATCAGACCTCGGAGGGCTTGAGGGCTCCCGTTCACTGGCGAGGCTACGCGGATGGAACGAGCCTGGATACGTAGCGGCCGTCTGGGCCGCTGCCGGGGTCCATCCTGAGATCTGCTCCCTTGGTGCCCAGCTGCACGGTCGCCTTGAAAACGTCCCCGTTGCAGGAGACCTGCAGTGGGCCGAGAACGTCGGCACCTGCCCAGGTGAACACCGATTACTCGGCCTCGGATGGTCCTTCGCAGATAAAAGTGCAGTTCGTAATTGCCGGGTTCGGCCGACATTCCGAAGCTGGTGGACGTGTTCGAGCTGGTGTACCCAGACAGTTCAGTGGGCAACGCTGGTTGAGCTTCTGCGATGCCCACTCCCTCGTGTCTTCCAGTTCTGAAAGCCCGCGGGTCACTGTTGGGCTCCAGGGTAACGTCGGCTGCAGCCAGCCTCCCACTCGATGTCATCACAGCCCAGCGCGCGGCAGCTCCCTTAGCTCCCACCACAGCGCACGGAACCGACGAACGTCGAGGTGACTCTCCCTTCCGCGGAAGCATTTCTCCATCCAGACATCGTGACTGGTCAGCGTGCCGCCACGGCCTGAACTCGAGAAAAGACGACCCTTCGTGTCTGCCGAGCGGAATCCCTTGATCAAGGTCACGCGGTCGCCGGCAAACGCAAGGTCATCACCTGGGGCATGCCGGGTAGCAATTTCCCCTCACCGGGGAAGTTCCGGGGACCGGTTTTTAGCCGTTGCTGCATCTCGATGCATCAGTGTTCGCACTTCATCTTGAGGCAGGCCGGGCGCGTCAATACCCGTCTTCGACGTTGTCCAGGACGTATCCGCACCGGTATCTAGGGATGGCCGCAGTCCGCCCGTGAAAAGGCGCCGGGCCGAGTAACCGATCCGGCCCGGCTCTCTAGCCTTCCAGATGCAGAATTGCTCAACGGAGCCTGCCTGTGTGCTCCGGTTTAGTCGATCGGAGAGACACGAATAAGGTTGCCATCCGGGTCGGCGACCACGAATGTGCGCCCGAAGACGTCGTCGTGCGGCTCTTCGATGACGGTGGCCCCCTTGGCCGTCCACGCGGTGAAGCAGTCATCGACTCCGGACGCTGACCCTGGCAGCATGAGCCCCACCTCGCTGGTTCGCGGCGTCGCCGTCGTGACAGTGTCGCCGCGGCCCGACCACAGGGCGAAGAGCACGCCCGGGGCCACCTCGAACGGGACATAACGCGGAGTGACGGCGGCAGGTTCCATTTCGAACAGATCCGCGTAGAAGCGGGTGGAGCGTTCAACATCGGTGACGTAGATGAGGAACAGGTTCGGTGTTGCCATGGGATCTCCTTGGTTGACGTTTTTCGGATGCACCAAGCCTGCCACCATTACATGACACCTCTTGTCCGGTATTCGACGATACTGATGGGATGAAATCCCAACGCCTGCTTTCGATGATGCTGCTCCTCCAGACGCGCCACCACATGACGGCACTTGAGTTGGCAGAGGAGCTGGGAGTGTCGGTCCGGACGGTGCTGCGCGACGTCACGGCTCTGGCGGACGCAGATGTGCCCGTGTTCGCCGAGCGTGGCCGATACGGCGGCGTCGTCCTGCTTCCTGGGTCACAGCTGGATGTGTCCAAACTCAGTCCCACAGAGGTCGATGCCCTGAAACTTCTGGGTCTGGACCCTGGGCAAGCGCGCCAACTTGGCATCGACTCACTGACGCGCAGCGCCCAACGGAAGCTCGCTTCCCGCCGGCCTCTGACCCGGCAGTCGGAGCTGCCGTTGTCCGAGTTGATTACGGTCGACAACACTCCATGGTTTAGCCCGGCGCCAAGCGTCGCCGGCGTCGCCGAACTCGCCAGAGACCTGCAGCCAGGCAGGCGTTTGCGGATTCACTATCGGAGAAGTGCCGAACAGGGGGCCTCATGGCACACCGTTGACCCGTACGGTCTCCTGGCGAAGGGCGGCCGTTGGTACCTGGTGGCCGATGTCGGCGGCGTGCCTCGGCTGTTTTCGCTGCAAAGGCTCAAGCGCTGGCAGGTCCTGCCAGAGGTTCGGCGCCTTCGCGCAGATGCAACGCTGGCCAGTGTCAGCCGTGATTTGAGCGCGGCGGTAGAAAACCGGGACGGCATCACAATTACCGCAACGCTGTCGAAGAACCGGCTTGCCCTCGCTCGACGGATCCTAGGCTCCCGGCTCACTGGCACCAGGCCACTGGACGCGGAACAGGTCGAGATCACCGTGGTCTACGACCAGGTGGAGTCCGTACGTCAGCTGCTGCAATTCGGTGCACACCTTCACATCACGGGCCCGCCCGAGGCGCGGGCCGTCATTCGGGACGCTGCCGCCGCAATAACAGCCCTTTACCAAGGCTGATCCGACAGCGAGGCCCCAAACCGCCTCTTCTATGCGGCATCGCTTCCGAGTTAGCGCCAAAAGTGAGTCCGACGCGGGGAGCCTTCCGCGTCCCGCAAACGGTTCGGCGTACGCGACACCGAAACCGCCATTCCCAACCAAGACAAGACACGCCGGAGGCGCGATCAATCATCGCGGCATTCTCACGAACGGTCGTTCGTGATAATCCAGATTCTCTGCGGAAGCTCATTGGATGTCTGTGAATCGCAACGCTAAATGGCGTTCTTTTTGCAGCGCTATCTGGCGTTCCAAGTCGGCACCGCGTCGGTCTTCAGATGGTGCGCCGTTGGAGCTCGCGGTACACCGTCGTCCGGGACACCCGGAACAGCTCGGCCTGTTCGGCCTGCGTATGTTCGCCGGCGTCGTGCAGTGTCAGAAGGTGCTTCCGCTGAGTCTTGGACAATTTGGGCTGCTTGCCTTTCAACCGCCCCTTCGCTTTTGCGACGGCCATCCCTTCGCGAGTCCGCATCCGGATCAGATCCGCTTCAAACTCGGCCACCATTCCAAGGACGTTGAACAGCAGCCGGCCTACAGAGTCAGTCGGGTCGTGGCTGTTGCCGCCGAGACTAAGCACTACCCCTTTGGCCGTCAGCTCGTCGGCAATGTCCCTGGCATCAGAAAGGGAGCGCGCCAGCCGGTCGAGCTTGGTCACCACGAGCGTATCGCCGGCTCGGCACGCCGCCATCGCTTCACGGAGCCCAGGGCGCACCCGATTCGCTCCCGTAAGTCCGTGATCGACGAAGATCTGGGCCTCCTTTACACCCAGAGCAAAGAGGGCATTGCGTTGGGCGGTAAGGTCCTGGTCGTTCGTCGAGACCCGGGCGTAACCGATCTTCATTCCAGTCATAGGGAACATGGTTGCCGTAATCCCCCGTTACCTTCTTAGTAGCCCTTATCGAGTAAGAATTGGGGTTGTTGGCCTGTCGGTCCCGGCATGATTAATTCCCCCAGTCATCAATGATCCGGGGGGTGTTGTCACCGGGATTCGATAGGCGCCAGGGGATCGCTAATGGGGACCGGACCAGCGCAAGGAAGCACCGCGTAGGTCAGCCGTAACGTGGATGCCGGGCCTTGCCGCCGCGGGACATGCCAACACAGATTTGACGGACACAAATTCTGGGAGGTCTGCGTTGATCAATGACCATAAACTCGTCGACATCTTCATCGGTGTTGACGTCGGCAAGAGCAATCACCACGCGGTCGCCATCGATCGCCAGGGCAAGAAGATCCTCGACCGGGCACTGCCCCAGGACGAGGCCAAATTACGCTCCATCATCAAGGCCGTAGCGGGCAAGGGACGCGTGCTGTTGGTCGTTGACCAGCCCTCCACCATTGGTGCCCTGCCGGTCGCCGTGGCACAGGCAGAGGGCATTATGGTCGGCTACCTGCCCGGTCTGGCCATGCGGCGCATCGCTGACTTGCACCCCGGCGAGGCCAAAACGGACGCCCGGGACGCGGCGATAATTGCCGAGGCTGCCCGGTCCCTGCCGCACACGCTTCGCTCCATCGTCGTCGCCGACGAGCAGGCCGCGGAGCTGTCGATGTTGTGTGGTTTTGATGATGACCTGGCCAAGCAGGCCACGGCCACCTCAAACCGGATCCGCGGGTTGCTCGCGCAGGTCCATCCGGCTCTGGAACGGGTCATTGGCATGCATTTGGACCACCCGGCCATGGCCGAGCTGCTGGTCAAGTACCCCACGCCCTCCACTCTGCGCAAGGCCGGGCAGAACAGGGTCGCCACGCTCCTGTCCCGCCACGCTCCGCGGGCCGGGAAGGCCTGGGCTGCCGAGGTATTCACCGCCTTGGGAGAGCAGACCGTCGTGGTCGCCGGCACCAACGCCGCAGGCATCGTCCTGCCGCAGCTGGCAGCGATGCTCAAGCAGTTGCGAACGTCCCGGGACGAGATCCTCACCCAGGTCGAAGCGCTTGTGGAGGCCCACCCTCTTCACACCGTCCTGACCTCCATTCCGGCGGTCGGGGTCAGGACGGAAGCGCGAATCATCACCGAAGTTGCGGGCAAGGAATTCAAGACCGCCGGCCATCTTGCCTCGTACGCCGGACTGGCCCCGGTGACGTGGCGGTCGGGCACCTCGATCCGCGGCGACCATCCTTCCAAAAAAGGCAACAAAAGCCTCAAACGGGCATTCTTCCTCTCCGCTTTCGCCGCGCTCAAAGACCCACTCTCAAGGGCCTACTACGACCGCAAACGTGCCGAAGGCAAGCGCCACAACCAGGCCCTCATCGCCCTCGCACGGCGCCGCTGCGACGTCCTCTTCGCAATGCTCCGCGACGGCACCCTATACGAAGCACCCGGGACTCAAAGCGCCTGAACGGCCTGGCCTGTCAGCTGGCGGCGACACACCGCTGGCCATGCATCTCTGCCCACAAACAGGTCACACCACTTGCAAAGAAAACCGGGGCCCAACGCTTGACAAAAAACATAGGGACACCCCCCCGGATTCTGTTGATCGAAGCAACACCTTCTTTCAAGGTGGTTCGACATGTATCTCAGTTCCTCGTCAGCAGCAGGCATCCGGTTTCTTGCCTCGGTAAAGCAAGGGCATGGTCTCAAACCGTCCGCCCGACATGCTGGCATTGATAAAGAGGTCGGCTACCGTTGGCTTCGCGAGGAATACTTGCGCCTGCGTCGCAACGGCAAGACTTCCGGCGAGACGACGGCGGAGCTGGGGTTCACCACCGCCCGGCTGCTGGCGTGGGAAGCGGACGTCGGCCACGTCAAAGACCGCCATCATCTTCGAGTTGGCGTCGACGAGGAGGCCAGCTTTTGGGCGGCGTTTGATCGGGGGAAGAGCCTTGGGGAGGCAGCTAAGACGGCGGGAGTGAGCCGTTCGACCGCGTATCGGTGGATGCAAAGTCGCTTCGACCAGCTGCGTCAGTCCAAAGTGACCGTTAGCCGGTGCCAGGGCCAGTTGCGCCTGACGGATCGCCTCTGTCTGAACTTCGAACGCGAACGATTATCGCGACTATCGAAACAGCAGAATGCGGCGACGGCGGCGCAGCACGCCGCTTTTCTCTCCTCCGGCCGGGATGCAGACCAGATGCTCGGTGCGGTGCTCCCGGAGGCGCAGCAGCACCGTGCAGCACGGGCCGAGAAGTATTGGCAGCTGATGCGCAACGGGGTGAGCAACGCAGAAGCATGCAGACTTCTTGGTATGCACAGACGAACGGGGACGCAGCTGCGTCGAGCCAGCAATTTCAAGATTCCACCCATCACAGTGCCGGCCGTAACCGCGGGCCGCTACCTTGATGCGCGGGAGAGGTTGCGGATCGCGGACCTGCTGCGGCTGGGGCACTCGATGCGGCGCATCGCCGTGGAACTTGGCCGCCACGCCTCCACGATCAAACGGGAACTGGACCGTCATCGGGACGCTCAGGGCCTCTACCTGCCCCGCACTGCCGACCATGACGCCCGGCTGCAACGGGCCCGACCCAAAGTGCACAAGCTCGTAGCCAACGCCCGGCTGCGCACTCTCGTGCAACGCAAGCTCAACCGTTTCTGGTCTCCGGACGAAATCTGCGGGTGGATGAAGAAGACCTACCCCGATCACCAGACGATGCGGTTATGCCCGGAAACGATCTATAGGGCATTGCTGCTGCGTGAGGACCACGGCCTGCATCAGCGATATGCCATGAAGCTGCGTACCGGTCGACGGATCCGCAAGACCCGCTGGCGCACCCGCACCGGGCAGGGATCAAGGATCCGCAACATGACCATGATCAGCCAACGGCCTGCCGAGGTCGAAACCCGTCTGGAGGCCGGCCGTTGGGAAGGGGATCTCATGCTCAAATGCTATGCCCACCTGAGAACTCCATTCGCGACCGACTACGCAGAGATTATCGGGGGTCGAGGACCACTGCGCGGAAAAGTAGCGCTAAGCATCAAAATGACCAAAGTTGGAGCGGTTTCCCTTACCGGGGTGGGAAGGTCGCCTTGTTCAGCATGAGCAGCCACCCAAACGCCCGTAAGCCTTACATTGACCCGGACACGGCATGCTTTACAGCTCTGACGCGAAGATTCCCTTCCTCGTCAGGGGACCCGCGTTTTGTTAACCCGTCCGATCGAGGGTGACCTGGTAGCCCATGGCCTCGAGTTGGTGGAGTGCGCGGTTCTTGGCGCGTTCGGGGTGGAGACGGGTGAAGAAGTCTGCACCGGGGTCCTCGTAAAGGGTTCCGTAGCGGCCCATGTGCCAGATCGCGATGAGCATGGTGTGTTGGATCGCAACGTTGGCTTTCATGGGGCCTCGCCGCGACGCAATTCGGCGGTAGCGGGCGCCGAGGTAGGTGCCGGGGTTCTGTGCGCACGCCATCGCGGCAGCGCCGAGCGCTCCTTGGAGATAGGGGTTTCCGGGCCGGGTCCTGGTCGACTTGACTCGTCCGGCGGACTCGTTGTGACCCGGCGTGGTCCCGGCCCACGAAGCGAGGTTCCCGGCGGTGGCGAACCTGGTCATGTCCGCGCCGGTCTCGGCGACGACGACGTCGGCGACGAGGGGGCCGATGCCGGGGATGGTGGCGATCAGGTCCCGGAATCCCTGAAAGGGTGCGATCACCACCTCGATCCGGGCGGTGATGTCCTCGACCGCCCTCGTGTGCCGGTCGATCAGGTCCAGATGTACCCGCGCCAGGAAACCGTGGTGTTCGGTGAACCGGCCGCTCAGCGCCTCGGTCAACGCCGGGATCTTCGAGCGCAGCCGCCGCTTGGCGAGGTCGGCCAATGCGGCGGGGTCGTCTTGGCCCGCGATCATCGCCTCGAGCATCGCCCGTCCGGAGACGCCAGTGATATCGGAGGCGACCGAGGACAGTTTGATGCTGGCGTCCTCGAGCAACTTCTCGAGCCGTTGGATCTCCCGGCCACGTTCCCGGGTGATCGCGGTCCGGGCCCGGGTCAGATCGCGCAACTGGCGGATCGGCTCCGGGGGCACGAACGACCCACGCACCAGGCCGTGTGCGCCAAGCTGGGCCAGCCACGTCGCGTCGGCGACATCGCTCTTGCGGCCAGGCAAGTTCTTGACGTGCCTGGCGTTGACCAGCATGACCTCGAACCCGGCGTCCTCAAGGAGGTAGTAGAACGGCTTCCAGTAGTCCCCGGTGGCCTCCATCACCGCACAGGTGACCTGCTCGGCGATTAGATGCTCACGCAGGGCCAGGACCTGGTTCGTGGTCGAGCCCCACGTCGTGACCGTCTCAACAGTCTTGCGACGACCAACACCGGCGACCCGGACGCAGACCTTGGCGTCCCTCTTGGACACGTCCAGACCAGCACACCGGCCATGCACCACTTCCATCACTGCCACCTGCTTCCCGTCGACGGATCATTCGGTGTCCGTCGCGGGGAGGGCAGGGAGATTCAGAAGTCTGACGCTCGGGCTCGAAGGCACCAATCCACGGTTCCCGTGGAAGCCCTCCACCCCCATGCTGACCTACAGGCTCCCAGGCACTACAGAGGATTCGGGGTCGACCGCAACGAACACGACCAGTCTCACACCGCGGTTCACCGCGTGACCACAGCAGAACGCGACGCCCCCGAATCTTCGCTCACCATGGTGAGCCGGAGGCGCCGCATTGCTGACCTGCGGAAACGTTTCAAAAGCAGAAGAGTAAGGCAAACGAACGTTACCGTTCGGCGACTCCCGGGGACGGCTTAGCGCCAGTCTTCCGCGAGATGGTCCCCGACCCCCGATTCACAGTTCTGCTCGAGCGCACACCGGTCGCCGCGAGCCGTCCCGGTAGGGGTTCGGCTAACGCGCACCAAGGGCGCGGTGATCGACCGGCTTGCGGGCACCGGTGGGCACTATTGGTGGGCGTGGGACGGGAGTTCCCGGCCCTGGCGACGTCCAAGTGAAGGTTCTGACACAGAGTGACCCCCGCTGGTGCGTTTGGCATCATTTGGGGGTCACCCGGTTCCTGCTGTATGGATCAGGCGGGAAGGATGATGACCTTTCCGGGCACGCGGCCCGCGCTGGCCTCGGCGTGGAGGGCAGGCAGCTCGGCGAGAGGGATGCGGCGGGTGACTTCGACGGTTAATTTCCCGTCGTCGACGAGGGACGCCAGTTCGGCGAGGCGTTCACGGTTTGGGCGGACAAATACGGTGGCGGCGCGCACGCCACGCCTCTCGTCACCCGGAGTCGCCATGAAGGCAGTGGTGCTGACCACTATGCCGCCATCGCGCACGAGTGCAACAAGCGCGACGAACTGCTCCGGATCGATAGGAGCGAGGTTGAGCAGCACGTCGACCTGCCCATCTACGGCGCTGAGCAGGTCGGCGTCAATGTGGTCGATGATCTCGTCCGCACCTGCCGCGCGGACAGCGTCGATGCTGCGCGGGCTCGCGGTCGCCACGACGTGCACGCCGGCGCGTTTCGCGAGCTGGATGGCGTACTTGCCCACGACACCGCCCGCACCGACGATGAGCAGGCGCTGCCCGGCCTCTAGCCGGCCCTCATCGAAAAGCGCCTGCCAGGCGGTCAACGCCACCGAGGGCAGCGCCGCGGCGTCGGCCAGCGAGATGTTCGTCGGGGCCGCCACAACAGCATCCGCAGGGGCGATCACATACTCCGCCGCGCCGCCGTCCCGCTCCATGGGCAGGAAGCCGATCACCCTATCACCGACCGCAACGCCCTCGACTCCCTCGCCGACCGCGTCGATGGTGCCGGAGACGTCGTAGCCGGGCACATGCGGCAGCACCACCGGGATCGGCAAGAACCCTGCCCGCATTCCGTTGTCAGCCGCGTTGAACGCGGACGCCGCAACACGCAGCCGAACCTGCCCAGCCACCGGCGCCGGCTGCTCGGTCTCCACATACTGGAGCACTTCGGGTCCGCCCACCTCGTGGAACTGCACTGCCTTCATGATCTTTCCCTTCATCGTGTGCTTCGAGTTCGAAGCAATAATGCCAAGGTACCACTGCTTCGAACTCGAATCAACCATCTATGATGGGAGCATGAACGAAACGCCAACGTCCCTGACCCCCCCCGCAGCTCGGGGCGTACTTCGCTTTCACCGAGGTGAGTACCTTGTTGCGCCACGCAGTTGAGAAACAGCTCCGTGATGCCGGGGACCTCAGCTACGTCCAGTTCCAGCTCCTCGCTCGCCTGGGCGATGCTCCGGATGGGCAACTGCGCATGACGGATCTCGCCGACGGCGTGGTCTACAGCCGCAGCGGACTGACGTACCAGGCGCAATTGTTGGAACACCGTGGGCTGGTTGCCCGCTCGCCCTCGCCCAATGACGAACGCAGCACCGTCCTGGCACTCACCGAGGCTGGCGGCACCGTGCTCGCGACAGTGTTCCCCGGCCATATCAACGCCGTTCACAGCTTGCTGTTCGCGGCTCTTTCCGACGGTGACGTCGACGATCTCGCGCGCATCCTTGGTCAGGCAGCCGCCCATCTCCGCGCCGCTCCGCCTCGCTCAGCTACGCCCCGCCGGCGGAAGACATCGTAAAAACGGAACGCACCATTTAAGCGACATCGCACCGGCTCTGAGCAATCGCCCGCTAGTCGATCCCTTTAGGACCCTCGGATTGCCCGGTCAGGGTTCCTCAAACGGACACCCGCCGTTTACCGCTGATAGAACAACGCCAAGTACCCCTGCGATTCACACGGCATGGCGAGAAAGTAGGGTGAGACCAGCCTCTCCGGTGGCTACTTCCAGCTCTCCTTTGTCTGTGCCAATTGCTGCGATTTTCCAGGACCGTTTGAGCTCGGCCGGCTTCTTCCGGGGCAAATCGACCAATCCGTGGGAGGACAGCTCGCCGAACTTTCGTACCGACCCCGTCGGGGAACCCATCTCGCCAAACACAGGCTGGAATTTGATGGTTCCGTTGTTCACTTCGGCGAATCCCCGTTCCCACCTGCTGCTCAGCGAACCGGGGAGAGCTTTGGGGTAGCGGATTGCGCATTCGATGAGTCCGCGCTCTACGTCCCGGAGGAGACGAGCCTCCCTCTCCGACGTTGCCAGTCGCGCGAGGACGAGTGTAAAGGCACACATGACGGCGACAGTGAGTGCAACTGAGGGCCAGAAGCCAAGTGGTTCGCGGAGGATGATGCTGGAGACCAAAATGCCAACGAAGAGAATCCACCAGTACGACCGAGTGAGCGCCTTTTCCCACCTTCCGGGAGGCGAGGGCTTCTGCATGTCGGCTGCCATGCCTTGATCCTAGTCCGTGCATTAATTCCCTGGGCAGGACGAATCGAATTCTTTGGGCCCGTGCGTCAGAGGCCCAGGTTTGGTCCGGTCAGGGTTACGTGCAGCGGTTGCTTATCTCCCTGCCGACAATGTCAGAAAACCGACCAACGAGTAAATAAGGAGGCCTATCCCGAGCAACAGGAAGAGGAAGATGGTGCGAGGACCTTGATATGGTCCCCCCTTGTCTGTCGCTTCGATCTCGCGTACAGGGCGCAACCCGCCAATACTAAAAAGCCTGCGGCAAGTGGAATAAACGGCCAGTAAAATATCACTTCATCCCCCTCAGATAACATCCAGACCGCCACCGCTAGGCACTCCAAGAGGAGGGCGGTTGTAACTACCATTTTTCATTCAGCGACCCCGCTGAATATCTGCACCGACGTCACATCTAAATTCGCTTTGATCCTAGCCCTCACTCCTCAGCTTGAAGTCGCCGCAGGGTGATGTTCAAGAGGACGCGCGGGCACCAGGTCCCGACCGGTCAGGGTTCCCTCCCCGGGATGAGGCGCTGGCATGCCGTGGTCCCGAATCCGACATATTGACTTCCCACGGGCGCCCAAGAATGATTTCGACATGATGCGGGGGAAACGAATTGCAATCTGGGCACTGTGCGCCGTCCTTCTTGTCGGCCTAGGAACTGTGGGAGTGCGGCTTTGGACCGTCCACCAGATGACCTCGGATTGGACGCTGTGGCCCAAGGAGGTGCCCTCAAAGGTCCAGTTCGCCGGTCGTGACTTCAACTGCGGACCGAACCCTGCACCAAGCACCCGTACTCTGGACGGGCTGAGCCTGCGCGGGAAAACCGCCGGTGGCGCCGACATTTACATCGTCGAACCCGGCCCGGGACAGATCACTGTGACTTCGATTCTGGTCAAGACGGATATCGCGACTTATTCATGTGGTGTCATGGGCGGCCCAGCCCTGCTCCTGGACTCAAGCCCCGCCCGGTGAAGGATCGGCAAACGAACACAAAGGGTGACATCTAGAGCCCCGAAAAGCCCGCCATTTATTGACACCGAAAAGGGCCGGAACCTGGTTCCGACCTTGGGCGGTTTCGGTGAATAGTTTCGGTGACGGGATTTCCGGCGCGCGCGGCTCGCGGCCGCACCGGGTTTCGGGTCACTGGAAACCTTTTGGAGTGAATGAACGTGCTGAGAAGGGAACTGCCTAGGGCTTTACCACGGGCGCGGGTTCGTCTTTCGCCGCTTCATCTTCGGCGGCGGGCTTGTTCCCTTCAAAGTTTCCCTCGGCCCGGCTCCTGATCCCGTGGAGCATCCGCAGGGACATGACGAAGCTGGCAACTTCCACGGTCTCGACCAGGAACCGGGCCCACCACTGCCGATAGGCGTACCGCTCACGGACAACGAGGCGGGTGGTTCCGTCTGGTTTTGGTTGGAGGATGAAGGCCCAGGTGAAGTCGAAGGGGCCGGGTGCTGGACTCGGGGGGATGCGCAGGACAAGCGTCCTTTCCGGTTCAAGGAGCCCCACCTCCAGATTTGAGGAGTCCGTGGGTGCCAGATGAACCGGGTCCCCCACCTTGATGTCCTGCCACTCGGGGTGGATCCGGTCCGCGCTATGGATGTCCAGGCCGGCGAGGTTTTCCAGGAAGTCGTAGCTGTAGAGCCCGCCCCGGCGCTGGCCCATCTGCGCCAGCCAGGGCCATACCTTTTCAGCCGGAGCATGAATGGTGATGGACCGTGTTGCCTGCAGGCCCGCGTGAGTGATGAAGTCGTCACCCGGCAGCCGGCCGCCCAGTTCCTCAGGGGTGGAACCCCAGCGGAGTTGGAGGCGCCGGAATGCGAATCCGCAGCCCACAACGCAAGTGAGCGCTGCGGGGGCTGAGAGTCGGCCCAGGTTTCGTGCTGGCATCATTTAGCCGAGTCTGCCATTCCGCGGTTGACTTGTCATGGACCGGAAGCCCCCGGTTCCCGGGCGGTTTTTCCAGGGAAGACCCCTCACCGGACGCTTCGATCTGACCGGGCACTTCGTTGACATGCCTGAAGGCGTCCGGACAGCCGCCTATCGGCGTCGGTAGTTCCGGATATGCAGGTAGGCCATGACTATCAGCAGCGGAACGTGGATGGCCGGCATGTTGTGGGCGAACCATTTCGGAAGGTAAATGTCCGTCACCGCGCCGCTTTCGGCCCCGTAGTGTTTGGCGAGCTGTGTGAGCGGACACCGGAATCCGTTGCCGGCGAACACCAGAGATTCGCCCGCTATCACCGCCGCAGCCATGCCAACTCGTCTGTCAGTGCGCCCGACCACCCCTTGTAGAGCACGTAGACAACGCATGACTCAATCGAAAGCCACGCCAGCGTGTGGAATGCCTTGATGGCAGCGACAGCGGCTGGATGAGGCTTGGACGCTGCCTCGGAGCGGCTGCTCGTATCCGCAATGGGACGCGATGCGCTCCAAGGCCGTGGATGGCCCGAAGTCCTAGTCGGGGACATTTTCGTCCTACCCTTCTGTGCGTGAACTCGGGCGATCTCCATACGAATGCGCCTCCTGATTCGGAACACGGCGTGCCTCGATACCTGGTTCCTCAATTCCCAATTGTGGAACCTGCCGGTCTCCCGGTACTAGAGGCTTATCGTCTGATGCGTGTTAGCTGCAACTTTAAACTGACCAGAGACGGCAATTTGGATTGACCGTTCCTTGAATTCCAGGGGTCGTTGCAACACCCGTGCTTAGCTGGCTATCAGTAAATCACGTAGGCGCTCGGCTGGGGTGTCCCAGTCGAGCGTTTTGCGTGGTCGGGCGTTGAGTTCTTGGGCGACGTGCTCGAGGTCCTCGGGCCCGTAGGCGTTCAGGTCTGCGCCTTTGGGGAAGTATTGGCGTAGCAGCCCGTTGGTGTTCTCGTTGGATCCGCGTTGCCAGGGGCTGGCGGGGTCGCAGAAGTAGACGTCCATGTCGGTGGCGATGCTGAAAGCCTTATGTTTGGCCATTTCGGCGCCTTGGTCCCAAGTGAGGGATCCGCGCAGGTGCGCCGGTAGGGTGGACATGGTCTTGATCAGCCCGTCGCGGACTGATTCGGCGGTGTGGTCCACCGGCAGGTGCACCAACATCACGTATCGCGTGGTGCGTTCAACCAGCGTTGCGATCGCGGACTGGTTGTAAGCTCCGGTCACTAAATCCCCCTCCCAATGCCCCGGGACGGCGCGGTCTTCGACCTCGGCGGGGCGTTCGGAAATGTTGATCATCGGGTCACGGAAACGGTTGGTGCGTTCTTCGGGGTTCCTGTGCTGCTTGCGGCGGGTCCGGCCGGTGCGCAGGGCTTCTTTGACCTCGCGTTTGAGTCCACCGCGGGCCTGAAAGTAGAGGGCCTGGTATATCGTTTCGGGGCTCACGCGCATCTGCTCGTCATCGGGGAATTCCTTGATCAGGAGCTTGGAAATCTGTTGTGGGGACCAGCGTGTGAGGAGCTTGGTTTTCACGTAGTCGTGTAGTTCCCCGGGTTCTGCCAGCTTACTGTCCTTCGGCCGTGCCCGGGCCGCAGTGGCCGCCCGGTGAGCACCGTAAGGCCGGTAACCCAGCACCGGGTGGCTGTTGCGTTTGATCTCCCGGCTAATGGTGCCCACGGACCGGCCCAGCGCCCTGCCGATCGCCTGCATTGAGGTTCCTTGGGACCGCAGGTCCGCGATCCTCTCCCGCTCGGACAGGGACAGGTAGCGGGCGCTGACGGACTGCTCCAGCGCTTCCAACGCCACCGCGGGTGCCGGCTCAGCCACCGGCGCTGTCAACTCCGGTGCCGCTGCAGGGGCCGAAGGTTCCGCGAATGTAGTTGTCACTTCCTGTTTATACGGCAGATCCGCGGCATGACCTTGGGCCGCGGCCGTGTCCTTTGCAGTCTGTTGCCGGTCCCAGTTGTAGGAGCTCGGTTTGCTTGCACCGACTGCGAGGGCTGCGTCCCTCCGGCCGGCTCCTTCTTGGCGCAAGCGCAGGTAGTGAAGCTGCTTCGCCGATGGCCGTCGCGGACTGACGGAGACCAGACCGGCGGCTTTGGCCCAGTTGGAGCAGGTGGAGTAGTTCAGGCCGAGTTCTCTGGCGGCAACGCTGACGCTGCCGACTTCCCGCAGCAGGCCCAGGAACTCCTCAATCACCGACGGTGGGTGGCGCCGCGCCGGATCAGCATTCACAGTTCTCGTGGCCCGTGGTTTTCTCCCAGCAGGATTAACCTTGCCGGCCCAGTTATGCGCGGTGCTGATGTTCAATCCCAGCTCCTGGGCCGCCGCGGTGATGGTGCCGGCCCGGTCCAAGACGGCATAGAAGTGGTCCTTATCCGCCTGGGTGTACTGGCGCTGCGGCCTGATCCCTTCAGCGTTCGCCCACTTCTGGCAGGTGCTCCGGTTAATGCCGAGCTCCTTGGCCGCCGCGGCAACACTTCCCAACCGCTCAACGGCAGAAAGGAAATCCTGTCTTTGCGCACGGGTATGGGACTGCTGGGAACGCTTCCCCTGCGCCCCGGCTCTCGACCCCGGTTCTTTCGGTAGAGGAGATTTTTTCCTTAAGGAAGGACTACTTTTCGATGGTGATCCCATGGGTGTTGCAACTCCCGATTATTCGGGGGTGTTGCAACGATCGCTAGAACTCAAGTTCGCGGCAGTGGTTTTGACCAGTGGCTGCAAGTACTTTTGACCAGTTCTTGGCCGTGCGTGTGGCCGGGGCTTGCTGGGATTCCCTTGTCCATCCCCCCGTGTCATTACGGGGAGAGCCCCTTCCTTCCGCGGTGAAATAGCGATGCCAATCGTTTTTTGTTTCACCCATCGTGGGAAGGAAGGGGCTTGATGTGAAGTCTCCAGGAGAGTTCATGGAAATTTTAGCTGCTTATGATTTGACCCGGTCGTACCGGGATGCCGCGAAGATCTGCGGCGTTTCGCACAACACTGTCCGTTCGTATGTGAAGGCCCGGCAGGAAGGCGTCCAGGCGCCGGTCGCCCGCCAGCGGGGCCGGATCACCGACCCGTTCCTGCCGCAGATGAAGTCGCTGGTCGAGCAGTCCCGCGGGAAGATCCGCGGGGACGTTGTGCACGGAAAACTCGTTGATCTGGGCTATCCCGGATCGATCCGCACGACCCGGTACGTGCTGGCCGGGCTGAAGTCGAAATATCGGGCCCAAAACACGCGTGTTCACCGCCCCTGGACTGTGGAGCCAGGTTTGTGGCTCCAATGGGACTACGGAGACGGGCCCGTCGTTGACGGCGCCAAAACGGTGTTGTTCGTGGCCTGGCTGGCGTATTCACGCTTCCGTATCGTGATTCCCTTGCGGGATAAGACGATGCCGAGCGTGTTCGCCGCCCTGGACCGCTCTTTCAGGCTCATCGGGGGCGTCCCAACGTACGTTTTGACCGACAATGAGAAAACCGTCACGATCGAGCACGTCGCCGGGGTGCCGGTCCGTAACCCGCAGATCGTCGCGTTCGCCCGGCACTACTCCACCGCCGTGCACACCTGCATGCCGGCGGACCCGGCCTCGAAGGGCGGGGTGGAGAACGCGGTCAAGATCGCCAAAGCCGACATCGTCCCCAAAGACACGAACCTGCGCTCGGACTACGCCTCCTTCGCCGAGCTGGAAGCGGCGTGCGAGGCGTTTATGGAGGATGTGAATTCCAAGGTGCACCGTGCCACCCTGGAGATCCCCAGGGACATGCTGAGACTGATCGAACAGCCCAAGCTGCACCCGGTCCCGGCAGTGCCGGTGACGGCCAGTTTCGGGCAGGTCCGGCAGGTCCCGCCGAACACGCCCATGGTCACCTACGAGCACTCCCGCTACTCCGTCCCGCACACGCTGATGGGGCAGAGGCTCTGGGTGCGCGGCACCGACGCCGAGGTCATCATTGTCCATGTCGGCGAGCAGGGGCCGGTGGAAGTCGCCCGGCACGAACTTACCCGCCCCGGCGTGCCGGCGATCATTGATTCCCATTTCAGCACTACCCGGCACACCGTCACCGATCAAGGCCAGTGGCTGAGTCAGGGCACCAGCGCATGGGCCAACTTCGGCACCGCCAGCACAAATACCAGCGACGATATTGATCTTGAAGGAGCCACCGAATGAGCGCGACAACCCTTGCCGCCAGCCCGCTGGCGGATGTGGAGCACATCATCGCCTTGATGCGCACCACCCGCATGCCGCACGCCCGCGCCGTGGTCGCCGAGGTGTTGGCGACCGCGAAGGCCCAGCGCTGGGACCCCACAGAAGTCATTCGCGTCCTGCTCGAGGCCGAGGCGACCGGCAGGAACCGGTCGATGCTAACCACCCGGCGTAAACGCGCGGGGTTTCCCACCGGGAAAACCTTCGATGTCTGGGACGAGTCCCTCTCCACCCTCCCTGCGGCGACGACCTCGTTCCTGCGGACCCTGGAGTGGGTGCGGCGGCGGGAGAACCTGATCGCGTGCGGGCCCTCCGGGACCGGGAAGACCCTGCTGCTGGAATCCCTGGGCCAGCAGGCCATCGACGAAGGCATGTCCGTGTCGTGGCTGAGCCTGGAGGACCTCGGCGCCCTCGTGCGCCGGCACCGCATCGATGACAGCGTGAACAAAGCCATCACCCGCGTTACCAGCGTGGATTTGATTTGCATCGATGACATCGGACTCCTGCCGGTTTCCGGCGATGCCGCCGAGGGCTTCTACCGCGTCGTGGAGGCCTCCTACGAGAAGCGATCCCTGGCGATCAGCTCGAATATCCACCCCAGCGGCTTTGATGAGCTGATGCCCAAAACCATCGCCACCGCGACCGTGGACCGGCTTATGCACCACGCGCACCTATGCCAAACCAGCGGCGAGTCCGTCCGGCTCATGCAAGCCCAAAACGGGAAAGGAACCCGCCCGATGAACTAACCCGCAACGTGGTCAGGCGCCCCAACCCCAGCATGCCCCAGGCGCCTGACCAGCTTGAATTCCAGGGGTCGTTGCAACACCCGTGCTTAGCTGGCTATCAGTAAATCACGTAGGCGCTCGGCTGGGGTGTCCCAGTCGAGCGTTTTGCGTGGTCGGGCGTTGAGTTCTTGGGCGACGTGCTCGAGGTCCTCGGGCCCGTAGGCGTTCAGGTCTGCGCCTTTGGGGAAGTATTGGCGTAGCAGCCCGTTGGTGTTCTCGTTGGATCCGCGTTGCCAGGGGCTGGCGGGGTCGCAGAAGTAGACGTCCATGTCGGTGGCGATGCTGAAAGCCTTATGTTTGGCCATTTCGGCGCCTTGGTCCCAAGTGAGGGATCCGCGCAGGTGCGCCGGTAGGGTGGACATGGTCTTGATCAGCCCGTCGCGGACTGATTCGGCGGTGTGGTCCACCGGCAGGTGCACCAACATCACGTATCGCGTGGTGCGTTCAACCAGCGTTGCGATCGCGGACTGGTTGTAAGCTCCGGTCACTAAATCCCCCTCCCAATGCCCCGGGACGGCGCGGTCTTCGACCTCGGCGGGGCGTTCGGAAATGTTGATCATCGGGTCACGGAAACGGTTGGTGCGTTCTTCGGGGTTCCTGTGCTGCTTGCGGCGGGTCCGGCCGGTGCGCAGGGCTTCTTTGACCTCGCGTTTGAGTCCACCGCGGGCCTGAAAGTAGAGGGCCTGGTATATCGTTTCGGGGCTCACGCGCATCTGCTCGTCATCGGGGAATTCCTTGATCAGGAGCTTGGAAATCTGTTGTGGGGACCAGCGTGTGAGGAGCTTGGTTTTCACGTAGTCGTGTAGTTCCCCGGGTTCTGCCAGCTTACTGTCCTTCGGCCGTGCCCGGGCCGCAGTGGCCGCCCGGTGAGCACCGTAAGGCCGGTAACCCAGCACCGGGTGGCTGTTGCGTTTGATCTCCCGGCTAATGGTGCCCACGGACCGGCCCAGCGCCCTGCCGATCGCCTGCATTGAGGTTCCTTGGGACCGCAGGTCCGCGATCCTCTCCCGCTCGGACAGGGACAGGTAGCGGGCGCTGACGGACTGCTCCAGCGCTTCCAACGCCACCGCGGGTGCCGGCTCAGCCACCGGCGCTGTCAACTCCGGTGCCGCTGCAGGGGCCGAAGGTTCCGCGAATGTAGTTGTCACTTCCTGTTTATACGGCAGATCCGCGGCATGACCTTGGGCCGCGGCCGTGTCCTTTGCAGTCTGTTGCCGGTCCCAGTTGTAGGAGCTCGGTTTGCTTGCACCGACTGCGAGGGCTGCGTCCCTCCGGCCGGCTCCTTCTTGGCGCAAGCGCAGGTAGTGAAGCTGCTTCGCCGATGGCCGTCGCGGACTGACGGAGACCAGACCGGCGGCTTTGGCCCAGTTGGAGCAGGTGGAGTAGTTCAGGCCGAGTTCTCTGGCGGCAACGCTGACGCTGCCGACTTCCCGCAGCAGGCCCAGGAACTCCTCAATCACCGACGGTGGGTGGCGCCGCGCCGGATCAGCATTCACAGTTCTCGTGGCCCGTGGTTTTCTCCCAGCAGGATTAACCTTGCCGGCCCAGTTATGCGCGGTGCTGATGTTCAATCCCAGCTCCTGGGCCGCCGCGGTGATGGTGCCGGCCCGGTCCAAGACGGCATAGAAGTGGTCCTTATCCGCCTGGGTGTACTGGCGCTGCGGCCTGATCCCTTCAGCGTTCGCCCACTTCTGGCAGGTGCTCCGGTTAATGCCGAGCTCCTTGGCCGCCGCGGCAACACTTCCCAACCGCTCAACGGCAGAAAGGAAATCCTGTCTTTGCGCACGGGTATGGGACTGCTGGGAACGCTTCCCCTGCGCCCCGGCTCTCGACCCCGGTTCTTTCGGTAGAGGAGATTTTTTCCTTAAGGAAGGACTACTTTTCGATGGTGATCCCATGGGTGTTGCAACTCCCGATTATTCGGGGGTGTTGCAACGATCGCTAGAACTCAAGCAGTGTTCAAAAGTACTTGCCGCCACCGGTCAGTCCATTGCAGCCACCGGTCAACGCAAACTGCAGCCAGCGGTCAGTTTAAAGTTGCAGTTGACAGATGCAGACAGGGTTTCACAATGCGCCCGCAAGCCGGTCGATCACCGTGCTGCGGTAACCCCCGGCCCGGCCCGCACTGTGAACCGCAGCCGTATCTGGCCTTTTCTGTCAGCGATAAATGGCGGGTGTGCGTTTGAGGATCAGCTTACGGGAGAATTACCTTCTCAGCGCTGGTCTCGAACGTGAAGCAGGCTTCCAGAGACTACGTCTTGCACGCTATAGCCACGTGGCCGGTATTGACTCGTGGGCGTCCGTGCATCAGTCGTTCGATGGCCTGGCAGGCCTTTTCCTTGCTGGGGTAGAGAACGATGGGTGATATGAGTGTGGGGTTGGAATCGAACTCGAAGACGACCGATTCGACCTGCCGCGATCCGATGGGCGCACGGACCAGGCATGACTCTACGGACCGGAGGGTGGACCAGGGAATCGCCCCGAGCTGGATGATCTTCCGTCCTCCGCGCCAGAAACTCAGCCCTTCGGCGTTGGCTACGACGTCTACGCCGTAGCCAAACCGGTTAGCGCGTTTCAGCAGGGCCTTGGAACTCACGAAGGGGGGCAATAGGGCGTTGTTCCAGGTCATCTTGGCGATTGCGGCACCGGGGTTGCGTTCGTCTACGAGAAAGTGACGGCGACGCTCATTGTGCCGGGCGACCAGCACACCAACGCTCATGATCAAGCCGCAGATGATCAGGCCCAGAACTATGCTGAAAACTGCGAGTCCTGCGCTGTTCAAGGAGTGGATTTGGAGGATGAGCGCGACCAATCCCCCCACGAATACGACCGAGTGGGCGATGATGATCCCGACCACTGGATTGGTCAAACCACGAGGGGCGCGCCGCAATTTCATGGTCGGAGAGTATCAGGTCGAAGACCAACGCAGATTCACAAGCTGGCCGCCGAGTCACGAAGTGGGGCCGGATATAGCCGTCCTACGGGGGCCACAAACACGGAAGGTCCAACGGGACAGATTCGCCGCGTCAGGGGATTGTTCCGGATGAGGCCAGGCCTGCTGGCAGTATGCTGCGTTCTGAGGCTTTTCTTGGTGTGCCATCGATTTTGGGGGTAGGGGTATGCGTTTCTCCGGGGTTCTAGCTGGGGCCGCCGTTGGCGGCATTCTGTTGGTTGGCGCTGGTCCTGCGATCGCGGCCGGGGATGTCGTGGACGTCGGGGGAACTCCCCTTTGCGTGGTCGTGGACGCAGACGGCACCGCCTATATCGGCGACTACTCCTCGGGCGGAGGGGTAAGCGTTCTCCCTCCAGGGGCGGACAAACCGTCCCGGACTCTGACGACCGGTTACGGCGCGGCGGGAATGGCCCTATCCGCCGATGGCACTTTGTACGTCGAACGGTGGGATTTCGCCAAGCAGCAGGAGACGATGGGCGTGATCCCGAAGGGATCCTCCGGCGTGACGCGCACGATTGCCCTCACTCGGGGCGCCCACCTCATCGCCGCGGCGCCGGACGGGACGGTGTTTGTTCCCAATCCCGACCTTGGCACGGTCTCGGTCATACCGCCCGGAGCTGACGCGCCGGCGCGCGAGATCGTCGTGGGAGGGAATCCCAGGGAGGTGGCCGTCGCCAAGGACGGCATCGCCTACGTGACCAACCAGAATGACGGGACGGTCTCGGTGATCCCTGCCGGCGCGAGCAGCGTCTCACGCACCATCCAGGTCAGTTCCACGCCCGGGCGGACGAGCGACCCGCACGGGATCGCGGTTGGCCCGGACGGCACCGTGTACGTCACCAATATCACGGCCAACGACGTCGCCGTGATCAAGCCCGGAGACGCGACGGTCGCATACCGCGTGGCGGTGCCCGGGGGTCCGAAGGAAGTCGTCGTCGGTCCGGATGGAACTGTCTACGTCCTCTACATGGCCAACGGCCTATCCGTCATCAGACCTGGCGGAACGAGCGTTTCGCTCGGCCTGCCCACGGGCCAGGATCCCGGGCATCTCGCCCTCGAACCCGACGGGTCCGTCCTCGTCACCAACACAACTGCCAAATCCGTGACTGTCTTCGCGTCCCAGGTCCTACACGCCCCCCAGCCGCCCCAATCCAATGTTCAGGGGACACGGCTGCAGGTCGAAGAACCAGGTCCGCCGGCGCAGGCACCGTCCGACAATGCGGGGGACGGCTTCTGGGCCAGTATTCCGGTAGTCCTTGGTGCTGTCGTCGCGGCGGTACTAATGGGCGCTGCCGCGATGGTCCTGACAGCCAGACGGAGCAACCGTTCGAGAGCCCACGAGGTTCTGGGCATCTCCACTCGCACCGGCGGAGAGGCCGGAAGAACTCCCCATCCTCTCGGATCAAGGGCAGGGCTGAGGGTTGCAACGAACGACAAGATGTCGCGGTGAGGGTTCCCCTAACGGACTCCGATTACTTCGGAACTGGGGTGTGTCAAGGATGTGAGACAGCCGGTTAGTTTCTTTTTGGGTTAGGCGGCCGCAGGTAGCGGCTGGTTTTTGGTCTTGAAGTTGGCCATTGCTGTTGCCGGCGGCAGCCCATCATTGTTGGTGTGGGGCCGCCAGCGGTTGTAGAACACTTCGATGTAGCGCATGGTCGCCCGGCGGGCGTCCTGCCGGGTGGCGAAGCTGTGGTGGTGGTAGAACTCGTTCTTCAGGGATGAGAACGCCGACTCGGCGACGGCATTGTCCCAGCACACCCCGGTGGCCCCCATGGACTGGCGCACAGCGTTTCCGGTGCACCAGGCGCCCATTTCCCGGGAGGTGTATTGGGTGCCGCGGTCGGAGTTAAGCCGAATTCGGCTTAACTCGGATTATGCCGAGGTAATCGTTAAGCCGAGGTTGGGGAGTTTGCCCTTGTGATTCCTGGGTCGCGGCCCTGTTTCTCGGCTTAACGTTTCGTGCTATTTCAGTGAGTAGAGCAGCTGAAGTTCGTCGTCACTGAGCGCCTCGGTGCTCATGTCGCTGATTGCCGGGGTGGCGGCATTCATTGCTGTCCGCATCATGTCGAGGGTGGCGAAGGCATAGAACACGGAAGTGGTGCTCATGCTTTCGTGTCCAAGCAGCTGCATGATGATCGGTAACGGTATGCCTTGCTTGTAAAGGTCCATGGCCTTGGTCTTCCGCAGCATGTGGCAGTGGAGGTTGCCCGGGATCGAAGGGCACCGTTCGCGGGCGAGATCCCCGGCTTTCTTGAGCACCGCGGCGACGGTGTCGCTGGAAAGGGCAGTTGGTTGCCCACGGTGCGAGCTATAGAACAGGGGCCGCGTCGCGGGCCGGGTTGCGCGTTGCGGGTGGAACTCGTCGAGATAGACCTTGAGATGTTCCACGGCTTTTTCTCCCAGGGGGACAACGCGGCTCTTGTCCCGTTTTCCCGTGAGGGTCAAGTGGGCCGGTCTTGCCAGTGCCAGGTCGTCAATGGTTAGCGGTGATCTCGCCGACGCGCGCACCGCTGTCGTAGAGCAGGATGAGCAGCATGCGGTTCCGGCGTGACTTCACGTCCTTGCCGTCATAGGCGGCGAGAATCGCTGCCGTTTCGTTTGAGCTGCTGCGGGGATTTCGGACAGCGGAATTAGTGGATTCTTCTACGCTGCCAAGGCTGGCTGTTGATAACCATAGTGGACTTCGTTGGGCCGCCGGTAACCGAGCGCGGAGTGACGGCGCCGGCTGTTGTAAAACCCCTCGATGTAGCGAATGACGTCGCTCCGGGCTTGTGATTTTGTCGCGTAAACAGTCCGGTACACACGCTCGTTTTTCAGGGCTGAGAAGAACGATTCGGCCATGCTGTTGTCCCAGCACACGCCGGTGCGTCCCATCGAGGAGCGCATACCGAGGCTGGCCACCAGGGCCCTGAACTCGGTCGAGGTGTAGACGCTGCCCCGGTCGGAGTGCCAGATCGCGTCAGGCTCGATCCGGGTTGTGGCGGCGGCGTTCTTGAGCGCATCGGCGACGAGCCCGGTGCGCATGTGATCGGCGATGGACCAGCCGACGACTTTCTTTGAATAGCAGTCGATGACGGTGGCGAGGTAGACGAATCCTTGCCAGGTGTGGATGTAGGTGATGTCGCCGACGAACTTCACCCCGGGACGGTCCGCGGTGAAGTCCCGCTTGACGAGGTCGGGCATGCCCGCGGCAGCCTCAGCATCAGCCTCGGTGGTGATGCGGAACGGACGTGGCTGACAGGCCACCAGGCCCTGGCAGCGCATGATCTGCCGCACCAGCTCGGGTGAGCACTCGGTCTGTTCCGCGGCGAGGTCGGCATGGATGCGCCGGTAGCCGTAGGTGCCCTCGGACTCCTCGAAGAAGTGCCGGACCCGCGCCGTCAGGGCCCGGCGGCGGGCCGCCGTGGCCGATTGCGGGCGTGTGGCCCAGTGATAGAAACCGGACGTCGAGACGGCCAACCAGCGGCACATTTTCACGACCGAATTGAGATTGGCGGGCTGAGCTTTTTGGGAATCGATGAATTCGTACTTGCTCACTACCGCTGCTCCCGCGCGAAGTAAGCGCTGGCTTTTTTCAGGAACGCAGTCTCCGCCCGCAGCTCCTGATTTTCGCGCTCGAGCTCCTTCAGCCGGGCCCGTTCCGACACCGTCAGATCCACCTCCGTGCCGCCGTTGGCCGCCCGGTACTTGACCAGCCAGTTGCGGAGCGTTTCGGGGCCGACACCGTACGCGGTGGCCACGTCCTTGATCGGCCTGGACGTGTTGATCACCTCGCGGCACAACTCGTCCTTGAACTCCTGGGTAAATCGCTTGCGTGATGCGGTCATGCTGATCTCTACTTTCGGTAGACCCCCATTTTAAGAGGGCCCACTGTCCGAGATCTCTGTGGCAGCTCAGTTCTCCTGGAGGTATTCGATGGGTTTGCGCGGTGTGGCCGGTGCCTTGATGTTCTTGGCAGCTTGGTAAACAGCGACCAGGGTGAGGTCTTCCGCGGACGCGAAATTCAGGAAGGCCTTGACGGCGCTCAGGCGCAGGCCGATGGTTGCGGGCAGGTATTCCTTGGCTTGCCGCATCCATACCACCCAGTCCTTCAGGAATTGCCGGTCGAAGTGATCAAAACCGATGTTCTGGCGGCGGACCTGCTTCTCCGTGACCAGGTAATGGACGTAGCTCTCCAGACTGATCCGGTATGCCTCAATGCTGCGCGGCGCCATTTCCCTGACGTTGGGCAGGAAGTCGTGCAGGTAGTTCCGTGCGTAACCCCAGAAATCAGGGGTCGGTTCGTGCGTTGTGCGTTTCATTCGAATCCCACCTCGGGAAATACGCCTGGGCCGTCGTGGGTGAGTGCTGCGTAGCCATCCATGAAGTCCGGTGATGTGTGGATGTAATAGAAGGTGCTGTCCAGCGATGCGTGCCCCATGTAGCGGGCGAGGTAGGGCAGCATCGCATTGACGTCGGTGCCTTCGGCCATCCATCGTTCGATGTTGGCGTAGGCGAAATGGTGGCGGAAGGAGTAGGGGTGAGGCTGTCTGCCACCAACTGCTCGCGGCAACCCGGCTTGGTCCCAGATCCGGTTAAACGTGACCCCGATCGATGCCGGTGATACCGGGGCTGCGGTCGAGGAGACGAAGAACCCGGGACGCTGTTGCCCGAACTTCCTGCGGGATATCCGGTCGCAGTCGGCGAGAATATCGATGATCTGGCCGGTGATTGGCAGGCGCCGGCTCCTGTTGCCCTTGGACCACAGCACATCGATTTCCCGTTTGTCGAGGTCAACATCCCGGGGTTGCAACCTGCGGGTTTCGCAGGTCCGAAGCCCGCACGAATGCATCAGCGCAAAAAAGGCGACGGACTGCCATTTCCACGGCGAAGTGGTCTCCAGTTCAGTAGCGGATCGGAAGAACAACGAGATTTCTTCGCGGCTCAACAAGTAAGGCTGGGAGCGGAAGAATCCGCTCTTCCAGGATTCGGCAAGCACATACGCCTCCGCGTTGCCGTGGGTCCGCAACCAGCGGCCGAAATCCCTGATGTATGACATCCAGGACGGGCTGGAGCCCGGCTGGGAGGATTTCTTGAAGATGACCCAACCTTCGACGGCCTGCTGGTCAAAAGACCTCACCCCGTGTTCCGTGCAGTAGGTGTCGAAGCTGCGCAGATACCAGATGCGCGATGCACCGTAGCAGCCCATGCCCTGTTTGAAGGCAAGATACCGCGTCAATTCCCGGGCGAACACGCTGGTGAATTCATACGTGCTCATCGCGCTGCCCCTTCCGGCAGCGGAAGGACACACGAGCGCAACCGCTCGGTATCCGCACTCAGATACACATTGGTCGAGTCACTATGGGCATGACCGAGAATCGCCGAAATCGTCGGCAACGCGGTGCCCGCCCGCAACAACTTGGACGCCGCGTTGTAGCGAAGGGAACGCGTTCCAACCTTCACAGCTTCCACCCCGGACGCACGAAAGACCTTGTTGACGATCACGTAAATCGCCGTATGGTCAGCCAAGGCGACATGCGGGGCCTTCAGCCTCAAGAACATTTCTTCTTCGTCGGAGACCGGCCGCTCGTCAAGCACGTAGTGCGCAAGCTTGGCCAGGACCAGTGGCGGTAACGGCAGGGTCAGTGGGTTGCCGGTCTTTTGCTGCACGAGCCCCATCGTGCCGCCCCGCCAGTCGATGTCTGCCAGCCGCAGGCCGCGGATATCGCACGAACGCAACCCGGTGGACAACGAGAGCAAGGCAATCGCCGCGTCCCGTGAGGACACCAACCCTTGCCGGCAGGCGTCAACAACTTGTCCTTCAACTCCGGAATCGAGCAAGGGAACAATCTCGTGGTGCCGCCTGGTCCGGGCCAAGGCCAATGCATCAAGCAGATCCGTGCGGGATGTGAATTTCAGGAACGGGCGGAAGCTGGCAACCGCCGACCACATGCTCGACTCGGCCCACCGGCTTCGAAGGGACTCGAGAAATCCCAGAACGCTGGATCCGTCGGCGGCAGCCCACGAGGAAGTCCCGGCAGCTTCCAAGAAGTTCAGATACTCGCAGGCCAACGAACCGAAACTGTCTTGCGTGGAACGCGCGAGGCCACGCTGCACCATGTCTTGGGACCATGCAGCCAGCAACCCGGAGAATTCCGGGCTGTTGGGCCTTTTCCTCAGTTGCCCGCGGGGTCGTGTGGAAAGATCCACCGTGCCGGTGAGTAGACACGAGTCGAACAGCCACACCAACCGGCTGAAATCGGTGTGGCGCTGGGCGCTGTACCTGCCGGTCCGTGGGCTCGTTGTCATCGAGCCGAATTCCGTACCCAGCTTGCTTGTATAGACGCCTTCTTGTTTCTTGGCCAGAACACCCAGCCACTTGATGGACTTGCGATACTGGCCGATCGTGGACTGCATATAGCCGGCGTCTTCCAACGCTGCCACAACGACATCTCCGATAGCCGTGACTGTCGTAACCATTGCCTTGTCCTTCTGCTAGGAGCATGGATACAAGGCAGGTTAGGCGGAAACATTAAGCCGAGGAACGAGCCGGCGACCCAGGAGTCACAAGGGCAAACTCCCCAACCTCGGCTTAACGATTACCTCGGCATAATCGCTGTGGAAAATGGCATCCGGGGCCAGGTGTCCTCGGTCCCGGGCCATCGCCAGCGCGCCCGTGACAAGGGAGGCGCGCATGTGATCGGCCATCGCCCAGCCAACGACCATGCGGGTGCACAGGTCGATGACGGTGGCCAGATACAGCCAGCCCTCGCCGGTACGCAGGTAGGTAATATCCCCGACGAGCTTCGTGCCGGGAGTATCTGAGGTGAAGTTCCGGCCGATGAGATCGGCAAAAACCTTGTCCGGGTCCGAGGGGATGGTCGTGCGTTTGAAGGCGCGCATCCGCTTGGCCGCCCAGCCGTTATCCGCCATGATGGCAGCGACCGTCCCCACGGAAATCTCCACACCCGTGGCGGCGAGTTTGGTGTGGACCATGCGATGGCCGAAGATCCCGTCGGAGGAATCGAACATCGCCTTGACCAGTCCGGTCAGCTCACGGTGCCGGGCAGCCGTCGGTGATTCTTCGTGGTCCAGCCACCGGTAATACGAGGCCCGCGGAATGCCCAGCCGGGCGCACATCCAGGTGACAGGGAATTCGGCGTTCTTCTCCTGAACAAGCCGGTAGAGGTCCTCTACCGTTGTTCTTTGGCGAAGAACGCCGAAACTTTTTTCAGGAAATCATTCTCCCTTTCCAGCTCCCGCAGCCGTGCCTCCATCGCCTTGTATTTCGCGGGATCCACCGGATCATCAGGCTTGCCGCCGGCCCCGGCCTCTCCTTCACGATGCAGCTGAACCCACCGCTTCAGCGCGGTCACGGAGATCCCCAGCTCGGGGGCAACTGAGGCGGGCGAACGGCCAGAGGAAATGACGAGATTCACGGCATCGGCCTTGAACTCATCGGAATAACTGGGACGGGAAGACATGGGCACAATCCTTTCAAACTGTGTCTCACATCAGTAGTACACCTCACGGTAAGACAAGGGGCGGCTGGTTGGTTCAGCCGCCCCTTGAGCGAACGTGGCTACCTTGCCTGGAGCACGTTCCAGAGAATCAGGTCGTGCGCGTCTTTGGCTTTGTCGTCGCCACGGAAGTCGGCTTCCTTGATGCTTCCGCCGGCGTCGATGCCGATGCTTGAGGAGGACGCAAAGCGGCCGAGCATCGATTTATTGGACAGCATGGACACGGAGCGGATGTTTTTGTACGGAACAGACGTGATGGCGAGCTTGTTGCCGACGAAGCTTTTATCCTGCAGGATTACGCGCATGTTGGTGATACCGACGAAGCCGGTGCCGACGCCAATGCAGTCATAGACGGCGTAGACCGTTTCGCCTTGGAGCAGCCCGGCATTGATCTGCTCGAGCTGTTCAGGCTTGTCATGGATGATCTGAGCCAAAGTGTTCCCCTTGTCGGTGCAGTTAGGTCGTGGCTACGGGCTATGGTCAGTCGCGAAGGGGAATGCCCTTGGCGTCGCGCTGGAAGTAACTGGCTCCGGCAAGGATCATGATCCCTTCGACGAGGCCCCACAGGGCGACGATGCCGAGAGTGAAGACTCCCAGAAATACCGTGAGGACAATCTGGATGACGCCGATAGTGGTGTATCCCAGATAGAAGCGATGGATGCCAAGTCCGCCCAGGAAGATGCCCAGGAGGCCGGCGGCGAGCCTGGACTTCGGCTGCGGGTAGCCGTAGCCCGGGTTCGGCATTGGAAGCTGCTGGGACATCTGCGGATACTGGCCAGGGAACTGCTGCGGGGCCGTCGGCGCTGGGTACTGCGGGGGTGCGGGCGGGTAGCTCTGATAATGCTGGGGCGCGGGGGCCATCTGCTGGTACTGGGCAGGTGCTGCCACTGGATAGCTCTGCTGTTGGGCGGACATCGGCGGCTGTGGCGGGTCGAACGACTGGACGGGCGGCGTTGCAACTGCCGGCGGGTTCCAGGCCGACGGGCCTGCGACGGGGGCGGCGGGCTGAGCCGCCAAGGGCACTTCGTTCTCGGCCGGGGCCGCGGGCTCTTCGGACGGGGTGGTCATGATGGTGCCTTTCGACGGAGTGGTTGTTGCTGCCCACGGCCTCAGGGCAACAGCTCACCGTCGAAAGACAGCATCCCCCAAAGAAAATCCATGCGCCGCCATCATTCTGACGGATTAGCTTCGCAACTGCCGCCTATTTCAAGAAATCCCCTTTCTGCCACAAAGTTCAGCCCCTATATCCGGAACTGCCCGGAGGCTGCCCCGCTCCCTCATATAGGGGTTCCAAACGGACCTGCGAACAGTTCTGGTAGCGCACGCCCTACCGAATCGGAGTGTCCGGATCACACTTCAAGGCAACACTGGAGTCCCTGCCGGAGCTGCGGGGTCCAGGTCCAGCCCACGGCGCCGTCAGTCTTGCAGCAGGTCCGTGTGGTGCTCCGCGACAACGTTCGGGTGTGCCCGAAGCCGGTAGCGAAGGGCGTTGTCCCCGTAGGTTTCCAGAATCGGGCTGTTCGTCGGGTCAACCGACAAGCCGCGGGCCTTGGCTTGAAACTTCGGGCTCACCCCAAGCCGCGGCATCGTCGCGTCGAGTGCAGGGTTGTAGAAGAAGGGGAGGGAGATCCTGTCGGTGCCTCGAGGGGGTGAGACCACACGGTGCAAGGTGGCCTTCAGGTAGCCGTTCGTGGCCAGTTCGAGCATCTCGCCGATGTTGACCACAAAAGTTCCGGGCACCTGAGGTGCGTCGATCCACGTCCCCTGGTACTCGACCTGAAGGCCGCCTTTCCCGGGCTCCACCAGGAGGAGCGTCAGCACCCCGCCGTCGCGGTGGGAGCCTACGCCCTGCTTGGGTTCCTCGTGCGATGACCCCGGATACCGTACAACTTTGAGCACGGGGAAAGCCCGTGCGGCGAATGCCTCATCGAAAATGTCCTCAGGCGCTCCGAGCGACACTGCCAGGGCCCGCAGGAGAGTGAGTGAGATGATGCTCAGCCGTTCGGTCCACTCGGCGACAATCTCGCGCATTTCGGGCAGCGCAGCCGGCCACAGGTTTGGCCCCTCGAGGCGCCAATAGTCCGCGACGCCCGGGCCCGGTTCCACCGTGTTCCGCTCTATGCCGATGTCGATTTGCTCGCGCCAGTCGACTGCACCTTCCGTGAGTTCCCCACCGACACGGGTGTAGCCGCGGAACTGCGGGCTGTGGACATTCTCGATCGTCAGCTTCTGTTCGTCGGGCAGCTCGAAGAAGCGGCGGGACACGTCCAGCATTGCGTCCGCGAGCTCCAGCGGGATCCCATGGCCGGCCAGATAGAGGAAACCGACCTCATGCATGGCGTTGCGCAGTTCGTCCCGAAACCGGGACGCCTCCTCCAGGCCCGCGTTCAACCGGGAGAAGTCGACTATGGGAAGTGTTTCGAGTGGCAACGTCCTGAGTCCTTTTCTGCGAACCTGGCAAGCCGGCGCATGTATCTGCTTCCATGTTACGGCCGTGCCACTACGTGGGGCATGAACGCGTCGAAATAGCCCTTCAATCGGCGCAACGTTGCTTCCGTTTGTCCTTCCGGGACACCGCGCTAAGCCGTCAAGACCTGGGCGCATACGACAGGCGACCCACTGGTGCACTTCGCAGCTTGTACTCAACCATGGCCATTCGGCAGGACCCGCAGGTCCTGCTCCAGACGGGGCATTGGCCAATTTGCCGCCGGCCCTCACAGAGCGCTTTCCCCAAAGGTAGAAGAGCGCGCTCATGTGCTCATGACGAAAACCGCGCACCCCGGTATGGACTTGTATGACGAATCAACTGGAACAGGAACAGCGACGGAAGAAGGCCCAGGTCCCGCACACCGCCCTGCAGCGGACTTCCCGGCGCACTCCGCAGATTCCGCGGCGGGAGACCGGCCCGAACACTCGAAGAGGCGGCCCGGCCGTGACCTGCAAAAAAAGACCCAAGAACAACCCGAAAGTCCGGACACCCCACATAGAGAAGGCAAGGGAAGAACATCCCCGGCTCCTGACAGGGAGCCGGGGATGAGCGGTTTTGGTCGCTATGGCGTCACGTAGCTGCCGAAGAGCCGACGTGCAATCACCCCGTCCAAGCCTAGGAAGTCCGTGATGATGTACTGCGCGCCGGCGCCTCGGAGCCGGTCGTCGGGACAATACCCGCTGAGGACCCCGACCGCGATGCACCCCGAGGAGACGGCGCTTGCGATGTCGTATTCGGTGTCGCCGAAGTACAGGGCCTGGCCGTCCCGCCGCAGGCCCTCCAGTGCCTCGACCTTGTCCGAGGCCCCCGTGAGGACCTCGTCGAAGCAGTCCGTGAGGCCGAAGTACTCAAGTTCTTCGCGCAGGTATTGCTCTCCGGCCGCGGAGATGACCGCGCAGTACTCGCCGGCGTCGTGCAGAGCCCGCAGGAATCTGGCCGCGCCGGCGCGGATCGGTGCCTGCCGTGAGGCCATGGCCTTGTTCCAGTGGGACGTTGCCGCTGCAACGTCCTGCCCGGAAACACCGAGCCGGAGAAACATCTCGTCCATCGGGAGGATGAACTTGCGGTCGAATTCAAGGGGATCGATGCGCGGCGCCCCGACGGCGTCCAGGGCCGTGTTTGTGGCGAAGCAAGCCCGTGCGGCGTCGTCGGCTATGGTGCCGTTCCAGTCGAACAGGAATTTCATACCGCACCCGCCATTGCCGCCGTCGTGAGGCCCAGCCCGGCAGCCGTTCCCGCCCGCAGGCCCTCCGGCCCGCTGAACCAGTGGATCTTCTCGGGCAGGGCCCACAGGCCCACCCTGGAGAGGAGATCGGGGCGCTCCTCCGAGCGGCACGAGACCAGCACGACTTCATCCCCCAGATCAACGTGGACGGTCCGCAGCGGACCGTTGGGCTCCACGAGGATCACTGTCCCCTCCGATGCCCAGGCGCCGGCCCGGCCCGGGGTGCCCAGCAGAACGTCCTCCGGCCGGATGCCCACCTTCGCATCGGTACCCAGCCCGGAATGCGTCCCGTCAGGGCCTCCTTCCGGGAGCCGGATGGGCCCGAAAGCTGTGGCCAGCTGCCCCTGCTGGTGCGGTGTGGCAGCCAGCAGGTTCATCGGGGGCGCCCCGATGAACCCGGCCACGAACGCCGAAGCCGGCTCGTCGTATAGTTCGTCCGGAGTTCCCAGCTGGACGATGCGCCCGCGGTTCATGACGGCGATCCGGTCTGCCATGGACATGGCGTCCTGCTGGTCGTGGGTCACGGTGACCCCCGTAGCTCCTTCCTGGCTGATGAGCTGGTGGATTTCCGCCCGCAGCGAGATGTGCAGCTGGGCGTCCAAGCCGGACATCGGCTCGTCCAGGAGCACGACGCCAGCGTGCCGGGCGAGTGCCCGGGCCAGGGCGATGCGCTGGCGTTGGCCACCGGACATCGCCTTGGGCCGCCGGTCCAGGAGATCTTCCACCCGCATGCGTGCCGCGGTCTCGCGGGCCCGCTGTTCGGCGTCCTTCTTGGACAGGCAAAGGCCGTGGCGCAGCCCCAGGGTGATGTTGCCCATGGATGTCAGATGGGGGTAGAGCGCGAAGTTCTGGAAGACGATGGAAATGTCGCGCTGGTGGGCGGGGACGCCGTTCTGGTCCTTGCCGTCCAGCAGGATACGGCCTGTGTCCGGGTCCTCCAGCCCTGCAATGATACGCAGCAGCGAGGACTTACCTGAGCCTGAGGGCCCGAGGATGGCCAGACTCTCACCGTCCCTGATATCCAGATTGACCCCATCAAGGGCAGTGATGTGACCGAAACGCTTGGAGATGTTCTCGAGGCTGATTGAAGCCATGCCTATTTCCCCAGGAGCGCGTTGATGGTCTTGGCTGCTGCCGGCACGGAGTCGTCGGCAGACTTTCCGGCGGCCATTTGCTGGAGCATGGTGCGGAGGGTGTCGACAATGGGCGCGGTCTGAGCTCCGGCGAATCCGCTCCAGACGGTCAGCGGCTTGTCGTAGGTCCAGGCGTAACGCATCTGCGGGGCGATGTTGTCGCCCTTGAGGAGCTCTTCCGTGGCGAGCTTGTTGACCGGGATGTAGCTGTAGTCCTTGCCGCTGCTCAGGAGCGAGGCATCCTTGGTCAGCATTTCAGTGACCATGGCCTGGGAGAACGCCGCCTTGCAGGAGTCTTCGGAGATGACGACCCAGCCGTTGCCGCCTGCGGGGAGGGCTCCTTCCGGGCCGTTGAGGCCGGGAAGGTCGATCGGGGTCCAGTCGAGGTCCTTCGGGGCGTTCTTCACGATCTGGGCGATCCGGGACGTGGTGGCCATCTGGAAGGCCAGGTTTCCGGCGACGAACTGGGCTTGGCCGTCGTCCATCTTGACATTCAGGGCGAGCTTTTCCTTCGCAAGGGTGGAGATCAGGCCCATGGCCTCTCGGCCCTTGCTGGTGTCGAAGCCGAAGGATCCGTCGTCGGCCACGAACTTTTCGCCGGAGGACTGGACCAGAGCCTGGGAGAACCAGTCCGGGAGGTCGTCGGAGGCGATGTTGATGCTGGGCTTGCCGGTCTTCTCGGTGACCTTCTTGGCGGCCTCGACCACCTGTCCGAAGTTCTTGATGCTTGCCGGATCTGTAACGCCTGCATCTGCCAGGAGCTTCTTGTTGACCAGCATCACGGGGGTGGAAATCTGGAACGGCGCCAAGTAGCTCTTGTCGCCCACCTTGCCGGCGGAGAGGAACTGTTTCTGGTACCCCTCGGGGAGCGTGGCGGGGTCAATCGGGGCGGGGTTGTAGGTGTCCGTCCAGAAGCGCAGCTGCCCGAGACCGGTCATGATGAGGTCCGGCCGCTTGCCGACGGCGGAGTCCGCCACGATCTGCTTGGTCAGGTCCGAGTAGTTGGAGCTCTGCGAGGCCACGGCGTCGATCTTGAGCCCCGGGAACTTCTGTTCCATGACCGTCTTGGCGTGCTCTACGGCGGGCATGCCCTGCGGCGCGTAGGTCAGTTTGATGCTCGTCTCGGCGGGCTTGCACTTGTCGATCGCCGAGGCTGCGGCGGCCTGGTTGGCGGAGGCGGATTCGGTGGACGATCCGCAGGCGGACAGGCCCAGGGCGACGGCGGTCAGAACGGACGCGGTAGCGATTGCTTTGGTGCGCATTGAATTTTTTCCTTGGTTAGTTGGTTGCGCTGCTGTGGGAGGGGTTGGACGAATGGGTCTGGAGGGAATGGCGTGGGGGCTAGCCGGCGACTTCCGGGCCGGCCATGCCGCGGACAAAGTGCCGTTGGGCGAGGAGGAACAGGATGATGACAGGGGCCGTCACGATGGCCGCGGCGGCGGAGAGTGCCGGGTAGTCGAAGCCTGTGTCTGCGTTCTGGAAAATGGCGAGAGTCAGGGGTGGCGTCATGATCTCAGGGCTGCGTGCAACGAGGAGCGGCCACAGGTAGTCATTCCAATGGGTGAAGATGGACAGCATCGAGAACGCCGCGATGGAGGGGGCGGACATGGGGACCACCACCGAGACGAGGGTCCGCAGCGGACCCAGGCCATCGGTGCGGGCGGCTTCCATGATGGCGTCCGGGATGGAGAGCATCTGCTGCCGCAGCATGAAGATTCCGATCGCACTCGTGACGAACGGCAGCACCAGGCCGAGCCTGGTGTCGCCCAGGCCCAGAAGGTTGAGTCCCACGAAGGTGGGGATCAAGGTGGCCTGACTCGGGACGAGGAGGCAAGCCAGCACGAGGCCCAACAAAACGCCGGCTCCGCGGAAGCGGAACCTCGCGAGGGCATAGGCCGCCGGGATGCACGTCAGAAGCTGAAGCAGCAGGATCCCCAGAGTGACCGTGATGCCGTTCAGCATCGCGGAACCCAGGTTGGCGCGGTCCCACGCCCGGGCGAAGTTGGACAGGTCCAGCTCTGCCGGGATCAGGCTCATCCCTGTCAGGACACTGCCGCCGGCGGGCGCCACCGCGGTGCGGAGCATCCAGTAGAAGGGGAACAAGGAGAGGACGACGGCGACTGCTCCGAGAACCAGTCCAAGCGGCTTGTACAGACGGATCATGACTCTTCCTTGGGGGTGCGGCGGCGGCCGATGATGCCGACGGCCAGGAGGATGGCGATGAGGGTGAAGGACATGGCAGAGGCTTCGCCCACGCGGAAATACTCGAAACCGACCCGCTGGGTGGCGGTCATTATGGTCTCCGAACTGCCCAGCGGACCGCCCTTGGTCATGACATTGACGATTTCGAACACCTGCGCCGCACCCGTGATCGAAAGGACGGAGACGAACACGACCGTCGGCTTGAGCATGGGCAGGATGACCGTGCGGAGCTTCGCGAAGCCGCGGATTCCCTCCACCGCGGTGGCCTCGTGGATGGAGCCGGGGATGGTGGTGAGCCCGGCCATGAACAGCAAGGTGCACAGGGATGTGGCCCGCCACAGACCCACCAGGATCACGGAGGCCAAGGACGTTTCAGCCTCGCCGAGCCAGTTGACGGGGGCGAACCCGACCATGGCCAGGGTCTGGTTGGCCAGGCCGCCCTGCAGGGCGAAGATCCATTTGAAAACCACCGCCATCGCCACCATATTGGCCGTCATGGGCAGGATGAGTGCCGTCTTGGCCAGCCAGCTTCGGCGGCCCAGCCGTTCCATGAGGAGCGCCAGCAGGAGCCCCAGCACCATGGAGGGAATGATCGTGGCCACCGAGTAGACCAGGGTGTTCCAGGCGGCCTGCTGGATCAGCGGATCGGAGAGCACGGACTTGTAGTTGTCCAGTCCGGCGAACTTCCAGGGCCCCTTGGACAGCGGGATGACGAAGAAGCTGCCGATGAAGGACAACAGGGCCGGGCCGTAGACAAACAGCAGCATGGCCAGCAGCGCCGGCAGGAGCAGCAGGTACGGAATGATGCTGCGGCGCTTCGGTGCTGCCCGGTGTCCGGACGCCGGCTGATCTGCCGGTGCGGGCAGCTGTCCGGACGCCGGCCGCTCCTTCAGTAGAGGTGTCGTCATGATGACGCGCCGATTTCTGCTGCCGGGCCCGCGGGTAGGTCCAGCGACAGCACGCCGCCGTCGACGCCGACCGTCAGGTAGCCGCCGTCGGCAGCCAGCAGGGGTGCGGCGAGCGGGACACCGATCCGGAACTCGCCCGCCGGGGTGCCGTCCATGCGGTAGCGGCGGATGACGCCGTCGAGTCCGGGCAGCAGTAGTGTGTCTTCCGATGCGAGGTACAAAGGTGCCGCCATGACGGGGTGGGCCTTCTTGCGGTAGGCGGTCATGGGGAAGGGCGCGAGTCCGTCTACGGGGACGTCCCAGAGCTGGACGCCGGTTTCCCGGTTGAGCATGCGGATCCCGCGGCCGGTGACCGTGACGACATAGCCGTCGGGCGTGACGACGGGTGTTGACGGGCTGTAGCCGCCCTCATGGTCCGCGGTCCACAGCACCTGCCCGCTTTCGCGGTCCAGCTTGACGGTACCGGCGATGGCGGGAAGGAGGACGCTGTCGTCGACGGCGTCGAACACGGCCGTGCCCGTCACGCGGAGCTTCCGCGCGGTCTCCCAGGGGTCGTCTTTCAGGGCAGGCACGGGCCACAGGGATTCGCCGGTGTGGAGGTCGACGGCGATTGGCGCGTTGGGCGTCGGCCAGAAGCCGACCACCACTGTCCGTCCGAGGATCAGCACGCTGGAGTGGGTGACGATGTTGTGGTGCGGGGACAGATCGGTCCTGCCCCAAAGTACCTCGCCGGTGGCGGCGTCGAGGGCACGGAGGTCGCTCTGGTCGCCCACAACCACGATCCCTTCCGACTCTACGGGCGACTGCCAGGCAAAGCGCCGGTACGGGTCGGTGGACGGTGTGGTCCACACGCGCTCCCCGCTCGTGGCGTCGAGTCCGGCAACCGCACCATTGACTTCTGCGACCACCACAATGCCCCCGACCTTGAGGGGCCTGGTCTTGACGGCGGACTCCGTGCCGGCCGTCCACAGCAGGCTTCCGGTGGCGGCGTCGAGGGCCTCCACAGTCCCCGCGGGCTTGTCCTCGATCTGGGAGCCGGCCAGGACCATGCCGTCGGTGAGGGTCAGGCCTGCACGGTGCCCGGCACCGGCCAACTGGTGCCGCCACCGGACCGGCGGGCGCTCCGGCTTGGCGTCGTACCCGGCGATGGTGGCCTTGTCCACGTCAAAGGCGTGTTCGGGGTTGTGCAGGTAGCGTGCCGGCATGGTGCGTGAGTTGAGTGTGATCTCCGTGCCGTCCCACACCACTTCCCGGAACATGGGCGGCGAGTAGTCCAGGCCTGCGAAGAATGGCGTGGGGCTGTTGACGTGCAGGACCCCGTCGATGTCCACCACGCGGGAGGTGTGCCAGTGTCCGGAGAAGGTGGCCAGGGGCTTGCGGGGCAGACGGTCCATGATGGAATGCCCCGGCTGGTCGTGCATGCACAGGATGTACGGGGTGCTCGCGCCTGCCGTGGCGAGATCGTTGCGGAGCCATTCTTCCTGGACCGTGTGGTCCAGGCCGAGTTCGTGGGTGTGCCAGTCCATCACCACTACGTGCAGTCCCGCGACATCGTAGGAGAACCAGCGCGGACCCACCATCGCCTCGTAGAGCTCGGGGTTGCCGCCGTTGATGATGTAGTTGTTGCGGGAGACCAGGCCCTTGAGTCCGGTGTGCATGTGGTCGTGGTTGCCGGGCACCAGGTTCACGTCGACGGGCGAACCGTCCACCGCATCCATGAGTTCAGCGAATTCCTCAGCACTGCCATGGTCCACCAGGTCACCGGTGATCACGACGGAGCGGCTGGCGGGTGAGAGCTGCGGGAGGTCCTGGAGGAACTCCCGCAGCTGGCTGGCCTGCGTGAGGCGCCCGTAGTCGAATGACCATTCGGACTCGCGCTTGGCATCGATGTGTGTGTCCGTGATGTGCATGAACTGGTAGGGCAGCGGCTGCTCGTCCGGCTCCAGCACGAAGGTGATGGCCGTGTCCTCAGCCGCTCCGGCGTCGATCCGCGCAAACCAGCGGTCCGTGGTCCACCCCGTGGGGCGGGTGAGGGCAATGAACGGCCCGGCGGGCTCCAGACTGAACGCGCCGCCGTCGTCCGTGGTGATGACGTCTCGGCCGTTGGTGACGGCGACGCCGGGATGCGGTGCTCCGGCGCCGTCGGTCACAAGGCCATGGATGAGTTTGGGCATGGGTGTCTCCAGGGAATGAGGTGGGGGTTGGGAAGGAGGCTAGATTCGGTGGCCGCGGGCCAGGATTTCGTTGCTCTCCGCAAGGGTCTCGGACCGCCACGGCGAGGCGTGCGCCAGCACCACCACCAGGGCGTCAAGTACCGCCAGGTGCACCATGCGGCTGGTCATGGCGTCCACGCGGTAGGCGGTCTCCTGGCTGCCGGCGACAACCACGTGGTCCGAGATGTCGGTCAGGGGTGTTCCGGCGAAGCTGGTGACGGCGAGAACCACGGCCCCGGCGTCGCGCGCTGCACCAGCGACAGCAAGGGTTTCCACGGTAGAGCCGGTATGGGAGATGACCAGGCAGGCATCCCCCGGCACCAGGTGGCTAGCCATGACATGCTGGACGTGCGCGTCCGCCGGAAACACGGCATCCACCCCGATCAATGCCAGCCGATAGGCCACATCCGCCGCCAGCGGAGCGGACGTGCCGATGCCGGCCACCAGGACCCTGCGGGCTTCGCCGAGCACTCCGGCCGCGGCAGCAATAGCCAAATGGTCGATGTTACCGGCCGCCGTGGCCAGGGCCTCCGCGGATCCCAGCACCACTTTGCGGCTGGCTGTCTCCGGCGAGTCACCGGCGTCGACGTCCGTTGCCGCCCGGGCCGGATCCGCGGGAGCCGAGCGGCTCAGGGTCAACTTGAGTTCCTGGAAACCGGCCAGCCCCATGGCCCGGCAAAAACGCACCGCCGACGCCGCGGAAACGCCGGCCACGACAGCGAACTGGCCGATGGACTGGTTGATCAGCCCGGCGGGATCGTTGAGCATCGCCTTGGCGATTCTCAGTTCGACGGAAGTAAAGGAGGTCAGGTTTTCCCGCACCGCTTCCAGGAACTGTTCGCGGTGTGCAGGGGCCGTTGCCAGGTCATTTGTTGTCACACCAAGAAAGCTACGGATGCCAGGTCAACGGTGAAAGACTCAAAGGTAAACGGAGAAAAAATCTTTCATAGACGTCAGCACTGGGAAACACAGTTTCACAGTACCCAGGCTGCTCATCGGGACATCTACGGGCTGCCTTCGAGCATTGCGGCACCGTTCATGCGCAGTTTGCGCACCCCGATCCCGTAAGAATTACGATCATTCAGCCGCAACAAGCCGGGGAACCATGGCGGGAGACCAGTTCATGAAAGCTCACCCTCCGACCCGGCTGCCGCGGATTCGACCGGCAGGCAGGCCCCGGTCAACGATCTTCGGACCGCCGCAGGGCCGACGGGACGCAACACGCCGCGCGCCCTCCGGATTCTGTTTGCTGACAGGAACCTGTCCTGGTGGCCGGTACTGCTGTTTCTGCCGGCCCTGGCCGTCCTGTCCTTCCTCGCGCAGATGACAACCTCCGGGATCCTGTGGTCCATCGGCGACCTGACGCAATGGGAATCCTCCCGGGGTTGGTGGACCGTCTAGGGCACCCTCATAGACGCAGGGTGTCTGTTCTTACTGGTGTTAGTGCTCCGCCGGGAACGACGGCGACTCCAGGACGTATCCGGTCTCACCCGCATCAAACTTGGGCCCTCAGCTGCGCGCCATCCCCCTGTACTTGCTGGCCCTGCTGCCCGCAGTCGCGGCCGCAAGCCTGGCCACCCTTCCTTTCTACGGGCCCGGGGCCCTCCCACCCCGGATCACCGCCATTCACCTGCCGGTTTGGGCTGCCGTCTGCAGCAGCACACTTTGGCCGGTGATATGGGCCTTCACTGAAGGAATGGTCTACCTCGACTTCCTGCTGCCACGCCTTCAGGCCGTCACGGACAGCATCTGGAAGGGAGCCGCCATCGTCGTCGTCTTCTGGAGTTCCCAGCACCTGGTGATCCCCTTCATTCCCGACGGAACCTACCTCGCCTCACGCATGCTCGGCGCCCTTCTGATCACCGCAGGTCTGACGCTGACCCTGGTGCTGCTGCGCCGCCGGCTCCTGGGCTCCACCGCCGTCCACTGGCCAGCGACACCTGTACCGCAGTCCTTGCCGCCTTCGCCCTCACCCGCTGAAAACGAGCGGGTCAGAGCGGTGGCGGGCATGCCTAGTTCCCGGTGAGCTCCGCGTAGAGCTTCTGATTCCGGACCCGAATGCCGTCCCGGACCGGGCGCATGCGTTCCATACCTTCGATGCCGCGTTCGGAGGACCGCTCCCTTGGATTTGGCTAGGGCGTTGAGCCGGTCGCTGGCGAAGTGCTCGGTGGTGGCGGGCAGGTAGGTGGTGATCTTCGCGGTCCGGGCCAGGGCCGTGTAGGACTCAAAGACGTAGCGTTCGACGGTTTCAGCGGCGAAGATCCCGGCAAACCTGTCAGCGAGGCGGGCGCTGACGCGGTGCAGGAGCTCGGTGTTGTCCTGCAGTCCCCTGCTGGTTTCGCGGTGTTCAGTCATGGCGGCACTCCAATGATGGGGTTTGCTGACGAATGATGTTCAGTTGCTGCCGGAGCGGCCGTGGGTCATTCCGGTGGGGAACCCGACCAGTACGGGTTCGGGAGCGGCGCAGCACCGGGCCTCCGCCCTATCCGGGATGGCCGCGGCGGGAACATCGCAGCTGGTGCCGGCGTCAGTGGAGCAGACGCCGGTCTCGGGGAGTTCGAGGTGGACGGTGTCCGCGGCCTCACGGTCCCCGGCGAGGGCGGCCACGACGGAGCGGACCTGTTCGTAGCCGGTGGCCGGCAGGAAGGTCGGCGCCCGGCCGTAGGACTTCCTGCCCACAATGTAGAAGTCCTTGTCCGGGTGGGCCAGGACCTTGGCGCCGTGCGGCGGGACGGTGCCGCAGGAGTGGAATTCAGAATCAATCAGCGGACCAAGCTCCACCGGAGCCTCGACGGCAGAGTCAAGGTTGAGCCGGAGTTCGGTACGGCCCGATCCGAAGCCCTGGGTGTGCACAGTGTGCACACCCCGTATTTGCCGTTCCAGAGCGCCGCCGAATCCCCTCGGCGAGTGGACCCGCGGGCAGTAGAGACTTCGCTCACGGGCCGGAGCAACCTTCCGGTCTGAAGGATATTCACGGCGACAACCTCGCCTATTCCCCCCTCAACTGAGGAAGGATCCATTATCGGCGACCAGAACTAGAGCCAGGTGAGTGCACCCGAAAGGCAAACAGCCTTGCCTGCTTCAGGATCGTGTTCGCCCGGTGCAGCCCGCGGACCTCACGCTCGAGTTCTGTGATCCGGTCGATGTCCGCCGTCGTCGTCCCCGGTCGCAGACTCTCGTCAATCTCGGCCCGGCTCACCCGGATCCGCAGCGCCTCGGGATTCACCCCGAGATGCTCTCCGATCCGGCGGCACTCGCCGGTCCTGGTCGCAGGGTTCTTCCTTGCATCAATGGCCCTCTGCGTTGCGCGCTCACGCGGCTCGACAGGGTACTGCCGTTGTGCTGGCATGGGAATCATCCTTCCGGGTAATCGATGTCTCCATCAAACTCGGTGCGATTCACCTGGTCTGGACAGCGCTATTCGCGGGCTGCCCAGGACCCTGCGGGGGCCGTGCCCGCATCGCGCGCCATGTGGTGGCCAAGATTCAAGACCCGGAGCGACAACTCCTCCGGCTGCAAGTGCGGTGCCGTCAAGTCCCCCGACGTCGGGTCCCATTCCGAACCGCCGATGGGCGCCGCCACGCGAGCTTCTTCCGTAGCACAGGGCCCGTCCGTAGGACGCAGATCCGAAGACGGCGCTCCCGGGCGGCTCCGGAGAACAACGGACCACAGCGCTTCCACCGTCGCGACCGCCGTTGTGGCACCCGTTGAACCCGAAACCAACCAGCCGTCGCTGGTGGCCGCCACTTTCGGGGCCCCGGGCCACGATTGGCAGACGCCGTTGATCGTTTGGGCGACGATCAGGTGCTGGCGCATCGTTCGGTTCGGACCCAGCACAGGGTCGCTCACAACACTTCGTCCGCACGCACCGCACATGTGAGGCGTCCTTTCCTAGGGCATGACGTCGCCGGAATTTGGCCCCAGCGTCTGACCGACATACAGGTTGCCGCCCGGATCGCTGGCGAGAAGCAGCGCTGTAGGCGCCACCTCGGCCGGAAGGCCAAAGCGCAGCAGCGGCAGGCCGGCACGCTTCTCCGTTTTCCAGTCCTCGGAAATGCCGTCAACCAGGGGCGTCTCGATGGGGCCAGGGGCGATGCTGTTGACCAGCACGTTGTCGCCGGCGGTTTCCAGGGCCAGAGCCTTGGTCAGTCCCACGACCCCGGCTTTGGCGGCGCTGTAGTGGCTGAGCCCGGTGCCGCCCTTGATGGCCAGCTGTGAGGCGATGTTGATGATGCGGCCCCACTTCTGCTGCCGCATCTCCCCCACCACCTCCCGGCAACACAGGAAGACGCCCGTCAGGTCAACGGCAATCGTCTCGTTCCACATAGCCAGGGTCATGTCCTCCAGCGGTGATTCCGTCAGCAGTCCCGCACTGTTCACGAGAATATCGATGCTCCCGAGCTCGGCGCGTGCGGCGGCGAAGGCGGCCCTCACGCTCGCTTCGTCTGAGACGTCGACGGCGATGCTTCCCGCCGCGCCGGACCGGTCGAGCACAGCCACTCTGTCGCCGTTGGCGGTGAAGGCTTCAGCGATGGCCTTGCCTATGCCGCTGGCTCCGCCTGTGACCACTACAGCGCGGCCCTCCGTGTGACGGGAGGCGTCAGGGTTGTTCATTCTTGTCCTTCCGGGGCTTTTCAGGCACGCATCTTGACGGTGAGACCGCCGTCGACGATCAGCGACTGGCCGGTGACGTAGACAGCGTCATTGGAGGTCAGGAAGCCGATCACGCTGGCAACCTCCTGGGGCCGTCCGACGCGGCCCCAGGGGATTTCCAGACCGGCGCGTTGCAGTCCGTCGGGCCCGAGGGAGTTCACCGGGTCCAGGGACTGGGGCGTCTCGATGAGTCCGGGAATCACGGCGTTGGCGCGGATGCCGCGCGGGCCCAGCTCGGCGGCCACGCTGCGGATCAACCCGAGCACGCCGGCCTTGGCGGCCGCGTAATGGGCATGTTCCTCCCACCCGTACACACCTCCGGCAATAGAGGACACGGCAACCATCGCTCCGCCGTCGGTCATCCTTGCGGACCCTGCGCGCAGGGTCCGCAACACGCCGGTGAGGTCGACGTCGAGCATGGCCTCCCAGCGCTCATCGGTCATCTCGCCCAGGGGCGAGTTGCGCAGGATTCCGGCGTTGGCCACCGCGTAGTCCAGACGGCCATACTCTTCGAGGGCGCGTTCGGCGAACGCATCGACGGACGGCGTGCTGCGGACATCCACTTCGTGGATGACCGCCTGGCCGCCGGCGGCCTTCACCAGGCGGAGGGTTTCTTCCGGGTCGTGCGGGTCACCGGGAAAGGTGCCGATCACCGCGTGCACGCCGCGCTGGGCGTAATGGACCGCGAGGGCCCGACCAATGCCGCTGGCCGCTCCGGTAATCACGGCCACCCTGTTCTCAGTCGTCATGAGGGTGATCCTCGAGAAGGGCCTCAACCGGCGGCTTCGCTGCGATCATCAGCAGGCCGGAGAACAGCGTTCCGGCCGCGCCGACCCACAGGGCTGCGGCGCCGGTTCCCGCACTGGCTGCCGCTGCCGTGAACAGCGCGCCGCCGAGAATGGTGCCGGGCTGGCTCATTGCGCCGATGAAGGCTGTGCCGGTGGCACGGCAACTCACGGGGTAGCACTCTGCCATGAAGTACTGGATTGCGGCGTACGGTCCGACCAGGAAGAACAATCCGGCGCCGTAGGTGACGATGATCATGAAGGGGCTCGTGGCGATGGGGCTGAGCATGATGGTGAACGAGATGCCGGAGAGAATCCAGCCGCCGATGATAGTCAGCTTGCGGCCGATCTTGTCACCGATCCATCCGTGGAAGACGTAGCCGAAGTACGCCAGCATGTTGATGACGATCAGCATCCAGAAGGCATCAGAAAGTTCCACACCCTTGGCGTTCTTCAGAACGGAGCTGCCGAGAATGCTGAAGATCAGGATGCCGAAGAAGTTGAAGATCCAGGCCAGCGACAAGACGATCGTGTTCCGGCGCAGGTGCGGCTCCCAGATGCGCTTGAGCGGGGCCGCGGAGGAGTGCTCGACGCCGAATGCATGGGCCAGGGAATGGGCGTCCTCGGTCTTGCCGCTCTTCTCAAGTTGGGTCAGCTTGTGGTGCAGTTCGAACTGCGGCGTCTCCTTCAGTTTCTTGGCGATGACCCACACGATGATCGCGGCCGGAACGGTGGCCATCAGGTACAGGGCGCGCCAGCCGAGGGACGGAAGGAAGGCGAGGGCGAGGGCGCTGGCGAGCAGGAAGCCCAGCGGCCAGCCGCCCTGGATGAAGGAGTAGTGGAAGCCGGGGCGCTTGCGCTTGTCGGCGACTTCGGTGACCTGGTAGACCTCGTTCATGTAGGTCGCGTTGACGGCCTGCTCCGAGAATCCGAGCCCGCCGAAGGAACGGACGAGCACCAGCAGGCCGTTGCTGAGGAACGGGATTCCTGTCGGGATCAGGGCCGTCAGGCCGGAGACAATCGCGGTTCCACCGATAGTGGTCATCATGCCCTTGCGGCGGCCGAGCCGGTCAATAACGGGGCCGATTCCGAAGCAGACGATGGCGGTGCCGACGGCGATCCAGGTGTTGATGGCGTAGGCTTCCGTCGCGGTCCAGCCGAATTCCTCCTGCATGGCCGGCAGGAGGGTGCCGAAAAGTCCGAAGTCGAACACGGCGACGGTCCAGGCCAGCAGGGCCAGAACGGTGGCGGTGGTTGTGTGGTGCTTGGAGAATACCGGGAAGCGGCGTTTTTCGTCCGGCGCGGGTTGCGTCAGGTCGACGGCGGGCTGCTGGATGGTCATTACTGGTTTTCCTTTCGGGGGCTGCGGGCGAGGAAGGAGTCCGCGATCTGGTCGAACGTCAGCCAACTGACGCCGTCGTGGGAGTTGATGTGTTCGATGAGGCGCTCAAGCATGAGCAGGACCTGGGGGCGGCCCGAGACATCCGGGTGGATGGTCATGGTGAAGACGGCCTGGTCCATTTCCCGGTACACCCAGTCGAACTGGTCGCGCCACATTTGTTCGGTGTCCCGGGGGCTGACGAATCCGTGGGAGTTCGGGGCCGCCTTGATGAACATCATGGGAGGGAGGTCGTCCAGGTACCAGTTGGCCGGGATCTCGACAAGGTCGGTCTCCTTGCCGCGGACAAGCGGCTCCATCCAGGTCTCCGCGGCCTTGGTGTAGTCGATCTTCTTCCAGCTGTCACCGACACGCACGTAATAGGGCTCGAAATCGCGGTGCATCAGGGAGTGGTCGTACTTGATTCCGCGTTCGAGGAGGATCTCGTTGGTGACCGGGGAAAATTCCCACCAGGGAGCGACATAGCCCGTGGGGCGACGGCCGGACACCTTTTCGATGAGTTCGATCGACCGGTCCAGGATGGCCGTCTCCTGCTCGCGGGTCATGGCGATGGGGTTTTCATGTGAGTACCCGTGTACGCCGATTTCGTGCCCCGCGTCCACGATCATCCGGGTCAGGTCCGGGAAGGTCTCGATCGAGTGGCCGGGCACGAACCACGTGGCGGTCAGGCCGTACTTCTCGAAGAGACGGATAATGCGCGGGCCGCCGACCTCGCCGCTGAACAAGCCACGGGAGATATCGCACGGGGAATCCTCGCCCCATAGGAGCCGAGCATTCCGGCTACGGCGTCCACGTCGACGCCGAACGCGACTTGGATGTCCTTAGTCATGAGATCAACCTTTCATTGCATTTTTTGTAGAGGTCTTGTCGTTGAGGTTTTGGTATCGGGTGGTACTAGTCAGGCGGTGTGCCCCGGCGGGCGAACGCTTCCGCAATCCTGTCCTTGGGGGTGCCCAGTCGGAGCAGAAGGCTGAGCAGCACCAGCGACTGGGATGGCCTAAGCAGCCCGGACGGTATGGCACCGGCCGCGAGGAGGTCGGCGCCGCCGCCATTGCCGTAGCGGGGAACGACGGCGCCGGCCTCCACCCGCGTGCTCGTCACCACCACGACGCCGGCCGCCGTAGCGTCAGCGACCTCCCGGCACATCGCGCGGTTGGCGTTGCCCGTTCCCGTCCCCTGCAGCACAACCCCTGCCGCCCCGGCCTGCAGGGAAGCCCGCAGGAGAGCGGAATCCGCTCCTGGGTAGGCAGCAATAAGATCCACGCGCGGCGAACCGGCGCCGACGCCCGGCAACGGCAACGGGGCAATGCCGGGGCGTACTGCGTGCATGCTGACCTCGCCGGAGTCGGACACCGAACCGGCGGTTCCGAAATCCGGGTTACCGAACGCATCGCGCCGGGTTGTGTGGCTTTTCCGGACTCCGGCCGCCGGGAAGATGGTCCCGGCAAACGCCAGCAGTACGCCCTTCCCCCGGCCCTGCGGGGAACCCGCGACGGCGATCGCGCGGGACAGATTGTCGGGACCGTCCGGCCTCTGGGAGTCGGCCGCCTCCTGCGCTCCGGTGAACACCACAGGACGAGGATCATCGTGAGTGAGGTCAACAAGATACGCAGTCTCCTCCATCGTGTCCGTACCGTGGGTGACCACGACCCCCAGAACCTGCGGGTCCGCCAAGGCTTGCCTGACGCTGGCGCAGATGGCGATCATGTCATCGACCGTCAGCAGGTACGAACCCTTCCGGAAGACATCGACCACGCGGACCGGATACGGGGCCGCAACCCCCATGCTGGCGAACACCTGCTCCCCGGTGTCCGACGCCACGGCGGCTCCCCCGCCCTGCGACGCACGGGAGGAAATGGTTCCTCCCGTCGCCAACAGCACCACATGGGGGCCAGCCAATTCTGTGACAGTCATTTCCACTCCGTTTGTCCTGCACCTGTTGCCAGATGCTTACCCAATCGATTGGGCTGTGGGATAAAAATAATCTTTGCGATGTTTCCCGCAGACGCCTCCGAGTATTCGACGGTGCAAACAGTTCGCCGCTTCGCATCCGAGCCCCGACAACCCAATCGATTGGGTTCGGCGGTGAAATGACTATAGAATGTGAGGAGCGCCACGTCAAGGGCTCCCGAATCAGCGACCGCACGTTATCGGGCAGTCTTGGTAATGTCGTCTTTTTGAGCTGAGGCAGGGAAACGCATGGAAAGAACCACGGCCGGGGACCACACGGTCACACTGAAGGATCTGGCGAGCGAGCTCGGCATTCACCCTTCGACGGTATCCAGGATCCTTCACTCGGGCTCCGCAGTGGCGCGGGGGGCAGCCTCCGTGGCAACGGCCGAACGCGTCCGGGAGCTGGCGCGGAAACGGGGCTACTCTCCCGACCCCCAGGCCGCCGGGCTGCGGACGCGGCGCACGCGCCTCATGGGGGTGATCGTGCCCCGGCTTTCGGACCTCGTCCTGGCAATCATGTACGAGGGCATTGACGAGGCCGCTGCGGAGCTGGGCTATTCCACGTTCGTCATGAACTCCCGCGACGACCCCGAGGAACAACGACGGAAGACGGACACCATGCTGGCCCGACGCGTGGACGGGCTGATCATCGGTGACGCACATCTGGACAATGGCCTGTTGCGGGAGTTGACGGCACGGAAGGTACCGTTCGTGCTCATGAACCGCCGCGTCCCCGGCTACCCGTCCGCCACCTGCAACGACGTCCTTGGCGGCGAGCTTGTCGCGGACCATCTGTGGAGCAAGGGGCATCGGAACGTCGCTGTGATTGCGGGCGAGCCCTATGCCAGCACGGCGGTCGACCGGACCGCCGGCTTCGTAGATCGCTGGCGTTCCCTGGGGGGAAAAATTCCCCGGAAGGCCGTGGTGTGGTCCCGGTTCGATACCGCCGGCGGACGGGAAGCGGCCGAGAATATCCTGACTCACTGCAACCCCCATCCGACTGCGCTGTTCGCCGTCAATGACTTTGCGGCGATCGGTTGCATGGGAGCACTGCGGTCCCGTGGCCTCGCGGTTGGCGGCGACGTGGCGGTGGTTGGTTTCAATGACACCTCGCTGGCCGCGGCGCTTCCGATTCCGCTGTCCTCGGTCCGCTCGCCCATGCTGGACATCGGGCGGACGGCAGTGCAGCTCCTGAAGCGCGTGCTGGACGGCGAAATCGTCGAGCCGGTCAGGCTGGAGCCGATCCTGTGTGTGCGGGAAAGCAGCGACTGAGGTTCACCGTGGAGATTTCCTCAGCACGAGTTCCCGAGCGATTTCCCGGCGGATTTCCTCAGTGCGATGCCGCGACGATTCCCAAGGCGAGCAGGCAAGTGGCGCGGACTTCGCCGTCGGACAAATCCAGTTTGAGGAGCTCCTCGATTTTCCGGAGCCTGTAGCTGAGCGTGTTTCGGTGGATGAAGAGCTCATCGCAGATTTTCGCGGAATTCCCGCTGTGGCGCAGGTATGCGTCGAACGTCTCACGCAACGCGCTGCCGCCGTCGGAGGCCAGTGGGGCCAGCAGCCGCTGGCACATTGCCACCAGGCCCGGGCTGGGCAGCCCCTGCACAATGCCGGCGAGATCGGCCAGCGGCGCACGGTGCACGCCGGCCCGCCCAACGTGACGGCGGGCGAGCTGCAGCGCCAGCGGCAATTCGCTGAGGCTCAGGGATTCGGAGACGACGACGGACAGTTCCGGGGCGTCCGTAAAGAAGCCCCGCGTCGCATCCAGCAGATCGGCCGCTCCGTGCCGGTGCTGCAGGAGAAGAGTCGTCAGCCCGGCTTCCTCCATGAACCTCACCGTGCTGAATGTGGACTGCAGCCCCACGCGTGCGCGCCAGGCGATGGCACGCAGCTTTGCGGGGGTTACTTCTTCCGACCTGCCGATGAGCACCGCGCCCCAGTCTCCGTCGGGATCAAACCCGGATTCGAGAGCATAGCGGCTCAACGGCGCCGACGGCTCACCGCGGTCCTCGTAGAGGGTCTCCATGAAGCGGGCGGCCTCCCGGGAATGCAGGGGTGAATGCGACCCGAGAGTGTAGCTCAGCTGCATCGCTATGACTGCAGCGACGGGGCCAAGAATGGGCTGCAGCACGATGTCGCTCCCGATGCCCTCGATGGCAAGCCGGAATTGCTCGGAGTCGCCGCTGGGCAGGCGCAGCGCTGTTCGCGTGGGCCCGCCGTGAGCCGCGCCTGCGGAGACAAGCTCGAACGCATTGTAATCGATCACGGCCACCCTCGCGTTGACAACGTCCGCCACCCGTTCCAGAACCTCGGCCAGGGAATGCCCCCCGGCCGCTAACCGGGTGCATCCATCGGCCAGCTCCCAGCCCTTTCGCAACTCCTCATAACGCTCCGCGGCGATGGCCTGCTCCACATGGCGCATGATCAGCACGAAGGGCACTTCCGGCGGGAGCTCCAGCAGTGGCAGGCCGTGCGCCTCGCAGGCCTGGACCAAGCCTGCCGGCAGTTCGCTGTGCGCGGCGCCCAGCCCGAATGCCAGCCCGGAGACAGGGACTGAGACCAGCCGTTCCACGTAGGCGTCCCAGATCCTGAAGTCCTTGACGTTAAGGCCCATGCCATTGGTCAGCACAAGGGCATTCACACTGAGGAAGGGCGTGGGGTCCATATGCTCGGTCGGAGCGCACCACGTGATGGGTCGAGCCAGGCGGCCTTCGCCGCCCGTAACGCGAAGGCGGATGTTGAGGTCGGCGTCGACCACCAAGTCTGAGATTCGCAAGGAAGCCTCCAAGAACGGCGGGAGTCGCCCGCTGGACAGTGCAATAACCATAGTTCATCCCTGGATATTAGGCGGTCTGCACAATATCGGTAACCCGAAATGCTGAGTAGCGTTACACCCATGCAATCAAGTGTGACTACCGACACTCCCGTACGCGTGCTTTTGAACTCCGATATGGGCGAAGGCCTTGGCCTTCACGAGTTCGGCAACGACGATGCACTCATGCGCATCATCGACGTCGCCAACGTCGCCTGCGGCTATCACGCCGGCGATCCGGACGTCATGAACCGGACCGTGGCGCTGGCCGCCGAGCACGGCGTGGCCGTCGGGCCCACCCCGGTCTTCCGGACGTGGTGGGATTCGGACGCCGCCGCATGGTCCTTAGCCCTGGCGAGGTCGAATCGATCATCCTGTACCAGACCGGGGCCCTGACTGCTTTTCTGGCAAAGCACGGGCTTGAACTGAACCACATCAAACCCCACGGCGCCCTTTACGGAATGCTGGCCGGCGACGAGGAACTGATGCAGGCCGCCGCCGGAACCGCCAAACAGTTTGGCGTCCCCTTCTTCGGGCTCGCCGGGACCGCTCACGAATCCGTGTGCCGGGCCATGGGGGTGGAATTCGTGCCGGAACTCTATGTTGACCTCAATTACGGTCCCGCCGGTGAGCTCCTTATCCAGCGCCGCCCGGCACCCACGGACCCGATCGCCGCTGCCGAGCGCGTCAGACGGGCGCTGGCGGGACAACCCATTCTGGCCGTTGACGGCACTGAACTGGATATCGCGTTCCAGAGTATCTGCATCCACTCCGACGCACCCAACTCTGTTGCAGTGGCCACCGCCGTGCGCGCCGTCCTGGGCTGACTCTGACTTATCCAACCATCTGAAAGCGAGCAACCCCGTGGCAACCATCGTCTCCCCGCTCCCTGGAATCTTTTACCGCAAGCCCGGCCCCGGCAAACCGCCGTTCGCCAACGAAGGCGACACCATCGAGATCGGCCAGACCCTGGGCATCGTCGAAATCATGAAGCAGTTCACCGAAATCCAATCAGATGTGGCCGGGGTCCTCGAGTCCTTCGAAGTCAACGAGGGCGACATGGTCAACCCGGGCGACGCCATCGTCGTCATCCACGAAGGAAAGCCATGAAGAAACTGCTTATCGCCAACCGCGGCGAAATCGCCGTCCGAGTGGCACGGACCGCACGCGAAATGGACATCGAAACAGTCCTGGTCGCCAGCGAACCAGACGCCAATTCCCTTGCAGCCCGCACCGCCGACAACGTGGTGGTAGTAGGCCCGGCTCCTGCGCCCGCCAGCTACCTCAACCAGGACGCCATCATCTCCGCGGCCTTGGACAACGGCTGCGATGCCGTCCACCCGGGCTACGGCTTCCTCTCCGAGAACTCCGCATTCGCCCGGAAGGTCGCAGATGCAGGGCTGACCTGGGTGGGTCCCGACGCGGACGCCATCGAAATGATGGGCAACAAGTCCATGGCCAGAGAATCCGCCCGCAAGGCCGGCGTCCCGGTACTCCGCGGCTCGGACGGACCCTTGGACCCCGGGGGCGACGCCATTGAGGTGGCCCGCGGCATCGGCTACCCGCTGGTGGTGAAGGCCTCCGCCGGCGGCGGCGGCCGGGGCATCCGCTTCGTCCACAGCGAAGACGAGCTCCTGAAAACAATCGAGACGGCCCGCGGGGAGGCGGCATCCGTCTTCGGGGACCCTACGGTTTACCTGGAACGATTTGTGCAGCATGCCCGCCACGTGGAGGTGCAGATCCTCGGCGACGGAACCAGCTTCATCCACCTCGGGGACCGCGACTGCTCAATGCAGAGACGCTCGCAAAAAGTCATCGAAGAAGCACCGGCACCGGACCTTCCCGACGCCGTCCGCCGGAGGATCCGGGAGTCCTCCGTGGAACTCGCCCGGGAATGCGGCTACAGCGGAGCCGGCACGGTCGAATTCCTCTATGACCCCATCAACCACGAAGCCGCATTCATCGAAATGAACACCCGGATCCAGGTTGAGCACCCCATCACCGAGCAAATCACCGGGATCGACCTGGTCCGCGAACAGCTTCTGATAGCTTCCACAGGAGCAATGTCCATCCGACAGGATAACGTCCACTTCAGCGGGCACGCCATCGAATGCCGCATCAACGCCGAAGACCCGGAGCACAACTTCTTCCCCAGCCCGGGCCTCATCACGGCCATGGAGTGGCCCTCCGGCGAAGGCATCAGGGTAGACACGGGCGTGGAAGCAGGATCCGTAGTGAGCCCGTACTACGACTCCCTGCTCGCCAAGCTGATCGTTCACGCACCCGACCGTGAAACGGCCATTAAGGCCATGCTGACAGCCTTGGACGGTACACACATCGAAGGGGTCAAGACCACCATCCCGGTGCACAAGACGCTTCTGGCGCGGCCCGAATTCGCCGCCGTGACCCATCACTCGAAATTCCTTGAAACTGCCGATCTTTTGGAGGCACATTGAGCAGCCCGGCAACCTTCTCGCAGGAGGCACGCTACACCTGGGGCGGAGACGAATTCCTCTTCGTCGAAGTCTCAGAGTCCATGAGCCTGGCTGCCAACTTTCGGGTCATGTCCATTGCCGCGAAGCTTTCAACCATGGAGCTGCCGGGCATCGTGGACGTCTGTCCCGCCAACGCCTCACTGCTGGTGAGGTTCGATCCCGACGTCCTGCCGCCGTCGACCCTTGAAGACTCCGTACGGACCATCGAACGGGACCTGGGCCGCCATCAGCAGCAGGCGCTCCAAACCCGGATCATCGAGGTCCCGGTCTGGTATAACGACCCCTTCACGGCGGAAGTGGCGGAGCGCTTCCGCGAAGGGTTCCATCAGGAGCCGGGAGGTACCGACATTGACTACGCGGCCAAGGTCAACAACCTGAAAGATGCCGCCGAATTCATCCAGCGGCACCATGAGCAGCCGTGGCTTGTCTCCATGGTTGGCTTCGTGGCTGGCCTGCCGTTCCTCTTCCAGCTCGTGGAGCGGGAGAAACAACTGGAAGTCCCCAAGTATCTGAGTCCCCGCACCGATACCCCCAAGCTGACCGTGGGCCACGGCGGCTGCTTTGGCTGCATCTATTCCGTGCGCGGTGCCGGCGGTTACCAGATGTTCGGCGTTGCTGCCGCGCCGATCTTTGATCCCGCCCAGACCCTGGAAGACTTCAAGGACTTCATGGTGTTCTTTCGTCCGGGAGACATCGTTAAGTTTAAGCCGGTCACCGAGGCCGAGTACAACGACATCCAGGCGCAGGTTTCCGCAGGAACGTTCCGCTACCGGCAGGTACCTGTGACATTCGATCTTTCCAAGGCACTCGCGAATCCCGAAGGCTACAACCAGGAACTCATGGAGGCCCTCAATGGCGTTTGACATCAAGAACCCCGGTCTGGCCACCACGGTCCAGGACCAGGGACGCACCGGCCACTACAACGTGGGCATCCCGCAGAGCGGGTCCATGGACCAATACTCTGCCGAACTCGGCAATGCCCTGGTGGGCAACACCGCCACAGAAGCCGTCCTCGAATGCACCTACCTGGGCCCGGTGCTGACCACCGATCAGGATGCACTCATCGCCGTCACCGGTGCCCCGGTTGACGTGAAGGTCAACGGCGAATCCCGCCCCGAGTGGACCCGGCTTCAACTGAACGCCGGCGACGAGCTCAGCTTCGGAGTCATCCAGGGCGGCACCCGCTACTACATCGCAGTCCAGGGCGGCATCGACGTTCCCGAGGCGCTTGGCAGCCGGTCCACCTACAGCCTCGGAGCAATCGGCGGCTTCAACGGTCGGAAGCTGGAAGCGGGCGATCAAGTTCCCGTAGGAAGGCCGCTCAATGACGGAAGACTCCCCGACGCCGACACCGTTCCGGAGGAATTCCGGCCCGTGTTCGCGAAACAGCAGACGGTCAGGATCGTGCTTGGCCTTTACGACCACCTCCTCACCGACGAGGGACTGGAAAACCTGCTCAACGGCGAATGGAAACTGACCCCAGTCGCCGACCGAATGGGGCTGAGATACTCCGGCCCCGGCGTTAAGTGGAAAGAACGCGAGCAACCTTTCGGGGCCGGTTCCGACCCGTCCAACATTGTGGATGCCGGCTACGCCGTCGGGTCCATCCAGATACCCGGTGGCACCCAACCCATCCTCCTGCACCGCGATGCCGTCTCCGGCGGCGGGTACGCCATGGTGGGCACGGTCATCAGCGCCGACATGGATCTGGTGGCCCGCGCCGCCCCCGGCACGACCACCAGGTTCACCGCCGTCAGCCTGGACGAAGCCCTAGGGGCGCGCAAGGACCTTTCTGAACGCAAGAAGAACGCGCGGGCAGCCCTAGGTGCCAACAGCTGATTACGGGCCTCGTGTCCTGCGCCTGAAATTCGCTTCGTAATTATAGAAGTAGGTATGGCGAATGTCGGGCGGCCGAAGGCCTTGCTGGATCTGTCGGTTGAAGAACATGAGACGCTGGAGCGGTGGGCCCGGAGACGGAACTCATCCCAGGCGTTGGCGACACGGTCGAGGATCGTGCTGGCCAGCGCCGAGGGTCTGACGAACGTGGCTGTCGCGGCCGGTGCGGTGTCGAGCCGCACAGCGTGGCGAAGTGGCGGCGCCGGTTCCTGGACCACCGGCTGGACGGGCTGGTCGACGATCCCAGGCCCGGACGGCCGGCCTCGATCTCCGCCGACCAGGTCCCGGACGTGGTCGTCGCGACCCTGGAATCGACGCCGAAGGACGCCACGCACTGGTCAAGGGCGAAGATGGCTGAGCGGTCGGGGCTGTCAACGTCCACGATCGGGCGGATCTGGCGGACCTTCGAGCTCAAGCCCCACCGCGCCGACGGGTTCAAGCTCTCCAATGACCCCTTGTTCGTCGAGAAGGTCTACGACGTGGTCGGTCTGTATCTGAATCCCCCGGAATCGGCGGTCGTGCTCAGTGTGGATGAATTATGCGAACCTTCGCATAACTCGTCTGATGTGAAGTCATCGGTTATGTGAAGTTTCTGGCGTCTGGGGTGGTGAGTGGCTTGAGAGGGGCTGGTTTCTTCACATAACCGGGGTGTCCTTGATTGGTCATGTTGTTCAATCAAGGAGGTTGATCGTTGATGTCTGACGTCAGCGAGTTGGCGGCGGAAGCGGCCGCGTTCATGGTGCAGGCTGGCTACTCTCATGGTTCTTGTGCCGCTTACCAGCGCGTTTGGGATCAGTTCGGAGAGTATTGCGCCGGGCATGAAATTGAAGACCCGGATCGGGAGACTGCTGCCGGGTTCTGTACGGCTGCCGGCGCGGATGGCGTTGAGCAGTGGCAGGTGTTTCACCGCCGGGCTGTGGGCTGCTTGTTCGACGTGGCCGAGACGGGCCGGTTCGCGTTGCGCGCCGGGCGCGGGAGGATTCAGCTACCCGAGGTTTTCACGGCGGAGTACGAGGTGTATGCCGCGTGGCTGAGCGGACGGGGGCTGGCCAAGGCGACCGTTCGAGGTAAGACCGGGATGCTGCGCCGGTTCCTGGCGTTCCTGGCCGACTCGGGGGTGCAAGAGATGGCAAGCCTCAGAGCCCTGGACGTTTCCAACTATGCTCGCTCGCTGGCGTCGAGAGCGGCTTCCAGCCGGGCGGGCCAACTGTATTTCCTGCGCGAATATCTGCGATTCGCAGTGCGAGAGCACGGAGCTGATCCTGCCCTGGGCGCCATGTTCCCGGTGATCGTCACGGACAAGGACGCGGTCCTGCCTTCGGTCTACCGGTGGGGCGAGGTCGCTGGGGCGCTGGCGGAGGCCGGGAACGGGTCCGAGTCACCGCTGCGCGACAGGGTGGTGATGCTGCTCGCGTCTGTGCTGGGGATGCGATCGGGTGACATCAAGGGACTGCGGTTCGACCAGATCGACTGGGCGAACCGGCGGCTGTCCTTGATTCTGCATAAGAGTGGCCGGCGGCTGGACCTGCCGCTTCCGGAGGAATGCGCGCTGGCGATCATTGACTATTGGAAGAACGAGCGGCGGCAGGTCGAGGATCCGCATCTGCTGGTTCGCCAAAGAGCGCCGCATCAGCCGCCCGCGGCGGGCAACCACTTTCACCAGGTGGTTGCCGGATGCTTCGACCGTGCTGGGGTCGAGGCATCCGGCAGGCACCGCGGCCTGCACTCATTGCGGCATTCTGTCGCGGTCGGGATGCTCGAGGCGGGGACTCCTTATCCGGTGATCGGCGCTGTGCTGGGCCATGCCGATGCGAATACCACGCGCAGATATCTCAGGGTCAACGTCGCTGACCTTCGCCCGTTGGCGTTGGAGGTGCCCGATGTCCGTTGAGATCATTCCCGACGGGGCGTTCCCAGAGTTGTTCAGCGAGTTTGTCGAGTACAAGAGGAACCTGGGCTACGTCTATCCGAAAAGCCGCCTCTACCTCGTAAGGCGTTTGTCGGCATTCCTCGCCGGGCGCGACGGAGACGAGCGGGTGCTGACCAGGGACGCGGTCGAGGCCTTCGTCCGGCCGGGCGATGGAGAGTCCTCTGGGTCGGTCGCGGGCCGGCGGGGTATTGTCCGTCAGTTCGCTTTGTTCCTGCGGTGGAAGGGAATCGAGGCATGGGTGCTGCCGGACGGGTTGGGGCCACGCCAATCCAGCTCGTTCACTCCCAGGATACTCACGGCAGATGAGATGGCCCGGGTCATCGCCTGCGCGGACGCCCGTCCCGCGTCGCGGTGCGGACCGCAAACCCAGCCGGTCTACGCGATGCTTGTCCGCTTGCTGTGGTGCTGCGGGCTGCGGATCGGCGAGGCGCTGTCTCTGCGGATCCGTGACGTGGACCTGGCCGATGCCGTCATCACCGTCCACAAAGCGAAGCACAACCGAACCAGGTTGGTGCCGATGTCCGAATCTTTGGCCGCATGCGCCCGCCGCTACGTGGTTGCTGTCGGCCTTATCCCGGAAGATCGCGGGGCGTGGTTCTTCCCCTCCCCGCGAGGCGGGCGCTACAACCCGGGCTCGGCCACAGCGCACATTCAGGGGTTAATGCTCCAAGCGGGCGTCACGACCGCCTCGGGTCATGCTCCGCGTGCCCATGACCTGAGACATTCGTATGCGGTGGCCTGCCTGGGGAAGATGCAGGCCTCCGGGGTGGACGTTTACGCAGCACTGCCTTTGCTGGCGACCTATATGGGACACGCCGACATCGTCTCAGCGGAGTATTACCTGCGCCTCGACCCATCGGCCTGGGGCAGCATCCATCAGGTCATGGAAGGCGCCTACGCGGGCGTATTCCCCCACGAGGAGGCGTGAGATGCCTGCCGCCCGCCCGTTTGCCGACATGCTGGCCCGGTTCCTCATCGTCCACCTGCCCGTCACCAGGGCTTGCTCCAAGAACACCATCTCCGCCTATCGGGACGCGTTCACGCTGTTCCTGCGGTTCATGGAAGACCGGTTGACGACCCCGCCGGACAGGGTCTCCTTCACAGACTTCACCACGCCGAACGTGGCGGCCTTTCTCGGCTGGCTGCGCACCGACAGGGGCTGCTCCGCCGCCACCGCCAACCAGCGCCTGGCGGCGTTGAAATCGTTCTTTCGATACGTTCAAACCGAAGCCCCCGAGCAAATCGCACAGGCCCAACAAATCTTTAGCCTCAAAGCCGCCCAAGCTCCCGAGCCAGCCATCGATTACCTGCCAGTGGAAGCGATCGGGCTGCTGCTGGAGCACGCCAAACGTCGCGGACCGCGCGACCTGGCGCTCCTGACGACCCTTTACGACACCGCCGCCAGAGTCCAGGAAGCCTGCGACCTGTCACTTGCCGACCTTCATCTCGATAAACCCGCCAGCGCGACTCTCACCGGAAAGGGCCATAAAACCCGGGTCGTTCCACTGACACCGCAGGCCGCCGTGATCCTTGCCCAGCACGTCGGCACACTGCCTCAAGAACCGTCCGGGCCGGTGTTTGCAAACAGAGCCAATCAACGGCTGGGACGCGCCGGCGCCGCCTACATACTCGCCAAATGCGCCCAGACCGCGCACGCCGACCGTCCCGAACTCGTCCCCACGACCGTTTCGCCCCACGTGCTGCGCCATTCGAAGGCCATGCATCTACTGGAAAACGGCGTCAATCTGATCTACATCCGCGACATCCTTGGCCACGCCTCCGTCATCACCACCGAGATCTACGCCAAAGCCAGCCCGGAAATGAAACGTCAAGCCATCGAAGCAGCCGCCGCGAAGACCCTCAGAGCAAGCAACTACGACCAGACCACCCGGCAGGACCTGCTGACCTGTCTCCGCCAAACGATCTGAACCCACCTGTTATGTGAAGAAATCGGCGCCTCTCAAGCCGCTCACCACCGCTGACGCCAGAAGCTTCACATAACCGATGACTTCACATCAGACGAGAAGTCCCAGGTCCAGGCGTTGGCCCGGTCCCAGCCGGCGTTCCCGATGATGCCCGGCATGCCGGAGAAACGCACCCACGACTACGTCCGGCACGGGACCACAACCCTGTTCGCGGCACTGAACGCCGCGGACGGGTCCGTGATCTCCAGCCTGCACCGCAGGCACCGGGCCACCGAATTCAGGAAGTTTCTGGCCAAGATTGACTCCGAAGTGCCCGAGGGCCTCGAGGTCCACCTCATCTGCGACAACTATCAAACCCACAAGACCCCGACCGTGAAGACATGGCTCGGGAACCACCCACGGTTCCACATGCATTTCACCCCGACCTACTCCTCCTGGCTCAACCAGGTTCTTCGGCTTCGTCCCCGAGGACCTGCTGCGCCGCAGCGACCACCGCAGCGTCCAGGCCCTCGAAGCGGACATCCGCAAAGGGTCAGCGAATGGAACACCAACCCCAGTTTCAAAATCCGGGAACGACGGGACGCCCCCAAAGAGCCTGACGCTCGTTCAGCCTCCGGCCAGCTTCACGGATCTTCATGGTCGGCGTCACCTCCTTTCAGTCATTTCATGACCCGGCCGGCACAGGCACACATGACGGGTCAGGGAAACGCGCAACCGGTAAGCCCACGAACCCGTCGGCTAGCGCCTGACGAGTTGCGTGGCAATCAGCTCAGCGCTGTCTTCAAGTGAGACACCGCCGGCGGCCACCCCTACGACGAGATCAAATGCCGCATCAGTGCCGAAGTCATGCCGGTAGCCGTTGATCCAGAGCATCAGAACCATCAGCGTCCACGCTGTGCGTTTGTTGCCGTCGATCAACGGGTGGAACCGCGCCACCGACTCCAGCAGGGCAGCTGCCTTCATCGGCAGCTGCGGATAGGCTTCCGTGCCCAAGACAGTTGTTGCCGGTCGGGCCAAAGCCGAGACCAGGAGTCCGATGTCGCGGATATGGAACCCGTACCGGTCAACGACCTGCAGCGCATCCTCTATCTCGAGGTACGCGGTCACGCATCCTCAAGGCGGGTGAGGAGCTCCGCGTCATGGCTCATGACGAAATCCAGACCCTCGCCGATGTCACGGCTGCGCCGGTGACGCTGCAACACAAGCTCCGCACCCTGGAGCAGTAGTGCGGACTTGGATGTATGCTCCTCGGCAGCAAGCTGGTCCAGACGCCGATCCAGCTCTTCGGGAACACGCAGATTCATAGCCATAGCTTCATGGTACCAAACCAGTACCAGGCGACGATCAAGGCAGCTCGCTGCAACGCACGCAGTGTCCCTACAGGCGACGAAAGGTCCGATATCGGCGTTGGAAAATCAGCCGGAGTGGGGTGTTTCTAAGCGCCAAGTGGCCTTGCCGCTCCACGTACTTCAACTGATGGCGCACTTCAGAGATACAGGGCGTCGACACCCATCAGGCCAGCTGCCGCCATCGGCTTCCTTCCAGATCTCGGAGGACCCGATTCTGGTTCCTCAGCGCCGGAGAAGGTTGCCGGCGGCGCACCTGGCCCCTAGGAGCGTGGGGCGGTAGTGGTTTCCGTCATCCAGGGGTGGTCCTGTCTACTGACCGGTGACACGTTGCCATCTTGATGGCCGGGCAGCCGTGGCCGCCTTGGCCCGTGGGTTAGGCTCCGGCCGGGGCGTTGAGACCGGCTTTGGCTTTGAAAGTGAACAATTTCAGCAGGTTGTGACAGCCTGCCATCAGTTCCCACTCGTGTTTGGCTTGTTCGAGGCCGCGCAGGAGTACGTGTTTGCCCTGGCGGGTGTGGATTTGCCCGAAGACCGGTTCGATGATCGCCTTGCGCCGCGCGTAAACGGCCCGGCCCTTCTTGGTTTTGAGTTTCCTCGCCATCCGTTCCTTGGGTGTGGCGGTGGCCGGGATCCTGCCCCGGGGCGTCTCGGGAACCTTTTCGCCGTGTTTGAGCCGGCCGGTCGCGATGAAGAACTCGGTCCCGCCGGCGGCCTCGATTTCCTTCACGTGTTCGAGGTTGGCTGCTGAACAATATCCGGCATCAATGGTCCATTGGGCGGGCATCCGGCCCAGGGTTTCGGCGGTGCGTTCGGTCATCGGGACCAGTTGCTGCACGTCCACCGCGGTGTTGTTCAGATCGGTGGCGACGATGACCTGATGGTCCGCGTCGACCACGGCCTGGGCGTTGTAGCAATAGTGGTACGAGCCGTCTGCGGTCTTCATGATCCGGGAGTCGGGGTCCGTGAAATTGCGCTGGGCCCTCGGTCTGACCTCCGCTTTGGCCGCGGCTTCCTCGCCCTTGGCCGCAGCCGCCCCGTCGTCATCGCCGCGGTCCCGGGCTTTCTGCTCCGCCTCTTTGCGTGCTTTGGCTGCCGCGTCCTCTTCGAGCTGTTTGCGGGCCGCGGCCATCTTCGCCAGCCGCGATTGCCGGTCGGCCAGGTCCGGCGGGAGCTCATCGCCGCGCGTATCCGCCCCGAACCGGGCATCCTCCTCCCTGTCCACGGCCTCGGCGTCGGCGAGCATGTCCGAGACCTCCGCGGCGAGGATCCTCTGTTTTTCGGTCAGCCGTCCGTAGCTCATCGCCTTTCGCCGGGACGCGTTGGCCCGGACCTTCGTCCCGTCCAGGGCAACCCGGCCCAAGGAGACCATGCCCGCGGCCCGGCAGAGTTCCAGCGCCTGCAGGAACACGTTCCCCAACGCCGCGAGATGGCGTTTGCGGAACCGGCCGATGGACCGGAAATCCGGTGCCTGCTGCCCGGCCAGCCAACGGAACGCGACCACGTCCACGCACGCCCGCTCCAACTCCCGGGAGGAACGCACCCCGACGCAGTAACCGTAAAGCAGGACCCGGACCATCAACCGCGGATCATACGGCGGCTGGCCCTTCGTCTTCCCATACGAGCCGTAGAACCGGGACAGATTCAGCTCCCGGGACACCAGATCAGCGATGAACCGGGCCAGATGATTGCCCGGCAACCACTCATCCAGCGACGGCGGGACCAGCATCACCGCGTCCGGCTCAAAGGATTTGAACCGCTTCTTCACACCAGCACCGGCCTCAACGATCCCGTCATCAAAACGCTCCACCCGCTCCACGAGAGCTTCATCAAAAAGGCCATCCTGGGAACCGGAATTCATACTCCCGATTCTTCCAGCCACCCCTCCCGCACCCCGGCAATTCACACGGCGTTTTAAGAACCCGGCCGACTACTGACCCGCGCTCCTAGAGGTAGTCGCCGAAATGTTCGCGGGCGATTTCCAAGAGGGTGGAGTGGAAAGCGACCTCTGCCGGGGCGTAGACCTTGTCTTGGCGTTGGGCCAGCAATACCCGCCGCATGGGCGCGGCCGCGCCGAGGCTAATTACCCTTACGTCGGGGTGCTGGAGGGCCACTGCGGTTTTGGGCACCACGGCCACGCCCATGCCGACGCTGACCATGGCCTGGGCCTCTTGGTAGTCGTTGGCCAGGAAGCCAATGGTCGGCTCGAACCCGGCGTCGTGGGCGGATCGTTGCAGGACCTCGACCACCGGGTGAGCCTCCGCGCGAACTATCCACGACTCCTTACGTAGTTCCTCCATCCTCACCTCGTCCCGGTCGGCGAGCGGGTGCCCGCGGGCTACCAGGATTACGGTGCTCTCCTGGAAGACTTCTGTTACCCGGATGGAATCGTCTTGGAACCGATTCCAGGGATAGTCCCAGAGCAGGCACAGTCCGGTGACTCCGGACCCGAGGTCCGACACAAGTTCGTCAAAGCGCGCGCTGCGCACCGAGAGGCCAATGGCCGGGTATCGCTTCTTGAAGGCGCGGATAACAAGGGGCAAAAAAGATCCCGCGAGGGTGGGGAACGTGCCTACGGTCAAGGAGCCACGTCTGAGACCGGCGATCTGGTCCAGGTCGGACTGAGCTGCCCGCATCTGTCCAATGATCTTGCGGGCGTGCCCGGCCAGCACCTGGCCAGCCTCTGTGGGCGCAACGCCCCGGGAGCGGCGGTTGAGTAGGGGCTGCCCGACTTCTTGTTCGAGCTTCCGCAGCTGCTGGGAAACTGCTGACGGGGTGTACATCATCAGTTCAGCCGCGGCAGTGATCGATCCCTGCTCGACGACCTCCACCAGCAAGGCCAATCGACGGATGTCGAATAAATCTTGACTCTGATCGTTAAGCAATGCTTCACCCTTCTGTCCGTTTGGTTCATTCTATGCAATCGCCAGCACATCTGTGAGATGGCGCGCTCGCACCGCTCTGGTACACGACTGAAAAAATGAAGCTGCGGGCCTTCAGTACAAGTAACTTAAGCATCTCTACATCCCCCCTCAAAGATTGAACATTGTCTTCATTTGTGATCCGGCTCATTCTCTTATCAGGCCCCTGAACATATATGCGGCACGAAGAGATGCGGGAAAGACGATGAAGATTGAAGCTGAATGGATGCGCGGAGGCACCAGCAAATGCTGGGTCTTCGAAACGGAGCACCTTGATGAGACCCGTACCAGCGTGGATGAGTTGCTTCCCCGGCTGTTCGGAAGTCCCGACTCCAGACAGATTGATGGTGTCGGTGGGGCAACTTCGACAACCAGCAAAGCGATAATCCTTCGCCGACCGTCCGAGGAGGATGTCGACGTGGAGTTCACATTCGCCCAGGTCGGCATCGAAGAGGCAGCGGTGGACTGGGGCAGCAACTGTGGGAATTGCTCCGCGGTTGTGGGACTTTACGCGATCGAAAAGGGTTGGGTGATCCCACACGGAGACGTCACCCGGATCATCACCCGGAACACGAACACCGGTCAGATCATCGTTCAGCGTGTCGCCACTCCCGAAGGGGCGCTGCCCATCGTTCCGGATGCGCTGATGCCCGGGGTTGCGTTTCCCGGCTACCGGGTCGGGCTCGGTTTCCTAGATCCAGCGGGCAGAACTACTGGAAATCTGCTGCCCACCGGTGCCGCAACCGACACGATAACCGCCGGGGGTACGCGCTGGACTGTTTCAATGGTCGACGCCGGGGCGCCGGTAGTGATCGTCCGAGCTGAGGAGCTTGGCTTGGACACGGCGAGGTACGACAGCTGGGTGGCCGGGGTGGAACTGCAACTGGACACTTTAGAGCAAATCCGTCGACAGGCCGCCGTGCGGATGGGGCTGGCACCAACTATCGCCGAAGCTGCCCGCGCGATCCCCAAGCTCGCGATCGTCGCCTCCCCCACCCAGTCGGACCCGGACTGCGACGTCAACGTCATGATGCTCTCGATGGGCAAGCCCCACCCGGCCCTGGCCATCACCGGCAGCATCGCCCTGACCCTCGCCGCACGGACCCCCGGAACCTTACTTAGCAGCAGCAGCACTGGCGACACCCCGCGGGCCGAGCTGCGGCTACGCACTCCTGCGGGGGTGATCGAGACCTGGAGCGAAGAGCGCGACGGGTCCCTACTGGTCGGCGTCGACCGAACGGCCCGCACCATCGCCACCACCATCATCCACCTCCCCGAGGCCCTCGGCAGCGCCGTCGAAGCCTCACTAGCATCAGCCACTCAATGAGGAGCCAAGATCATGACTAAGACTATTTACCAACCTGCTCCCGAGGCAGAGAGCAAAATCCGGGAAGACCGTTCCAAGCGTCCGAACCGTCGCCGCCGTATCCTGCTGATAACGGTAGCCGCGATCGCGATCCTGGGTCTGGTTGCCCTCGTGTTCGGGGGTGCCATTTTCAACCCGGCGGCCACCCCGGAATCGGAGCCGGCAATGACCGCTACACAGATCATCCCCCTGGTCATACTTCTCGTAATGTTCGTGGTCGCCACGAAATGGCCACTGAACATCGGGGTGATGGGGCTGGTCGCATCGTTCGGCGTCGGGTACTTCATGCTCGGAATGAGCGACAAGGAGATCCTCGAGGAATTCCCGGCCAGTATCGTTCTTACGATCATCGGGGTCACCTACTTCTTCAGCATGGCCCAGCGGAACGGGACCATCGACATCATCGTGCAGACGTGTGTGCGCCTGGTCAGGGGTAAGACACTGCTGCTCCCCTGGGTGTTCTTTCTTATGGCTGCCGCACTGACTTCATTGGGCACCTTCTCCCCCGCCGCCGTCGCACTTCTCGCACCGGCTGCCATCGGATTCGCCTACGAATCGCGAATTCACCCGGTACTCATGGGCGCGTTCATCATTAACGGAGCCCACGCAGGCGGGTTCTCCCCCTTGTCTGTTGCCGGCGTTCTGGTACACGACATCGCGCTGAAAAATGGCTTCCCGATCTCTCAAGGCGGACTCTTTGCCGCCAGCTTCGCCCTTAATCTCATCCTTTCAGCCCTGACGGTTGTACTGTTTGCCCTCTTGGGCAAACTGCGGGACGGCGAGGGTGCCCAGCATGTCTGCGCTGACGCGCCTCGCACCACGCGTCCCCACGGCCAGCAAATCCTCACGCTGGTGCTGATCGCTGCGATGCTTATATGCACGCTGGGCTTCCATATGCCCATCGGCTTTGTCGCCCTCTCCGCCGGCCTCCTGCTGGCACTGATCAACATCAAAGAACACCGGACCTTCATCGGCGGTATCTCATGGTCTACCGTTCTGCTGGTGGCCGGCATGATCACCTATGTCTCGCTGCTGCAGCACGTAGGTGTCATCGATACCCTTGCTGAGCAAGCCCTCGCCCTGGGTGCGCCCCTGCTGATCGCTCTGGTACTCTGCTACGTGATTGGCGTCGGCTCAGCCTTTGCCTCCTCCACGGCATTGCTGACCGCATTCATCCCCCTGGCCGGTCCCCTTTTGGCCTCCAGTTCGTTGAGCGCCTCCGGAACGGTCGCGGCACTCGCCATCGCCGCGACAGTGGTGGATGTCTCTCCCTTCTCCACCGACGGTGCCCTCGTTGTAGCGAACGCCCGGGAGAACGACCGCCAACGCGTGTACAAGCAGCTGATGATCTACGCCGGTGGAGTGGTTCTGGTGGCCCCGGCGCTGGCATGGGCCCTGCTGGTACCCACCGGCATCATGTAACCGGAGCCCCCGCCTCGGGCAACGGCCGGTCAGCAACAACTGACGAGCCGTTGCCCGTCCCGGCGAACCCACCAAAGAGTCCCCGGCCACCGCACATCCACGACGGACAAGCTCCGAGGACACACAACATGCTGCCGGACTCAACGTCCGGCACGCGTGCTGCCGTTCCCGCACTCCATCGCAACAGGCAGCCCGAAAGACGGGCGCGAGAACTGCGCAGCATGCAAAGGAGGCAGGGTGACCACGATGTCACCCTGCCTCCTCCCACAACTATCCCCAGACATAATCCAACATCCCGACCCGCCCTCGACCAAAGAGAAATCCCATGAACTTCCGTCATCACCACGCCAAACCGCTTACCGGATCCCCGACTCCTGAACCAGTTCCCAACTGGTCCAAGCTGTCCCGAGTCGACGAAGTGGAGATCCACGGTCACGGACAGGCCATAACGTCAGGACGCGTCGACATGCTCGCCCTGGACGGCAGCGTCCCCTGGCTTCAGCAAAACGAGGGAAAGGGCCGCGCGCTATTTCTACACAGTGATGGCGTGCGCGTTTACCGACGACCCACAAACAGCAACGACTAGAGCTGGCCCCTGCCCAGCAGTCCGGAGATTCGCCAACACTACTCGTCCGGACGGACGCCCCGTGGGGGTGATTGAAAAACCGTGGATCCAGGATTGGCCTGACACGCCAGGGGGTCGTCTCGCAAAACCAGCATCGTCTTTGGCGAAGTCGACCAGTACAGGAGGGCTCCGGTGGATTCCCCTCCGAAACCACCCCTCTGAGGAGTGGTTCACGGGTATCGGGCGTTGAGCGTCGGATGAGTCTCCAGGCCCACAGAACAAGCCGGAAAGGAGACCATGACCCCACATCCCAGCAGGCGGAGGGCTCCCAGCCGGGGCCCTGATCCCGCCACCCACATAACTTGATAGGCCACCGCGGCGCCAGGCACATCCCGCGGCCAATGTCAGAGGGACCCGCGGAGGGTCAATGTACACACATTAAAAGCAAAACCTCCTCTGACGAGGGGGAATGCGTGCCCAAGGTGGGACTCGAACTGCATTCCCGCCCCTGCAAATACTGGGCACCCGCGGAAACATGCGGAATCCGGCCCAATCCGACCCACATACGACCCGATCCGAGGCCCGATGTGCGGACAATGTCCACACCCCAAAATTGGCCAGTTCAAAGCATCGCAGCGACCAGCCGCACCCCACATCACAGGGGCGCGCCTCTTCTTTGTTTTCTTTGTTCTGACAAGTTCTACGCCTCAATGTATCCGCCATCTCCCAGGGTAGTAGTGGCTCGGGTCACAGGTCGGAGCAGCTGACTGGTCTGAACGACATTCATGGCATCTACCTCCATTCAGCCATCTCATCAATGCCTAGATTCTGGCCGGCCTCGATTGACCCCGGTGCAAGAGACCGCGTGTTGGCCTATTGGTGCAAGAACGCTTTAATGGCGTCAGCGGTGCCGGCAGGATCCATGACGTGGGCAAAGTGATTTTGGCCAGGGACAAGGTGCTCCGTCACGTTCGTCATTCGCTGCCCGAGGTGTCGTGAGGCACCGACCAGGTGTGCCGGGCTCGCCTCGCCAACAAGCAACAGCGTTGGGGCGTCAATCTCGACGTACTGCTGGATGAGGACGTCCGTCAGGTCTATTTCGCTGAGCTCGCGGGTCCATGTGGGACTGAGCTCAACCATCCCTGGCCACAGCGGCGACGCAGCCAGGGCCTCGGTTTCATCCGGGGAGATGCGCAGAAAGTTGGTGGCGGCTATGCGCATCGCTTTGTCTCCGTTTCCCTCGTCCACCGCTGCTGCGTACTCCTGGAGCGCGGCTCCCGCGGTAGGCGCGTCAACTGGCAGCGGAGGCTCATAGAGCACCAGTGAGGAAACCGACGCTCCGGTGCGCACGGCCTCGAGTGCGCAGATCGCCCCGTAGGAGTGGCCAAGCAGGGCGGATCCCTCACCGGAGAGGTCGAGCACGGCTTTGATGTCATCGGCTTCGTTGCGCAGTGAGTATTTCTCGGCGTCGGCGCTGAGTCCACGGCCGCGGCGGTCCATGATGTACACCGTATTGGCGTCGGCCAGTTGCTCGGCCACGGCCAGCCACTGCTCGCCCGTGGAGATGCTTCCGTGGACAAGGACGATGGGACTGCCGGACCCTAGCTTGCGGAAGCCGATCAGGGTGCCGTCGACTGATTCCACAGTCTGGTTGCTGATGCGCTGGGATTGCATGGGAACTCCTTGGTCATTGTTCGGTTGATCGCTGTGTGCGTTGCGTGCACCTCGGTGGCAGCGGTACAAAAACCGGGCGGGCGGGTTAGTGCGGGATAGCGTCGGTGGAGACAGCCGGCACAGCAACCGTGCCCTCTCCGGTCTTGGCGGCCTCGGTCTGAAGCCGTGGTACGGAAAGTACGGCGACTACGCCCACTGCTGCCGCAATCGCCCAGACAGAGAAGTTGATGAACGTGCCCAGCGATGCGGCGACCAGGACCCCTCCGCCTGAAATAGCCAGTACGGCGCCGATCCGCCCGATACCCAGCGTGATGCCTAGAGCAGTGGCCCGCGTTGCGCCCGAGAAGTAGGTTGCAACAAAGCCGTTGACTAGGATCTGTGCTCCCACGGACCCGAAGCCAACCACCGCAACCAACAGGTACATGACGGGCAGCGGCATCAGGCCGGTTCCCATGAGAACAAGCGCGATGCCGGAACTGGCGAAGGCCGACGCGGTCACCGGCCGTGGACCGAAGCGGTCCGCTAGGCGGGAGGACACGAGCACACCCACGACGGCACCGACGTTGACCGTCAGCAGGAATGTCAGGGAGGAGGCCAGCGAGTATTTGGCGATGACCATGAGCTGCGGCAGCCAGGTATTGAGCCCGTACACGAGGGTTTGTCCACAGACACCGGCCAGGCAGAAAAGGATCATCGCGCCAAGCAGGCGCCCGGTCAGCAGGGTGCGGAAACGGCCGGCTACGGGTGCGCCGCCTTGTACCGGCGCTTCGGGTAGCGGTTCGAGCCCGTAGTCGGCGATGATGCGTACCGCTTGGGCCCGGTCCCCCTTGGCAGCGAGGAAGGCCGGGGATTCGGGAAGGAACTTGAACAGCAGGGGGACGACGGCGATGAGTGGAACGCCGCCCAGGGCCAGCATTCCCTGGAATCCGAGCGCGGGCAAGAAGGCGAGGGCGAGCAGCGCGGCGAGAATCCCGCCGACAGCGTATCCGGAGAACATCACGGCGTTATTGAAGTTGCGCCGGTTCGACTTGGAGAACTCCACGGTTAGTGCGATCGCCGTCGGGATCACGCCGCCCAGTCCAAGGCCAGCTAGAAAACGGAACAAACCGAAGAGTTCGGGAGTTGGCGCCGAGGCGGTCAGCAGCATCAGCAGCGAGAAGGACGCGATGGACACCATCATGACCTTCCGGCGCCCGACGATGTCAGTGAGGTATCCGATGAGGATGGCGCCGATGAACATTCCGGCCAGTGCGTAGCTGCCGATTGCGCCGGTCTGCGCCGGAGTTAGGCCCCAGGGCTGGTAGGCCAGGAGCTTGGGGACGATGGCGCCGTAGACGACCAGATCGTATCCGTCGAAGACGATGGCCAGGAAGCAGAGAAAGATGACCGCGGCTGCCGATTTACGAGGGCGAACCGGAGGTGAGGAGGGCGATTGAAAAGCCATTGGGGACTCCAGGTGATATACACGACGTTGTGGCTGTGCCAGAGATGAGGGGTCGGTTGTCTGTGATCTGACCCACAATCGAATGTAACATAAATGTGTTGGTCGTCAACAGTCTTGTTGCATGTTTGATGATGGACGATTCTCCCCGGCACGCCGGAACAAGAGTTGGAGGAGCCTTATGCAGTGGAAACCCAGAGCCCTGATCCTGGATCTTTTCGGGGACTACCTCAGGTATGCCGGGAGCGAGGTCAGGCTTGCCGACATCACGGAGCTCCTCGCCGTATTCGATATTGAGGCAGCCACGGTCCGCGTCAACCTCTCTCGCCTTCGCAAGGAGGGCTGGTTCACCACCCGCCGCGTGGGGCGGGAAACGGTCTACTCGCTCACACCTCACATGCTGGAAATCCTGGACGAGGGACGCGACCGAATCTTCCGGCGCCGGGACGAGAACTGGGAGGGGCGCTGGACCATGGCCATCTATCAGGTCCCGGAATCCGAACGCGCCGTCCGTGAACAGCTCCGCAAGCAGCTGGCGTGGCATGGTTTCGGCCAACTGTCACCGTCGACCTGGCTGAGCCCGCACGACCTTATTGCCGAGGTCCGCGAAATCGCCGCCGAATATCCGCTGGCAAAAGTTGATGCTCTCTGGTGCGGAACCGGAGACCTCGAGGAGGACAGGGACCTTGCCGCGCGGTGCTGGGACCTGGAGCAGCTCGGCGCGGACTATCAGGAATTCGTCCAGACCTATTCCACCCTCAACGACGAGGCGCTGAATGCGGGCAAGGACGGCCGCGCGGCACTCATCGAACGGATGCGTATCATCGGCGACTTCCGTCGCTTCCCGTTCCGCGACCCCTACCTGCCCCGCGAGCTGCAGCCCGAGGGCTGGCCGAGCAGCGAGGCATACGGCCTGTTTGGCGCGGTACACCGCCAGCTCGGGCCTGCAGCCACGGAATTCGTCTCCGGCATTATCGGTCAGCCCGTCGGGCAGGGCCAGGAGGTCGTGGCGTAAGGGAGCGCCTACTCGAAGTCCCGCAAAACGGCTACTCCGATGCGATATGTAACAAATACTTGACGCCAAGCGTAGATTAGTTACATAATTTTGGTGAGACCTTTCTCACTGATTTCCCAAACACTAGAAGGTGGCATCGATGGCACTTCGCGTAGCCTGCATTGGCGGCGGTCCCGGCGGACTGTTCTTCTCAACCTTGTTCAAGCAGACCGTTCCCGACGCTGAAGTCGTGCTCTTTGAGCGGAACCAGGCCACGGACGCGTTCGGCTTCGGCGTAGTTTTCTCCGACGCAACACTGAATCGGATCAACGACGCCGATCCCGTTGTCCGCAACGGCCTCCGGGACTTCGGTACCCACTGGGATGACATCGAGGTCTGGCTCAAAGGCGAACAGAAGTCCTTCGCCGGCAACGGCATGGCCGCCATCTACCGCAAGACTCTCCTTCAGCTGATGCAGGACCGGGCGGCGGAAGCCGGCGTCGACATGCGCTTTGGCCAGTATGTGCCCGACCTGGCTCAGCTCGATGATTTCGACCTGATCGTCGGCGCTGACGGCGCCAATTCATCGACCCGTGAACAGCTCGGGGAGAGTCTGGGCCACACTGCCGAGACTGCCACGGCGAAGTTCATCTGGTTCGGCACTAGCCACAAATTCAAGGGCATGACCTTCCTCCACCGGAAGAGCGAATTTGGCAACTTTGCCGTCCACGGCTACCCGATCAGCGACGACCTGAGCACGTTCATCGTCGAAACTGACGAGCAGACGTGGCGGAAGGCCGGCCTCGACGAATTCGATGTCAGCCAGCCTCCGGGACCTTCGGACCTGAAGACCCAGCGCTTCCTCGAAAAGCTCTTCGCCGAGGACATCGACGGTGAGCCGCTGGTGGCCAACAGCTCCCGTTGGGCGAATTTCCGCACCCGCCGGACCCGTTCCTGGCACAAGGGCAACGTCGTCCTGCTCGGAGATGCGGTACATACCGCCCACTTCTCCGTCGGCTCCGGCACCAAGATGGCCATGGAAGACGCCATCACCCTGGTCCGCGAAATCGCTGCACACCAGGACGACCTCGAGCTCGCCTTCACAAACTACGAGGCCGAACGCCAGCCACAGGTCGCCAAGATCCAGAACCAGGCACGCGGTGGCCTGAGCTGGTGGGAACACTTCGGCAGGTATTACGACTCCTTCGACCCAACCCAGTTCACCTTCCACTTCTTCTCCCGCAGCATCGACATCGACAAGATCCGGCAACGCGACCCGAGTCTGGTTGCTTCCGCGGAACAGGACTGGCATGCCAGGCACGGAAGCGCGCCGCTGCAGACATCCCTCATTGCCGGACCCGTCGAGTTCCAGGGGCGCCAACTCTCCCTCACACACCAGGGCGGTCAGCCTGCGTTGACCGGCCCCGGCGGCAGTATTGCGCTGACCAGCGTCCCGGCCGACGCCGATGCCAACACCGGACTGTTGCTCACCGCGCCGGACACCGAAGAGGGCTTGGCCGCCGCCTTTGAGCAGCTGTCGGACCGGGCTGCGGTGATCGTTATCCAAGGCGGCAATCCGTTCACGCGCATCCTCCTCTCCGAGGAAGCGCGCCTGGGCCGGGGCCTGACAAGCGTCATCGTCGATGACCGGGGACCGGTGTCGGCCTTGACCGTGGTGCTTTCCGGCCGGGCAGACGCCATTGCAACGGAAGGTACGGAGGCAACCGATGCATAATCTCACTCCGCTGTTCGCACCCCGCGGCATCATCGTCGTCGGCGCCTCGTCGACTCCGGAAAAGCTCGGCGCCGTCATGGCGCAGTCGCTGTCCACCTACCCGGCTCCTGTTGAACTCGTCAACAGCCGCGGCGAAAACGGCATGCACACCAGCATCGCCGAAGCCGCAGCAGCAATTCCGGGAGGCCCCGATCTGGCAGTGCTCTGCGTACCTGCCGCCGCCACCGCACAGGCATTACGCGACAGTGCAGCGAACGGTGCCAAGGCTGCCCTGGTCTGCGCCGGGGGTTTCGCCGAAGCCGGCGGTCCCGGCGTCGAATTCGCCCTCCAGGTGGAGTCAGCTGTCCGGGACACCGGCATTCGGCTGCTCGGCCCGAACACGTCCGGCTTCTTCGTGCCCCACCGCAACCTGCGCGCCAGCTTCGTGCCCGGCGTCGCAGAACTGGAACCGGGTTCGGTAGCCGTCGTGGCGGCAAGCGGTGGAGTCAACCACGTCCTTGCTTTCCACTTGCAGCGCGCCGGAGCGGGCGTCAGCGTCGCCGTCGGCATCGGCGCGGGCACCGACATCAGCGCACCCGATGTCCTCGACTACCTGATCTCCGATGAACAAACCAAAGCAGTTGCCCTCCATCTGGAAACCGTCGCCGACGGACCAGCCCTCATCGACGCCGTTTCACGCCTCAGTTCGGTCAAACCGGTCGTGGCTTTGGTCGTCGGGCGAAATGACGTCTCTGAGTTCGCCCAGTCCCACACGGGTGCCCTGGCCACATCCTGGCGGACCACACGGGCGGTCCTGAAGCAAGCCGGTGCCGTGATCGTCGACGACGAGAACCAGCTGGTTGCCGCTGTCACCGCCCTGGCGGATCGCAGGCTTGCGCCGTCGGCCGATCCCGGAGTCGGACTCATCACCGGACAGGCCGGCCCCGGACTATTGATCGCCGACGCCCTCCACAGCGCCGGCGTCACACTGCCGCGCCTGGCACAGACCAGCCAGGACACCATCGGCACGCTGCTGCCACCGCTGACCTTCCAGGCCAACCCAGTGGACACCGGCCGGCCGGGACCCGGTTACGAGAAGGTCGTGGCCGCCGTGGCAGCCGACCCGGCCATCGATCTCGTCGCAGTCTACGGACTGACCGAACCAGTCACCGACCTGCCACTGTCGGTCGCCGAATCCGGAGCAGCGGAGAGCCTGCCGTTCCTGATCGGCGTCGACGGACCCGACGGCGACCTTGAACGCGCCCGGAAGTCAGCCCACCAGCACGACCTGCCGCTGATCAGCGGACCGACCTCTCTGGCCCACGGCATTACAGCACTGGTGAACGATGCGCGTGGACAATTCCAGCGCACCGAAGCACCCACTGGAGCCTTCACCTGGCCGGCACTGGAAGGGCCCTGGGACGAGAACCGCGCCAAGGAACTCCTTGGCGCACTCGGTATCGCCACCCCTGCCCGGCGAAGCTGCAGCACCCGCGCCGCGGCTCATGATGCTCTCTCCGAGCTGGGGGGTCCGGTTGCGGTCAAGCTGCTCGACGCCGCCGTTCTGCACAAGACCGAGATCGGCGGTGTGCACCTGGGCGTGAACTCCCCCGAGGCCATGGACCGGGCCCTGGACGGCCTTGAGGCCGCCGGTGCCCGCGAATTCCTGGTCGAAGCAATGGCTCCATCCGGCATCGACCTCGTGGTCGGCGTTCGCCGTGACCCTGTTTTCGGACCGATCGCCGTTCTGGGTCTGGGTGGCACCACCGCGGAAGTCTTCGCCGACATTTCCATCCGCTCCGCTCCCCTTTCCGTCCGTGTGGCGGAGGGCATGCCCGGCGATCTCCAAGCGCGCGAGCTCTTGTACGGTTTCCGTTCCGGGCCGATGCTGAAGACGGAGGAGCTGGCGGCCCTACTGGTCAGGCTCGGCGATGCGCTTGTTTCCAATGACGCAATCGCAGAAATCGAAATCAACCCCCTGCGCCTGACCCGTGACGGGCTCGTGGCCCTTGATGCAGTAGTTGTCAATGTCGAGGAGGACATGAAATGACCAGCCACACCAGTGAGGGAACCATCCCCTGGCCGGCGGACCTTGCGGCCAAATTCCGCAGCAAGGGCTACTGGGAAGACCGCCCGCTCGGCGCCTACATCCTCGAAACAGCCGACCGGCTGCCGGAAAAAATCGCAATAGTGGACGGTGACGTCCGGCTCAGCTACGCCGAACTGGCCAACAGAATGGATGCGGCCGCGGAACGCCTCCTGCAGTTGGGCCTGAAAGTGGATGACCGCATCATGGTCCAGTTGCCCAACGGCTGGCAGTTCACGGTACTGACCTTGGCGTGTTTCCGCGCCGGCGTCATCCCCGTGATGGCCCTGCCGGCACACCGGCAGTATGAGCTGTCCTTCCTCGCGGAACTCTCCGAATCCCGGGCCATCGCCGTACCGGATGTCATCAAGGACTTCGACCACCAGGCGATGGCCGAAGAACTCGCGTCAAGCATTCCGTCCCTGGAGATCATCCTTGTTTCCGGTGCAGCTAACCCCCAGAACGCCCGACTCGAGGACATCCTTGCTCCCGGCAAGGACCTCTCTGGCGCCCGCGCACGGTTGGACGCCGCTGCACCGTCGCCTGACTCGCCAGCCCTGTTTCTGCTCTCGGGGGGCACCACCGGGCTGCCCAAACTCATTACCAGGACCCACAACGACTACGCCTACAACATCAAGGCCACGTCACTTCCCACCGGAGTCACCGAGGACACCGTCTATCTGGGCACCCTTCCGGCGAGCCACAATTTCCCGCTGGCCTGCCCGGGCATCCTCGGAATCCTGTTCGCCGGCGGCCGCGTCATCATGCTGCCCAGCCCCGAACCGCGGAAGGCCTTCGCCGCCATCGAACATGAGGGAGTGACGCTTTCGACGGCGGTCCCCGCAGTCGCCCAGCGATGGATCGAGTATGAGCAGGAAAACGGCACCAAGCAGCTGGCCAGCCTCGAAGTGCTTCAGGTCGGCGGTTCGCGCCTGCCGGACGAGATTGCCCGGAAAGTGAAGCCGGTTCTGGGCGCGACCCTTCAGCAGGTTTTCGGCATGGCCGAGGGGCTCATCAACACCACCCGACTGGATGACCCCGAAGACGTCATCTGTACTACGCAGGGACGTCCGGTGTCCGAAGCCGACGAGGTCCGCATCGTCGATGAGGCCGGCGAGGACCTGCCGGACGGAGTTCCCGGTTCCATCCTGACCCGCGGACCCTATACTCCGCGGGGCTACTACCGCGCCCCCGAAGCCAATACCCGGGCCTTCACCCCCGACGGCTGGTACGCCAGCGGTGACATTGTCGAGCGGCGTCCCGACGGAAACCTGATCGTCCAGGGCCGCGACAAGGACATGATCAACCGCGGCGGAGAAAAGATCTCAGCCGAGGAAATCGAAAGCCTTATCTACCGGATCGACGACGTGACCATGGCAGCCGCCGTCGCCATGCCGGATCCGATGCTCGGTGAACGGCTCTGCCTCTACATCACCGTCAAACCCGGACGCGAAGTTACCCTTGAACAAATCCAGGCGATGCTGCGCCGGACCGGTGTAGCGGCATTCAAGATTCCTGAGCATCTGGTGGTCCTCGACGAGCTGCCCACCACCAAGGTCGGCAAGATCAACAAGAAGGACCTCCGCGCCGACATCGCCGAACGCCTGGCCGCCACCGGCGCCCACGCACAGTAAAAGGAGCGCCATGATCGAGAACACAACTCATGAATCAGTGGCCGCGGGGCATGTTGTCCCGGAGCCGACGC